>CAZLTN010000147.1:0-12246 GCA_964562455.1 uncultured Cytophagales bacterium
AAACGTGATCAGCACCCCCGACCTTTTAATATGCATCGCTTATATCCTCGTTATTGTCTGGATCGGGCTGCGTGCCGGGATAAATAGGAATAAACCGGGGAAAGAAGGCGCATCTACGGATTATTTCCTCGCGGGGAAATCGCTTCGCTGGCCGACCATCGGGCTGGCGCTCTTCGCGACCAATATATCGTGCATCCACCTGGTGAGCCTGGCCCAGTCGGGCTTTGATACAGGGCTGCTGAATGGTAATTTCGAGTGGATGGCGGCCTTTACGCTGATCCTGCTGGCATTGTTCTTCGTGCCTTTTTATATAAAATCGGGTGTAGCTACCCTGCCCGATTTCCTGGAAAGGCGCTATAACCGGGCCTGTCGCGACTGGCTGACGATCGTCTCTGTCGTATCGGCGATCATTATCCATATCGCCTTTTCTCTCCTTGCCGGTGGCATCGTCCTGGAAACGCTCCTTGGCATCAATATGTATGTGAGCGTAACCGTTATTTCGGTGCTCGTGGCTTTGTATACGGTTATCGGCGGACTGAAGGCCGTGGTGGTGACTGAATCGGTCCAGACCGTTGTACTGGTCTTCGGGGCGCTGGTTATCACTGCGGTGTCATGGGTAAAACTGGGTGGATGGCAGCAGCTTACCGAAGTGCTGCAGTCAACAGGAAGTTTGGAAAAAATCTCTATGCTGCGCCCGCAAGGTGATCCTGACGGGATGCCCTGGTATGCTGTCTTCCTGGGATACCCGGTTTTAGGGATCTGGTACTGGTGTGCGGACCAGACGATCGTGCAGCGGGTCCTGGGTGCGCGCGACCGGAACCACGCCCAAACAGGGGCGCTTTTCTGCGGATTTATTAAAATACTGCCTGTTTTTATCTTCGTCATGCCGGGTTTGTTTGCCTACGCACTCGCCCACAAGGGCCTCCTAAACCTGGAGTCGGTAACAATGATATCGGAGCAGGGTGAAAAAACAGTCAATAGCAAAGGGATCTACACCCTGATGATTTCACAGTTGCTGCCGACAGGTCTGGCCGGGATAGTCGTGGCCGCGCTGCTCTCGGGCCTGATGAGCCAGGTTTCAGGAGCGCTCAATTCGATCGCTACACTGGTCAGTTTCGATCTGGTGAAACGAAACCGGCCGGCCATAACAGACGAACGCCTGGTTTTCTGGGGACGTGTTTCGGCTGGGATAGCGCTCGGCGTTTCGATCGCGCTTCTGCCCTTGCTCAACCTGTATGAAAGTCTGTTTGTAGGGCTCAATGATGTGATCGCACACATTGCGCCGCCTATCACCTGTGTTTTTCTCCTGGGAGTGTTCTGGAAGAAAGCATCCGCGCTTTCGGCCCAGTATACGCTGTGGGCTGGTTCTTTTTCGGGAGTTCTGGTTTATGCCTGGGGTAAATTGTATCCCTTGTCGCTCCCCGGGAAGATTCCCTTTATGATGACGGCTTTTTACCTGTTCTGTTTTTGTGTCGCTTTCCAGGTGGTTTTGTCTCTTGTGTTTCCGGTCAGGCACACGGCAGAAAGCAGGCAACTTTACTGGAATTCTCCCCTGGAGCCATTGCGGCAGCCGGGCTGGAGAGGACTGGCCGGCTACAAGGTGCTGTCGGGAATCCTGATCGCCATTATGGCCGGTCTGTATATGGTTTTTAACTGAAACGTAGTCTGAATATGACATCGCGGGAAAAGGTTTTCCAGGTAGAGAGCAAGGCAAAGACGGCGGATCTTACGCACCGGGCGATTATCAATCGGGTGTTGAAGCAGTCTGACGACGCTTTTAGAAAAGGGAAAGAGCAATTTGCAGACCTTGATAAGGCCCGGGCACAGGCCGCCAATATCAAGACGAATGCAATTGCCCGACTGGATCACTATCTCCTGGAATTCGAATCCAATTTCACCAAAGCCGGAGGGAAGGTGATATGGGCCGAGGATGTACAGCAGGCGCTCGATGCGATAGCCGAGATCTGCAGGGAGAAACGAGCTTCTGTCGTTGTAAAAAGCAAATCGATGGTGACTGAAGAGATCCGTCTCAATCCTTTTCTGGAAGAAAAAGGTATCGAGGTGGTGGAAACAGACCTGGGAGAGTATATCCAGCAGCTGGCAGGCGAGCCCCCATATCATATCGTGGCGCCGTCCATGCATAAGAGTAAAGAAGAAGTAGCCCTGCTTTTCCACGAAAAATTGAATGTTCCGCCCGGGCTGACGCCCGAAGAGCTGACGCTCGCGGCGAGGGAAAAGCTGAGGCAAAAGTTCCGGGAGGCGGAAGTAGGAATTACCGGCGCTAATTTTATACTGGCCGACATCGGAGGTATCGCCATTACCGAAAATGAGGGGAACGCCCGTCTTACAACCAGTTTCCCGTCTACTCATATCGTCGTTACGGGTATTGAGAAAGTGCTGCCTTCGGTAAGAGATCTCGGTCTGTTCTGGCCGCTTCTGGCTACTCACGGCTTAGGACAGAAAATTGCGGTTTACAACTCGGTATTTACCGGTCCCAGGAAGCAGGGCGAAGTTGACGGTCCGGATGAAATGTATGTAATCCTGCTGGATAACGGGAGAACCGGTATTCTCGCCGACCCTATTGCGAGGGAAAGCTTACACTGTATCCGCTGCGGGGCATGCCTCAATGTTTGCCCTGTATACAAAAATATAGGCGGCCATACGTACCGCACTACCTACAGCGGCCCGATAGGATCCGTCATTACCCCTTATTTACAGGGGATGAAGGAAAATAAGCATCTGAGCTATGCATCTTCTTTGTGCGGAGCTTGTACAGAGGTATGCCCCGTCAGGATTGACCTTCATCGCTTGCTCCTTCATAACCGGAGGAAAGCTGTCGCTGATCGTCATGACAGCAATTTGGAAAAAGTCGCCTGGAAAGGATGGAAAATTGTTAGTAAAGACCGCCGCCTACTCGACGCAGTGGGAGGAAAAGTGAAAAATATCGTAATAAACAGGCTGTTTTCCGCGAAGTGGGGCGATCACCGGAAGCTGCCGGTTTTTGCCGGGAAGTCGTTTAGCAGGCAGTGGAAAGAGAAAATGAATCAGGTTAGCACCGGAAAATAAGTATCAGCAATTTGGTTTTGAATGGATAATTTTTCTGCCCGGAACAACATACTGGAAAAGATCCGGGAAGCATTGAAGGAGACTGAGGAAAAGGAGTCGCCCGGCGGCAGTACGATAGAAAGTACCGGTGAGGTTTTCTGTAGGACAGACAGTATGAGCCTGCTCGAAAAGTTCTCTGCAGAATTTGCTGCTATAGACGGAAAGCTGGAGGTTTGCCGGGAAAAAAGTACCCTTCTGGAAAGGCTTGCGGAGTTGAGAAAGGCGAACGGATGGCAGCATCTTTACTGTGATGCAGCATCATTTAATGAAGATTCCGGCCTCGGTGATCTCTCTTTTGACGTGAATGAAACGCCAGAAGCTGTCTCTGCAGTTGTTACGGGCTGCGAATGCCTGGTGGCGCGTACCGGGACAATTGTGCTGAGCGCTGCGCAGGAGTATGGCCGTGCGCTTACGGTATATACGCCTGTGCATATAGTCGTAGCCTCGGCCGATCAACTGGTTGACGATGTCGGAGACGGGATCGGGCAGGTTATTCAACGGTACGGAGCAAATCTTCCTTCCGCCATTTTTTTCGCGTCAGGGCCCAGCCGTACCGGCGATATAGAGAAAACGTTGGTCAGGGGTGTACATGGCCCCGTTGAGGTGTATCTCTTCCTGCTCGTGAACAACGAAAGGAAAATCCTTGCGGATCAACCGGGTTGTCAATCAAAAATTATACAGCTATGAATCTCGGACTAGACAAAAAAGTAATAATTGTAACCGGAGGGGCAAAAGGGATTGGCGAAGGAATTGTGAGATTCCTGGCCGAAGAGAAAGCCATTCCCGTGATTGTAGGACGGGATGAAGCAGATAACCGGAGGCTGGTGTCAGAAATTGAAAAGAGCAACATGGAGGCCTTCCAGGTTGTCGCGGAGCTTACCCGTCCCGGGGAGAATAAAAAAGCAGTAGATACTGTCCTGGAAAGGTTTGGCCGCATCGACGGATTGGTAAATAATGCAGGTGTAAACGATGGGGTCGGCCTGGAGAAGGGGAGCTATAAAAAGTTCATGGAGAGTCTTCACCGTAACCTGGTGCACTATTACCTGATGGCGCATTTTGCGTTGCCTGCCCTGATAGCATCGAAAGGATCGATCGTCAATATTGGCTCCCGGACTGCAGAAACGGGCCAGGGAGGGACTTCTGCTTACGCTGCGTCTAACGGGGGACGTAACGCGCTCACAAGGGAGTGGGCCGTAGAACTTCTCAAATATGGCATACGCGTAAATGCGCTGATAGTAGCTGACTGCTGGACACCGCTTTACGCTAAATGGATCAATACTTTTCCTGATCCTGAAGCAAAGCGTGTCGCCATAGAATCGGTGATACCGCTGGAAAAAAGGATGACGACTACCGAAGAAATCGCTGCGATGGTAGCTTTCCTGCTATCGGAAAAGTCCAGTCATACCACCGGGCAACTGATACATGTTGACGGAGGATTTGTTCATCTTGACCGGACTATCCGCTAGACAAATTATGAGAGTACAGTTATTTATTCCCTGTTTTGTGGACCAACTGTATCCTGATACTGCCTGGAATATGGTCAGGATTCTGGAAAAATGCGGGTGTACCGTTCACTATAACCCGGAACAAACCTGTTGCGGGCAGCCGGCTTTCAACGCAGGCTATTGGGATGAGTGTGCGTCGGTTGCTGCAAAGTTTGCCGGTGATTTCGACACCGGGGACTACATCGTAGCACCGGGCGGATCGTGTACGGGTTTTGTGCGTAACTATTTTGACAAGTTGCAGAACGGGCTTCATCCGGTTCAGAAGCAGCTTTTCGAGTTTACCGAGTTTCTTACCAAAGTGCTTGGAATAAAAGACGTCGGTGCCGAATTACAGGGCAGGGCGGTGTACCATGATGCCTGCGGCGCGTTGAGGGAATGCGGCATTAAAGATGCTCCCCGGGAGCTGCTCCAGCATGTGAAAGGACTGGAGCTCAGTGAAACTGATGATTGTGAGGTCTGCTGTGGCTTCGGGGGTACTTTTGCCGTGAAATTTGAGTCTATTTCAGCAGCTATGGCGGAGCAGAAAGTAATAAATGCAGTTGCTGCCGGGGCAAATTATATTATTTCGACAGATCTTTCGTGCCTGATGCAGCTGGAAGGATATATAAGGCGGAATAACCATGCCTTGAAAACCCTGCATATCGTGGATGTGCTGGCTTCGGGGTGGTGAGATTTCCCGGGTGATGCAAGACCAATGCGGCTCTCCCGAAATTTACGAAAAATAGCTCTCCGCCATAAAAACCTTATTCTCCTCCCCTTCTACGGTAAGCGTATAGTTAAATCCCGGCTGGACGGAGAATGCCCCGGTCTCGCCTGACTTGTTAACCGCAATAAAACCGACCTGAAACTCTTTGGCACGGGTTTCGTCTCTTTTAACAATTCTCAGCACGGCTTTTTTGCAGGCTTCATACGGGCTGTCGCCATTGCGCATAAACTCGACTACAAGGTGCGATCCTGCGACCCGGATCACCTCTTCTCCCTGTCCCGAACAGGTTACGCCGCCAACCTCGTTATCGACAAAAAGACCGGCCCCGATAATCGGAGAGTCGCCTACCCTGCCCCGCATTTTAAATGCCATCCCGCTGGTTGTGCACATTCCTGAAAGATTTCCTGCGGTGTCGAGAGCGAGGGTGCCCATGGTATCGTGATTAAAATCGCCGTTTTCCAACTTCCCGGGTACGGGAG
This sequence comes from uncultured Cytophagales bacterium, assembly GCA_964562455.1. Classification (GTDB taxonomy): domain Bacteria; phylum Bacteroidota; class Bacteroidia; order Cytophagales; family Spirosomataceae; genus Ravibacter. The sequence continues at coordinate 5,796 of CAZLTN010000147.1, forward strand.
TATTTACAGGTGTATCAGTTTTCAGGTTTTCAATATTGATAACGGGTTTATATTCCGCTTTTTTAAGCCATTTCTCGTAACTCCTGCGCGCTTCGTCCGACAACGTTTCCGGCTCGAGCGGAAAACCATTTGCTATGGCAAACTGCTGAGCGCCAGTGCCTACCAACATAACATGCGGAGTTGTTTCCATTACTTTCCTGGCCACGGAAACCGGGTGCTTAATTCGTTCAAGAAAAGCAACCGACCCTATATTGGATTTATCATCCATAATGCAGGAATCCAGCGTCACGAAGCCGTCCCGGTCGGGGTTGCCACCGAGCCCTACGCAGCAGCTCCGCTCATTTTCTATTGCAATGCCGGCAGCTTCAACCGCGTCTAACGCCCTTCCGCCGTTTGTAAGAACGGTCCACGCGGCACTGTTGGCTGTCCTGCCCGAATCCCAGGTAGATATCACAAGGGGCTTTCTTACCGGAGCGCCGGCTTTTGCACAGCCGGCAAAAGGAATTGAAAGTGCTGACCAATGAAGGAATGACCGGCGGGAAAATAGTTTCATAGTGATAGGACGAAGAATACAATTGGTTTATAAAGGATAGAAACCTCAACCCTCAAGGAGTGAAAGGATTACAGACTTTTTAAAATTATTAAAAAATTCTGAAAGCCAAATATCCTGCGTGATTCTTCTTTGCAGGGTTTCCTCCCAATGGAGCGAAGTGAAAATAAGAGAGAAGCTCCGGAAGGGAGTTCAGAGATAAGCACGATCAGTAGGTTTTCAATACCCTGAGCTGATTTTTCTTCCCGATTCTGATGGTGTGGAAGGTGAATTTATAGCAAACCAGCCCGGTGGCGATCAATCCCCCGCCGACCCATAAGGTCTGCCTGTCGGTAGTAAATCTTTTTCCGTCCATTCCCTTGTTGAAAAAATCGGCGCCGACATAGATCAATCCTGCCAACGGGAGCATGAAACTTCCCTCCGATACCCAGGGAATGCGATTTGTTGTCTTGATCATCCGGACGTCTCCCAGGGCAACTTCCCGGTGCTCCATCCTGCCAATAGCTTCGTTGACAAGAACAAAAGTGAAAGTAGTGTCTGTAATTTCCCCTATCCGCTCGTTAAATTTCGTTCCGGAGTCTTTCAGCCGGAAACGGATATTTTCTCCCGGGAAGTACCGGTAGCGCTGATACCCGCCGAAAAAAGATGAATGGTCGATAATAAGGTACCTTTCCCCGGGTTTTGTGACGAGCCTCGTCCCCCGTTGTTTGATAAGGAGCTCATCGCTTTCCAGTGCTTCTACCCGGTTGTAGGCATCCTGGGAAAAAGCCCGCAGGCTCAGAAGGATTGAAAAGGAGAGTATGGCTAGTCGGAGTTTCATACGGAAAACGGTCATCATTCTAGATTTTAACGCAGGATCAGGCGGTTATGTTCCAAAACCACCCTATCCTCCTTACAAAGACAGGTAGTTTATATCCGATCTGTTACTTCAAACCCGATAACCTATCGCCCGATACCAGCCGTTTCCGGGCTAAACATTAAACCTGAAATGCATGATATCACCGTCTTCCACAACGTATTCCTTCCCTTCCACCGCCATTTTGCCCGCTTCTTTCACGGCAGCTTCGGTTTTATAAAGGTCATAGTCGGACAGCTTGATTACTTCCGCCCTTATAAAACCCTTCTCGAAATCGGTGTGGATCACTCCGGCGGCCTGGGGGGCTTTCCAGCCTTTATGGATGGTCCATGCGCGGACCTCCTTTACGCCTGCCGTAAAGTATGTAATAAGTTCCAGGAGCTTGTAAGAGGCGCTGATCAGGCGGTCGAGGCCCGATTTGTCCAGGCCGAACTCGTCCAGGAACATTTGCCGCTCTTCGGGATCATCTATTTCGGCGATCTGCGATTCGATAGCGGCGCATAGCACGATCACTTCCGCATTTTCGGCTGCTGCCACTTCTTTCAGTTTGTCCGAATACTGGTTGCCTGAATGCATCGAAGCTTCATTGACGTTAGCCACATATAATACCGGTTTTACGGTAAGAAGGTGAAGGTCGCCTATGGCAGCATCCCGGTCTTTGGGATCGATATTCAGGGAGCGTGCATTTTTACCCGCTTCCAGCGTGCTTTTGTACTGTTTGAGTATCTCCAGCTCGGCTTTGGCCTTTGCATCGCCCACACGGGCGGCTTTGTCGATTCTCTGGATTTTTTTATCTATCGATTCAAGATCCTTGAGCTGCAGCTCGGCATCGATAATTTCCTTGTCAAAAACGGGATCTACCCTACCCTCTACGTGTACGATATTGTCGTCCTCGAAGCACCGTACTACATGAACGATGGCATCTACTTCCCGGATATTGGCCAGGAATTTATTGCCGAGGCCGGCTCCCTGGCTGGCACCTTTTACCAGGCCGGCAATGTCTACGAATTCGATAATGGTAGGTAATACCTTCTGTGGATTAACAAGCCTGGTCAGTACTTCCAGGCGCTCATCGGGCACCGTGACCACGCCCACGTTGGGCTCGATGGTGCAGAACGGGTAGTTGGCCGCTTCGGCCTTCCCGGTTGAAATAGCGTTGAAAAGTGTCGATTTACCCACGTTGGGCAACCCTACTATACCGCACTGTAGACTCATGGCTCAGATCGCTGAAGCGTAATGTTTAAAAATTTGCCCGCAAAATTAGGCATTTAAACTGACATTCGGGCAGCAGGCACGGAAGAAGTCTGAGAGCATCCGGGAATTCACCGGTAAAAGGGCTGTCTAAAAAGTGCCAAAATGCAAGGCGTTGAAGATGAGGTTGAAGGAGCATACCTTAGTATGTGACTGAGACCGAATTCCGAAAATAACGCAGCAGTTTGTGTACTTTTTAGACAGCTCCGGCCAATATCGTAACGCCGGATTTCAATTCGGTGGCCGGTAGTCTCCATAACGGAAAAAGCCCCTGGAGAGAATCCAAGGGCAATAACCTGAATGCGATCCGAACGGCGGCGCCGTTATTCCCACTTCAGTCCCGACTCCCCGGACACCTCATCGTACTGCTCTTCCGACCGGGCGAACTGCGAAAAGTCAACTTCGGGCATCAACTCGTTTTTAACGTGATCTACAGTTCCCTGCAGTGCCTCTACGAATTTGTCGAAATCCTCCTTGTATAAAAACATTTTGTGTTTTTCATACGTGAAACCGTCACCCTGTTGGTGGCGACGACTTTCGGTGATTGTCAAATAGTAGTCGTTGGAGCGAGTTGAGCGAACATCAAAGAAATAGGTGCGTTTCCCTGCTCTAACCCTTTTGGAGTAGATTTTCTCTCTGTCTTCCACTTAAATTTAAATTTGATGTAAATGCTTTCCGAACGCTAATTTAGAGAAGTTTGCGAAATGCAAAAAATTTATTTGCGGAAATGCCTGATTAATTTGAGGCGCAGGTTGTATTTCACTGAGAATTTATAGCATTGGAAGGATACCTCCGGACGGCTTGCTTCCCCAAATCGTCATACCGGAAAAGTTTTTTGATATATTTGTCGGCAGTTTGACTATCTGTTGTGCAGGATTGCAGGGTTTGGGTAACGGTAAACACTTGAAAATATGTCATACTTCGCCTTTTTTGCAGGCTTGGCCGCACTGCTTGCTTTCTCCTCTCCCAACAGCGGCGAAAGCGCCCCGGATGAATTTTTTGTCGGCAAAGCCTCTTATTACTCCAACCGGTTTGAAGGAAAGAAAACGGCTTTCGGAGAAGTATTCCATAATAAACATTTCACAGCCGCGCATCGTACTTTCGCCCATAATACCTTACTGGAGGTAGTGAATCTCAAGAACGGTAAAAGTGTAGTGGTAAGGGTTAACGACCGCGGGCCATGGACAAAGCGTCATATGATCGATATAAGCCAGGCTGCCGCAGGCAAGCTGGGTATGATGAGCGCCGGGATCGGGAATGTGAAAATCAGGGTAGTAGGGACGGAAGGGACGCTTTTCGAGAAAGAAAAGGACGCGCTGTCGGCGGTGTTTCACGCAGGAATGAATTAGATAGGAATCGAAACCGGGACGGCAATGGCAAAAGAGAATTGGGATCTGGCAGCCGTAAGGGAATATGGAAACCTGGAATTCCTGGCCAGGCAGTTGGTGGAAGGCTTCATCACGGGACTGCATAAATCACCTTTCCACGGTTTTTCTGTAGAGTTTGCCGAGCACAGGTTGTATAATACGGGGGAAAGTACCCGTCATATCGACTGGAAAGTATACGGGAAAACCGACAGGCTCTTTGTAAAGCGCTACGAAGAGGAAACTAATCTCAGGGGTCACCTACTGATAGATACGTCGTCGTCGATGTATTATCCCGAAGAGAACTACGGGAAAATTACCTTCAGCGTGTTGGCGGCTTCGGCTTTGGCCATATTGCTGCAACGCCAGAAGGACGCCGTGAGCCTGTGCACTTTTTCGGATGCAATAGAGACGCAGACCCAGGTTAAGTCAACCCCTTCGCATATTCACAAAATATTGCTGGAGCTCAGCCAGTTACTTCAACGGCCCAAACCGCAAAAGAAAACTGCGGTAGCGGAGGTGCTGCATGAGATAGCGGAGAGGATCCACAAGCGGTCGCTGGTGATTTTGTTCAGCGACATGTTTGACGACCTCGAAAATACGGGAGCTGTATTTTCTGCCCTGCAGCACCTGAGGCATAACCTGCATGAAGTACTGCTGTTTCATGTTACAGACCGGAAAACTGAGCTGGAATTCTCCTTTGAAGAACGCCCGTATGAATTTATCGATACCGAAACCGGCGAAAGCGTGAAAGTCCAGCCAAGCCAGGTACGTGAATATTACCGCGAAAGGATGAACAGCTACTATACCGATCTGAAGCTGAAATGCGGCCAGTATAAGATCGATTTTATAGAGGCCGATATATCGGAAGGCCTCGATCCTATACTGATGACCTACCTCGTTAAACGTTCCAAAATGAGGTAGCGGGTCCTACTTTGCTCCCGTTTTCCTCTTGTAAAAACTAAGAAAATCGTCAAGCTGCTCTACAGGCATCTTACGGGCTATTATGCGCTTTTGCTTGTCGAGGATATAGATAGTCGGTGTAGAAAGCACGTCGAACTGGTTTCTGAAATCGATCTGGCCGCTATAATCATAACCGTTCTGAAGGGCTGTCGTCTTCTGATTTTCGATGAACTTTTTCCACTCCTCATCGGAGTTTTCGGTGGCAACGGCTATTACTTTGACTCCCTGTGCTTTATTCTTTTCATAAAAGCTCATCAGACCCGGTGCGGAATCCCTGCAGTGCCCGCAGGTCGGAGAGTAAAAGAAAACAACCGTATAATCAGCCGGGATATCCTTAAGGCTGAACGGCTTCTTCTGAGGGTCCCACAGGGTAAGAGGTGGAAAGGTTTTGTTGACCAGCAGCGGTTTCAGTACTTTTACCCTTTCGCTGATCCTTTTCCTCCCATCTTCGGAGAGAGACATCTCCCCCGATAAATAATACTTTTCCGCCATATGGACGAACACCCCTTCCGTTCCTACAGTCTTGGGATTTTCATATTCTGAAGCAAAGTAACGGATCAGGAATTGCCTGAAGTCTTTGTTATGCGAACGTGCAATAAGCGCGTCCGCTTCTTTGATGAGCGAATCTACCTGCTGCACGACAAGGTTTTGCACATACTGATCCATTTTTCCCTGTAAAATGGGAGTACGGAGCATGCGATCGTCATTGAGATCGAGGTTGTCCCAATAATGATTTTTGTAATAGTTAAACACCCAGGTGGAATCGTCCCGGCCGTTTGGCAGCTTTGGGACGGGCGGAATGTCGATTGTCTGGACGGCTTTCAGGAATTTAGAGGTAAGAAGATCGGGACGCTTTGAAATGAGGCCTTTCTGGTACTCCTCTATTTCCTTCCGGATCTTTGCAGCTTCGGGCGAGTTGGGGTTCGCTTTCGATACTTTGGCCAGCTCCTGCATTTTGGCTTCCATCGTCTGACGGAATTCGTAATAGAACTGGTTTTCTTCCGAGCCGGAAACCGTCATGGCCGAAATAATGTCGGTAGTATCGGTAGAAAGGGAAAAACGTGTCTCGCTGCCCGAATATACGAGTTCTGCCCATTTGGAGTTACCGGGCAGAACAACCAGGTAAATTCCTCCGGGCAGGGAGTCGCCTTTGAAAACCATTTTGCCGTGAGCGTCGGCCCGGGCAGTGTCTTTGGAAACAAAAGAATTACCCTTGAGATTATAGTGGCCCAGGATACAGGTCGTGTCGCGCAGGCCTTTCATTGTCACTTCAATTTCGTAGCCCGGCAATTGGGCGTGTGCTCCGGTGAGTGAAAGAGCGAGTATCCCAAGACTTAAAATGTTACTGAGTTTCATATTTCTAACAAATGAACGCAAATTTGTTTCCGGTTTAATAATAACGGGCAGAAGACACATTCCTATCTCAGTCATCATGTTTTATTCGCTGTCAAAGATATTCGATTTCCT
>CAZLTN010000148.1:0-12064 GCA_964562455.1 uncultured Cytophagales bacterium
CAGTAAGAAACGACTGTCCGTAGGAATCGAACCGTAACCCCCAGGGGTTGACCAGGCCTCTGGCATACACATCGAGCTCAAGGGTATGGGGCTGAAGCTTCCATACGCCGCCACCCTCCAGCCTTCTTACTCCCCAGGGAGTTTCGACATGGCTGTGGATGTAAATCGACTGGTTGAAGTAGAGCCGTCCCTCGGGCCCCCACCGAAAGGTATGGATAAGGTGATGGGTATCGGCAGTTCCGAAGCCGCCGAGCACTTTCCTTCTTGTATCGGCTTTGCCGTCGCCGTCGGTGTCTGACAGGTGAAGTATCTCAGTGGAGTTGGCGACATACACGCCGCCGTCGCCAGGCAGGATACCGGTCGGTTGCAGAAGGCCTTCGGCGAAAACAGTCGACTTGTCGGCAACGCCGTCGCCGTCGGTATCCTCTAGGATAAATACTTTATCGTTGGCTTCCTCGCCGGTCTTCAGGTGAGGATATGCCGTGCTGCTGATCACCCAAAGCCTGCCTTCTGCATCCCAGTTCATCTGGATGGGCTTCGCAACGAGCGGTTCGGACGCAAACAGCGTAATTTCAAACCCATCGGCAATTTTGAATGATTCAAGTTGTTTTTTGGGGTCGTGATCGGGATATTCCTTTCGAATATCCTGATAAACGGATGAAGTCGTCAGCAGCAAAACCGGTAATAAAAACAGACCCCGGAAGGCAGCTGAGGTGGGCGTCATATTCATTTTCATTTCACGGGACTAAGTTCATAGGTTTTGACTACTGGTTTGCGGTGCAGGTCGATCTGGCCTTCCAGCCAGGTGATAATAAAATCGAGATCCTTGAGGCCTTGCTTATGCCTGCCCTGCTCATACGCCCGGAAACCAAGTATGTAGGTTCTGTTCAGCGGACGGTATTGCTGAAAAAACAAATCATTTTTCTTTACGATAAAATCACTGATCTTTTCTGACTGGACAAATGAGTCTCCGTAGCCGGGTGTTATGCCCTTATCCCAATCGGCGGCGGAAGCTGTCGCCAGCTGCCGGCCGTTTTCTGACAGCGTATAAAAGCCTTTTTTCAGTCCTTGTATACGGAAAGTGTGCGCTGCTTCGGAGTCGGCTTTGCCTGGTTCGGTTACGGGCAGGGGCAGGACCTTCTCTTCTACGCTGAACCTGATCCTGTCGTTCTCGCCGGGCAGCAGCTTGGCGGAGGATGCGGCAGTTGCCGATCCCTTGCTGATATTGATCACTACATTTTCGCCTCTGGCAGGCCATCCGAGTGATTTTTCGAGAACCTGCGCCAGGAAATAATACCCCCGGGCATTAAGGTGTATACCGTTATCAAGGAAAATTTCGCCGTTGTTAGCCAGCACAGGCCGGTAGAGATCAACGAATCTTTTGCCGCGCCTGGCCGCCGTTTTTGATATGGCGTCGGCATAAAGCTGCAGGTTTTGATTCTGCAGCTGCGTATTTTCGGGGGTGCCGGCCAACCTGACCGGGATGGTAGACAAGAGGATCGTTTGGGCGCCCAGCGCATCGACCGAATCGATGATGGCTTCCAGTCCGCGGGTAAACTGATCGAGTCCTTCTCTGCCTTTTTGGGATTCCACTCCACCATAGGCGATCAGCACGTGGTCAGGCCTGGCGGCTCTTATCTGCTGGAACAGTTGCTGGTAGGCGGTCGGTGGTGTGGAAAACGTGCTCCTTGCTTCGGCAAACACATTATCGCCGGTCCATCCGAGGTTCCTGAAAGTAAGCTCGCGATCAGGCCAGCGGGAGCCGAGCGCAAACTCGAGGTAGCCGTTGGGCAGTTCATTTTCAAACAGCGAGCTGCCGAGAAAAACCACTCGCTCGCGGTGTTTGAGCTCCACCGGAGCAAAAGTACCCTGGTTCTGAGCATGGAGCCGGACGACAATCCCGGCCAGTAAAATCCAGATCAATCCGCTCCGGATGGATAGCGGCCTTTTTCTAAGCATTTTGGGTTTTTATTAAGCTAAATCGATATTTTATATCCGGTTTAGGCGGGGTGCTCCCGGCCGGCAGTGTTACCGGCCCCCCGGCCCTTCATTGAAAAACACCCAGAGACCGTCTTTGCCGGCCACTACGATATCGTTACGGCCGGTACCCCTCAGATCGGCTACCTGCATAAATATTCCGGTGCCTTTGCCTACGCCGGGAGGGCCGTAGGCGATCACGTGTTTGGTAAACTTTTTGCCGTCCCAGGTGAAGTAATAAAGTCCGACATCGTCATGCGCGCCGGGATCGCCGTCGTTGTGCGCCCTGTACCGCTTGCCGGTGATGAGCTCCGGCTTGCCGTCGCCGGTTATATCGGTCCAGACCAGCTCGTGGTATTGCGAAGCTTTGTCGTCGATCAGGTGTTGTTTGAAAGTGCGTTTGCCGTTGGCGTTTACCTGCTGTTCGTACCAGTAAATACCGTAGTCGTGCGCGGTGCCGGCTATGAGGTCGTTTTTGCCATCGCCGTTAAGGTCGGTCACTATAATGGGGATACTGGCGTGCCTGCCCAGATCGAAATCCTGGTGGAAAACCCACTGGTTATTGCCTTTGTTTTCGACCCATCCGTTCCGCAGGATGAAATCACCCCGGCCGTCGTTGTTGATATCGCCGAAGCCCAGGCCGTGGCTCTTGTAATCGCCTACGTCATAGCGGACAAATTTCCCGGGACCTTCCTTGCGGAAGTAGTGAAGCGGGGCGTTAGGGGTATTGGGAACGATCTCCGGTACACCGTCCTGGTCTATATCCCAGGCTCTTACTGTTTCGACATTGCCGACCTTGGCGATCTCGTGGACGGGCCATTTCTCGGGTTTTCCCGGGTTTTCGTGCCAGCGGAGCGCTTCTCCGAACCATCCACCGGTTATAAAATCGATATGACCGTCATCGTTTACATCCATCGGGATGGTGCCGAAGTCGTCGAAATACTCGCCAAAAGCAGGCTGATCGCCGAGCCGGTGCCGTTTGCGGAATATCGTGCGGGCGTCGCCTTCATTCAGGTAATAGAAATCGCCCGAAACGAGGTCTGGCTTGCCGTCGTTGTTGACATCCAGCACGCCCACTGATTCAAAGCGTTCTGCAGCGACAAAATAAGGCGTGAATTTGACGGGGGCCTTTTGCTGTGCCTGCAGCCCGGGCGCGGCGACCAGTAAAACAAAAACAAGAAATGTTTGTAAAAATACTCTATAAAAGTGATCAAAAAGCCTGAGCATGAAATTGTAATTAAGTTAGAACAAATATTCTTCGGTATCTTTTATCATTGCCTTTAATAGCTTCCGGATCTCTTGAACTGCATTATCTCCTGGCTCCTGCGCTTTGCTTTTGAAACTACCCGGACTGATACGAGTGGTCTCCCTGCTAGAGAAAGTTTGGGTAATTCCTCGAATCACATTAGCTTTAACGGGTTCTAGGAACAGATTGTGTTTAAAGAACAAGGAAGTAAGGTAGGCCATTTGGGATACCGACAGATTGACTTTCAAACTGGGGCTCTTTTCGTCTGGCTGGCTGTTTCTTAATTTAAGTAGCTTGATCTCCTCATTCAGCCATTTCAGGAGTTGCTTTTTTATAGAGGGGAATGTATCAGTGTAGTAGATTATTTTGGAGCCACTAATCTGATTTATTTTCATTTTATAGCCATTCAGATAGGTCAACCTATCGCTCTGACCTAGTCTATCAGTTACCATTCTTCTCTCTACCATAGCAGCCACATACCGAAATAATCGAAAATTATTATAATTGAGATCAATCAAAATTTCAACTAAGGCAGATTCTTTATCTTTCACACTTCCAATCTCGGGTCCTAGCAAAGACAATCTATTTATGTAGTGGGTCAAATAATCGAGTCGATGAAAACTGATCGGCTTTGCTTGTGATTCAATCAACTCACGGAAGGGCATCAGGACGATTTCTCTTAAATCGTCCCTGATGCCTGCCGCTTCCAGCTGAGCGTCTATCATACCGGCGACAGGAGTCAGAATAGCTCGCTCATTTGTATGCATACCGACCGGAATACTACTTGATATGTCAAAATCATTCTCAAACGCCATTTTGAATTCCTCCAACAAGTCGAATATTAGTTTCAATCGTGCAGGATCTTGTGAACTGTGTCCTTGCACAAAAAAAAACACTTGATCAGCCAGATGGATAATTTTGTATTGATACCACCGGATGTAATAGCGGATTTGCTTCTGATTGCTAAAATGAAGTACGCTTTTCATCAATGCCCTAAGAAAGCGGTCTTTTTCTGCGATCCACTGATAGCTCAATTCACTATCTCGAGAATAATTTTTGCCAGTATCTAACGATAATTCTTCAATGAATTCTAATTCGTTTTTCATAGTACGCCTAATCCCTATCAAAAACAATTCAATAGAAAATACTTTGTAGCCTAAGCTCCTATTCCTTTCTAATAGGTCGCTCGTCCCCCCGAGATGTCATAAATAAAACCGGTCGAAAAGCTGTTTTCTTCACTAACGATGAAACTTACCATGGCAGCCACCTCGTCCGTTTCACCAAGTCTTCCCATCGGTATTTTCGCCGTCATATAAGCTAATTGGTCAGGAGCAGTATCCTCGTTCATGGCTGTTTTGATAACTGCAGGCGCTAAGCCGTTAACAGTGATACCTGAGGTGGCAAATTCTTTCGCAACGCCTTTAACCAGTCCTATTACCCCCGCTTTACTGGCTGAATATCCCACCATTCCAGGGTTGCCTTCTTTTCCTGCTATTGAGGATATGAGCAGGATTCGTCCGTATTGCTGTTTTTGCATAACAGGGATTACATATTTGGCCAGCAGGAAGCTTCCTATAAGGTTTACCCGGCAAACTTTCTCGAAATCCGAAGTAGCGAAATCCGTAATGCGGGTACTGGTAGGCCCAACAATACCAGCCGAATTTACCAATATGTCGATCCGCCCGAAGTGTTGCTCTCCTGCGTTAACCGCTTGTATCACCTGAGACTCCTCGGCAATATTACAGGCGATTCCAAATACCGATATCCCACTGGCTCGCAGTTTGACACACAGGTCTTCCAATATTTGCTCGTTAAGATCCACTAGTACCAGTTGCGCTCCTTCCGTGCCGAGACGTTTCGCAATTGCCTCTCCCAAACCGCTCGCTGCGCCCGTTATCATGGCAACCCGTCCTTTATATTTGGCATGGTTTCCGCTTGTTGCTTCTTCTATTTTCATTCTTTCAGACGATTTAAAATAGTTCTGTTAAACTGTTCCCGGATGTGAAAAAATTATTTGTGGCCAAAGTCACAACACCTAGTATTATCACCAGCAAGGCAAAATGCATTTGCCTTAGCGGCTTACCGGTCACGCCATTCCATTCTCCTCCCATCCAGCCGACCAATTGATTTCCCATGATCTGCATGGACTGCTGAATGGCAAAACCCACGGAAGCTCCCAGAACCCCGAGCATTACCATGCCTTTTCCCATCAGCACGAAAGACAGAATAAACTGAGTACCCAGGATCAAGCCATACACGATTTCGGATTTTCGGTGGAAAAAGTGTTGCCAAGTTTTCCTGCGATTCATTAGCCAAAGTGCATACACTGTATTGACCAATCCTCCGCCAAGCATCCCGAAGGCCCACACCGCCATATTGGCCACGATATCATGCCCTCCTGATGACTTGACGGCATCGATCACCGGCCCCTGGCTATAAACAAATGCCAAGGAAGGGCCGCAAGACAGGATTCCCGAAACGATAATGAGCGGCATCGCCTGCCGGAAGCTGCCCGAGGCTTTAGTATTTCGAGTTTGCTGGTCTTCGCCGGCCAGTTGCGCTTCCCTTCCCAGGCCCGCGCGGCTCATCAAGAAAACCCCGGCCAGAAGGATGGCCAAACCAAGCAAAATGCTGATACCCGTTTGAGAAAAAAGCGAAGGAGCCCCGGCAAAAGCCCCACTTCCTTTTACCAGCATTGGAATAATAGCTCCGAAGCTCATGCCGAGGGCAGAAAGTATTGCCCCCGACAATGCTGCTCCTATACGTATGACGCATATCAGATATAGTACATTCGCAACTCCCCAGCCTATTGAAAATGCATTGGATATAAGCAGAGGGTTTATGCCGGTCTCCCGAATCACCGCAACCGGCGAAACTCCCGCTATACTTATAACAAGCCACGGGATAAGTATAATCCCGCAAAACATAGATATGAGCAGAAACCACTCGAAGTTGAAGTCGCTGATCCGTTTGATGGGCCATGCCATCGTACCGGTACCGAGCCCTGACAATGTCACAAGAAGTACTCCGGCCAATAGCCCCAAAATATACTCCATCCTTTTATTACGTTTTCTTTGTTAGTTGACAACATGCATGGGTTCTTGTCCACAAAGCACTCTTCTGATCTCTTCAGCTGCATTCCGCTGGAGTTTCAGCAGGCTTTCTTCGCTGTACCAGGCGATGTGAGACGAAAGGATCACATTGGGAACATTGCGAAGTCGGTTGGATAAAGACAGCGGTTCTACCTCAAAAACATCAAGTGCGGCACCGGCAATTTTTCCTTCTGCCAGCGCATCCGCCAAGGCATTGCCGTCAATAAGTGTACCTCTTGACGTGTTAACAATCAGCGCACTGCTTTTCATTTTATCAATACTATTTTTATTTATAAAATGCTTCGTTTCCGGGGTAGACGGGATGTGAAGACTAAGAATATCGGCCTTGGCAATCAACTCATTGACATCTGATGCGGTGACATGCTCTTTTTCAAAAACAGTTGGATCCGCGTATGGATCGTATACGCTAACCCGAAATCCAAGACCAAGCGCTCGCCGGGCAACCTCCTTGGCTATTCGCCCGAAACCTACAAGACAAAAATCAAGTTTTGAGAAAGGCAGAACGGGTTGAGGGAGACGAGATGGCCAACCGCCGCCACGTACGTCTTTGTCAATACTTCCTATTTGTCGTATCGACGCGAGTGCCATGGCTATCGTATGGTCTGCTACCTCATTCAGACAATAATCCGGTACATTACAAACCTGTATTCCCTGCTGCCGAGCTGCTTCTAAATCGATATTATCCACCCCAATTCCATACCGTACGATCACCTTACAGCGCTCCAGTCTGCTCAACACATTGCGCGTAATGGGAGCATACTGTACCAGTAACGCATCTGCGTCCGTAATTTTTGAAGCTAGTTCCACCTCACTTTTCCAATTTATCTTTTCGACGATCCCTGTTCCTTCCAATACAGATTTCTCTATCAAATGATCTGGAAACATTCCATCTGTTATAATAACGCTATATGACATACGTTGATAGTTTTTCTTAAAATATAGCGTTAGAGCCCGGGCACATATCCTTTCCCTAAACGCAGGCCAATGTCTTTAAAGCCATCGCTGAACGACATCCATGAAGTTGTCCCTCCATCAATGATGATGGTCTGACCAACGATATATCTTGCCTCATCGGAAGCCAGGAAAACAACTGTTTTAGCCACGTCCAGCGGTGTACCAGCAAACCCACAAGGGATGAGTTTCCCTAGCTCATCCAGGTTGTCCTCATCCGTTGCGGCTTTGTAGTGATTTTCAACCGGGACAAACCCCGGAGCGACGGCATTGACCCGTATTCCGTCAGGCGCAAGCTCCACTGCCAGTTCCCTGGTGTAGGCTATGATTGCCCCTTTTGTCCCGGCATATACAGAATGCCCTGTCATCGCCTGAAAGCCGTGAACGGAAGACAAGTTAACGACAGCTCCTCTTCCCTGCGATTTCATAGATGGTAACAGCGACTGCAAAAGGAAAAATGCAGATTTCACGTTCACCTGGTAAAGCCTGTCAAATTGCTCCGAAGTGACTTTTGAGAATTCCAATGTCATCGTGATACCAGCGTTATTGACCAAAACATCAATTCCACCAAGAAAGTCGATTGTTTCCGCAGCCAGGCGCTGTGCTTCGCCTTCTACGGATAAGTCGGCTCTTATCGCTGTAGCTTTACCTCCATTCGAAAGAATCCACTCGACAGCAGACAATGCCCCAGCATTACTATGCGCGTAGTGCAGCACCACATCAGCCCCCTGACGCGAAAACTCAAGGGCAATTTCTCTCCCAATACCGGTTCCCGAACCGGTGACCAAAACTTTTCTGTCTTTCATAAAACTATTCTCGACTATTTTTTCAGCGCGTCCCCTCTCTGGTAGAGCAGCCTTCCTTTTCCACTTTTAGGCAACTTTCCCAGATAGTTGCTTAAAATCAGTCCACCGTCCTGCTGAAGAACGAAAGTCGCCTCGGAACTTCCCGCATGCTGAATATTACTTGCTGTTACATGGGCTACATGACCTTGCGAAGACAACAACGAAGCTGTGTTCTCTGCGGCTATCCGCTCTAACTGAATTCGTTCAACAGTCCCTTGTCCAGAAATGTGAACCACAGGAGACTGTTTGCTTTGCTCATTAACCAAAACTGAACTTCCCGTTACCTGCAAGAGGCCTACCTGCGCATCTCTGACTTCTATGTGGCTGGTGACTTTCTTTCCCCAGCTCTCATCCATTTTACTATGATATCCATCAATAATTATGGCTCCGACGCGGGTTTCATTCCCCGTCACCAGGATGGAAGGAAAATCCTCATCTGGAAAATCATTCCTGACAATATTCCGGAATATCATTCTCTCGGCATTGGTATTGATGTTGACAGAAGAGGCATTTACACCCTTTCTACCCAAGGATGAAATCCCTGTCGGTTCTACGCGAATATCTTCAAATACAGCTGTTCCGATATTACCCTTTCCGGTATGGTTGAGCCAATGCGGCGCCTGCCAGAAATTGTCTGCGATAAGCCAATATCCCTTGGTAGATCCTTTAATATTGCGTACAGTCACGTTGTCAATACGACTGCCGCCGCTTAGCAAACGGATACCAAATTCACCTCCGTTAAGGCTGATATTGTCAACCAGGACATTTGTGATATCACCGTACATCTTCGCGTAGTAGCTTGTCTTATGGTCTGAACTGGGATCCAGGCAATCTTCCGCATTGAAGGCAACATGATCATCTTTAGCACGAATACTTCCGTCTCTAACCGTGATGTTCGTAGCTGGGCCGTTAAAATGAATCCCGTCACAATTAATGGGAGCGTCTTCCCCGACATCGATGATGATATTCTGTATCAAGACTTCCTTTACCATCGCTGCATGAATTGAGAAAGTGCGTGGTCGAAGAATCGTAATATCGCGCAGTACCAGGTTCTCAACCCCAAAGAAACGAAGACCGGAGATCCATCCTTCTTCCGGTAAGTCATGTTTTTGAGCCGGATTCTGCAAGCCATTATACCCGTTTCCATTCCATATACCTCCTTGGATGGTAATGTTCTTGTCTCTGAATTCCGAAAAAGACAGGTTAGCATTTTCGAGGATAGCTTTATTGGAATTATCTCTCAGAATGGCGCCACAGCCGTTCAGCGCGACTATTGTGGTGTTAGAGTAGATTTTCAAGCCAGTAACTGAATACTTTCCGTCCCAGTAAACAAGAATCGGGTGCTCCTTTGCATGGTTGAGTACCTTTTGGATCGCCTCTGTATTATCGGTTCCAAATACAACTGAACCTTCTGAGATATCAGCGTCACTTACGGCACCATGTTCACCCAGGGTATAAATATAGACCCGGGAGGCCCATGCGATTTTCCCTGTATCAAAAAGGAGCACGAAAAACGATATGGAGAATAGGGCGAAAAAATTGCGTTTGAAGTATTTCATTTCTTAAAACTAATAACCGGGGTTTTCAACAAGATTAGGATTGTTGTTAGTACGACCGACTCCGATCGGCAAATAGTAGTTTGCCTCCTTAAAAACTCTCGGATTTGCTTCAGCATGCCCTACGTCAAAGCGGTACTTGCCATCACGATAGTCATAATAGGGTTGAGCCTTAGTGACATACAACCCGTTCAGCCCCCCTTCCTCGGGTGACTTGGCGGCATCCCGCCAACGTCTCAAGTCCCAGAACCTGTGTGCTTCAAAAGCTAGTTCGACACGACGTTCATTTTTTATGCTGTTCAACTCCACACTCACGACGCGCGCTACACCGGCACGTTCTCTGATATAATTCACATAGGTGGCCGCTTCATCCTTCTTACCTAGTTCGAATGCCGCTTCGGCCAAGTTCAGATACACTTCTCCCAACCTGAACAACAGACAGGGAACATCGTCAAAATTCCAGTTCGGCACCGGAATATCTTTTATCGATTTCTTTTGGTAAAACCCGGTAAAAGTATCTGCTTCACCCCTCGTGGGTAAGGTCACGCCATTATTACCTGTATAGAAAACACCTTTAGTACTAACCTGCTCACCGTTCTCTTTGATAATGAAGAAGTTGGCATAAGTAGGACCTCCTTTCCAAATATCTCCTTGATTGAGGAAAGTAGCATTAAAGCGCGGATCCTTGTCAGCATAGAGCTCCGGAACCGACGCTACTGCAGTGTTTTTATAGTCGATCACTCCGGAACTACCGTCGATCTTTCCGAACGCATTGGCTAGTTCCACCGTGGGATCCATCATTGAGCCATAACCCCACGGGGAGTAGCTGGCTGTATTACCTTTGGTGCCTGCGATAAAGTTTACCTCAAAAATAGATTCGCTGGTATGCTCCTTCACGAAGAGGTTGTAGAAATTAAGTGAGTGAGAGGTTGGATCCCCGGATTTGATATCGTCCTTGTATAGCGCGTACCCATTCCCCTCACCCCCATGTTCCGCTGGGATCACTTTTTTAGCCGCCGCATACGAAGCCTGGTAGTAGCGTTCCGCTTCGCCGGCGGGAATTCCAACTATTCCGTCTAATTGCACCTTACCGTATCTGGCTATAGATCCCGCGTACAACATAGCCCTGGATTTTAATGCATATGCACCGGCCTCGGAAAAGCGATTTTTGGTGTTCTTCGGTAAAGATTCTGCCACTTCGTCTACTTCTTCGGCAATAAAATCGTAGACTTCCTGCTCAAGGTTGCGGGGCACAAATAAATCGTCAAAATTACCATCCAGTGTCTGCGGCTCCTTGATAAGCGGTACTCCTCCGTATCGCTTTACCAACTCAAAATAGGTATAGGCCCGTATGATACGAACCTCGGCTGATTTGGTGGTTTTAAAAGATTCAGAAACGCCGCCAACAGCAATATTTTTTAAGAAAGTATTGCAATCACGAACCAGGTCGTATGCCCAATATTCCTTCATTCGGAGATTAGTACTGGTCAGATTGCCAAATACCAGGTTAGTAAACCATTCGTGATGCCATGCATGCTGCGTGGTAGCTTCATCCGAAAAAAAAGCTTCATTCCCTTGCAACTGTTCCGACTCACCTAGAGTTCGAAAAAGCGACGGAATTTCCATGCGCCCATAAAGATTAGCCAAATATGCATCTACCAGAGCTTCGTCGTTCCAGACTGCGGCGTCAGAAATAATATCCAAGGGTTCTTTTTCCAGTATTTTCTGCTCACATCCGATTTGAGCCATCAAAATAAATGACAGCAGAATTTTTGCTATTACTTTTTGCATGATTATTTTGATAGTTAAAGGTTCAAATTAAACCCGATGCTAACGGTCTTTTGCTGTGGGAAATACCATTGTGATCCGCTCGGCGATTCCGGATCATAGTAAGGCACGTTGGACAACGTAAGTAGGTTTACAGCAGAAACATAAATTCTGCAACCTGATAGCTTACTATTGCGGATAACACCAGTAGGCAAGGTATATCCGATCTGGACGTTTTTTAACCGGATATAAGTTGCATCATGAAGCCAGAACGATGACGCTAGCCGGTTATTCGATGCTCCGCCTCCCGCGACAATCCGAGGATACTTCGCTCCGGTATTTTCCGGTGTCCAATAGTCGAGATTATATTCGAAAATGGTAGAGGTGTTGTAGGGAAATGTACGCTGCTCCCCTTCCATTGTGATGCCATACCTGGACGCGCCTTGCCAAAGCATAGAAAAATCGACTCCTTTCCAATTGAGCGTAGCGTTAATACCATACGTTAGTTCTGGAGTATTACTCCTGCCAATAGGCGTCATATCTAATTCTGTAAGTATGAAGTACTCCCTTTTCTATGGACAGCTTAGGGATAAATTTAAGTTTGTTTAC
>CAZLTN010000149.1:0-10217 GCA_964562455.1 uncultured Cytophagales bacterium
CGGGTGAGAGTCTCCCTTTTTTATGCGCTTTCAGGTTTTATTTTGGACAGGTATGTACTGAGACAGAAAAGGAACCGGCCGGCGGCTGGTTCCTTTTCTGTGGTGTGCCCGGCATGGGCGATAACATCATAAGCCCGGCGACCGATCTTGAATTCCCTTAACTATCAACCATATAGCAAGTGTCATTTCGTACAATGCTATTGGTAAGGCAAGTAAAATCCCCCAGGTTGAAAGTTGCTCTATAATACCAAATAGCTCTATAATTGCTGCGGTCATTATTAAAAATGAAGCACCTATCCCCAATCTTGAAAGAGCTATTGGGACTGCCTCTGTTCTTAAAAACACGTAGCTGTATAAAAATGTATTAATTGCCAGCATAAAGTTCGGACCTATCATAAATGTCCATTTATGAAGATAAATAAAAGTCATCATAAGGTTCTGAGCATCATCCTTATTCTGAATTATCCCATTTGTGTAGTGTTCACTGATAGAAAGTGCTGTCAAAATGCTAACGAGCCCAATACTAATAAATACTACTTCTAAAATTCTAAAACTCAGATAAGCTAGCCCGATGGTTTCCCTGTATCTTTTCAATAATGGGAATAGCATAATTCCCGTCCCAGTTGCTGTAGCTAACAGAACTAGTTCGCTGATTGCACCAAAAATAACATTTGAAGAGTTTTGGCTTGCCGACACAACAAAGTTCTTGTCGGTTAATATAGGGTCATAGAGCTTTAGACCTATAATGGAAGAAATTGCAGCTGCAATAAAGAGCCAGCCAGTTACTTTAGCGTTGAAATGATTGTTGTTCGTCATTTTACTTATTATAGTTTAACGAACAAAATTATCCTCCCTGGGGCTTAAAAATATTATCAAAAGTTAATAAGTAAAACCTATCTGCTTAAAATCCTGCTTCGGATCCTACTTAGAGATACTTGTGTAATGCCTAAGTAACTTGCCAGATGATAGAGGGGGATTCGATTTAAAAATTCAGGTTTGTTTTCTAAAAGGTTTATATATCTTTCTTCCGGACTATTATTTTTAAAATGGTCAAGCTCAAGCTGTTTATGCAGAAATAGTTCTTCATTCATTTTTGAAATCAGTGAAGATAATCTTGGAATTTGTTCTACTAATTTTTGATTTCTTTCTTCGTTTCCAATTGCTATTAAGCATTCTTCCATGCAAGACAGATAGTATTCTGAAGGTTGCTTGGTTTGATAACTAACGGGTCTTATAGTTTGATTTTCAAAGAAAAAGTCAGTGTTTCGTTCTTCTCCGTCTTTTATATAATAGGCTCTTACACAACCAGTAATTATAAAATAGCAATCTTTTGCATATTTACCTTCTGCGAGTAATATCTCATTTTTCTTATATTGCCTGAATAGGTTCTGATTACTTATAATTCTTGCCTCATCTTCAGTCAGTTTTATAAATTGCGATATGTAATCAATTATAGAGCTGTCCATTTAGGTTTTCTCTTATTGTGATTTAACTTTTCTACAATTTTGTCATTTTTCTCCGTATGGAAAAGTCGGGAGCAGGATACTCATATTTTTCTTTGGTCTCTTTGATGTCGTAATAAAATACCTTTGGCGCTTTTTTCTGTTGTCGTGAAGCCATTAAACGGATGTCGCTGAAGCACGGAGGTGAAGGTGGAACCATTGTCAATGTGTCGTCCACCGCATCCAGAAGCGGAGCTCCTTTTGAGTACATCGACTACGCTGCTTCGAAGGGAGCTGTCGAGTCACTGACCATCGGCTTATCCAAAGAGCTGGCTGAAGACGGCATTCGCGTAAATGGTGTCAGGCCGGGCTTTATAGATACCGATATACATGCCCTGGGAGGTGAACCGGGAAGAATAGAGAGAATAAAGGACACCATTCCATTGAAAAGAGGTGGCCTTGCAAGCGAAGTAGCGGAGGCCGTCCTCTGGCTTGCTTCCGGCCAGTCGTCTTATTCTACCGGGACATTCATTGATGTCACGGGAGGTCGCTAAAAAGCATGCTCAAGAAGCCCGAAGGAAATGTTATAAAAATATCAAATTCTCGCAAAAGCCCGATTCTGAACCAGAGTCGGGCTTTTGCGGGGTGGTCGGGAACCGAACCGAGTTTGTTTCTATTTGATTATCAGTATCTTATGAGTGTTTGCAAACCATGTTCACCAACTGCTCACCGGGTTTTGATAGCTGCAAAATCTGGTATGAAATTACGATGTTTTTTCAGAGAAATCAAGGTGTGTTTTGAGCGGTAGTCAATTCACCAATGCCCTCCGTATCTCCTGCTCCAGTTCTTCAGAAAACCCTTCACTAAAGTACACCACTTTCCAGCGCCTGTCTATTACCTAATCCTACTTTTTGCCTCCTGCCGACTGAGCTATCCACTCTCCACAAAACCTCGCCACCTCATCCCAGTTGAATTGGCTGTAATCAACCGTTCCATCGGTCCGCACCGGGAAAAAGTTGTGCTCACAGTTGATGCAGGGTTTGAAAGTAAAGTTTTTCTTCCCCTTTCTTAACACTTCGATCCTCAACAGGTCATTGAGCGGTGCGTTGGTGTCTTTCGTGCCGTATACGATCAGAACAGGGATTTTAAGACGCGAGATCGCATCGAGCTGTGGCCGGGAGAAAGTATAGGTTGTATAAAACGAATCGCCGGTCTCAGTGGAGCGGGCGTCTTTGTTCTTCAATATTTCCTTCCAGTAGTCGATGGCAAACTCCCCGAAGCGGGTGCTGTCCGTATCGCTTTCCCTTTTTCTGTCACGGGCGATGATGTCATGGATCCGCCCGAGCGGATTGCCGGCCGCATAGATGAGTTGAGATATTCTCCTGCTCTTTATGGCCATACCTGCCGCAACATGGGCGCCCTCGCTATGGCCGGCCGCCACGATTTGCTTTCGCGCTACCCAGCTCATTTGCCGCAGCTTCTTTATAAGGAACAGATTCCGGGAGACATAGAAGTCCGGATGGTTGTTCACCACGTATTTTTCAGGAAGGTGTCCTTTCTGGTTGAGATATACAAAATTGTAGCTCAGGTCCCGGACATGACTTGCCAGGGGGACCGCTGGTTTGCCTGCGATCACCAGGTGATAGTATTGGGTAAGGATATCGGTCTTAAAGGGAAACACCCCGTAAGGTCCCTCGTCCGAATTTATTACAAGGGGTTTTGGCATACTTCCCTGGCAGAAAAACAGGATTGGCTTTGGTATCATTTCCTCTCCTTTTGCGGAGGCCACCAACACATCGACGGGCTCGCCGTTGAAAGTGAATTGCAGGTGGCGCACGCCAAGACCGTCGGGCAGCGCAGTTTGGCTCCGGCCCTCTGCGCATAAGAGTAGTCCGTATACTGTCAATAGCAGAAAGCGCATAGGTTGTATCAGATTGATGATGATCAAAAATACGGGGCTCGCCCGTCGACTCATAGTGGGTTTCTTTCTTTTAGGTTTATTTAACAGACAAGCAGATACTGGTTATCCAGTTCTTTGGCGGAAATCCTGACAGCCTGTATCTTCGGTGCTGACTTCCTAAAGCCATGTCTCATGGGTGGCTTTAGGAAGTCAGCATTTTCGGCCAAATCGTATTGATTGCCAAAATGCTCAAAAACGAAGACTGGCAGACGTTATCCATAGCCCGGAACAGGTCGGCAGACTACAACAGCCGGAAATCTCTGGCTTGCTTCCGGCAAGTCGTCTTATTCTACCGGGACATTCATTGACGTCACGGGAGGCGGCCGTTGAAGTTTCCCTTCGCAAATTAGCCGGGTTGAGGCCAGAGGAATCCCCTTTTGGGTGTCTGCCCGTTTGGTTATATACGCGTGGAGAAACAGCTTAAATAAGTTATGTTACATAAGAGAGATGCCCCTCGGCTATTTTGCCGAAAATTGTTAATGAAAGCAATAAGGATCTATATTCGAAAATCAATAAGGACGTAATAATGGACAGGACAGAAGAGGCACTGAAGGTTATCAGGGAGTTGTCGGGGCAGGTAAGAGACATCAGTATGTTGGACCTGAATAATTTGGTTGCTTCGAAATCACCTTCACGTATGATAGAGCTGGAAGCTGATCAACCCAATCGGGCTACTGAAATGCTCTCGCAGATTCGTGCAGTATTGGCTGATCACAAACCCGTTATAAGGCACGCCGTTATGCTGGTAAGCGAGGGTCTTGAGCATCCGTGTACAATACGGGAACACTCAACTTTGATTCGTGGATTTAAAGAGGCTGTCGGGAGCGATGCGCATCTGGTTAAGTCATTTCTTGAAACGGACCAGACGCTGGAAGGCGGTTTGATTGTAAGATTGCTCCTATGGACTGACTGAGTTCATTCCGCTACAGGGCGTCGGTCGAGGAGATCGACTATAAGTAGGATGCCAATTAATAAGCTGGTGCGAAATAA
This sequence comes from uncultured Cytophagales bacterium, assembly GCA_964562455.1. Classification (GTDB taxonomy): domain Bacteria; phylum Bacteroidota; class Bacteroidia; order Cytophagales; family Spirosomataceae; genus Ravibacter. The sequence continues at coordinate 4,393 of CAZLTN010000149.1, forward strand.
TATCAGATTTCTCATTAGGTAATGGGTTGGGCCTGATAATACTATATTTTGAATGCTGCCCGCATCAAATCCTTTTCACTTCTGGGAATCCCAATCCTGTCAGCCACTTTTTCCCACTGGTTAACACTATGCATTACTTGTTGAATAATGCCATCCATCTGCTTTTCATCAAGTCTGAAAAAGTCCCCGACACTTTTAGCCAAGTCGAAATCCAGGGCATTATTGTCCATGTCGATGTTTAGGGCAAGCCCGTCTTTATCTACTGACGGATTCAGGTCATAAGCAGGTGACAGCTTCCATCCCGTATCGGTTAAAATGAATCCGTGGTTTCGCAAGTGGTCATCGGTGTTAGAAATCGCAATGTTAAAGATGATCCTTCGCCATAGCTGGGCCAGATTCTCATTAATATTCACGCCGTACGTCTGGATAAAATCGGCGATATCCAGGTAGCTTGCCGGGTTGTCGCGTATCGTATCCTCACTATTGCCCGTCATGGTCATAGCCGACGCGAAATGAATACGCTCTCCTTTTTCGCGGTCAAATCGTTTGGTAAAAAAAGTATGGTGTTTTCCCGCTATCTTTTCTATTCTCGAGGGAGCCATTGTTATTCCCGCCTTGATAGCTAACTGATACGCGAGATACTCCCAGGCTCCCTTGTCAAGCGTGTCATTTTTAGACGGGAATTTCGCTATCCACAATTCCTTGTGCTCATCCAGTATATTCGCCTTCGGGCGTGCACCCCCTAGTGAAGATCCTGGCGCTATCAGAATAGCCAGCCATTTGTTTACTTCCTCATTATCTTCGTCTCTTTCCAGGCTGTCAGCCGCATGCTGTAGTTCCCTGATAGAAGACCAGGGTGGAGTTGGCGTCTCGCTGTTGTTGTCCAGGAAAGGACCATCCGGATCGGTTTTGAAACGTAAAGCGCCCATACGGCTCTCGTCATAGACACCCAATAGAAAATCTATATCATATAATATTGGCGGTTTTATGCCGGGTATGTCCGGGTGTTCTTTTGCCTGCTGAGCTGCCCGTCTCTTCATCAAAGTGCGCCCCCAGGTGTCAGGCATGCTGTCTAAAAATACGCCAAAATTTTCTTTGTTGTTGGGGAATTGTGTGCCTGAGAAAAACTGAATGTCAGGGTCTATTAGCCACCGCTGCTCCGACTTTATCCACGATTTGTCATACTCAAAGCTAAACGCCTTTTTCCCTTTGGCAAAGTGGGCAGAAAGTACGCCCATCATATGCGGTTCGCGCATTCCCTTCCAATGGGCATAAACGTATATGTCAAGTTTATTACGCGCCATCCCTTTACTTCAACAGTTCAAGATCCTGTAGCTTTCTTCCAAAATCATCATCAGCCGCCAGTTTCACAATATCATTTTGTAAGCCAAGAACCCGCAATACATTAAAGTATGCGCCCAACGTAACGCTTGCATCTCCCTTTTCAATCAGGTACAACGTGGAACGGGCAATCCCGGCCCGTTCGGCTACCTGGATCGTCGTGAGCTTACGGCGTTTCCTGGCAAGCTTTATATTCTCGCCCATTTGTTCTAATAATAGGTTGTACTTTGGGAAGATGACTTGCTTTTTCTTATTCATTTATATCTATATGATTGATATTTCATACAAAAATACATTATTTGACTGAAATGTCAATCATTGAATAAGGTCAGATATTTTGGCATGCCAGATTTCGGTAGTGCCATTACCTTGTCGGTATTCTGCTATTGCAGATTTTTTAGAAAGCCAGGCCGGCTAAAGCATCCCCCCGGCAATTTTTCCCAGACGTTTCAGTTTGTCGTCCAGATGTTCAGACCAGCGCTGGCCATAACTCAGCCGCATACAGTTGCGAAACTGGTTTTGTAAAGAAAACATCCTTCCTGGAGCGATGCTGATTTTTTGAGCAATCGCCCTGTCATATAACTCCGAGGTATCTATCCTTTTATCCAGTTCCACCCAGAGCATAAAGCCGCCCTGCGGACGACTGATTCTGGTTCCTTCGGGAAAATAGTCGGCTATGGCCCTGGAAAATTGCAGGCTGTTGGCGTGAAGCTCACTTCTTAATTTCCGCAGATGATGTTCATACCGGCCGTTTTCAAGGAAATTGGCGATGGATTCCTGCGTAATGGTGGTGGAAGAAACCGTGTGGATAAGCTTTTGGTGGATGATCTTATCCCTGAATTTTCCCGGAGCGATCCAGCCCACCCGGTAACCGGGGGCCAATGTTTTGGAGACGGAACCACACCATAAAACCAATCCTTCGGTATCAAAAGATTTACAAGGCCGTGGGCGGTTATTGCCAAAATAAACGTCTCCATACAGATCGTCTTCAATAAGCGGAATGCCCCTTTCCGCAAGCATGCTCACGACTTCCCTTTTGTGCTCATCCGGCATACAGCTTCCCAGTGGATTGTTGAAGTTGGAAACCAGGATACAGGCTTTGATTCCGGGCGATACTTTTTTCAACGCTTCAGGCTCAATACCTGTGACAGGGTGGGTGGGAAGCTCGATCACTTCCAGGCCCAGGCTTTTCGCCAGTTGCAGTATTCCAAAGTAGACAGGGCTTTCCACGGCGATGGTATCTCCTTTCTGCGTTAGGGCCATCAAACCGAATGAAATAGCGTTCATCGTCCCTGCTGTGGTGACAATATCGTCTTCTTTTAAATTGCCGTTCCAGGTGTAGGTCAGTCTTGCAATATCCTGCCGGAGCTTCCTGTTGCCTTGTATTTCTTCATATTCCGTTCCACCCCCTTTCAGGTTGCGCATAGCATTGACCAGCTCTTTGTTCAGTTTGGCAATCGGCAGCAGGCTGTTTTCAGGAACCCCCAGGGAAAACCGGGTGATATCATCGCCCGCAAAGGAAGCATATACCCTGGCAATCAACGTTTCGACGTATTCCGGTTCATACCCGGCCGTAGGATTGCTTATCGATGGAATGGAAAGGCCGGACGGCTTATAGTTCACGTAATAGCCCGACTGCGGGCGGGACACGATCAAGCCCTTCGACTCCAGCTCAAGATAGGTTTGTATAGCCGTATTCAGGCTTATGCCGTACTCCCGGTGGAGCATACGCAGTGAGGGCATCTTGTGCCCTGTTTTCATTGTCCCGCTCCTGATTTGATCTTCAAGCGCTCCGGCTATTTTCCGATATAAAGCTTCTTTCATATTTCAACAACTGTATCCTGTAAATTTATAAAAATTGTATCTGTTACTATATAGTTTTTCTGTTTTGATTTGCAAGGCAGTTTGTGATTTGAAACTAAAATGCATGAAAAATGAAAATTGAGCGGACAATGCCGGATGATATACCCTCACTATCAACGATTAGGATTTGCGCTGAGCGGGAAAAAACAACTGCCGCCGAAAAGCGACCTGCCGGATCATTACCACAATATTGAAGTCAATCTATTCGAAATACGCTTATGAACAAGCTACGCATCGGAGATTATCTACGGCCAACCGACCACATTTTTCTTTGCGATCACAAAGAGGGTAAATGGACACTATTTTTGTATGATCAACTCCTAAATATTCATGGAAAGCTATCTTGACAGCGTTAAAAAGCAATTTGACTACTACAAAATGCTGGGCGAAAAGGCAATGGCGCAATTAGAGGAAGCACAATTGTTCTGGCAATACAACCAGGAAAGCAACAGCATTGCCGTGATTGTCAATCATATGGCGGGGAATATGCTGTCCCGCTTTACCGACTTCCTGACCTCGGACGGGGAAAAGCCCTGGCGGGACCGTGACGCGGAATTTACCAACCCATTCCGCAGCAGAGAAGAATTGATGAACCGATGGGGCCAGGGCTGGGACTGCCTGATGAAGGCCCTGGAGCAGCTTACGGAAGCAGATCTGAAGCGCATGGTCTATATCCGTAACGACGGCCATACGGTGGTGGAGGCGATTAACCGTCAGCTGGCCCATTACCCCTACCATATCGGACAAATTGTATTCATTGCCAAAATGCTTAAAAATGAAGACTGGCAGACATTATCCATAGCCCGGAACAGATCGGCAGACTACAACACCCGGAAATTTTCACAAGATAAAAAGAGAAGACACTTTACGGATGACTTATAAGACAAAGCTATAAAAAGCGGAAGGCAATAAATGTAACGGGCATTTGAAGGATGGATATACGGCATGTATTTATTGTAGGATTTGGGGCGATAGGCAAAGCGCTGTCCGTTTACTTAAGCACGCAGGGGAGAGCCGTTACCGTGATCCGCGGGAGTGTAAACGATGGCAGCCGGACCGTTAAAGAGATTACCGTACAACGGGCTGACGGCGCCACGCTGGCTCAAACCCTGGAAGTAACCACGGTGAATAACCTGGATGCTATCAGCGGGCTGATTGTGGTGACCAGCAAATCGTTCGGTAACCTGGAACTTGCAAATACGTTGAAATTCAAATCAGGCAATTCGCCGGTAGTCCTGCTTCAAAACGGTTTGGGCGTTGAGCAACCGTTTTTGAAAGCCGGTTTTTCTCAGGTTTACCGATGTGTATTGTTTGCTACCAGCCAGGTGTTGGAAAACGGCATAGTGAAATTCAGGCCGGTTCTGTCATCGCCTGTCGGCCTTGTAAAGGGTAGCAGAGCAGGCCTGCGACGCACCGTTGAAATGCTTGACACCCCACATTTTCAATTCAGACAGGAAGAAAATATCCAAAATATCATCTGGAAGAAAGCGATCATCAATACCGTATTTAACTCTGTATGTCCCTTACTGGAAACCGATAATGGTATTTTTTATAAAGAGCCGACTGCCCTGGAATTTGCCCGGAAACTGATACAGCCCTGTATAAGCATTGCCGGTAAAGCCGGGGTGTATCTTACTCTTCAGGAGGTAGAAACAGACCTGGTCACGATCAGCAGTGCTTCGGATGGCCAGCAGATCTCGACATTGCAGGATATAAGCAGGGGGAAACAGACAGAAATTGATACCCTGAATTTTGAAATAGCCAGGTTGGCCGGCGAATTTCAAATGTCGGCCGAAGCAAAGGATATTTTACTTCTGGGCGAGCTCATCAAAATAAAAGAGAAGATAAACCTGAAAAACTCTTAACAGGCGGAAATACATAAATAAAAAAGTACCTATGAAAACGATTTTAATTACAGGGGCAAGCCGGGGAATCGGAGCGGCTACGGCAGTACTAGCAGCCGAAAGGGGCTTTGCTGTAGCTGTAAATTATCACAACAACCAGCAAGCCGCAGAATGGGTGGTAGATAAAATCCGGTCAGGTGGCGGGCAGGCAAGGGCTTTTCAGGCGGATGTTTCCAAAGAAGAAGACATCATCCGGCTCTTTGAAGAAGTAGATGCAGAGTTCGGCAACCTGGTTTCCCTGGTTAACAATGCAGGAATACTCGAACGGCAATGCAGGCTGGAGGAGATTACCTGGCAAAGGCTGCAGCGAATATTTGAAACCAATACCTTTGGCGTGTTTACCTGTTGTCGTGAAGCCGTTAAACGTATGTCGCTGAAACACGGCGGCCAAGGCGGGACCATTGTCAACGTGTCGTCCACTGCTTCCAGAAGCGGAGCTCCTTTTGAATATATCGACTACGCGGCTTCGAAGGGAGCTATCGAGTCGCTGACCATCGGCTTATCCAAAGAACTGGCCGAAGATGGCATTCGTGTAAATGGCGTCAGGCCGGGCTTTATCGATACTGATATACATGCCTCGGGAGGCGAGCCTGGAAGAATAGAAAGAATAAAGGACACCATTCCATTGAAAAGAGGTGGTCTTGCAAGCGAAGTCGCGGAAGCTATTCTCTGGCTTGCTTCCGGCCAGTCGTCTTATTCTACCGGGATATTCATTGA
>CAZLTN010000149.1:10317-11984 GCA_964562455.1 uncultured Cytophagales bacterium
CTGTAGTTCTTACTCCGATAGGAAATCCGGAGGCTACTTAGTTGATTTGAAAACTATGCTGGATATTAAATTGAGACGGTAGAAAATTCCTCTGCCTCTTGTATCCACCTTCCGCGATGTGTTAGTTTCTTCGACGGGATGGGTGTTTATGCGTCAATCTCTTCAGAGGAACGTCAGCAAGTATTGGGTCAGGATTCCAGAAGGTCATTATAGTCATCACTTGAAAGCGCAAGGTAATATCGTGTATGCCTTAGCTTCCCGACCTTTCTTAATGCACCTGTTTCGACCATCTCTGAAAGATCCCTTGTGGCGGTTGCTCTGGAGGTTTTTGCGATGCGTATATAGTTTTCCGCACTCAATCCTCCTTTGAACCCGTTCAACGCCTCTTTGAACATACGTAAGGCCACCTTCATTTGCCTTTCATTCAATATTTTACCGTATTTCTCAAAGAAGCGCGCTTTATCTATAATGAAGCTCACCATCTGCTGAACATGTGCCTGCGCTTCAAGTACTTTCCTCGAAAAATAGATGAGCCACCCGGTAATATCGATGGAAGTATCGGCTTGCTCCAATGCCTGGTAGTACGCCTTTTTATCTTGCTCTAAAATAGTTGACAGAGAAGTTATAAGCGGTTGGCGGGCACCTATTGCCAGCGCTTTTTCAGCAATTGCACGGCCTATACGCCCATTCCCGTCTTCAAAGGGGTGTATCAACTCAAAATACAGGTGTGCAATACCGGCATGAACAACAGTAGGCAGCCCTTCTTCAGTAGCCTGGTTGAACCATTCTATGTATTTTTTCATTTCGTCCGGAACGCGGGAAGAGGGCGGAGCTTCGTAAAATACTTTAGGCATATCCAGCCTGCCCGACACGATCTGCATCGGGTCGGCATGGGTACGGTAGCCGCCCGTAACTTCCAGGTCAACGCGCCCATTCATGATCATTTTATGCCACGAGAAAAGACGTTCTTCAGCAAGCGGCTCACGGTGGTTGGTGTAAAGGTCGACCATCATTTGAGAAACACCTGCTTCCTTCGGCCCCGCCCGCCTGTTATCGGTTTGCAACCCCAGGTGTTTGCGGATAGACGATTGAATAGAGTCCCGGTCTAATATCTCGCCTTCGATTTTTGAGGTATCTATCGCTTCATTACTAAGCAGCGCCACCCGTAATTCATTGACATCGTCTGAGGAAGCACCTGACAATGCCCCGATGATCAGCCCCGCATTTCTATGGAACTCCCGCTCAAAGCTGTCAAATTTTGTTGCATCGTATTTGAATTGCGGCCAGTCTTTCTGTTCCCAAATCCACTTCATGAGTTATAGGCTGATTTTCTATACCTCAATATTACAACAAATTATGAGTTATAGAAAGGTTTTCTATAGCTCATGATAACTTGGAACCCTATCCGGAGACATGCTCATACGTTATGTACGCTCCTTTGTAGCCTATCTTTCGGGAGATTCTGCCTTTATTATCAAATAACGATCAAACAAAGCTTAGACTACTCATACTTCTCCAACGCTTCCTTCAATTGCTCCCTGATCCGTTTGCGGAGAATCCTAGGCCCTAAAACCTGTATTCTTGGACCAAAACCAAGTATCTCTCTTTCCAACTCAAAGTTCAGGACAACCTTAATACTAAAAATTTTCCCTTCGGCGTCTTCGTTC
>CAZLTN010000150.1:0-11866 GCA_964562455.1 uncultured Cytophagales bacterium
CACAGTGAGCCCCTGTTTCATCTTAACCCGGAGCTGGAAGGCCTGAAAAAAGGCGATTGGGAAGAAATCACCGAAGAAGTATTCAAGGCGGTGTTCAGGAGATCCCCGGTCAAGAGAACCAAACTGGAAGGGCTGAAAAGGAATATTTCGTTTGTAAAAGAATCGCGGAAACCTTACCCGATGACCCTCTCCGACATCTAATTGTTGGCCGCTCCGAGCTCTGCTTTAAGAAAATATCCCGTGTAGCTGCCTTTCTGCCCGGCCACCTCTTCAGGCGTACCTTTTGCAATAATCTTCCCGCCCTGGCTACCGCCTTCAGGGCCCATGTCAATTATGTAATCGGCTATTTTGATAACGTCGAGGTTGTGCTCGATGATCAGGACCGTATTCCCTTTTTCCACCAGTTGTTCGACGACCTTCAGAAGTTGTCTGATATCCTGGAAATGCAATCCCGTTGTGGGCTCATCCAGGATATAAAGCGTATTGCCGGTATCCCTTTTAGAAAGCTCTTCTGCCAGCTTTACACGTTGCGCTTCGCCCCCGGACAGCGTCGTAGCATGCTGCCCCAGGGTAATGTAGCCCAGGCCGACATCGTATAGCGTTTTTACTTTCCTGAGGATACGCGGATGAGCCTCAAAGAATTCCAGCGAAGTCTCGACCGTCATATCCAGTATGTCCGCAATCGACTTCCCTTTGTATCTTACTTCCAGGGTTTCGCGGTTGAAGCGCTTTCCCTTACAGCTCTCGCAGGCTACATGAACATCCGGCAGAAAATCCATTTCTATGCGCTTCATACCTGCCCCTTCACAATCTTCACAACGGCCTCCTTTTACGTTAAAAGAAAACCTGCCGGGCTTATATCCCCTGATTTTGGCTTCAGGAAGCTCCGAAAACAGCGTGCGTATTTCCGAAAAAAGATTGGTATACGTAGCGGGGTTAGACCGCGGAGTCCGTCCGATAGGCGACTGATCGACTTCTATGATCTTATCGATATTTTCAAGCCCCGATACACTTTTGTAAGGAAGCGACTCTCTCCGCGACCTGTAAAAATGCTTGCTTACAAGCGGGTGAAGCGTTTCGTGGATAAGCGAGGACTTCCCGCTGCCGCTCACCCCCGTGACACAGATAATAGTGCCCAACGGAAGCTTCAGATCTACATTTTTGAGATTATGCCCTGTACAGCCCTTCAATTCCAGGAACTTACCGTTACCTTTTCTGCGGCTTTCGGGAACCCTGATCATCTCTTCGCCATTCAGGTATCTTGCCGTAAGGGATCCGTTCTGCATGAACTCGCCGGGAGTGCCGCGACCGACGACCTGTCCGCCGTGCCGACCTGCTCCCGGACCAATGTCCAGGATGTAATCCGAAGCGAGCATCATATCCTTATCGTGTTCCACCACCAGAACGGTATTCCCGATATCCCTGAGATTTTTCAGCGACTCGATCAGCCTGACGTTGTCCCTCTGGTGCAGCCCAATGCTCGGCTCGTCCATGATGTACAGCACCCCCGTAAGTTGGGTTCCTATCTGGGTCGCCAGCCTGATCCGCTGTGCTTCCCCTCCCGACAAGGTCCTCAGAGCCCTGTTCAGTGTAAGGTATCCCAATCCTATATCCAGGAGAAAACCGGTACGTTTCCTGATTTCTTTCAGGACTTCATGAGCTATCAGGCGCTGACGCTCTGAAATACGATCTTCGAGCCCTTCCAGCCACCTGGACAGATCGGTGATATCCATCTCGGCCAATTCCGAAATATTCTTATCGTTAATCTTAAAATACAGCGATTCTTTCTTCAGCCTGGCGCCATTGCATTCCGGGCACGTGCTCACTACCAGAAAATCCTTGAGCCAGTCCTGGATCTTGTCCGACCCGGTTTCCTGTTGTTTTCTCAGAAAACTGATAATTCCCTCAAACCTGGTATCCCAATCTGTTCCCGGGTATTTTTTGGACGGTACCGGTACAGGCTCCTGGCTGCCGTGCAGGATGAGGTCGATCACGTCCTGCGGAAAATTAGACAAGGCAGTGGTGAGGCTCAGCTTGTATGGCTTCAGTAGCGCTTCCAACTGTTTGAAAATCCAGGCATCCCGGTACTCTCCCAGTGGCGCTATTCCTCCCCTACTGATAGTCAGCGACTTATCCGGAATAACCGACTCCTCGGTGATCTCTTCAGTCACCCCGAGCCCCTGGCAGACCGGGCACCAGCCATAAGGAGAGTTAAAGGAAAAATTATTGGGAGCCGGGTCATCATAACTGATCCCCGATTCGGGATCCATCAGGTTTTGCGAGAAATAATGAACCTGGTCCTTATCATCGAGCAGCATCAACGCTCCTTTCCCGTGCTTAAAAGCCATATCGACCGATTTTCCAAGCCGGTAGCGTTCATCTTCCTTTGGCACTATGCGGTCGATCACGATTTCTACGTCGTGTATTTTATACCGGTCCAACTGCATTTTGGGAACGATATCCTGGATTTCTCCGTCGACCCGCACCTTGTTAAAACCCAGCCTGGCAATCTGCACAAAGAGCTCCCTGTAATGCCCTTTACGGCCTTTTACGACAGGAGCCAGCAGCACGATTTTGCGGCCTTTCTGCTGTGAGAGAAGCTGACTGATAATCTGGTCCTGCGACTGCTTTACCATTTTCCTGCCGGTTATATACGAAAAAGCCTCACCGGCCCTGGCGTAAAGCAACCTCAGAAAATCGTATATTTCAGTAACGGTTCCCACCGTCGAGCGGGGGTTTCGTGAAGTGGTTTTTTGTTCTATGCTGATTACCGGCGACAAGCCGTCTATCTTGTCTACATCGGGCCTCTCCATCTCACCGATAAATCCCCGGGCATAGGCTGAAAAGCTCTCCATATACCTACGCTGCCCCTCCGCATAAATCGTATCGAAAGCCAGCGACGATTTTCCGCTCCCGCTTATGCCCGTCACCACGACCAGCTTGTTCCTGGGTATACTGACGTCGATGTTTTTCAGATTATGCTCCCGCGCACCCTGAACCACAATCTGGTCATGGCCGGTAAGATCGATGTCGTTCAAATTGTTCAATATGAGATGTACATTTTACCACAGAGAGGCACAAAGTTTTATCTCTGTGCAATCTTCGTGTCCTCCGTGCCTTTGTGGTTTTATTCCACTAAGCAACCGATTTTAACAGTGCCAGCGAAGACTTCTCAAATTTGTCCTGCGCATAGTCGAGCGTGACCGTAAAGGTCTTGACATCCGGCTGCGAGGGCAGCTCGAACATAGCGTCTGTCATGATGGATTCGCAAATGGAGCGCAGCCCTCTGGCTCCCAGCTTGTAGGCCATCGCCTGCTCTACTATATAATCCAGAACCGGATCCTCAAACTGTATTTCAATTCCTTCCAGCTCGAACAGTTTTTTATACTGTTTGATAAGCGCATTTTTGGGCTCCGTAAGAATCTGTCTCAGCGCCTGGGCGTCGAGCGGATTCAGATAGGTCAGTACCGGCAAACGCCCTATAAGCTCAGGGATCAGTCCGAATGATTTAAGATCCTGGGCAGATATGTACCTCATCAGGTTCTCCTTATCGAAGATTTCGATAATCCTGGAGTCATTGCTGAAGCCTATAGGCCGGGTATTGATCCTTTTTGCAATATGACGATCGATACCGACGAAAGCCCCGCCGCAGATGAACAGGATATTTTCTGTATTGAGCGCGATCATTTTCTGATCGGGATGTTTTCTTCCTCCCTGAGGCGGCACATTCACTATCGATCCTTCCAATAGTTTCAGCAAGGCTTGCTGAACCCCTTCCCCACTCACATCGCGGGTAATGGAAGGATTATCACTCTTACGGGCAATTTTGTCGATTTCATCGATATAGACGATTCCCCGCTCGGCCTTCTCCACATCAAAATCAGCGGCCTGGAGGAGCCTGGTTAAAATAGTCTCGACGTCCTCCCCCACATAGCCGGCCTCGGTAACCGTCGTGGCATCAGCCACACAAAAAGGCACTTCCAGAATACGGGCCAGCGTCTTTGCCAGGTAGGTTTTCCCCGTCCCGGTTTCACCCGCCATAATGATATTTGATTTCTCGATCATGACGTCGTCGGCTCCCGATGGCTGCGTCAGACGCTTATAATGATTATAAACCGCTACCGACAGCGACCGTTTGGCTTCGTCCTGCCCGATTACATACTGATCCAGGAAACGCTTGATCTCCACCGGCGGGATGAGGTTGAGCTTGGGCATCTTTTTCTTCCCTTTCTTCTCCTCTTTACTCCCGAATTCCTCAAGCAGCACCTGGTGCCCCTGCTCTATACAGTTATTACAAATGTGTGCATCGATCCCCGAAAGCAACAACTCTACTTCATTTTTACGTCGCCCGCAGAACGAGCATGTCACAGCTGCCATATTTTTCTTATTCGGTTATATCCTCATCTCACCAAAGACCTGATAACCCGCTATTTTACTCAAGTTTTTTTGCCGCGCAAAGTTCGCTCTTTTTATTACTTTATCCAAATAGGACTTCCTCCGGATCTTGTCAATAATATATGTTGAATATGTCGCTGCGAGGGGCGTGCTTTTCCGTATTCTACGTATGCAGCACAGCGGAGTCCGGGGCGTACAGTCCCGACGGAAGATTGGAGCCTCGCAGCGGCGGCACCTGTTCCGGTGCGCTGTTCGTGTCAAGGGGCGAACCAGTACTACTGTAAAGCTGCCTTTGCAGCTTACTGGTTATTCTTTTCCAGCGATTTGGCCTTTTCCCAGTAGACATCCATTTCCGCCAGAGTCATCTCCCGGAGTTTCCTGCCGTCTGCGGCCGAACGCTCTTCGAGGAAATTGAACCTGCGGATAAATTTCTTATTAGCTCTCTCAAGCGCCGTCTCCGGGTTCAGATCCAGGAAGCGGGCATAGTTGACCAATGCAAAAAGGAGATCTCCGAATTCCTCCTCGGCCTTCCCGCCATCCAACAGCTTTCCGCCGGGCAGGTCGACGTGCTCTTCGAACTCGTTCATTTCTTCCTTTACCTTTTCCCACACCTGGCTTTTCTCTTCCCAGTCAAATCCGGCGCCACGTGCTTTCTCCTGCACCCTCATTGCCTTAACCAGGGCCGGAAGCGTCTTCGGGACTCCGGCCAGCACTGATTTATTCCCTTCCTTAAGCTTAAGCTGCTCCCAATTCTGCTTCACCTGTTCTTCGTTCGCAACTTCAATTGTATTGCCGCTTTCATCAGGATAAATATGAGGGTGCCGTTTAATGAGCTTGTCGCAAATTGCATTCAGAACGCCGGCAATGTCGAATGCACCTTTTTCCGAAGCGATTTTGGAGTAAAAAACCATATGGAGCATGATATCGCCCAGCTCTTTTTTGATTTCTTCGTGATCCTGTTCCAATATTGCATCCGAAAGCTCATAAGTCTCTTCTATTGTAAGATGCCTGAGGCTATCCAGTGTCTGCTTACGGTCCCAGGGGCATTTCTCCCGCAGTTCGTCCATGATCGTCAGGAGCCTGTCGAATGCTTTGAGTTGGTCCTGCCTGTTGCTTTCCTGTATTTTCATATATAATGAGCTCTTAGCTAGATATTATTTCGCGACACGAAAGCCGCAGGCCCTGCGGCTGTACACGGGTATTTGAAAAGCTTTCATTCATGGTGGCTGAGCGGAGCCGAAGCCACAAAAATACCTGTAATCTCCCATCATCCGCCATAGACCCCGGCACCATTTTCAATTTATATCACGAAGAACCGCATACTCAGCCAGCAGCGTCCAGCAATGGGCTTCACACTCCCATTGCATGTGAAAAAGACGGGATCGGGCAGCTTTATAAAACCACCCGTGCTCAACGCCCGTCAGCATACCTGCTATAAAAAACCAGAAGCCTTCAAACTCCGTGGCGGTATATTTACCGATGTCGACAGGAGCCGGTTTTATCCCAAACCTTAACAACGAGGTGGAAAGCAGGATCCTATCCATCGGATGTACGTCCTTTTCCAGGAGCGACTGGCTGGTTTCAATCAGTCCCGGCTTAATCTTCTTCAATATAAGCGGGTCGAATTCTGCTATCAGCCGTGCTACATGATAAATGATCAGGGAGGTCCGCGGATACTGGTGGGCGCACCTGAACGGCTCGGACCTGTAACGCCCGGACTCGATTACCGAACGGATATACATCAGGCTATCCTGGTCATGCTGATTAAACGGAAGCTTATAATAGTAAAGGCAATAGAGCACGTTACTTAACACGCAGGCATCGAACTCTATGTACATATCTTTTCCAAACCAGGTAGAATAAGCGTTCAGCCCGGAATATTCGGGGTAAGTGTTCCTTACCTTTCGTTTTGTCCCGTTGGCATGAGCAGCAAGCTTGTCCTTTAGCCAGGAAAGCTCCTCTTTAGTAGGAGCGCCCGTAAGGTATACCATTGCCGTGTCGTCGGCATCGTCGGGGATCCGGAAATGGTCGAAATGCCTTAGCAGGTAACCGTTCGGAAAATGACCTGACGGATTGTTACGCCAGAAATTGTAAGTCTTAAGGCCGTCTTTGTTCTGAAAATCCGGAAAGTTCGCTACTACCTTTCCTTTTATATCTTCTATAAGGTCTAACAGCTTCCGGTCAGCAATATGCCGGCTGATCGTCTGAAGCGTAAAAGCGGAAATAACAGAAAAAAAGAGGTTGGTATCAGGCCGCCGGTAACCCAAAAAAGAGTTCGTCCTATACGCAGGAAACAAACCTGGCGGGAAGTATTTCTCCCCGCCAGACTGTAAAGAAGCTATTTTTTCAACGATCTTACCTACTGCCAAAATTACATCTGCTTTTTCAGTTCGAGGTATTCCATACGGTTAATTCCCTGAGTTTCGTTGGTAATCTGGACAACGACCGCAATACGGGGAACATCTTCGGCTGCCCTGAGCAATTTATTACCCACAGCTTTTATCTTGATCTTGTCCCTGCTCACCTCCTCTTCGATAGTCATATCAACCGCAATGGAGCGGTTCCCGACTTTTTTTGCGTCGTGGAGAACGTAGTTGTTGATCAGCTCCGCTATGCTCCCCTGGTTATATTTATCCCGTATTTTGTAATCTATAGAAAATGTCGTGTTATTATTGGCGGTTACAGACCAGTTGTGAAAGGCGGTTTTGGCATCCTCGGGTAACTCGGTCTTATAATTACCCGCATAGTCGAAATCATTCGCTACCGGATCGGCGTCGAGCAGGTTGGTGATTTTCTGGAAACTAACCTGGTCGGAGCTGCGGACTGCTTTGTTATCCGATCCAACATAGTCAATGGAAACGTCGATGAAGGCCGAGCCGTCGTCCCGTTTCATTAGCCTGCCATTACCCGTAAGCTTTACCGACGTATTGCCTGAAACAGCCGATTCATTGATAGAAAAGGCCGAATCACCCGAAATTACCACGTTTTCGAGGAAATAGACTTCGCGTTTACGGGAGGCTGTTCCCTGGTTGCCGAACTTGTAGGTATCGTCGAGGTAATAACCGATTCCCAACCGGTTGTTGGCTTTTCGCGTGACGACCCAGACCAAAAACGAACTCCGGTTGTCTTTCGCCGTGTTGGCGTAATAAGTACCAACGAATTGATCCGCCCGGTTAGCCCCGATATCAGAACTTTTATCCTTACAGGAGCCGACTGCCAGTATCAGGAGCAGAAAGAACAGCTTTTTCATTTGAATAAATAAATGTTAAGTTATTATCTATTAGGAATCTGTAAAGTTGCAAAGTAGCCCGCTTCAAGGTTTCCCCTGTCGCTATACTATACATACTAAACCGGTAGAAGTGCGAACACCTGCCTGCTCTGCCTGGATTAAAAAAATGTGCCAGCATAATAACCTCATGCAGCAACGATTATTGTGGCGGTTTCTCCTTAAAATTTTTGAGTATATTGTTGGCCACCTTAGTGTGTCGTACAATGTCTGCCAAATCAATAATTTGCTACTATGAAATTTGCTACCAGAGCGATCCATGCGGGTTATGACCCGGATCCCGCCACCGGGGCTGTGATGCCCCCTATCTTCCAGACCTCCACTTACGCCCAGAAAAGCCCGGGGAAGCACACAGGGTACGAATATTCAAGAATGCAAAACCCCACCAGGGATGCCCTGCAAGCTGCGCTTGCCGACCTGGAAAACGGGAAATCTGCCTTTTGCTATTCCAGCGGAATGGCTGCTGTGGATGCAGTCCTGAAGCTTCTCCGCCCGGGCGACGAGGTAATTGCCTCGCTGGATCTGTACGGAGGTACCTTCCGTATGATGAAACAGATCTTTGAACCTTACGGGATAAGTTTCCATTTTGTCGATCTCAAAGATGCGGATGCTTTTGAAAAGAGCATAAACAGGAATACCAGGCTGGTCTGGATGGAAACACCCTCCAATCCTCTGCTGCGCATCACCGACGTCGGCCTCATAAGCGCGATCGCCAAAAAAAACGGGCTTATCAGCGTTGTGGACAGCACTTTTGCGTCACCGTACCTGTGCAATCCGCTTAGCCTGGGAGCAGATGTCGTCATGCACTCCGTAACCAAGTACCTTGGCGGACATTCGGATGTCATTATGGGAGCGTTGGTCGTCAATGATGAAGACCTGGCCGGAAAGTTTTTATTCCAGCAGAAGGCTACCGGCGCAGTCCCCGGCCCGCAGGACTGCTTCCTGGTGCTGAGAGGCCTCAAAACGCTTCACCTGAGAATGCGTCAGCATTGCGAAAACGCGCAGCAAGTCGCCTTATGGCTTGAAAATCACCCGAAAGTAGAAAGAGTATACTACCCCGGTCTTGAGTCCCACCCCGAGCATCAATTGGCTGCCGGGCAGATGAGAGGGTTTGGGGGAATGGTATCTTTCGACCTCGCCGGCGGTGACGGCGCCAAAGCTATCTCTGCCATGGAACGCCTGCGGCTGGTTACGGTAGGCGAGTCGCTCGGGGGAGTCGAATCGCTCTGCGCCTACCCGACCAAAATGAGCCATGCAAGCTATTCAAAAGAAGAAAGAGAAAAAATGGGTGTTAAAGACACCCTGATCCGCCTGAGTGTAGGAGTGGAAGATATTGACGACATCATTGACGATCTCAGCCAGGCAATAGGTTAGGTTTATGGCGATTGCAGTATTTGACAGAAGAACTGTTGGTTCACTTGTCTCCGGGGATCCGTACGTTCAGAAAGCCCGGTCGATCTGCCTGGACTGGCTGAACGGAAGGGAAACCTACACGCTTCCGACTTCCGGCTCTACCGGCCCTCCGAAGCACATTACCGTTCATTCAGACCAGTTGAAAGCCAGTATATATGCCACATCCGGAGCTTTGTCCCTTTACGAGGGAACAAGGGCTCTTGCCTGCCTCAACATAGACTACGTAGCAGGCTTTATGATGCTGGTAAGGGCTATGGAGCTCGACTGGGAAGTAACGCTGATCGCACCCTCCTCCAACCCGTTGCTGCTGCTCCCGGAGAAAAGCGGATTCGATTTTACAGCCCTGGTTCCGATGCAGCTTTATGAAATTGTCTCCAACCCTGAAACCAGCCCCCGAATAAAAGAGTTGGGGAAAATTCTCCTCGGTGGGGTCGGACTGACCCGTTCGCAGCTTGAAGCCTTCAAAGAGCTGGAGCAGGAGATTTACCTGGGATATGGTATGACCGAAACGGTCTCGCATGTAGCGCTGCAACGTATCGGCGAAACGACTCCCGGCCGCTTTCACCTGACAGGCGATGTGGATTTCGGGACCGACCCGAGAGGTTGCCTGTATTTCAGGGGAGCAGTGACAGGTGACGAACTCGTACAGACCAACGACCTTGCTACTGTTTTCCCGGAGGAAAGATCTTTCCTGCTGCATGGGAGAATCGATAATGTCGTTAATTCGGGAGGGATCAAAATCCAGCTCGAAGAAATGGAATCGCAAATCGGGGAGCTCCTGGCCGCCAACCAGGTGTTTTCGGATTTTTTTCTCTGGAAAATCCCCGATGAACGGCTGGGAAACGCGCTCGTGCTGGTACTCGAAGGCACGCCTGAATCGGAAAACCGGATATCGGCGATCCTGCGTAAGGGCATCGAAAGGTTGAAACGCCCCCGGAAAATCTATTTCACGAAGGCATTTTTAAAGACGGGAAGCAACAAGACGGACAAATACCGTACCTTTGAGATGTTAACCGGCCCCTGATGGTGCTGTCTTTCATACCGATATGCTACCTTACAAAGAACTTTCCATAAACTGCCGGACTAACCCGGATATTCCGCCACCTTATTCGCACATTTACGATATTACCGTTGACGAGAGCCCTTCTTACCTGACACTCTCCTTCAGGCTCCGGTATACCGATCGCGACGAACTGAGTGAGGAAGAAATTCTCGACGAGGGGTTCAGCCAGGACGATGATTTTACATGGAGCGGGAAGCTGGATAAGATCTGGAAACGGCAGCTCGACGCCCTGCTGGAAGCCACACGGTTTCATAACAACCCTTCATCCGGCGGTGACTTTACGATAGAAGTGATGTCGAAGGTCGAAAACACAGAAAAAAAAGCATATGTAGCCAAGAAGGAGACTTCGGGATGGATATATTTCATCCAGGAGCTCAAACAGGCCATCCTTGAATCGGAGCAACTCGAGGCGCCTCTTACCATAGAATACCTGAAAACCGGCAATGGGCCGGCCACACATCTCGTCTTAAACGGCAGCTTTGCAAACCGTACCTTCACTGTAAGGGTCAATGACAGGCCGGTAGAACAACTGGAATGGCCCGTTCTGCAAAAAACGATCAATCTCATTTTTAACGAGACCGAGATCGACTATGAAGAGGCCGCTACCGGCAAGCCTCATGCTCCGGGGCATTACCTATTGCTTCCCGGCGTTGGATGGCTCCAGCTCGGGGAAGGCATCAGAGCGCGCTTCGACGACACGCCGGTGCTTGAAAATATCGTAAAAACCATGAACAGCTTTATCAGCGGCAGGCAGAGCTAAGCGTTATCGAGAAGCCTGACCATCTCGTCCGTAAGCTCTTTCAGCCTGCGGACCGGTACTACTGCCGACGGCGCTTCGGTTTGGAAGGTCGCTATATACCTGTAGATTTCACCGATGGCCGACTTAGGCAGCTCAATTGTAGGTTTGTCGGGAAAATCGGAACTGAAGATGACCGTTCCCTTGATAGCAATCTGGTTGAACGCACGCCTGAAAAGCACCCGGCCATCCCGGGTCGCCAGGATATACAGCTCATTACTCTCTATAAGATCGGGCCTGTCCAGCCGCGCCCCGATGAGGTGTATCCCGCGCAGGGGCATATCCTCCAGGTCTGAAAATAACCTGAGATCCTTCCTGTGGCCGAGCAACGATCTCAGCAATTCCAGAAAGCCCGCGGAGCCGAGTGAACCGGTCTCCGGTTGGGCAGACGGTTCGGGCATAACGATATTGTCTGGCTTTACCGCAGGAACAGGATTACCGAAACCCGCAAACAGGTCCATTTGCGCACCTTTTACAGGTTCTTCCTCCTGCCGGCTTGTTTTGTCTGACAACAATCTTTCCATAGGTTCCCTTTCTGTAACCGCCGGGGCTGATGAGGAAACGGCCGGTTCTGTAATATCCGGGTTCAGCTTCAGAATATTCCCCGTACCAAGCTTGCGTACCCGCTCTTTCAGATCATCGTTCAGAAGATTTTCCACAGATACCCCCAGAACATCTGCCATACTATCCAGATAAATTTCATTGGGATTTGCACGGGCCTCTTCATAAGCGCCGAGAAGAGAGCGCTTGATCCCTATCCGCTCTGCAAACTGTTCCTGGGTATACCCTTTAAGCTTCCTTAAATACCTGATATTTTCGCTTACGGTGCTCATTATGACTAAACTCGCCAAAAAAACGGACATTCTGAAATACAACTGTGCAAAAGTTATTATTTTTCTGAAATTATCCATAA
>CAZLTN010000151.1:0-11865 GCA_964562455.1 uncultured Cytophagales bacterium
AATGGATT
This sequence comes from uncultured Cytophagales bacterium, assembly GCA_964562455.1. Taxonomy (GTDB): domain Bacteria; phylum Bacteroidota; class Bacteroidia; order Cytophagales; family Spirosomataceae; genus Ravibacter. Next base: position 9 of record CAZLTN010000151.1, read on the forward strand.
TCCCATCACCAGGGAATCATCCAGGTAAGGGGTGATAGTTTCCACTTCTCTATTGTCCAGAAAGTACTTTTTATCCCATGTACGTTTAGTTATGGTTACTAATGATACATCTACAGCTGCTACACCTGGCCAGCGCATGCTTCTAATAGCGTGACTAATGGTACCACCTCTTTCTACAATGATATCTAGTCCACCTTCCCGGGTCTTACCTTGTGCAATGGTGTTGGTGGAGATTAGCGACAGGAAACCGTCTTTTTTGATTAGATTGAATGCACGCCTGAAGAAGTAGGTAACCAGATCCACAGCGCCAATAGGTGCATATTCATATTTTATAAACTCAAGGAAAGGCTCACCAAACGTACCACTTAGCTTCTGACCACCCAAAAACGGCGGGTTGCCCAGAATACAGTCGAACCCTCCGTCACTGAAAACTTCAGGAAATTCAATAAACCAGTGAAAGAACCGATGCTCCATTGCTATTACGGTAGCAATAGCTACTTGTGTACTTTGTCGGCTTTTATACCCGCTTAAAATAAGACGGTACTCGGCATCAGTAACCAACTGCTCCTTGTTTTCGGCTGTTTTGGGGATAAAGAATTGGGCCACTTGCAAATCGGCTAACGCTTTTAGGAAAACATATCCCTTACCATTTAAGAACTTCTTGTAGGCCTTTACTTTGCGGTCGATTTCCTCGGGTGTGGTCTCCGGCAGACGGCTAAACGATTTATATTCTGCCATAGATTCTTGTAAGGTGGTATCTGCCTGTTGGTCTATAGTTAACTGCTGTACAGTACTGTCGGCATTATGCTTCTTGCGTTCTTGCTTGTTCTTTTTAAGAAATGCGCCTGCAATTGCTTTTTCATCTCCGGTAAGAGTTTTAAACGCTTCATCTGCGATACCTTTATCAAACTCGTCCCTATGGGACAGACCTAGGACTGCATCACCACATTTGATGTGGTGATCCAGGAAGTTAAGTGGTTGTCCGGGCTCATGGGCTTCCAACCACATGGCCACTTTACAGAGTTCTACCGCTAGCGGATTTTTATCTACGCCGTAAATACATTGTCGAATAACGTCGCCAATAGCGTGGCGCAGCACGGATGGTGAAGGCTGATCTTCTCCGCTGCGGATCCGCGCCAGCTCGAAGCCTATCTTGCGAGCGGCAGATAATAGTATATGTCCGCTGCCACAGGTTATATCGCATACTTTTAAAGATAATAGCGCAGTTTCTGGGTTGACTGCTTTTAAGCGTTCTTGTATCAGGTGATCTAGTGAGTACTGTATGAGCGGTTTAACTAACTCTTCTGGAGTATAATGGCTGCCACTGTCCCGACGTCCACTACCTTCTTTAAAGATGAAAGTACCTGTACTAAATTCAGGTTCGTACTCCAGCAACCCTTCGTACACAGATCCGAATTCCTCCACATCCAGGTCGGCATAGTTTACCCTTACTAATTGTCCAGACGCATTTTTAAAAGTAGTGAGATGGCGTAGTACACTTAGTAAATGCTGATTACTCAACATCTGTCCGGTAAGATTGTCTAGGGCTTCAGGAGCAAACAAGCCAGAGCCTAATGGCGCAATACCTAAGGCCTGGCCGTATTGACTATGCTCAAAAAGGGAAAAACAGGTTTGTAGTGATAACCAGAGATCATTCTTCCCTGGCTCGACAAATACCTTTTTGCCCGCTAAAGCTGTAATACGTTGTACACTATAGTGAGCGTAATAAATTTTGCGTTTCTCTTCGAGGGCTTCATCTCTGGTTTCCGGGTAAACCAGCTTACGGTCTTCAATAACCATTAAGAAGAGAATGCGATAAATAAGGCGGAGATTGCTGATGTAATAGCTTCGGGCGGTTATCACATTGTCTGCTATGGCCTGTCGCAAATTTTCGTTGGCAGGATGTTTCAAAAAGCTATTAGCGACTTCCTTAATGGATAGCTCTACAGCCTCACTAAGCTTTTCCCTGATGCGACTGCCATGTGCCAGTGCTTCCTGATGGTAATATTCCAGAATACTTTCAGCCCCTGAATCCATTTTACGAGGCATGCGACTGGAATGAAGCAAACGAAAAAGCAAGGCAAATTCTGCATATAACTGCTCTTCCATGATTTGCTCTAAGTTAAACTCCAGATAGCTGAAGCGGCTCAGACGGGTAGCATCTCTTAGCAATCGCAAAAACTTGCCATTACCAACTAAAGCATAAAGATGCTCCTGGTTATTAAGGTACTCCTGCATTAAAGCATGTGGTGAAAGCCGAGCACTCCCCCTTTCGCCGCGTTTATCCAGCGACTGCTGTACACCCACAATATGTACCGGAAAGCCATCCAGATTGGCAGCCCGGTGGCTGATGGCATAAGTCTTATTATTAATCGTTTCTGTTGCAGCACTATTTAATTCATAGCCCAACAGGCTCATTAGCGGAAGCATCCAGTATTTCCGGGTTTCAGAAATCCCCGTATCTGTTTCAGTAAGCTGTTCTCTCTTCTTTCTAAACACCTCCCAGTGCGAGAGTGCTAAAGACCAGGCGATGCTTATTTCGTCGCGTACTGATGTATTGGGCGACAGCTTGAAGTCTTTTGCAGTCTGATAACGGATATCTTCTATCCGGATTTTCTCGAGAACCTCACTGCTGATAATATTTCCTTGTATATGGATAGCGGCAAATGTCATTATTTAGAGGTCTTTGGGTTTGGGCATTAAAAGGTAAACACCCATTATATCAGGTGGTAGTACAGGTATTGCTTTTTCGTAGCGTCGGCCTCCTACCAGTGTCTTAAAACGACCGTGTGCGGCCACTAACTGGTCGGCACGGAGGTTAGCTAGCTCCATAAATTGTGGCTTCAGACTATCGAACCGCATAAGTTCAACTGCTATATTCTGCCGTTGTCGATCAAGTGAGAGGTTACCGAGGCTTTGCGCATTTAGCAATAGCTCCTTCGCAATTGCTAAATCCAGCGTTTCAATATCGCCTTTTATACTTTTATATCCCCATAGGTACATTTCTTCAGCTATACTTTCTCTTGCGGCATTTACTTCTTTTATTACACTACGCACGCGAAACATAACTAGCACAGTTTTGGTGTTTACACTGCTAGTTTGTACTTCGCACACCCTGGCTATTTTCCCGTAGTTACTCTTGGGTTCAAAGGAAAGTGCTATCAGAAACTGGCAGAGTAACTCTGTAAATCTATGATTGCGGCCTATGTAAGTATATCCTTTAGGCGTGGGCGACGAAAAACTGATTTTTACCGGAGAAGGGTCCTTAAAGCAGGCTTGTATATGTGCTGGTAAATTATCTAACTGTAACCGGTAGCCATTAAGTCCATCTGGTTGGCATACACCTCCTAGTTGCTGCACGGCTCCACTTACAAAATGCTCGAGAGTTTGTAAATCGCCAATAGCTTCGTCTACCTGTTCTAAGTCCGCTCTGATGGCATCCTGGTCAATGGTTTCATGGGCGAAAATGCTACGGATGTTTTCCCCTCGCTTACGGGCTTGCTCCAGTTCATTGCTAATGACTTCATCCGTATCCTGGAAGAGCCGTTGTTGTGTCCCTCCCGACCTTCGGTTGCTATGCAAAAGCCTTTGTGCAGCTTCAGTCATGATAGACTTGCTGTTTTCTCCAATTGAGATAGAAACCCCGGTTGATCGTTGTATGTCGCGTACTTTACGAATTAGTACTTCGAGGATAAATAAGTCCATCTCATTATTCTCTCCATACAGTATATATGTCTTTACTGTAGGGGCTGCTTGCCCAAACCGATCTACGCGCCCCTCTCGTTGTTCTATGCGATTAGGGTTCCAGGGTAAATCGTAATGCAATACTGCTGTGAACTGATCTTGAAGATTTATACCTTCACTTAAGCAGTCCGTCGCTACCAATACCCGATAGTCAGATCGGGACATCATATCTATCCGTTCTCTGCGTTGCTCATCAGCCAATTCAGACGTGATTGCCTCTACATGAACTTTTTTAGGCAGAGCTGCTTTTAGCTTTTCGGCAACATAGTTGGCAGTAGGGATGTAATGGCAAAATACAATTGGGGCAAATCCTTCTTTAAGCCATTGCTTTACAAGTTTAGTTGTTACCTCTATTTTATGGTCGGGCTGGCTTTTACTCAGTACTTCAGCTTGTTGATATAGCTGATCCAAAGTTGTTTTCCCATCTTTTAAAAAAGACATTACCTCGATCAATTCCTGCCGGGGCATATCCTCGACTTGCTCCAGGTTCTCAAAGATACTTAGTTCTATTTCTCTGTTAGCTGTCCAATCAGGCAATACAGAATCCAGCTTTTCTCTACGTCTTTGCAACATTTCCACAGCCATAGCTGGGCTACTCATAGCTCCTTTTATCAACGAAATTGCTGCCCAGGAACGTAATAGTTTAGTCTGTTCATTTTGTGCTTGCCCGATAGAAATACCTCTTGCAAAATGTAGAAGGTTATTATAAAATTGTTGGTATTCACTATTCAAGGCAAAGCCGATCTCCTTGGACTCTCGTTCAGGGAAATTTGTGTCTTCATTGAGCCAGCGGCGGATGCTTTTTCGCTTACGTTGTATGTAATGACGAGCAATCTTTTCTCTTTGCTTCTGTTCAAGCCTATCAAACTGGACTTCACTAAATTCCGGGTTTAGCAGGCCCAGCAGCGAACCAAATTCTTTATCTTTACCGCTATGAGGGGTAGCGGTAAGCAGGATCAGTTGCCTGTTTCTGTCCTTCGCCAGATCATGTAGTAGAAAATGTCTTTGTTGTTGTGTCTTGCTCTTGGAGCCTTCCGGCAAAGCGCAAGTGTGTGCTTCATCTACAATCACAAATTCCGGGCAGTCATTCAGGAAAATACCACGTCTTTTATCAGCCTTCACGTAATCAATTGATACAACCTGGTAGGGTACGTGATAGAAAACACTTCGATCATCGGGTAACTGACGATCAAGCATTGCAGCAGTACTGGATCGTATAATCTCAGCCTCAATGTCCAGCTTGTCTTTTAGTTCCTGTTGCCATTGCTCACAAAGATGAGGTGGGCAGATAACCGCGAAACGTTTCACCTCACCTCGCTCTATAAGCTCTTTCAGTATAATCAATGCCTCCACTGTTTTTCCTATACCTACATCATCAGCGATCAAAAGCCTGGCGGTTTCCTGTCGGAGTGCCATTACCAGGGGCACCAACTGATACGCTCTTGGCCGGAAGGAAAGCTTTCCCATGCAACGAAAAGGTCCTGATGCATTGCGAAAAGACAAACGAAAGGCATCGTAAAGTAGTTTGGCGGTATGGAAGGATCCGATATCGGTAACCTGCGGTTCCGGAAACCGTGCTGAAGTAACTCTTTCAGAAGGCAATTGAAGCGGCAGATATACTGCAGTTGCTTCTTCCTCGGAGCCGCCAAGTGGCCGGATACAGAGAAGGTCTTTATGATTAGATGGGAGCACCATCCAGTCTCTTTGGCGGTAATGTATCAGAGTCCCGGGTTTATGTTCGATTGTTACAGACATTTTTCTTACCCTTGTTTCCTGAAAATATCTTTTCGGGTATTGATAAATTCTTCTACAGGTGTTTGGTAATGCCATACCAAAACATCATAACCTGCATCCCTAAGCAGATTGCGTTTGTGAGTATCCTGTCCTTGAACATCTGATTGGTCGTGGATACTGCCATCGCAGAAGATAAGCACAGGGCCGTTAACGGTATTGTAGACAAAATCTACACTGATATAAAAATCTTCCATTTTCACTTGTGCCTTATGTGGTAACGCCAACTTATTTTTATATAAGAATTTTAATAACGGCAGTTCTGAATGACTGCTCTTATCATAAGCCTTTAATAACGCCTGGTATTGTTGTTCATAGTCGTTGCCCTCATTCAACTGCGATACCTCACAATCCATTAAGTATTCCAGCGCTTCCTTTATTGAGTACCGATCCACGACGTCGTGATGTCGCTGATTATAATATGACAGAAGGTCCTCGTAGGAGGCGCGGGGCAGCGTTTGTCCGTATGCTGTTTCTGTACGTGTTTCAGGATCAAAGTGCATCGCCTTGTAAGCTGTTGTAAATAATTCCATCAGTTGTATGGGTTCGGTTACCAATTGCGACAATATACCCAAACTTCCCTGTGCTGCCTCATAGATAAGCAGGTTAGGAGCATCCCGATTCCCCATAATACTAATACCAATTTCGCTGCTTTCTACTTGATATTGGAGCTCTATCGCTCTTTTCAGCGCATAGCTCAGGCTGACGATCTGTTCCGGTTTTAATTGTAGGTTGGCCAGCGGTTGTAGATACAAGGTGTCAGCAGTCTCTTTTACAAAGAGCAATACATCTCTTTTGGCAGCAGCCGTCTCAGGATTTTCCAGCTCTTTTTGGGTCAGCCACTTCCCATTTCGGGTATCCAACGCAAAGCCTTCTCTCGCGGCACGCTTTGTCTGCCGGTTGAGCGAGATAAGATCTGTGGATTGGCCATAAATAAGCTTTAATAATTTTACTTCTGCTTTTTTAACGATGGCTTGTTTACAATACTCTATTCCTGAAGCATAATGAAAATATTCTTCGATCGTATAACCTTTAGAGGAGCGCTCTTCTTCAATGCAGGAGATACGCTCTCTTGGGCGGGCTTCCGTTTCACTCAGCTCAATCAGGTTACATTTATATTCCATATTGCCTCCTCTTAGTTCGGCATGGGTAATAGGATCATTATTGGCCCACCCGGCCTCGTCATCAAGGAAAGCGTAGCCGGTATTATGGGAGATTTTTATTTTCCTTTGCAACTCTTCCGGATTGAGCAGGTTCATCCGATTCACTTCATATTTACTGCCATTATGATACAGTATATTTTGCGGTGCAAATTCCCTAATGGCAATACCTTTGGCGCGGGAAACATACTCTCCCTGGCCAGCATATTTATAACCTACAAAGGAGCGTACAGGCAGGCGGGTGAAATTATAACCGGGGAGAAATCCTTCAGCTGCCAGGTAACGAAAGACATAAAACTCCGACTCACTGCCAATATCTCTATTAGTACTTAATAATTCCTGTTGTTTTAAACCGGCAGCATGTCTTCTTTTTGCATCGTTATATAAATCGCTGTCTTGTTTTATCGTGATATCATCCAGGATAGCGCGGGCTTCGCTGATCATTTTTCGCGCTACCTTATATAAATAAATCCAGCGCTCAAAAGCTTTTATAAACCGTTCCTTAAAAGAGTTAATCCGCTGCTCTAACCATGCGTGTGTATACCACCAGACTTTGTTCAGGTCTGGTTCAATAGTATTCAGTATTTTTTTAAATTCAGAGATCCAGTTTTCCTTTTGAGTTTGTACACTATGTTCTATGCTGGCTACGATCGTTGCTTTCACGGTAACAAGCTGATCATTACTTATATCCAGCAGGTCGGATACCGAGGTTCTCATTTCTTTAAGAGCCAGCTCCATCAGTATATAAGCATTGAAATGGCTACTTAAAAGCTCCTCATTGGCCAGGTCAATCCGTGGAGGAACTACCGAGCCCGCCACCATTTTTCCGGAATTTTTGAAGTAATTCTGGTCGTGGGAGGACCAAGCGGAGCAATACGTTATAACCACGGCGGTTTGCCCGCTCCGGCCTGCACGACCGCTTCGCTGCGCATAATTGGCCGGGTTTGGTGGGACATTGCGCATGTGTACAATATTGAGATTTGCAATATCGATTCCCAACTCCATGGTGGGAGAGCAATACAAACTGGCCAGTTTGCCAGTTTTGAAATCTGTTTCCCGATTGATACGGTCTTGCGCGCTAAGTTGCCCTGTATGCTCGCGCCCCATAAGTTCGCGGCCAAACTTTTGAAAATCGGTCTGGTAAAGTTCTTGAAAAAAGGAGTTAGGAGATAGATTCAGTGAGCGGTAAATATTCATACGGGTATGATCAGTAGGTACAGTAGTTCCGTCGCCCGGATTCCAACGCAAGCAGTCCGAACGTAGTAAATAGCCATTAACCGTACCGCGCTCGCCCCGGAGGTTTTCCTTGCGTATAAGAAAAGTAGTATTAACCAATATATCGCAAATTTGTTCAATATATTCCCGAAATTGGTCCTGATTCAACCAGGGAATACCGGCTTCTCTGAACTCCCGCTTGAAAAATTTGCCGATCCCGGATCTGGCGCCCATGGATACAAAATAAATCCCTCTTTGGGTACTGCGACCAGGTTTCGCGGATACCATAAAGGTAGGGCGGTCTATTTTTTCATTGTGATCCAAAGCCCATAGCTTGCTTTCATCCAGGCGGTTGCGTAACAGATTTTCTACTTCTGTAATTTCATCGATTAACTGGCGATGATAAATTGAAAAATTAGTTCGGAAATAATTGAGCAGTTGCGTTAATATATAAATCCTCTTTTCAGGATTAGCCTGATCGAGTAAATACAAACGCTGGAATTTTTCATCCATCTTGCTTAGCTTGTCCAGCCTATGGTACTGTATCTGCAATAATGCCGTTTGCTCCAAGTTTGGCAAGGTATAACGCCAACCCTTTTTCAGGTCCTGAAAAATACGGATGAGGATATAGGTGCGTATCGCTTTTTCATTTTCCAATTCAGGGAAGTCGGGATCTTTACTAATGAGATTAGGGTTAGCATAGTCTTCTTCCTTCAATTTTAACTCGTCTAACACCCGCTCTGCAATATTGTTGATATCAAGGCCTTCCAGATTTTTTCGCACTGCCTGATACAAACCGGCACGTAGGCGCACGGTAGCAATAAAGTCGTTAAAATGCCCTGCCTGCAAGGCGGCATCTTGGCGATTGTCCGTAAAACTGAGTAGCTTTTGATCCTGTATCTTTTCCTGTTGCTCCAGAAGGGATTTGATAATACTATAAGACATGATAGTGGTGGCAGTACTCCGACCCTCGTGCCCCAGGCTCATCAGCTTGGTATTTTCATTGGTTTTGGAATCTTCATAAAAAATGCCGGCTGAGGGGTCCACTCTTAGCTTTACCGGCAGGTAATAACCTTTAAGGGGATAAATAGGTTGGTGAGAATACTGGCCTGCTGAGTTAAAATATACTTGCCGGGGTACATGCCATTCATAATAGGGTAAAAAAGCGGTGTTAGCAGTATTCAGCCAGCTTTCCGGTGCCAGGTCCAGCAGGTTATCGTTCCAGAACTCTTCACCTTCATCCAATATCAGGTAACCGAACCGGAGATTATGCTCATTGAGCTGATTTCCAGTCAGCTCCTTTTGTGTATATACAATTACCGGTGCTTCCGGATTGCGAGGCAACAACATTTGGTTTTTAATATCCTTTTCTACACAAATAAAGTCAATGCCAGAATAGCGGCTGAACAGAAGCGGATATAGCAGTTTTTCTCCCTCTTCATCTTTTACATAGCGTCCGGACTGTATAGTAATCTTTCGCTGCGATCGCGGTTCTAACGTCACTGCTACTGTACTCGTTTGCGCAATAAACTGGTGGAATCGGAAAGGAAGATATGATTTCCGTTGCTGTCGATTCCTTTCATTTAGCTGTTCTGCCCATTGCAAGACATCTGTAATCGTAGCTTGGGCAAGAGGAATATCAATTTCAGTAGCTTTTTTTAATGCCTCAGCTATTGCTCGAATAGACATTGGCGTGCCTCTTTCCAGTTTGCCACTATTATCACTCAGGGCTATGGTTAGTTCCAGCCAATTGCTAAGAGGGTGCTGTATAAATACATCTTCATCTGCATTCCTGTCAATACCATCCATTACAGCTTTGTGTAGTTCGATGGCGTTTGGTCGGCTGCCTGTGGTACAGGTTCTCAGTTTTTCGTCAATGATTTGTTCTACGCTGTAGATCTTGCCAAATATTTTAGTCGCTACTTTGGCTACGGACTGCCTTTTTTCATCAGGAGTGCCTTGTGAGGCCATAGTAGCAGATGTGCCAATACAAACAAGAGACTGATCGCAATGATTATGAATTCTACGGATTAACATACTTACATCAGCGCCCTGCCGGCCCTTGTAGGTATGTAATTCATCAAACACCAGGTACTTCAGGCTTTTCTTTAAGGAGCCCCGCAACCAAGCTTCCGACGCCCTGGTCATGATAAGTTCGAGCATCATATAGTTTGTGAGGATAATATCGGGCTCTTCCCGCTCTACTCTTTCCCGTTCTTCCCCTTTCTCCTGGCCGGTGTACTTTGCAAAGGAAACCGGGAATCCCGGACCATAGTTAGCTGCATACTTTTTGATCTCTTCCTCCTGTGAATTGATCAATGCATTCATCGGATACACCAGTATAGCTTTTACACCTTTAGTTTTACCGGCTCCTGCATTGAAAATATCATTGAATATGGTGGACAGGTAGGTGAGTGATTTTCCGGAACCGGTACCTGAAGTAACAATAAAGCCTTTTCCCTCAATCCCCATCCGCAAGGCTTCTACCTGATGGTGGTATAGCCGGTAATTTCCTAAAGCTTGAGGAAGCTCATGATTGATTTTCCCTCCACTTTCAGCTGCAAGGTCTGATAGCGATAGTCCTTCTACATAAGCTGGATTAAACTGGATGAGTGGCTCTGGAATAAAGCCATCGCCTTCAAATGATTGACGTACCTGTTCCTGAATTTTGGTATCGGCAATAGACAGAAATGATTTCAGATAGCTACGATAGTCTGAAATTATATTTTTATGGGTGAGAAAAGCATCCATTTATATTTGAGCATTATGTATGTAAAGACGTTAGACTCTATTATTGTATTACATCCGTTGTCATCAATATCCTACAACCATTTGGTCCTAAGGGCGGGTTTGCCAGATGTTTTACCAGCGTCCATATTATATAGCGTCCATATTATATAAAGATATGACTTTTATGTATTTGAGGGAATGCCTTTCAGCTAAGTATTTAATATTAGTCGTCACAAGCTAGGGGATTTAATTGATAATTGCCTACTTTTAATAGTCATTCAGCGAAAGAGTGTTGAATACCCAGGTCCAAGTGTAAAACGAAACGAAGAGAAAGATGAACCTGCATTCCAATTTACAATACCCCTTGCTCAAATACCTGTCGGAGGAGTTCACGGGTAAATTCTACCGCAACGAGCTGACGTTTCTAAATCGACTGCTGATCCTGTATCACAACCGATTTATTTTCTCAATCGATGATGACCACCATCGGTTTATTGATGAGCTGCGAGCAGATTTAGCCCAACCGGTGAAGTTCTGGACTATTCCAGCGTATAAGCGTCGACGGATTAATCTAATGCGTGGCCGGTTCAGCCAACTGCTTTCTCACAAGCGTTCAATTGTCGAAAATCTCCTCTTACGACCTGACTATAGCACCACCGAAGCTAAACGACAGACCATCGCTGAAATCTACCAGTGGCTAAATAGCCGACCAGAAGAAAAAGAATCTGCTCCTAGTCTAGCAGGCTGGAAGAAAGACATAGAAACAAATTTGGGCTACCTATTGGAAGTACCGGATAACCTTGGTAAAAGTAGCCACTCCAAAAGGCTTTCCTACCTTAACTTTCATGAAATTCTGACCGGAAAAGATGAAGAGACCAGAAAAGCAAAATTTCTGAAACTCATCCATATTCTTTCCGCTGAGCAATGGATTTGCGAAACAGAAACCCGAGGCGTTTACCAATTTCGAAAAAGCGGCAACGGGTCCCGGCTGTTGTTAGGCGCACTTTACTACTGCTTGAACCAGCAGGGACACATCCAGAAGGAGCTTCCCGGCCCGCAGATAGCAAGACTATTCAGCTCCTGGCTCCGACACGATATTTCTCCAAAATCTTTTGAAAAGGTTTTCCAGGCCGAAGAGCAGGATACGTTCAACTGCTCTCCTAGCCAAACGCGTTACAAATACATAAGGGATTGCAATCTTTTGATCAAAAGCCTTT
>CAZLTN010000152.1:0-11857 GCA_964562455.1 uncultured Cytophagales bacterium
CCGTTCGATTTGAGCTGGGCCCATTGCACGACAGCCGTTTCCGGAAGACAGGTGGCGGTATCGGCGTTGCACTCGATCAGCTTCACATGCTGCTCCTGCTCATCATAGGCCAGGTCAAACCTGCTGTATAAATGTGCATGCCGCTCATCCGCCCAGGTATAGCGGATCATTTCGACCAGGTTGTCCGGAATCCCCATCTCACGGAAAAGATGGTTGTCGACGACGTACCGGCCTGCCTCGCGGAACATCTCATAAAGCTGTTCTCCACCCTCATAATAACGCTCTGCCGTTTCCTGGTCTATTCTTACTACATCTCCCGTCACATACGGAAGCGTATCGGTCCCGAGCATCCAGTCCCACCCCAGGCTACGCAAAATCCGGTCGGGAGCCTGGGAAAGTGAATGTAATTGTATCATACTTCGCTGGCGGTCATCCACCTACCGATCGTCCTCCTTTAGACCCCATAAAACCACTCCTGCTATTCGCCGGCCTGGCTCTGACAGTACGCGCGGTCCTCGACCCGTCCGCATCTCTTAAAGCCGTCTGAGACTTGTTATAAGCTGCCTGCGAGCCGTACACCCCGCTTGTATTACCCGCCTGCTGACGTTGCTGGCTGATGGCCCCGCCACCCATCATTCTTCCGAGCATATATCCCATGCCGCCGTACAGCAACATGCTTGACAATCCGCTGTGATGGCTGTATTCCGCCCCGTTATTAATTTCCTTATCGATAAGAGCTTTCGACGTTTCGACCGACAGTGTGTCCGTATGTCCGTCCAGGTAGCTTACAATCGCCTTTGCCTCCGACATCGGAACGCTTTCTTCGTCTGTAATCTGGAACTCCCCCGGCCTGATCTCCTTAATATGAGAAATGATGCCCTTCGAATACGATACTTCTTCGTAACTATATTCTTCTTCGTTGCCTCCTGAAGAACATGCGGGCAATATCCAGCCTGAAGCTGTCAGGGCAACCAACAGCGCGCCGCTGATCCCTACATTTTTAACTTTTCTTATAACCGATCCTTTCTTTACAACCGTCATTTTTCAAACTTAATAGTGAGCAAAAACGTAACTTACCACAACAAAAATCCATGGCTAAGTTTCAAATATAACGATTTTTGGCCGGAATCGGCTCATTTTTCTATCCCTGGTTCCGATACGCATATAAATGGACTGAGAGGCTGACCACCGGCAGGAAACAGGGAATTTTATGCCTCTCACCAGCGCGTTACCATCAGTTTCAGATTCCCACCCAGGCCCGGCCGGACAATTCTCATAAAGTAGAAAGCCGCATATCGCTCGCATTATATGTGCTGCAAAACCCCGGGCTTCTTAATCCCGCTTTTGCGCCCAGAAATGCTTCTTCTCCGTAAAGGTGCGTCCGAACATATCCTTCGCCCTTACTTCTATTGTATGCTGACCTTCCGGAAGATTTACAGGGATACCTCCTTTCCAGAGGTGGGTGGATTGTGAAGCTGTTCCCGGTTTTCTTCCGGCAAAAAGGCTTTCGGTCTGGTCCCACCTCATCTGCAGGCTCAGGTAATAAGGATCCGGCTCGGGGGTATAGGTCATCTTTTTCCACTCTCCGCTGTCGATACGGTATTCCACGTCGTTACCTTCATGGCCCATATAGAAATTGGCATAGATGGTGTAACTTCCCCTTCCTGGTGTAGGCACTACGCGCGGCGCATGGATACGGATCTGGTGACTGGCCGGCATTTCCGCAACCTTGTAGTCAATAACATACTGGTTGCCTTTGATATGAAGAAAGGAATAGCCTCGCGGCGTACCGTCGGCCATCGTACCGGCCGGCACTCCGGCTTTTGTAAACTCTCCCGTATACCAGTTCCCTGAGGGCGTACCGGCGTTATACTCATGAAAAGGCTTCGTACCATGCCAGCCGTCCTTTTCCGTGTAAAAATTCTGTCTCTGTATATGAGTATGAGCCGACATGGCAAGCACATTAGGGTAATCTTTCAGAAGATCGAACAGCTTCTGCCGGTCTTCTGCCCTGAAGCCCTGCCCTGCATTCAGGATCGGTATATGAAATGCCAGCACCACAAGCTTGTCCTTGCCGACGTTCTTCAGGTTGTTTTCTATAAATGCAAGTTGATCGGGCCTGAATCCTCCCCAATACCCCTCCCCATCGCGGGGATCGGGATAAAGGATATCGTCGAGCACAATAAAATGTGCCTTACCGAAATTAAACGCGTAGTTAGTCGGCCCGAAATTACTTTCAAACGTTTCGTCGGCCAACGAATCGGCCTTCGCATCGTAATTCATGTCATGGTTGCCCATCAGGTTATACCAGGGTACGCCCACTTTCCTGATCACCTGTATATAAGGTTTGTGCAGGCTCAGATCATTGCCCACAATATCCCCGAGACTAATGCCGAACTGCACGTTGTCAACACCTTCGACTTCCTTTACGATACCCCTGGCAAAATAGTCGAGCTCTTCCATGGTATAAGGCTGCGGGTCCCCGAAAACCAATGCGGTAAAATCGTCTTTTTCCTCGCGCGGCACCAAAGGAAAATCGACAGACGCCGGTAGCGGACCGGTGGGCGCCGCTCCCTTAAATTCCAGCTCCGGCGCCCCCTTAGGCTTATGGATATAATAATATTGAGGTTGGTTGTCGTCATTGATCCGCACCTGGTAGCCGGAAGGTTTAATAACAAAAATGATATTGTCATCTCCTACAGGCAACACATACCGGCCATTTGCATCGGTAAGCTCCACGTCGACTCCATTCGAGACAGCCACACCCGGCAGCCCACGCTCCCGCCGGTCCCGGGTCCCGTTTCCGTTCTCGTCATGATAGACATAACCCTTGACCTGATTTTGTGCATGAACATATCCGCACAGGAAAATTTGGATCAGCAAAAAATATAAAGTTCTCATTACGGAAGACATTGAATAACCTGTAAAACAATCGAAGTTGGTGCGGACTTGTTTTTACCCGCTGTTCCCTATTTTTTTGAAAAGTGAATGAAAGCCTCCTTATAACGTCCATTCAAAGGCAATTACGCCTCTCAATATTATCTCTATATGAAACCTGGGCAATATTTGAGAGAAAATCACTTTTCAACTTCCCTGATCCGTATTTCTGCTATCCAACCAATTCAGCGCAAATTGTATCCTAAGGTTGTGTGGAATCTGGTTCGGAAGCTTCATAGCATCGATGTCGAAGCAAAAGGCATCGTGAAAACCAAGCTCTAAATAAATTATTGACGGATCTGTTATGAAAAGGAAACTAATTATATCCGCTTTGCTGCTGACTATGAGTTTTAGCTGTAAAAAAGATGACCATGTATCAGTTCCAAGAATCGAAGGCCTATCACTCTACTGGGACCATGAGGTTTTTGGCGACCCGGGGCGAAGATTGAGATTTGAAGCTTATACGACCAACAGGTTTGACAATGATTATGACCTGGAATTCAACACATCGATAGAAAATAAATCCATCACGGTAAGATTCTTAAAAAGTCTCGACAACGGGAAATGCCCGTTTTTTCCTATGCCTACTGTTGGTGAAGACCCACGCAAATGCAATGCAGCCGGAGGATTTTATTTGTTGGACAAAGAGCTCGAAAACGGGATTTACTCCCTGAATATAATTACTCCTTCTTTTGAAACAGCCTCAAAACTAATCGTAACCGACGAAAAAGTTACACTGGAAATTCCCGAAAACGAATATCTGGAAAGCTACATTAAAGACGTTTACCCCATACCAGAAAATCTACTGTTTGGTGGCCTGACATACTATGGTTCAGAAAATACAGACGACGCAAACAAATTCCTTACCAGCTTAAAAAACCTCGGGCTTACTGAAACGACGGTACCGAACTACAAATACAGGCACCTGTACGTCAATGAAAGCGGCCGTCCGGTTGATACTCATTGGGAACCGGACAACCATACAATCTCGTTCCTTTACGACATGAATAACATCCGTTTCCAGGAAATTTTCGAAGAAGCGAAAAAGTATTTTGACCAGACAAATCTGAATATAAACTTATATACAAGCAATGGAGACGAAGGGCATTTGAGCAAATTGTCGGGAATCACCGTTGTATACAGTCAATAGCCGGTAGTATCCTATTCCCTTTCCTGCGTATTATATCGGAACAGTTCCTCAACCTCTTGACAAATGTTACGATCACGCATTCTCCTTACTTTTCTTTTCCTCTGGATAATCCCTTTACTTGCGTCCGGGCAGCAGGTTCCGCAACACAAAGCAGCGTCCGGTCAATGGATTACATCCTGGTTACTTTGCGGCCCTGTCCATCTGACCCCGCATGAAGACGAATCAAAACGGGGATGGTATCACAGCCCCGGCTTCGAAACCGATTACCTGGCAGCATTCGGCGGGGAGACTAACCTCCGGGTAAAAGATGGCGACATCGTCAGGTATCCCGGCGGGACCGCACAATGGAAGCTTATCAATTCACGTGATTCAGTTATCGATCTCCGCGCCTTTGTATCCAACGAAGCTCCGGTATTTGCCTATGCTTACACCGAGGTGATTTCGGATAAAGATCAGACCTTATTCCTTACTTTCGGCACCAACGACGGCGGCTCGCTTTTTGTCAACGGCAGGCTGATCTGGGATCATCCTACTCAGAGGGGCCTCCGGATCGACGGCGACCGGATCCCGGTGGCGCTCAGAAAAGGCAAAAACCAGGTACTTTTTAAAATAGAACAACTGGGAAACAGGTGGGAATTCTGCGCCCGGCTGCAACCGTTCTCCGCTTCAGAACTGGCTAAGCAGGAAAACCTGTTCAGGGTAGATGCCTTTCAGGACGGGAAAGCAAAGCTTGCCTCTCCCTACCAGGAGGCGGTCCTTGAGCAGCTCGTAAAAGAAGTTTCCATAAACATCGAAAATTCATTCAGGCAGTCGGTGTGGACCGATCGCCGGTCGCGGAATTTTTTCGCTCCCATCAACTTACCCTCCCGCACTTTTCAAGGATACACCGCTCATTATGACGTTGTTCTCGCTTCCGGCGAGAAGATACACCTCCATAATCAGTTTGAAGCCGGCATCAAAAAGGATTACACCCTGTTTTCAAATGGCCGGACAGATTATTCAATTGTACTGTCTCCTTCGGCATCTCCTTCCGAAAAATGGGCTGCTGAAGAGCTCCGCCGCTGGCTGAAAGAAATAAGCGGCGCAGACTTCCCGGTTCTTTCCCCGGAGCAAAGCAAATCGCCAAGGATCATTATCGGGTTTAATGACATAGTGAAACAAAAGACAGGCATACAACCGCCTGCAGATACGGATGAAACCTACTACTACAAAAACGATGAAGAGGACATTCTTATTTACGGGGGTAAGCACAGGGGGTCTATGTACGGGGTCATGTCATTTCTCGAAAACGAGCTGGGTTGCCGCTGGTATACACCGCGAGTTTCTGTCATTCCAAAACGCGAAAACCTGACCTTCAACCTCTTAGGCCATTCGGAGGCGCCGGGAATAAGGGTTCGTAATGATTTTTACTACGAAGCCTTTGATCCGGTCTGGGCTGCCAGGAACAAAATGAACGGTTCTATGGGGCTGCCCGACCAACCCGGCGGAGTAGAAAGCTACTGGTCCGTTCATACCTTTTACCCGCTCGTTCCGCCCGAGGAATTTTTTGACACCCACCCCGAATATTACAGCCTCCTGAACGGAAAGCGCGTTCCTCACAATGCGCAGCTCTGCCTGAGCAATCCTGATGTACTTGCCATAATCAAAGAACGGATCAGGAAGAAAATGAGGGAAAACCCGGAATACCTGATTTACGACGTTTCGCAGAACGACTATTACAACCCTTGCGAGTGCGACAAATGCCAGGCTATTGTAAAACGCGAGGGAAGCGAATCGGGCATTATGATCTGGTTTGTCAACCAGGTAGCCGAAGCTGTCGAAAAGGAATTCCCCGATAAATTTATCGGTACGCTGGCTTATCAATATACCCGTTCGGCACCGAAAACGATCAAGCCGCGCGAGAATGTAGTGGTAAGGTTCTGCAGTATAGAGTGCTGCTTCGCGCATGATTTCAAAACATGCCCCGAGAACAGGTCGTTTATGACCGACCTGACCACCTGGTCGAAACGGGCGCCGCACCTTTATATCTGGGATTACGTAGTCAACTTCTCACATTACTTGATGCCTTACCCCAATTTTGCGGTGCTACAGTCCAACATCCGGACGTTCCGGGAGAACAAATCTATCGGGATCATGGAGCAGGCCGCCTACCAGAGCCGCGGAGGCGAATTTGCGGAACTCCGGGCCTACCTGATTTCCCGCTTGCTGTGGAACCCGGATATAGATACCCGTCAGGTCATCGACGACTTCATGTATGGATATTACGGCAGGGCAGGTAAGTTCGTAAAACAATATTTTGACCTGCTGCAGGGCCTCGTCAAGCCTGATACGCATATTGGCCTGGGCCTGGAACCAGTCGACAAAATCTTTTCCGAGAAGTTTATTGACGAATCCCTTGCCATTTTTAAAGAAGCTGCAAAAGTAGCGGACAACGAGGATATCCTCCGCCGCGTAGAAATGGCTAAGCTGCCGGTACTTTACCTGAGGTGCCGCAGGACGCCCCTGAAGGCGCTTCACGACGGTACTTATGCAGAATTCGTAACTATTTCGGAGAGGGAAGGCATCACTCACCTGGCGGAGTCCGGGAAACCCCATTTCGATGCTTTCCACAACAGCGTGAAACATGCAAAATAAGATTTATTCTTTTTTAAACACCCTCGTCCGAAAAATCCTACAGCAAAAAAGCCTGTGCAGTTATCCCGCACAGGCTTTTATAGCAATAGAGAAACTCTAAATAGCGGCTTTGGCCTGGTTCATTACTTCGGTCTGCTTCCGGATCGATTCCATATGGATCAGCTTGAACAGCTCGTCTACCAGGTCCGCATAAAGATTCATGCTTTTGCCCCAGCTTCCCCTGGTTTTCAGGATTTCCCTGAAACGGTCTATCTGGTAAGCAGAAACGTTATGGTCGCGCTTGTATTCGGCAAGACGTTCTACAAGGGACATCCGTGCAGCCAGGTGCTCCAGCAGTTCCCTGTCGAGATTGTCTATTTTTGCCCTGATCACTTCCAGTTCTGACTGGTAATCAGTTCCGTATTCCTTGCTTCTGACGCTTAGCTCGTGAAGCATTTCACCCAATGCTTTCGGAGTAAGCTGTTGCGCCGCATCCGACCATGCTTTGTCGGGGTCACAATGCGATTCGATAATCAACCCGTCGTAGTTCAGGTCAAGCGCACGCTGCGCCAATTCGAACAGATACTGGCGTTTTCCTGCCATATGGCTGGGATCACCGATGATAGGGAGCTGCGGGAAAAGCGTTTTCAGCTCAATGGCGATATGCCACATCGGCGAGTTACGGAAACGCGTTTCCTGCGCATTGGAAAAGCCGCGATGAATGGCTCCAAGCTTTTTGATACCCGCCTGGTTAAGCCTTTCCAACGCACCAATCCACAACTGCAGATCCGGGTTCACAGGGTTTTTAACAAGAACAGGCACATCTATTCCTTTCAGGGCATCGGCCAGTTGCTGAACGTTAAACGGGTTAACCGTAGTCCGCGCGCCTATCCACAAAATATCTACTCCGTATTTCAGGGCCAGTTCGATATGCTCAGGCGTCGCCACTTCGACTGCGACCGGCAAACCGGTCTCTTTCTTTGCATCCTGCAGCCAGGCCAATGCCGGCTCTCCAACACCTTCAAAGCTTCCGGGACGGGTCCGGGGTTTCCAGACACCTGCTCTAATTACATTGGCAAAGCCTTCAGCCTTAATCTGCGTAACGGTTTCCCTCACCTGTTCCGCCGTTTCAGCACTGCATGGACCAGCTATCACTACCGGTTTACCATTGGTTTCCAACCAACTATTCAATGGCAGAATATCAAGCGTCGATTTCATTTACTTTTATAAATTATTTTAGATTCCTTCAGGTGCCCACAATAACCCGCAAGTCCTTTCTCCTACTTAAGAGAATTACTGTATTTTTGTTCACACTCCTGTTTTCAATTGCAAAAGTAACTATTTCTGATATAACAAGATGAAATAATCTGAATGTTTAAATCTTCACTACCGATTTAACTTTTACCATACTATCCCAAAACCGGTCGCTTCACTTCATTCAACAAACCATATCCTGTTTTATTTCCATGATTCACCCTTTGAAAGGCCCGGACTTCGACAACACGGCCACAGCGTTTTCCCATCATTCGGATGCACAATTAAAAAAAGCTTACTGGTTGTTTTATGCCATGAACAAACCCTGGCTCGTGGGGACGGGAATTTTCCTGGCAAAACTGGCATTTAAACTCCGACTGCCGGTAAAACCGCTCATCCGCCATACCGTTTTTCAACATTTCTGCGGAGGCGAAACCATCGGTCAATGCAGGGAAACCATCCAAAAGCTGGCAAAAAAAGGCGTCGGCACTATCCTTGATTACTCTGTAGAAGGAGAGGAAAGCGAGAGCTCCTTCGATCGTACCCTCCGGCACCTGCTCAATACGGTCGAAACTGCGGCAGGGGCCGGCGATATCCCTTTTGCGGTCTTTAAAGTAACCGGCCTGGCCAGTACGACACTCCTGGAAAAATTTCAAAAACAGGAAAAGCTCTCTCCCGCAGAAACAGAGCAGCTGGCCCGCGCAAGGCAACGGATATACATTCTCTGCCGTAAGGCATACGAAAACGGCGTAAGGATTTTTTTCGATGCCGAAGAAACCTGGATACAGAGTGCTATCGACCTTCTCTGCTATGAAATGATGGTGCTTTTCAATAAAGAGAAAGCTGTTGTCTACAATACCTACCAGTTTTACCGGCGCGACATGCCCGGCAATTACAGAGACGCTTTTAAAAACGCCGCGGAGAACGGTTACTTTCTCGGCGCGAAGCTTGTGAGAGGCGCCTATATGGAGAAAGAACGCCTCCGGGCCGAAAAGAACCGGTACCCTGATCCGATCCATGCTTCAAAAGAAGCGACCGATCATGACTACAACGAAGCCGTCCGCTTTTCGCTAAGGGAAATCAGCCGCATCTCCATTTGTCTGGGGACCCATAACGAGGAAAGCTGCAAGCTATGTGCAGCCGGAATGTTATCTTTCGGGATCAATCCGAAAGATGAAAGAATATACTTTGCCCAGTTGCTGGGAATGAGCGATAACATCTCTTTTAATATGGCGTTAGCTGGTTATAATGTTGCCAAATACGTACCTTTCGGACCAATTGAGGCGGTCATGCCCTATTTGTTCCGGAGAGCTAACGAAAATACTGCTATCGCCGGTCAGAGCAGCCGGGAATTCCTGCTGATCCGCAGGGAGCTGCAAAGAAGAAAAGGGCATTAATAAAATGTAGTATGCATCCAAAAAGAAACGCAATTAAATACCTGCTTATCAGCTTATTACTGATTGTCGTCGACCAGGGCACCAAGATGCTGGTCCACTATAAAATGGAGCCGGGATTTCCGGGTCAGATTGTCCTCCTCGGGGACTGGCTCAAATTACATTATGTACTTAACCCGGGCATGGCTTTCGGAATGCAGCTCGGTCACGAATACGGAAAGCTTTTTCTCACCCTGTTCAGGCTGCTGGCTATGGGAGTAATCGGGTGGTACCTGGTACACCTGGCGTTGAAGGGCGCTTCCCGAACGCTGTTGCTGGCGCTTTCGCTCATTCTCGCCGGAGCTGTGGGAAATGTTATTGACAGCACATTCTATGGCGTCCTGTTGGGAAATGCTCCCGTCGGCTCACCTACTCCCTGGTTTCACGGCCAGGTGATTGATATGATATTCGTTGATTTCTGGGAAGGATTTTTACCCGACTGGATACCTGTTCTCGGCGGACAATATTACTCGACGCCCATTTTCAATGTAGCCGATTCATGTATTTTTATCGGGGTTTGCATTGTCCTGATTTTCCAGGGCCATTTTTACGCACCGCATGAAGCAGAAGAGCATACGGACGAAAGTGAGGAGGCAGATGATGATGCGGCAGCAAATGGCTACCCGCAGGAAGAGGTTGAAAATCCGGGTGAATACGATGAAAATGTGACTGCTTCTGCAGATTCTTCCGCTGATCCGGAGGAAACCACAATCACCACGCTACAACAGGATATTACAGAAGAAGAAAACCAGGTCAACACACCCGATAACGGTCTTTATCCCCCTGCTGTCTCTTCAAAAGAGGACGGAGATGAACCTGCCGATACCGAAAAGCATTAGTTCGTATGAAACCGGGCATATTACGTGCCCGGTTTCATATCGACATAATCTTTGAAATACCTGCGGATATCCTTCGTAGTTACGTTGGTCTTGCTTACCCAATTGGCGTCCAGTTCGAGCGCAACCAGGCCTTTCACACTCATGCTGGCCTTGAAGGCATCCAGCTTCTTAATAAATTCCGGGTGTGCCCTTGCTGTCTTTGATGCAAATTCCCTTGCAAACGCATCTCCCTTTGTCTGGAGCTCGTTCTTTTTCTCCATTACATAGTTGAAGCGGTCAAGCAAATCCTTGATCGACTTCCCGATTACCTCCGTTGCCTCCAGTGTACCGATAGTCGCTACAGTCGTACCGCCGATCGTCGTAATCTGGTTCCTCAGGTCCGGCTTATCCTTGGCAATAACGGGCGACAATCCCGTCGAAGCCCCCATTGTTGCATTGAGTACCGACCGCTGGCTTTTGCCGCGTTTTGCCTTTCTGTAATTCCTTTTCAGCTCATTTTCCTTCTCCACCATTTGCTCCATCAGGTCCCGCGCCGATACCATAGCCTCGCGGTAAAGATTAAAAAAATACTCGTTACGCTCTTCCTCGTTTACCGTGTTTCCGACCACGAAATTAAATACACGCTCATCGCGGTTCTGGGCTTTATCCAACAGGTAGAACGTCATCGTAAAGCGAACGGAGTCAACAGGCTCCTTTACAAAATCATATCCCGGCTCCCAGATGAACTCGTAGTTCGTCTCTGTATTTTTAACCAGGGCACTTTTAGGTATATCCTTATTAGAAGACACGAAGTCGAACTTGTCTATGTCGTCATCGCCGTTCGGGTCCGACAGGAAAAACTTGATATTGACAATAGCATTCTCCTTTATCCGGAACACGTCTTTTTTAGGAACTACCGTAATAATCGGCGCCAGGTCTTTTTGCGAAGGCTCCAGCCTCAGCCTCCCCTTGGTCCTTGCCTTAAAAGGCTGGTCCTCGACATAAAACTCGATGTAACGGGCGCCCGCTCTGAGGATATTGAACTGGGCTACCGACGGCTCCCATGTAATCTGCCCCGCTTCCGTCATCTGCATCCCTTCAGGAAAAGTTTCAAGCACCGGAACGAACACATATGTATCATTATCCGGGTCGGATACGCTCGACTGGTCGATTTTATACGTATTCTGTGTTTTTGCCTGTACATAAAACGTCTTCAACTCCTCGACAACAGGTGCGCGATTGGTATGGACAACTTTAAATATCACCTCGTAACTCGCTACCTCGTCAGCAGCGCTCCGGGCTTCAAAAACAGTTGAGACCGCAACGGCGTTGACCAGCCGGTCGGCGATATCGAAGGAGGGCGTCCAGCTGAATGCCCCGGTAAGAGAATCTATCTTCATACCCGGCGCTTCTCCCTTGACTATCGAATAAACAATCTCACGGCTTCTCCCTCCGACAGCCTTCACTTCAAACCCTATATGATCACCCTCCTTAACCGTGCTCCAGCCATAGTTAGTAGGGAAAACCAGCTTTAACGGTTCTGCGGATAACGAATCTCTTCCCCTGCTCCCCGTGTCCTGCCCGAAAGACTCTCCCGGTACTCCAAAATATCCAACCGCAAGCAACAAACAGAAAATTGCAGCTTTTCCGGC
>CAZLTN010000153.1:0-11720 GCA_964562455.1 uncultured Cytophagales bacterium
CACCGGTTTGAATCTTTCAATCTTCATTTGCAGATTTACCATCATAAATTAATCCTCTGCGAGGCTCTTTCTCTGAAGGGAGAGAACGAAGTTAAAAACTAACGATGAAGGTAGGAAATTTATTCGTTTTGTAATCAGTAACTTTACAACAAACGCCTTTACAACCAGCGACTTTACCAAAAAATAAATGAATATCGTTGAGAACATCAGGGAAGGAATAAGATCGATCCAGGGAAATGTGCTGCGTACGGTGCTGACTGCTATGATCATCGCGATCGGTATCACCTCGCTGGTGGGTATCCTGACGGCGGTAGACGGTATACAGAAATCGGTGAGCGACACTTTTGCGGAGATGGGGTCGAATACTTTTACGATTGTAAATAATTTCAATCCCTGGCAAAGGAACAGGGGGCGAAGTACCAGGGTAAATCCGCCGGTCACTTTCCGACAGGCTACAGCTTTCGCAGAAAAATTCAAGGAGAAGTATGATGCGAAGGTGTCTGTGTACGCGAACGTAAGCGGGGCGGTCGAGGTTAAATACGCCTCAAAAAAGACGAATCCGAATATCAGCGTGATCGGGATAGACGAAGATTACCTTGCTATTAACGGCTACACGGTAGGGAAGGGCAGAAATGTGAACAAGTCGGACATAGAAAATTCCATAAATGCCGCGGTGCTCGGGCAGGAGCTCGGCCGGAACCTGTTCGGGGACCTGGACCCGGTCGGAAAGCATATTTCTTTCCTGGGCGGGCGATTCCTCGTGGTGGGCCTGTTGGATAAAAAAGGAGAGTTAGGAGGGGGAACAGGATCTGACAGGATACTATTGGTACCCCTGACGACAGGGCGGGCGCTGGCTGCCAACAGGGCGCTGACCTATACCATCACCGCTTCTCCGCCCGACGCTTTTGAAGGAGAAACCATCGTGGAAGAGGCGAGGGGTCTGATGAGGAATATAAGGAATGACCAGATCGGGACGGAGGATTCTTTCCTGATCGAAAGAGCTGATGCGTTGGTAAAAGAGCTTGAAAACGTGACCGGTTACCTGCGTATCGGTGGGTTTGTAATCGGGATCATCACCCTTCTGGGGGCTTCCATCGCGCTGATGAACATCATGATGGTATCGGTAACCGAGCGCACCCGCGAGATCGGCATCCGCAAATCGCTCGGCGCCACCCCCCGTGTGATCAGGTTCCAGTTCCTGAGCGAGGCGGTAATCATCTGCCTGCTGGGCGGGCTGGGCGGCCTGGTGCTCGGGCTGCTTATCGGCAATGTGTTGTCGGGCGTGATCAGCCAGGGAAAGGCCGGGTTTGTTTTTCCATGGCTCTGGATGATCCTCGGGATTCTGGTGTGTATCATAGTGGGAGTTTTATCGGGCGTATACCCGGCGGTAAAGGCCTCGAAGCTCGACCCTATCGAAGCGCTCCGCTACGAATAGGTTAGGCGCCCCGGCAGCCCGGGAAAGAAATACATTTTTGGTGCTTTAAAGCTTGCGTAAATAATTTTTCTCTTTACTTTTGCAGTCCCAATGCGGGAGATGCCCAGGTGGCGGAATCGGTAGACGCGCTGGTCTCAAACACCTGTGGCCGCAAGGCCGTGCCGGTTCGACTCCGGCCCTGGGTACCGAAAATCCCTGTAAATCGTTGATTTGCAGGGATTTTGCTTTTGAGGGGTGGCTAAAAGGGTGGCTGGGATTGACAAATACAAAATTTACCCCAATTGCGTTATTTTACAAAAGCGATCCCATGATGGAAGAAGTTTGGTTTATACGCCATGTAGAGAGTGTGTCAAATGCAGGTCTGAAGACCACAGACTCTGCAGTCATTCCAATTACACTCTTTTGCAAACTTTGATTTTTGGGTAGACTTGTGCGTTTTGCAAATGTGACTACACCTGTGTGGTAACTGTTACGTTTGTTCACTAAGCACCATTTTAAAGTCTTCCATCAAAAAGTCTGGTGTTTTTGATAGGATGAATTCGTCTTTCAAGAAAGCATAGTTTATGAAAAACAGCCAATTGTCAAAAGTTGTCGGAAACGAAAGAGTTGAGTTGATGTATTCATTTATCATTCTGTTTCTGTTTAGTTTGAAAAGCTTTTTTCCAGTCCCAGGGTTGTCGTTTAAATAATTTACAATTTCACTATCAAGATTTTCAAGACTAAAACGCAATCTTAATTTGTTACGCAACATCGCTTCCCATTTTTTTGCTTTGTAATGATGATATGAAATGTCGTCAAACAAGGCTTTTAGTACTTGGTCATTTGTTTCAAGCGTCGCATAAATACCATTTAACATTCGACTTTCTTCTGTCAGCTCTGCCCAGTCAGGTTTGCATTTGTATCTCATTAAGTGGTCAACTTCGTGCCAACCCTCTGAAAGTGTTGTTCGGAATTGAATTTCAAAAGTATTGTCAATAAGTTCATAGTCTTTACTCGTCTTAACTAATTCTTGAAAAATGCCATTTTGTTCCTCGGGCATTCTGCAAACCATATTTTTCCTAAGTGGTTTGAATTCTTCTGCTCTCGGAGTGTCATACTCTAAATCAACTATCTCAAATATTTTACTACAAAGGTCAACAACTATTTTTAGGTCATCGCTGAAATATGTCGTAATCCTGAATCCTACCAGGTCCTGCATTTTCTTTTCATCGGTAGAATAGGATTTTCGAGTGAATTTCTCTTTTATTGAAGTTGGCTCTTTTACCCTTGAAAAAAGACGAAATAACAAACCCGTTCTTGAAAGTTCTTGAACAAGTTGAGCCTTTAGTCGTCTTTCTATTAATTCTAAAGATTGGTCGGTCATATTTAAACGATTCTGTATTTATCATTATAATGTGCAATTCCTACTCTAGTTAGGAAACTCAGGTCTCCGTTTAACTGAATATAACCGTCTTTTTCAAGTTTATGGATTAATTTGCTTACTATTTTAAAATCATAATCCGATAATTCATTTTTGATATGAGATAGCTGTCTGTGCCGAGGTTTGTAGCTTCCTTTTTTGAAGTACAAGTCAAGAATTTCTTTTTCAATATTAATTTTTTCATCTTCGTGTGTGGCTTCATACTTATAAACTTTGTTTACAAAGTCGTTATCATCTACACAACCGAAAACTGTAAAATAACTATCAGAAAATCTTTCTTTGTCTGCTAAGAGTTCACAGTTATAGAAATGGCAATTTACAAATGATGAATCTTTAAAGGCAAGTAATGAAAATTTACAATCTTTGAAACTGCATTCAGTGAAAATTGTTGATTCAAATTGTCCTTCTTTTGTGAAAGAATATCCTTCAAGATGAAAGTCATTTAAAGTTGCCAGTTTGTAATCTCTTACAATTTCATTTTTAAAGTCAATGTCAATCTTGAAAAAGAATTGAGGGTCGTAGCTAAATGGGAATTTGTTGAATACTTCCCACAGTTGCTCTTTGTTTTCTTTCGGTTGAACTTGAAAAGCCTGAACTGCCAACAATGCAAACATCTGTGTGATGTTGTCATAAAATTTTTCGTTGTATTGTAGATATTTCCCAAGTGTAAGATTTTCTGCTATTAGAGTTCCTAATACAAATTCGTTTACTATTCCAATTTTACCTGACTCTTTTCTATCAAGAAATGCATGATTGGAAAGAGTGTCCGCCAGTTGATCTGTTCTTGGTCTCTTGTCGGGAGTGTATTTTCGTTTGGTTTCTTCAAGAATAGTTTTGTTGTAATCTAAAATCAAGTCCTTGATAAACTCTTTCGATTCAGCTTTGGTATCCCATTCGGTAAGTAAACGGACTAATTTTCTAAAAATTCGAAGTTGCGTTTCCGGTTCTATTAAAAGACTTTGACGAGTTTGTTCTCTTGTAAGTAGGAAATCAAAATATCGGCTTACGATAGACTGATTTCCAAAAATCATTTCGCTAAGTTCATCGAGTTTTACATAGCGTAAATAGGTAAGCAGAACAGGATTGGCAATTTGTTCTACAGGAAAACTATTAGCGTTGATTATATCGAGTCTTTCTTTGCGTAGCCAATTTTCAATCTTAGGTTCGGAGATTGTAACCCTCGAAAGTGTGTAGTTAATATCACGGTCAATCATCCAGTTGTGAAATTCTTCACTATTGAAAATTGCTGTTTTACGGGAAGTGATGATAATTTTTGCATTTTCCGTCAATAGGTCAATAATGGTTGAAAGCATACTTTCAACTTGCTCAAACTGATTTGATGAAAACGAAAAATCTTTAGTTATCAATTCATCAAAACCATCAATGATGAGAGGAATTCTTCCGCTTTTAATTTGATGAATAACCAAATTTGAATCTACTCGATTGGAAAACTGCTCCTCAATCTCAAATTGCAGAATATGCTTAAATATTTTGGCACTTCTATCTCTTGAAAGTTCTGTAAAGAACGGAAGTTTAAAACTTGGTATTGAAATAAATTCTTGTAAAATTTCATAAGCTGTACAGGTTTTACCATAACCTGCAGCCGCTTCAATGATAATTAAAAGTGGACCTTGGTGTTCGTTGATTTGTTTTACAACTTTCCCTACCAGTGAATTGCTATCATCTTCAGCACTGACAGAAACCGTATTTATAACATCTTGATCGATGCTGTATTCGGTGTAATCGTAAGAACTTCTTATGTATTGATATTGCGCGTTTTCGGGTAGGTTGTTCATTAGCTTTTGAACGAAATTTTTATATCTATTTTTAAGATTAAAAATTACACCATCCGCTTTGAAGAAGTCTCTGAACAAAGTGTCTTCTGCTTCTTCAATTGTTTTGAACTTTCGAATCTTTACCGCATAGCCACCTTTTGAATACTCGGATTGTAGTTTTTCGACTTCTTCATCTGTGCCAGTTTTTACAATGTCTGCACCGTTGTAAATGCTTTTGGTAAAAAGGTACACACGGGTTTGCTTACTTTTTCTCGGTTCATAGCCGTATCGAGTATAAAGTTCGTCTAATTGATTTATAAATGCTTCGTTCATTGTTCTAATTTTTAAACTCTATTCAAACTTCTCCTTAGGGGATTTCTCCACAATATCCACCGTTTGTAAGTTTACATTGATGATGCTCAATAGTAAATCTAAGACGTATTTTGGGTTACCGACTTCCAAAGTTCAATCGGTAGGGTTGCTGTTAATGCCGCTGTCTTTGTAGGTACTGACTTGGTAGCGTTCCTTTATCCATTCGATAGAGAATAGTATAGCATCGCCACTTCTTTGCAAAGTTCACGATTTCGTAATTCAAATGAAGTTCTGCCAACTTACGGCCAACTTTGTTGAATGGCATCAATGTGATGAATCTTCGTTAGAGCGGATGTATATTTTATCGACGCCTTTATCCCTAAGATTGGCCACTAGTTCAGCGTTATTCTTTGTAAATGTCCAATCTTCTAAGAAATTTAGTAGTAGCTCAGTAAAGCTATACATTGATATTGCAGCCTCAATTCTTAATCTATCAGGAATAAACGGCTCGTTCTTAGAAATTGATCCTTGAATGGTACTTGTGCCTTTTTCGACGCTTATGGAGTTAAATATTAGGGTGTCACTAAAATGGATGTAGCCCGATGCCTTACTGTAGAAATCTGTAATTCCCGGATGAGTTTTTTCAGTGATCCCAACTAATTCTGCATCAGTTAGTTTTCGCTTGGTATCTTTATCTCGAAAATCTCTTATTCTTTTACCGTTTATCACGGCAATTGCAAACTCATGGGCATTAATATCAACTCTTTGGACGGCAAATGTTCTTAGATAATTATCAAGCTGTAATCGAACCAATGGGGCAGCACAAATAAAATTGTCAGGAATTAGCTTTTTGAAGCCCTCAATTAACATAACTGATCTATCTAAAACAGCGGTTGCGAACAGATCGAAGGGGAAAATGTTCCCGTTATCCGCCTCAACCATTTTACGCCCTAGCTTGATATGCTTTTCTTGCAATCTTTCAAGCTCTTTTACCATATATTCTAGGGTAACTACCACTCCTTCGTCATCCTTCATAATTGATATCTATTGAATATATTCTCACCTCACCAACTCCCTGGCAATCATCTCTGCTTGCTTTAAAACCGTCTCCGTTGCCAACAATTGCATATCAGGTGGATAGCCGTAACGGCGAAGAAGTCTCTTTACAGCCACTTTCAATTTAGACTTCACACTTTCCTTAATCGTCCAATCGATGGACGCATTTTGTTTAATAGTATCAGTCAGTACCACTGCCAGCTCTCGCAACTTGTCCTTTCCCATCAATTCCCGGGCACTATCGTTGTTGGCTACAGCGGTGTAGAAGGCATACTCGAATTCTGTAAGGCCAAGCTGCTTTGCTTCGCTGTCCATCTCTACGATTTCTTTGCTGAGTTTGATCAGCTCTTCCATCACTTCGGCGGCTGTCAGGATTTTATTCTGGTATTTCCTGATGGATGTTTCCAACATTTCCATCAAGCTCTTACTCCCTACCAGATTTTTCTTCGAACGTGCTTTGATTTCATCATTCAGGAGTTTTTTTAGCACCTCCAAAGCAACGTTTTTATGTTCCATTCCCTTTAGTTCCAACAAGAATTCTTCAGATAGAATGGAGATGTCGGGTTTCTTAATGCCTGCCGCGTCAAATACATCAATTACTTTTTCGGATACCAAAGCCTCGTCGATCACCTGACGGATGGTTGTTTCAATTTCCTCGTCCGTTTTACCCGAACCGGTCATATCAAACTTGGCTAATCTGGCCTTTACCGCCTGGAAAAACGAAATCTCTTCTTTCGCATCTACGGCTTGTTCATGTGGAATCGCGATAGCAAACGCTTTGGAAAGCACCGTTACTTCGTCGACGTACCGTTTCTTTCCATCATCCAGGCCTAGGATGTGCTCTTCTCCTGCAAGGATTATCGACAGTTTTTTCGATGTATCTCCCTCGAAATAATCTTCGTAAGGGAATCCATGAAACATACCGGATATCACTTCCAGCTTTTCGAGCATCAGCGCCACGGCTTGCTCCTGCGCAATGGTCGGATCTCCTTTTCCTCCCGAATCGGAATAAAACGAGAGTGCTTTTTTTAGATCCGAAGCTATCCCCAAGTAGTCAACTACCAGTCCGCCGGGTTTGTCTTTGTACACCCGGTTTACACGGGCAATGGCCTGCATCAAGTTGTGCCCTTTCATCGGTTTGTCGATATATAGGGTATGCATACATGGAGCATCGAAACCCGTAAGCCACATGTCCCTGACAATGACCAATTGCAGTTCATCGTCAGGGTTTTTCATTCTATCGGCCAGCAATCTCCTTTGGTCTTTACTAGTATTGTGTTTGGCCATTTGGGGACCGTCGGAGGAAACCGAGGTCATCACTACTTTTATGTTCCCTTTCGTGATATCGTCAGAATGCCACTCCGGTTTGATTTTTACAATTGCCTCATATAATGCAGCGGCTATTCTGCGGCTCATGGCCACAATCATACCTTTTCCTGAAAATACCTCCTGACGTTGAGTAAAGTGACTTATAATATCGTTAGCAATATTTCTTATCCTGTTTTCACTACCGATCAATGCTTCGAGCTGTGTCCATTTGGCTTTTGCCTTTTGTGTTTCGGTCAGCTCCTCCTGATCCAACTCCTCGTCCAGCTCCTCCACCAAAGCGCGTCCTTTGTCGCTGAGCTCAACCTTTGCCAACCGGCTCTCGTAGAATATCCGGACCGTTGCGCCGTCTTCCACTGCCTGTGCGATATCGTAGATGTCTACATAGTTGCCGAAAACGGCCGGTGTGTTGACATCGGTGTTTTCTATAGGAGTACCGGTAAAGCCGAGGTAGGTGGCGTTGGGTAGAGCATCCCGCATGTATTTGGCAAAACCATACACCACCTTTTTCCCAATTACGTTCCCATCCTGATTCTTTTCGTCAATAAGCTTCGCTTTGAACCCGTATTGTGTCCGGTGGGCTTCATCAGCTACTACCACTATATTCTTTCGTTCCGACAGCAGTTCATACACATTCCCTTCCTCTGGTTGAAACTTCTGTATGGTTGTGAATACTACGCCACCCGAAGCGACGCGCAGCAGCTCTTTCAAGTGCGAACGGTCATCTGCCTGCACAGGATCTTGCCTTAGAAGCTGCTTGGATGCCGCGAATGTGTCGAAAAGCTGATCATCAAGGTCGTTCCGGTCTGTGATAACCAGAACGGTCGGATTATCCAGTGCGAGCACGATTTTACCCGTATAGAAGACCATAGAAAGTGATTTTCCACTTCCCTGTGTATGCCAGATTACACCGCCTTTTCGGTCGCCAACGGGCTGATTTCTTACGCCGGGCAATCCGTAGGTGGCAGGGTCTTCGTCGGCTACCTGTAGGTTGGGGGCAGTCGTTAGGTAACCTTTTTCAATTGATGCTGCATTATGCCCCGTTGCCCTAATGGTAGATTCCACTGCCCGGTTTACGGCATAGTACTGGTGATAGGCAGCTAACTTTTTTACTGTCGAAATGGTGGTAATCCCGTTTTCGTCCTCTTTTTTGTGCTTCTCAAAAACAATAAAATGCCGGATCAGGTCAAGCAAGGTTTCCTTTTTGAGCATTCCCTGGATCAACGTTTCCAACTGGCTGGTAAGATGAGATGCTTCCGTTTTTCCATCGGCTGTTTTCCAAGCCATAAAGCGGCTCAACCCAGCCGAAAGTGAACCTGCTTTTGCTTCCAGGCCATCGGACAGGACGATAAAACCATTATAGGTGAAAAGGCTGGGTATTGTAGCCTTATAGGTTTCTACCTGCTTAAAGGCAGCGTTCAAAGTCGTCTTTTCATTGACGGCGTTTTTTAGCTCAATGACTACCAGGGGAATCCCATTGACAAAAAGCAGGATATCCGGGCGCTTGTTCTGCCCGTTTTCCAGGATGGTGAACTGATTCGCAACTACAAATTCGTTGTTTTCAGGGTTTTTGAAATCAATCAGCCATACACGATCGCCGCGCTCGTTGCCGTCTACTTGTTTGGTAACAGGGATACCCTCTGTGAGCAAACGATGGAAAGTTTCGTTGTTTGCCAATAGCTCAGGAGAGGCAATCCGCTGTAATTCTTTAATCGCCTCAGTACGAATATCCGGTGTCAAATTGGGGTTTATCTTTTGGACGGCGCTATTTAGCCTACTCAATAGCAAGATCTGCTCAAAGCTGTCGCGCTCCGGATTCCCAGCGTCTGGTGCGATATCGGGACCGTAGATATATTGGTAGCCCAGTCGCCGTAAAAGTTCGATTGAGAAGGTTTCTATTGTATTTTCGTCGAGAAAAGGCATATCGTTAAAGTGCTATTACGGAATTGGCTACTCTTTTCTCTCCTCCAATTGGGGTTGTATAGAACCTTTGCTCAATTCCCCATAATACAAATTTCAGATCTTCATCAGTATCTATTTTAAATTTACCATTTTCATATTTTACCTGCCCATATTGACTTGTATAGTCGTAAATTTTTTGTTTCTCTTCGTCGTTGAAACGTCCCATAGTCTCTGAAACAAGAGCAATTCTTTTACGATTCGGTATGGCAACTTTCTCCTTTCCGAAGTTTTCGTGTACTTCTAGAAATTCATTATCTAAAAACTCCGAAGTTTCTTGATCCGTGGCTTCTCTGTAGAGCTGATCCATACCTTTAAATATTCGATTCACGACCGACAATTTTTTAAAATACAAAATGTCATTTTGTTTATCATAAATAGCATCAGCAAAGGGGTTAATCGTTATTATCGGCTTATTCACCTCCAAGCTAAGTTCGCCAAGAGAAAACCATTTCTTATTTATATAGTAGCTTGAATTTATAATTTGAAAAAAGTACAAATCATCTTGCAACGTGCAGATAAATGATAATTTACTTAAATCTACCTTACTAATCTGATCATAATTGACCGAATCCAAATCCCCTTTTAAAAAAACTGGAATAAAGTTTGTGGTTGAGAAACCTGAAAGTTTATAGAGTTCTTCATCCTCGATTAGAGTAGATGGAGAATACTCCAAACCTGTGAGTGTCGGAACATAATCATAAATATCTTGATCAGATGCTATGACTCTGAACAAATTTTGTTTTCGTTTTACTTTTGCATAGATAAAGTTGGATGACATAACGGTTAAAATTATAATTCGAGAAAGGTATAATTATTTATTCGCTTAATTTGATCAAAATTTTCATTGCCAGGGGTTTTTAATTGCCTTTTGCTGATCATGAATATTTTTATATTTCTATTTGTCTTGATAAAATAGAAATGATACCCGAAAAGAAGAAATATTGGATTGAAATACAATGTCTGTGACAGAAAAGTAAAAACATAAATTATAGCGAATACTACTACTAACGTCGGCACATCATTAATTCCCAATGAAACAAAGAAATATCCTAAATAAGTAGGAAGAAAGTTATTGTTTGCCAATTCTATTTCAGTTACTGAGGAAGCTCGAAGCTGATCTGTAGGTAGTTTTCTGGCTATTAAAAAGCTGAATGCTGTCAATACAACAGGGATAAGTATAAATAATGCCCATGAATAATATAGTGAATACTGCTGTAGTGATGTAAAGCAATAGCTTTCTTTTATAAGATATACAACTACAATTAAATATGTAGAATTGAATGCTAGAAATAGCCGGTATAAAAAATTCATGTTCTACTCCTCAGATTATAATACCCCAAATTCTACATTCAAAAAATTATATATTTATCTAATTGCCATCGTACTAAAACGGCAAATCATCCTCTAACCGCCCATTGCCTTCCTCCGTCATCAGAGGTTTGGGGAACATCAATCGATAATATGAGTTGATGAATAGCCCAACCGTTGTTACCGAGTTTACTACAAAATAGGCATAGAGTGGATCTTTGATCTTATAATCTTCTCCTGTTTTGCCATGAAAGTCCGTCTTGTCACTTCTCAATGTTTCAATGCTTTGACCGATGGAAAGAAGCGAACTTCCGATTGTCTTCATTTCCGACGGAAGCTCTGAGCCAGGGAATATTTGAAATACTTTGAGAGTATCGGAAACCAAGGCATATAAAGTTGTCCTTGTATTCACCTTTGAAGAAATCCTTTCATCCTTCAAAATCTCCTTAATAATACTCTCCAAAGCAGAATTTGCCAGACCAACGGCTATATCCGGGTGCTCCTCAATTTGTTTAAAGGCTCTTTCAAAAGTAGCTGATGCGGTCTCATAGGAGGCTTTTATTTCATTCCGAAAAACAGGGATAGACGGAATAAAATCGGGAGTTTCTACTCCCATATCTATCGCTATTTTTAGTAGTAGCTCTCCGCCAATTTCATGAAGTGTTTTTGGTAAATCTATTTCTTTGCTGTCCTTTAAATAGATCGAAAAATTTTCCCAATGATTATTCCATTCGCGTTCCTCATGATGCCATTTATCAATATAAAACCGCACGTCTTTGTAAGATTTATACTCGGCAAAAATAGCATCATTGACCTCTTTGACCAATTTCATCAAGTATTTCGGAGAAATCATTTCGCTCATTGCTGTACTTCTTGAAAGTTGACTCGCACCTCTCCACTCATCAGCTTGGGTAGTAAGGTATCGCGAAGGGAAGTGAGGTTACGGATTTGGATTTGGTTAAATTTTATTTTTTTAAAAAGAGGTACAGTAGCCTTTTTGAATACTTCCATTGTCACGTCATCCGGTACGATCATCTCGAAGTCTTTTATCATTGCGGAATTAATGGCGGTAACGGTATTGTTAAATTGATATAGATTTCGTATCTTTGGGCCAAAAGAGATTATG
>CAZLTN010000154.1:0-11663 GCA_964562455.1 uncultured Cytophagales bacterium
CCGGTGCTTCACGCAAGCTCAGGATAGATTCGATTACCTGCCTGTGCGTAACATAGTTTTCATAGTTGGCTTTCGCTACTTCCAGATCTTCCTGAAGTTTGGAAATTTTAGCTTCGATCTCGGTAATATGATTCTCCAGCTTTTTTGCAATTGATGCTGTTCTTGCCATAATCTGATACGTTTAAAATTTAAATTTGAACTCGCTTGATATATCCGACCGCTAAGTTAACAAATTCAAAAAAAAACGGGCAAATATTAAATATAAATTAAAAATAAGGTGCGGAGATTCACAATATGAATCTCCGCACCTTACTATCGTATATATACCGGAAAACTAACTTTTAAATGAAATCTTTTTAGCGTTCGCCTGTGCTTTCAAAGCCAGCTCCGTCGCCAGAAAACAATGTTTCTGACCCATCGCTGTTTCAGTCCTGTTTATCACATCATTTACCAATTGTTCTCCGAATGGCAGATGCACATCTTTACAATCTATGTATTCAGTTCCTTTATTATTCACCACAAACAAATGATTCCCGCCTTCACGCCCTGCTATATCGATATTTTTCCTTATTTCCATATATCCTTCCGTTCCGAGCACCGTAAGACGGCCGTCGCCCCACGTTTTCAGCCCATCCGGTGTGAACCAATCCACCCGGACATAACCGGCTCCCCCGTTCCCTTTCAGCATGGCATCGCCGAAATCCTCCAAACCCGGATATTGGGGATTATTCAGATTCCCGACCTGCGATGCTACTACCTCTGCCGACGTGGAGCCTGTAAAATGAAGGAACTGGTCGAATTGATGGCTGCCGATATCGCAGATAATACCGCCATATTTATCTTTTTCAAAAAACCACTCCGGCCTGCTGGACGGATTCACTTTGTGAGGACCTACACCCATGGTCTGTACAACTTTCCCGATCGCTCCCTGCTGAATCAATTCGAACGCCTTGATAGTCGCCCTGTTCTCGAGCCTTTCGCTATACATAATCGAATAAATCCTTTTGGTTTCCTGCTGCACTTTCCGTGCTTCGGCAAGCTGTTTGAGCGAAACCATACCAGGCTTATCAGATAAATAATCCTTCCCGTGTTTCATTACCTGTATACCCAGAGGTGTCCTATCCACCGGAATTCCCGCGCTTGTCACCAACTGAATGCTCTTATCTTCCAGGATTTCCTTTTCGCTGCCAGCCAGCTTAACATCAGGATATCTCTTCTTAAAAGCAGCTACCAGATCCGGCTCTTTTGCATAAAAAGCAACCAACTCACCTCCGCCTCTTTTTAATGTTTCGATCTGTCCGTAAATGTGGCCGTGATTGAGACCGATAGCTGCAAATTTAATTTTGGGAGCTACTTTCGGATTGCCAATTCTAACGGTTTCAAATTTATTGAACACACCAGCCGCATTCGCATCCACCGCGGGCAATGTAATAAGACCGGCGGCAACCCCCATAGACGATTTAAGGAATGTCCTTCTTGATTTTTCTGTATTCATGAGTTACGATCAAACTGTTCAGGAATATTTATTCGTTTTAATCTGCTATAACCGGATATCCCTATTTACCGCTTTCGGATTTTAATAAAGAAAGTAATAATTCCGGCTCATCTGTTGTAATAAAGTCAAACTTTTTCCCAAGAAACCATTTCATATCTTCTTCCTTGTTTACTGTCCAGGCATTAGTAGACATTTTATTGTCCTGAGCTTCTTTTATCCAGCTTTCATTTTTGCGAAAAACTCCCAGGTTATAATCAATTCCGTTTATCCCCTCTTTCTTCAATTGAGATGGTGCAACGTCTCCCTTAAGATAGGCTACATTAGCACGGGAGTCCAGCTGTTTAACGAGTTTACAGGCGTCATAATCGAAAGAGATATAATCTACTTTCTTACTCATTTTCATCTTTTTCACTGTTTCCACACACTTCCGGGTCAGAAGCAGCGTTTGTTCCTTGCCCAGTTGCGAAACCTTTATTTCCAACACCAGTGTGGTCGAATTTTTACCCGCTCCTGCCTTCAGATAGCTTTCGAGCGTTGGCAAAGGCTCGCCGTTTGAAAGCCGCAGCTTGCTGACCTCACTGTAAGAAGATTCATCTATCGATAACCCATCGTGGGTCGGATCGTGAATGACTACAGGATGCCCGTCTTCTGTAATTCTTACATCAAACTCGCTTCCAACGCAGCCCATTTTTATGGCTTCCTGCAACGAAGCGATCGAATTTTGCGGAACCTTGGTGTTCTTCCAGGCTCCCCTGTGCGCAATCACCGGATTGGTCATTTTCTTTTTCTGTCCTGTACCATCGAAAGATACTCCCAGCAGCAAGGAAATCATTATTAAACAGAAACTCATTTTCATAGGAATAAAATATGTAAATAATATGAGTGTTATATCCCGACAGCTTACGGCTGTATTACCGGCTCATTCTCCTCCATACTGCCCTTTTTATTATGGAACAGAGCCAATAAAAACGCTACGGCGCCGGCAGCCAGCATGAGAAGCATCTGGCTTCCGTGTATAAAAGTTGCGAGGGTAATGCCATCCTGTTGGGTCAATCCATACAAAACCATCACATTTCCTACCAACAGATGATAGGCCCCGATACCTCCCTGTGTAGGAGCCGTCATTCCGACAGACCCGATTACCAATACTGTCAGCCCTGCGAGCATACCCAGATGCGATGTTTCCGGTATACAGAAAAACAAAACATACGAGGTAAAATAATAACAGACCCAGATAGCGACCGTGCTCAAAATAAACAACAGGGGGCTATCTACTTTTCTCACGCTCAGCAATCCGTTTATCATGCCCTGTGCAAACTCCCAGACTTTCGCGACCAGAGCATTTGAAAGCAGCCTTTCTCTTAAAGACTTGCTTTTCCAGATCCAGATACTCACCAGTAAGGCTGCGATTAAACCACCACCTACCAGGAAGCCCAGGATGTTGACAGATCCTCCCGAACCGTCAAACCGGCTTCCGACCAGCCCGGCAAAGAATGAGCTGAGGCGATCAAACTCCAGCGCAAAATTGAGGACAAGAAGTATCCCAAGCACAAGCACGTCGAAAACCCTGTCTGCTATTACAGTCCCCAGGCTCTGGTTTACCGGCACGCCTTCCATCCGGTAGAGCGTGCCGCAGCGTGTAACCTCGCCCATTCTCGGCAGGATGTAATTTGCGAAATAGCCGGTAAGCAGGCTGATAAAGCTGGAATAGACCGACACCTGCTTCTGAAGCGGCCTTAGCATCATGGTCCACCGCCACGCCCGGAAGAAATGCGCCAGAAGTGTGAGAAAAGCGCTCAGTGCAATCCATCGCCAGTCGGCAGCAGCCATACGGCTCTGCATGGAAGCCAGGTCTATATCTTTGAAAACGAACCAGAGAAGCCCCGCTGCCAGCAGGAAGGAGACAATATATCGGATACTTTTTTTCATCAGGAAAATTTTGTCCCGGGAAGAAAAAACAGAGCAACAAAAATAGCAACTCCTTTATCAACAATCCCAATACAGAAAGACCTCTTTAGCCTGCATCGGCTGAAAGAGGTCTCTCATCACAAAAAACAATTTTTAAAACTTATTCAACAATAAACTTTCCCTGCATCAGTGCATAATGCCCCGGGAAGCTGCAGATATAAGTGTAAGTACCTTTTTTAGGCGCTTTGAACTCAATAGATGTCGACTCTCCGCCGCCTATCAATTTAGTATGAGCGATGATCTTCGACTCTTCGCTTTTCGGGATATACTCTGTATCGCGGGCCTGAGCAGCTTTCTGACCAAAGGCAGCAACATCCGTTCCCTGGGCAAGCAGTACGAAATTATGGCCCATTGCAGCTTTTGCCAGTTTACCGGTGTGCTTCAGCGTGAGCTTTACCGTTTGTCCCGCCTTTGCTTTCAGCTCCTTCTTTGTAAACTGCATTGCGTCTGTACTTTCAAGTACCAACTCCGCTGATTTCTGCGCTTCAGCGGTTGAAATCAACCCAACAAAGGCCAGCGTCATAGCGGCAAAAAATAATCTAAACTTACTCATTGTATTAAATTAGATAAGGATTGAAAATGATGTTGCGAATTAACATATAGAAAATTGCATATGCAAAACTATAGACCAGGCAAATTTATCAGGGTTTAATATCTATCGAAAAAGAATTGAAGCTACCGAATACACCGAGCCCTCCCCTGACATTCGAATAAAGCAATACAGGCTCCGCGAAGGGGTTATCTCCTGCTATATCGTGATCCCTTGCCGACTGGTGATAACGATAATAATGCTCGTCGGTATGCAGTAAATTCAGTGTAATATTTTTCACTTCCGGGACGCTTCCCGTCTCGGTACCATTTTCTGTCAAAAAAACCGGCCTTCTCAGGCTTATCCTGGCGAGCGGCGACTGCATGACCCGGCCATCCGAATTTGCATCGCTCTGAAACTCACTCCCCCCGAAAGTACCGTCCCACTGCAAAGGCATCGTCACCCGTCCGCGTCTTATCACCCGCTTTCCGGCTGTATCCAACTCCTGGTAGTCGGTTAGTATAAGGCTTTTCCCCGCGACACGATAATAATTACCTATCCCAGGCGAGTCTTTCCAGGTAAATTGCACGGTAATGCTCGTATCTTTTCTTCCATAAAAGTCTCCGAAACTGCTGTATGAGGTATCGACCTGATAAGAAGCGATGGCGGGTGGCGCCGAAGGTACGGTTGTTTCGGCCTCTGCCGACCGCTTGCTGTCTTTAACACGCAGCCGGTAGGTTGCCCCGGCCCTGATCCCGCCGATCTCGTCGGCATTTACCGAATAAGCGGAGTACGCCGAATCATACGGAAGCACAACTTCTTTGCCGGCATCGGACAGGACAACAACGGCGTCGGTTACTACGGTATATGCTCCGGAAGGTCCCTCCTCCTTGAATACGGGGATACTCTGGGTCACATACACTTTCAAAAGCGTGTCATGCGGAGACAGGTAAGCGTGTACCACCAGTTTGGATTCATTATTATCCAGCTTAAACTCCGGCACGATTTCCACCAGGGAGCCGCACGAGGCGACCATACCTGCAAAAAAGAGGACAAAGCCGGCATGGGCGATAAATCGCATGATGTCAGAACTTAAACCCATAGCTCACCGAAGGTATGATTGGAAAAAGGGAATAACGCTTCAGGACACTCTTGGGTCGTTGTGTCCGGGGATCAACGTCCCGTTCGAGGTTATAGAAGAAGGGATTTCTCCGGTTATACAGGTTATAGAACGAGATGTCCCAGACCCTTTCAAACCGCCTCTTCTGTTTGATAAACTGTACCGAAAAATCCATCCTGTGATAGGGCTCCGCCCTG
The DNA here is from genome assembly GCA_964562455.1 of uncultured Cytophagales bacterium. Taxonomy (GTDB): domain Bacteria; phylum Bacteroidota; class Bacteroidia; order Cytophagales; family Spirosomataceae; genus Ravibacter. The sequence goes on from CAZLTN010000154.1 coordinate 5,310, forward strand.
AAGCTGTTCTTTGGCCCGTAGTCGCTCACATTCCTTCCGTACCCGAAAGGAGCCAGCGCGGGATTCGCATACACGTTAAAGCCTCCGTAAGGTGCATGCGGGACGGTGCGGTAAGTAGCCACCGGCAGGGTCAGCGCATTTCCGGTGCCGTATACCCAGACGGCCGAAAGGTGGATTTTTTTGGTCAGCTCATATATACCAACCAGTGACAGGTCGTGCCGCCGGTCGTACCTGGGGAAAAATACCCTTCCGTTATTAAGTTCCGGGAACTTCCAGTATGTCCATGATAAGGTATACCCCACCCAGCCCGAAAGCCTGCCTGCTTTCCTTTGCAGAAGGAACTCAGCGCCGTAAGACCATCCTTTGCCGGATGTAACGCTGTTCTCCCAGTTCACTTCCCCCGCTCCTTCTCCCTGGAACGAAAGGAATGACGCCCCTTCCTTATAATTCAGTATATCCCGCATATGCTTGTAATATCCTTCCACGGTCAATGTCAGGCCCGATTTTTCAAGGTCTTTCGCAAATCCGGCGGCAACCTGGCGGGAATGCTGCGGCTTTACCCTGGCCGTAGTCGGTACCCACAGGTCGGTCGGGAGGCCCAGCCCGGTATTTGACAACAGGTGCACATACTGGTTCATCTCCGCATAAGATGCTTTGAATGAGAAATTATTTGCCAGCCGGACAGCCGATGAAAACCGGGGCTCAAGCCTGGAATACCTGACTGAATCTGCCATGAACAGGCTCCATCTCAGCCCTGCATTTATCTTTACACGGCTGCCAAGCTGCCAGGTATCCTGTATATAGGCACCGCTTTCAACAGACAGGTCCGGCCTTGTGGATTGCCTTATCGGCGTATCTACAAAAGATCCGGTAAGGACCAGCGCCGACGGCACAAACTGATGCCTGGTAACCTGGATCCCGAAACGGAGCGCATGGGAAGGATGAGGATAGTAGTCAAAATCTGTTTTTAACCCGATGTCACGTATCCTGGAGAGGTATTTAAGTGTAAATTCGGCTGTTTCACCTCCGCTTCTTTCTTCTTCCACATAATTATCAATCCCGAATTTGAAGTTACTGAATACCAGTGAAGTATTGGCAAACAACCGGGCTCCGAACAAGTGGTTCCATCTCAAAGTTGCCGTCACGTTGCCCCAGTTCAATCCCGCATCCATACGGGTACCATCCCCTTTTTCATCGACCGAAAATTTGTCCTGACCGAGATACCCGCTCAGGTACAGTTTGTCCTTGTCCCCGAAATCGTAATTAACCTTCGCATTCAAATCATAGAAATAGTACCCGGGATTCACCTTAACCTCTTCATTTTTCTGCTGTTGCGCAATAAAAGGTTTAGCGAGAATGTCTATGTATGTCCGCCTGCCGGATACCAGGAAAGACGATTTCCCCTTTGCCAGAGGCCCTTCGAGGGTCAGGCGCGAAGCTACCAGTCCTATGCCTCCCTCTCCTTTCAGCTTCTCCTTGTTTCCTTCTTTCATATTCATTTCCAGCACCGACGACAGCCTTCCGCCAAACTGGGCAGGAAACCCGCCCTTTGTCAGCTCCACGCTTTTCAGCGCATCGCCGTTGAAAATGGAAAAAAAGCCAAAAAGGTGATTAGCGTTGTAAACGATGGCCTCATCCAGTATAACCAGGTTCTGGTCGGGGCCGCCTCCCCTAACGTAAAGTCCCGACTGCCCTTCACTGCCTTTCTGGACCCCGGGCATCAACTGGAGTACTTTAAGCACGTCTTTTTCACCCAGGAAGGCCGGAATTTTTTTTACCTGGGCAATAGGAAGCTCCAGCTTGCTCATTTGAGGTGTCTGGCTTACAAAATTGTTCTGCCTCCTTGCTGAAATACTTACCTCCTCCAACAAAGTAGCCGATTCCATAAAAATATTCAGGATTATATCTTCGCGACCATACCAGTTGTGGACCTGGCTCTGGTAGGCTACCGACGAAAAAACCACCCCCACGGTGTCGGTCTGAAGAGGCAATGTCAGCGAATAAAACCCGTAAGTATTCGAAACCGTACCATGAGGCGTTCCGGGGACAAAGACGGAAATTCCCGGCAATAGCTCACCACTTCCCGATTCCTTGATAAACCCGCTAAGCGTAACAGACTGGGATACGGAGGTCTGCCACGCCAATAGCAATGCTGCAAGAGGTAATAAAAACTTCAATAAACTAAAGATTAAATCAAAAATGGAATATCTATCAACCCATCACCACATCATCTCATCATCACATCACCACATCAAAAACACAATCTTCCCAAACTGCTCCCCTCGCTCCATCCGCCCCATACCCTGATTGATTTCATCAAAAGGCATGACAGTATCTACCTCCGGGTGAATCTCATGCCGGTTGATGAACCCGGTCATATCCCGGAACTCTTCAGGCGTGCCCATCGTACTGCCGGATATTGTCAACTGTTTAAAGAAAATCTTTGCGGGTGCAAGGTCGGTTATATTTCCTGTCGTCCCGCCATAGAAACAGATTCTCCCTCCGGGTGCCGCGAGGTCTATCAGCTTTTGAAACCCGGGACCGCCCGCGCTGTCTATGATCACATCGAAATAACCGTGCCGCGGCGCTCTCAGTTTTACGAGGAAATCCCTATGCCAGGTGGCGCCGGTGTAGTTGATCCCTCCCCTGACTCCCATCCCGATCGATTTTGCTATTTTTTCGTCCGAACCTGAAGTTACCCAGACTTCAGCGCCCATAGCTATTGCAAACCGGGCAGCAAACTGCGCTACTCCACCTCCTATACCGGTAATGAGCACTTTCTCGGTGCCGGTAAAAGCCGTCCTCGTCACGAGCGAGCGCCAGGCTGTGAGCCCCGCGAGCGGTATCGCCGCTGCCTGACCGTAAGACAGGTGGCCCGGCATTTCGGTCAGGTACTCGTTTTTTACTGCTATGAACCCGGCAAAAGTCCCCTGGTCTTCCAACCCCAGTATTTTGAAATCGGGGCCATAATGCGTTTTTGCCTCGCCCCAGTTGTGCGCCGGGTTAATGATCACATTCTTCCCTATCCACTCTTTTCCGGATTCATCTCCTGCCTCTACTACAACACCGGCGCCGTCAGAACCCAAAACAGCCGGAACTTTCACTCCAGGATACAGCCCTTTCTGAATCCACAGATCCCGGTGGTTTAATCCGGCCGCTTTTAATTCAACTACAACCTCACCGGGTGCAGCAACCGGAGAATCCAGCTCCCGGAAAACCAACGGTTCATGCAATTTTTCCAGTACGGCTGCTTTCATGCTTGTTATAAATCGCTTATTGTAAAGTTCCGCCACCTATCCCGCCCTCCCGATAACTATCGGGATCGCACCACACCACATCATCATCACATCATCACATCATCACATCATCACATCATCACATCACCTTCTTCCCGCCTCAATCGCATCCCTCACACTCGAGTTATTGGCATCCAGGAGCGCTTTGGCCCTGTCGGCGTCTATCCCGAGCTCATCCATTACCATAGTAACGGCCCGGTTAACCAGTTTATGATTTGTTAATTGCATATCGACCATTTTATTTCCCTTCACTTTCCCCAGCCTGATCATAACGGAGGTTGAAAGCATATTCAATGCCAGCTTCTGGGCCGTTCCCGACTTCATCCTGGTACTGCCGGTTACAAACTCAGGACCTACGACTATTTCTACCGGGTATTCCGCTGCGTGCGCCACCGCTGATCCCTGGTTACAGACAATACATCCCGTCAGGACGCCATGCCGCCGAGCTTCTGTCAGCCCACCCACCACATAAGGCGTCCTGCCGGAAGCGGCTATCCCTACCAGGCAATCCTTTTCGCTTATTTTGTACTCCTGTAAGTCCTTCCAGGCCTGGTCTGCATCATCCTCGGCATTTTCCACCGCCTTCCTGATCGCAGTGTCACCCCCCGCAATAATCCCGACTACAAGATCAAACGGAACTCCGTAAGTGGGAGGGCATTCGGACGCATCGACAACACCCAGGCGACCGCTGGTCCCGGCGCCTATATAAAACAGGCGCCCGCCCTGCCTCATCCGTTCCGCCACCCCCTCTACCAGCTTTACCAGTTGCGGAATAGCTTTTTCCACGGCAAGGGGCACTGTCTTGTCTTCCCTGTTGATGTTAGTCAATAATTCCTCTACTCCCATCTGGTCGAGGTCTTGGTAATTGGAGGCTGCCTCGGTGGTCAGCCGCGATAAGTCAGATCCGTGCTCCATCTTTATATATTTATATTTCTAATCAAAAATAAGGAAAGGTTACCAAAATATAGCTGAAGGTTCAAAATTTAGAAAATTGCGGCATATCCATCCTTTATCTACCGAGTTTACGCATAAGTCAAAAATAATTAAAATAACATTTGGAAAATAAGATCCAACCTACCTTATTTGTGACATCATTTCAAATTTAGCGAAATTTCGCTGAGCAACTTAAAATTCATTGTTAACATGATCCGGCTACTACCGATTGGCGTGCTACCGATTCCACCGCAAAGGTGGTGAGTGACTCAATTGGGAAAACCAAACGCCTCACTCACTGAAAACTGGGTGAGGCGTTTTTCTTTAAATAGTTTATTCAAATGTCCCAGGAATTAAACAAGTACTCCAAAACCCTTACCCAGGAGGTTACTAACCCCGCTGCGCAGGCCATGCTTTACGGAATCGGCCTGAAAGAAAACGACCTGAAAAAACCTCAGATCGGGATTGCAAGTACCGGCTACGAGGGCAACCCCTGTAACATGCACCTCAACGGCCTTTCGGTCTACGTAAAACAGGGGATCCAGGCAAGCGGCGAACTGGTCGGATTAATATTCAACACGATCGGGGTTTCCGACGGTATGACTAACGGAAACGACGGTATGCGCTATTCGCTGCCCAGCCGCGACCTCATTGCCGATTCCATCGAATCTGTCGTTTCCGCCCAGTGGTACGACGGGTTGGTGGCAGTAGTAGGATGCGATAAAAATATGCCGGGCGCCATTATGGCAATGGCGCGGCTCGACCGCCCGGCCATAATGGTTTATGGAGGGACCATCCGTTCGGGACATTACAAAGGCCAGAGCCTGGATATCGTTTCTGCCTTCGAAGCCCTGGGCAAGAAATTCGCGGGGAACATTTCGGATGAAGACTTCAAAGGAGTAATCCAGAACTCTATTCCCGGTCCCGGCGCCTGCGGCGGTATGTATACGGCCAACACCATGTCTTCCTCTATTGAAGCAATGGGACTGAGCCTTCCTTTCAGCAGCACTTATCCCGCTACCCACGAAGGGAAACAGGAAGAATGCAAAAAAATCGGGGCGGCGATGAAAAATCTGCTCGAACTCGATCTGACCCCTTCTAAAATAATTACCCGGAAGTCGCTCGAAAACGCGCTTACTGTAGTAATGGCGCTTGGAGGCTCGACTAACGCGGCACTTCACTATCTCGCCATTGCCCGGGCTGCCAATATCCCGCTTACCCTTGACGACATACAGGAAATCTCCAACAGAGTTCCTTTCATAGCCGACCTCAAGCCCAGCGGCAAATATTTCATGGAAGATATGCTTTCTATCGGCGGCGTACCCGCCGTAATGAAGTACCTGCTTAAAGAAGGGCTGCTGCACGGCGACTGTATAACCGTAACCGGGAAAACGGTAGCCGAAAACGTCGAAAACGAAAAAGACCTCGATTTCGATGCTCAGAAAATCGTATTCCCGCTAAGCAACCCGATCAAGAGCTCCGGGCATATCCAGATCCTGTACGGCAACCTTGCCCCAACCGGCGCTGTCGCCAAGATTACGGGTAAGGAAGGACTCAGGTTCCACGGAAATGCCAAAATCTGCGAACACGAATCGGAAATTATTCCCGCCCTTGCCAACGGGGAGATCAAACCCGGGCATGTAGTGGTTATCCGCAACTCCGGTCCAAAAGGAGGTCCCGGAATGTCTGAAATGCTCAAACCGACTTCGGCAGTAATGGGAGCCGGGCTTGGCGACAAGATCGCGCTGATCACCGACGGCCGCTTCTCAGGAGGAACTCATGGTTTCGTAGTAGGGCACATCACCCCTGAAGCATTCGAAGGGGGTCCCATCGCGCTGGTAAAAGACGGTGACGAGATCACTATCGATGCTACCACAAGGGAACTTACCCTTCATGTTTCTGACGAAGAGCTGGCCACCCGTAAAGCCGCCTGGGTTCAGCCCGAGCCCCTGTTTACAAAAGGAGTCCTCGGCAAGTATATCCGCAATGTAAAATCGGCCAGCGAAGGATGTGTCACTGATGAACCATAATAGTTTGCTAAGAAAATTTTAATCGACAACCAATTCACAGAGTAATGGACTTAAAAGAACAACAGGGAGCAGGCGTCTCCTTTAATTCAGACTCT
>CAZLTN010000155.1:0-11625 GCA_964562455.1 uncultured Cytophagales bacterium
TATCCCGGTCATTTTACGAGCAATAGCCGGGAAGTCTACCTTTCAGGGGAAGCTTTCTTCGTGATCACCGAAGCGGTCGACCGGCCATTTTTTGTCAATGCAGGTAAAATAACTACCAAAGTGCTCGGCACCAGCTTCCGGGTCAGATCCAGGCCCGACGGCTCGGAGGTCGAAGTATCTGTCAGGACAGGCAAGGTATCGGTGTATGAAAAAGCCCGGGAAAACGATAAAAAATCAGCTAAGACCAGCAACGGCGTAATCCTTACGCCAAACCAGCAGGTGACTTTCCACGAAGAGAACGGGCTGTTTATTACCGGCCTGGTCGAAAACCCCGAAATTCTTCCCGAGGTAACCTTACAGCAATCCAGCCTTTTTGATTACCAGGACACAGAATTGTCAAAAGTGCTCGCCGATCTGAAAAAAGCCTACCATATAGATCTTGAGCTTGAAAAGAAATCCCTGGAAGAATGCCCGCTGACGGCAAACCTCAACCAAAAAGACCTTTATGTGCAGCTTGACCTGATTTGCGCCGCCATCCAGGGCAGCTACAAGGTAAAAGGAACTACCATCCTGATCGACGGGAAAGGTTGCGAATGATAAATCAATAATCCAATCAACAGCCTGTTATATAGTATGCCCATGAAATAGACTATCCGAAAACCTAAAAAGGCCGGCTATATTTCCACTATAGCCGGCCCGGAGATCCCCTGCCAACAGAATGACAACCGCTAAGCTAACCATAACCTGGTAAGAGGGGATTGTTTTGTCCAATTCTCACATTCAACAAAACCTTGTAAACATATGAAAAAAAACCAAAGGGTACCCTGGATCATATTCCGAATCATGAAAGTTTCAATTCTGCAGATAACACTCGGGCTGATCTTCTCCGGGATCTCCTATGCCTACGAAAGCCTGGCGCAGGAATTTCTGAACAAGCCTGTTACGCTCAAGGTAACGAAGGTGCGGCTCTACGAAGTATTGAACTCGATCGAAAAACAGGCCGGTGTGGGTTTTGTTTATAGTTCAAAAGCCATCAAGGCAGACAGGAAAGTAAATGTCAACGTCCAAAAGCTCCGGCTATCGGATTTGCTTTACCAGGTACTTACCCCATTGGATATCAACTTCCGGATCATTGAAGGACAGATCATCCTCAATCCTGTCGGGCAGCGGTCTCCAGCCGAAAGCTCCGGGACAGAGCCGGCGAAAGCCCGGGACAAGGAAGCATTCGCCTACCCGCCCGTGCGGGAAATAAGGGGAAAGGTGCTTGACGAAAACGGAGACGGGCTGCCGGGGGTCAGCGTGCTTGTCAAGGGTACCTCAAGGGGCACGACTACCGATATGGACGGACACTTTGTCCTGAACGAAACCGAAGACAATGCCGTACTGGTTTTCTCTTTTGTGGGCTATATCTCACGCGAAGTGGAGGCCGGCAACCAGACTACTATCGAGATCACGATGGAAGTGGATCAGAAAGCGCTGAAAGAAGTGATAGTAGTGGGCTATGGAACCCAGCAGAAAAAGGACCTGACAGGCTCGGTCGTATCCATTAACCAGGAAAAAGTAAAAGACCTGCCGGTCGCTACCCTCGACCAGAAAATGATCGGCCAGGTGGCAGGCGTCCAGATACAGCAGCTTTCAGGGTCGCCGGGAAGCGGCACCTCCGTAAGGATACGCGGTGCGGGTTCTCTCGGCGCGGGAAATGAGCCGCTTTACGTCGTCGACGGGATGCCCTATTCGTCGGGCCTCAACCAGAACCTCAACCCCCTGATGCTCCTCAACCCCAACGACATCGAGAGCATTACCGTCCTGAAAGACGCCTCTTCTACCGCTATTTACGGGTCGCGGGGCGCTAACGGCGTGGTCATGATCACTACTAAAAAAGGCCAGTACAACAAGACCCAGGTGACGGTTTCAGCCATGCGCGGCGTACAAAAGGTCCCGCAAAGAGGTCGGCCCGACCTGCTGAACCAACGGGAATTTGCGGAACTCCAGCGAAACAAGATAGAAATCGCCATACGCAGGGCCGAAAACAGGGAAGCTACACCTGACGACTACCCGGAAGCATACCGGTACCCGGAGCAGCTTTCGGGCAAAGGGACCGACTGGTATGACCTTATCCTGCAGGAAGCCCCCATCGAAGATTACAATGTTTCTATCCAGAAAGGCGGGACCGACTCAAAGCTCGATTTCGGGATGGGATACTTCAAGCAGGGCGGGGTTTTGCAATATACGGGCATCGAGCGGTACAGCGGTAAGCTCGGCATAGAAACCGGCATCGGGTCGAAAGTAACCGTCGGCGCCACCCTGCAACCTACCGTCATCATACAAAACCGAAGCAATACCAACACCAACCGGGAAGACATTATCGGGGTGGCTAACTGGGCCAACCCGCTGCTTTCACCATACGACGCTGAAGGGAACCTGATCCCCTACCTGGTTTCACCGCAAAGCAAATATCACTCGGCATGGAGCTTTGCCAACCCGTTGTTCGTGCTGCGCGAAACCACACAGCGGGAAAAACAGTTTCAGAACCTCGGCAACGCCTACCTCACCTGGAATATCATTCCCGGCCTCGAATGGAAAACCGCGCTCAGCACCCAATGGTCTGCCAACAGCTTTTTCCAATACACGCCCAGCACCGTCGGCGGCTCCAACCGCCCACCGGTAAAAGGAACCGGGAGCTCTTCCAACAACCGGTCGGAAAGCTTCAACTGGCTGATCGAAAATACGCTTGCCTACAACCGCACCTTCGGAGTACACCGTTTTGATGCGATCGTCGGTTATACGGCACAGAAAAATTCTTCCCGCGGAATCAACCTCAATGCTTCGCCCTATACCAACGACCTGATACAGACCATCAATGCGGCGCAGGCTATCGGAAGCTGGGATGAAAACACCAATGCGTGGAGTATGATTTCCTACCTGGGGCGGATCAACTACGGCCTGAAAGGGAAATATCTTTTCACCGCTACCCTGCGATCGGACGGATCGTCCCGGTTCGGTGCAAACAACCGCTTTGCCACTTTCCCTTCGGTAGCGGGGGCATGGCGGATTTCGGAAGAAAATTTTATGAAAGCCTACCCCCGCCTGAATGAGCTGAAGCTGCGCGCCAGCTACGGCATAAGCGGGAACAACAACATTGGGAATTACTCGCACCTGGCAGCCATCAACGCCGGAGCTTATGTTTTTGCCAACAACCAGGTGACGGCCTCCTATGTAGGGATCGCCAACCCCAACCTCACATGGGAAGAATCCAACCAGCTTGACCTTGGCCTGGATGCCGAGTTTTTTGATGGCAGGCTCAACGCTACCATCGATTTTTATAACCGGCAGAGCCGGAACATGCTGCTCAATGATGTGATCCCCGCCATCACCGGCTTCAACTCGCAGGTGGTCAACAAGGGAGAAGTCAGGAACAGGGGGATTGAAATCACGCTCGGCGGCTCTCCGCTGACAGGCGCGCTCAAGTGGGATGTCGGCGCCAACATCGCCTTCAACCGTAACAAAGTGCTCTCTATCAACGAAAACAACGACCGCATTCTCTCCGGCAACAACGACAATAACCCCACCCACATTACGGTAGCAGGCAAACCGATCGGCCAGTTCTTCGGCTTCGAGCTGCTGGGTGTTTATACCGACGCCGACATGGACGATCCCAACGTGATCAAAACTACCCAGGTGTACCCGGGCAATCCCAAATACCGTGATATAGACGGCGACGGCATCATTAACGACCTGCTCGACTACACCATTATCGGGAACCCGCACCCGGACTTTACCTTCGGGCTGACCAACAACTTTACCTACAAGCGGTTCAACCTTGGTATCATTATCAACGGCCAGAAAGGCGGCCAGGTCATGAACGGCCTGCGCCAGACGGTAGATAACCTCCAGGGCTTTTTCAATGTCAGGCGAGAGTGGGTCAACCGGTGGAAAAGCAGCGCAGACCCCGGCACCGGTATGCTCTACGGCGTGCCCAAGCTTACGCCCAGCTGGGGGCACCGCGTTAATACGCTGTGGGTGGAAGACGCCGGTTTCCTCAGGATCGCCAACGTTACGCTCGGCTATACACTCCCGGGCCATATTACCGAAAAAACGAAGTTTATCAGCAGTTGCCGCCTGTACCTGACCGTTCAGAACCTGGCGATATTCACCCGGTACGAGGGCGCCAACCCCGAGGCACAGTCGCGAAACCTCAACAACACGCTCTCGCCCGGTTACGATATGTCGTCCTACCCGTTGTCAAGGACATCGTCGATCGGGTTGAACCTGTCGTTTTGAGGTGTTAGGTTATAGGTGTTAGATAAATGTTTTCACAAAAATCCGACTACAAATGAGAATCATATTGATATTGCTCCTTCCGCTCCTGCTTAGCGCATGTTCGGAGCGATTCCTGGAGCTTTACCCGGAAAACAGCCTCAACGAAGGAAACTTTTATAAGTCCGACGTAGAGATCACCCTGCTGGTCAACGGCTGCTATATACCGATGCGGGACTACGAAAAAAACTGGCATTGGATACTGGCCGAGCTTCCTTCCGATAACTCCAGCTTCCAGAACAACATCAGGACCGGCGAGGCGATCAGGGGCGTTATCGACCAGTTCATCCAGACATCGGGCAATCAGGCATATGCCAATTTCTGGAACCTGTCGTATAACGGCATCACCCGTTGCAACAAAGTCATTGCCGAACTCGACAACGCTGCCATCCAATGGGCGGACGAAAGGCTGAAGGAAAGAGCGGCGGGCGAAGCGCTTTTTCTCCGCTCACTCTATTATTTCAACCTCGTGCGCCAGTTCGGCGGAGTTCCCCTCGTGCTCGGACCGATTACTTCGAAAGAAGCCGTAGACTATAAAAGAGTGGACGAACAGGATGTATATGACAGCATCGTCAGCGACCTCCAGGCCTCGGCGGCACATTTTGCCAAAGCTGAGGCGATCCATGAAAACGGCCGGGCAGGCAGGTACGCCGCCCTCGGGCTGCTGGGGAAAGTATTCCTGACCCTGGGCCGTAACCAGGAAGCCGAAACCGTCCTGAAGCAGGTAATCGACTCCGGGAAACACCGGCTCCTGGTGAATTACGCCGACCTTTTCAACCCGGCCGGCAAAGACTATGTCGAGACGATTTTCGCGGTACAGTATTCCGAAGCGAGCGCAGAGCTGTCCAACAGCTTCATCTTCACCTTTGCTCCTCATACTTCAGGCGGCGCGGTTACCAACCGTCCGAATATCGCCATTACGGCAGCCGGTTGGAACCAGCCTACCCAGGACCTGATCGATGCTTTCGAGAAAGACGACAAAAGAAAGGCCGTCGCAATCGGATTCTGGACGGGAGTCGACTGGGACGGGCAAACGCGGCCCATACCCTATTGCGCCAAATACAAGCCTCCGGTTTCCGCTCCCGATGCCCGCTGCGGCGATAATCTCCCGGTGCTCCGCTATTCCGACATCCTGCTGATGTATGCCGAGGTGCTCAATGAGCTGGGCCGGCCCGCAGAAGCAGCGTCATACATCTCCGCGGTTAGGGAAAGGGCCGGGATCACAACAGCCGCCGGCTCTGACCAGGTTTCGCTCCGGCAGCTCATCCAGGACGAACGCCAGCGCGAATTCTGCTTCGAAAACCAACGCTGGTATGACCTCAAGCGTACCGGGAAAGCAGTGGAAGTAATTACGGCACACGGCCTTCGCGAAAAGGCTGCAAAGCCGTTCCTGTACCCCGAAGCATACAACCAGGTAGCGGTGAAGCTGATGGCGCCCATTCCGGCTAACGAAGTGCTGATCAATAAGCTGGAACAGAATGAGGGGTATTAGTCGGGAGTCCGAGTTAGGAGGTTAGTGGTGAAAGTTGTAAGTTGTCAAATTAATTGAGAGATATGAATTATATCATGATGCTATTTGTCCTGGCACTGTCTGTTTGGCTGCCGGGATGTGACGCTGCACAAAGCGAGGCTGTCGCCGACCGCCCCAATGTTATTTTTGTGTTTGCCGACCAGTGGCGGGCCGAGGCCACCGGCTATGCGGGTAATCCCGACGTGATTACGCCCGTGATCGACAAAATGGCCGGGGAAAGCGTCGTATTCCACAATGCCGTGGCTACGATGCCGGTCTGCGCACCCTACCGGGGCACGCTCCTGACGGGCCAGTACCCGCTTACGCACGGGTTGTTCTACAATGACAAGCCCCTGGCTACCGATGCCAATACGATGGGGAAAATTTTCAAACGGAACGGCTACGCAACCGGCTATATCGGCAAGTGGCACGTAAACGGCCACGCCAACGGCGAGCACCCTTTTGCCGCCCGCGACAAGCCGGTGCCCAAAGAACGAAGGCAGGGATTCGACTACTGGAAGGTAAGGGAAGTGACGCACGACTATAATAAATCTTTCTACTTCGACGAGAACGATCAAAAGCACGACTGGGAAGGCTACGATGTATTCCCCCAGACCGACAGCGCGATCGGATTTATCCGCGACCACAAACAATCGCCCTTTTTGCTGGTGCTTTCGTGGGGGCCGCCTCACAATCCTTACCACACCGCGCCTGAAAAATACCAGAAGATGTACGACCCGTCGCGCCTTTCGGTGAGGCCCAACGTACCGCCGGCCATGCAGGACAGCGCCCGGAAGATCCTGGCAGGTTATTACGCTCATTGCACCGCCATCGACGACGCCCTGGGCAAGCTGCTGAAAGCCCTCGACGACGAGGGCGTCGCCGACAACACCATTATCGTCTTTACTTCCGACCACGGCGACATGCTCCTCTCGAAAGGCGTGCTCCGCAAGCAGCGCCCGTGGGATGAATCGATCCTGGTACCCATGCTGCTCCGCTACCCGGCCAAATACGGAAAGAAAAGGATCGATGTTAAAAAGCCGATCGGCACCCCCGACATACTCCCTACACTGCTGGGTTTGTCGGGCCTCGCAGTCCCGGAGAGCATCGAGGGCGCCGACGTCAGCCCGGGAATTTCGGAGCCTGCCAAATACCCCGTCGATGCCGCGCTGATCACGCTGCCGGTGCCTTTCCATGAGTGGCAGTTTATGAACGGCGGACGCGAATACCGCGGAATAAGGACCGAAAGGTACACCTACGTGCGGAGCCTCACCGGGCCATGGCTGCTGTACGACAACGAAAAAGACCCCTACCAGGAAAACAACCTGAGCGCCGAGCCGAAGTACGCATCGATAAGGGAAGACCTTGACCGGAAGCTGGGGGACATTCTCAAAAAGACGAACGACGAGTTCCTTCCCGCCGACGATTATATGAAAAAATGGAATTATACTTACGACAACAAAGACAGCCTCCGCCCGCCGGCATATTGGGAGGAGCTGAAGCAAAGAAAAACCAGGTGAGAAAAATGCAATTAACCAAAACCGTACTGGCAGCGCTCCTGGCCGTTCTCACGGCGCACCTGTCAGGCAGTTCTCGGCCGGGCAGCGTTCTGCCGGGCAGCGATCTGCCGGGCAGCCGGCCCAACATCATTTTCCTGCTTGCCGACGATCACCGCCACGACGCGCTGGGCGTAGCGGGCAATACGATCATCCGCACCCCGCACCTCGACAGGCTGGCACGCGAAGGAGTTTACTTCAAAAACGCTTACGTCACTACAGCCATCTGCAGCGTGAGCCGTGCCAGTATCCTCAGCGGGCAGTACCTGTCGCGCCACGGCATCGACGACTTCGCCAAAAACTTCAGCCCCGAGGCGCTGGCCAATACCTACCCGCTGCTACTGAAGAAGGCCGGCTACAACATAGGCTTCGCCGGCAAGTACGGGATAGGCGATAATCCGCCGGAGGGCGAGTTTGACTATTGGAAGTGTGTCAATAAAGGACAGCCGCCCTACTGGTACAAAAGGACCGACGGGTCGCTCATCCACGACACCGACACGGTTGCCAACAGTGTTGCCGACTTCCTTTCACAATTTGTCGGCAAAGGCCCCTTCTGCCTCTCGGTCAGCTTCAAGGCGCCGCATGAGCTCGACGGTAACCCGCCGCGATACCCGGTGCAGGAGCGTTTCGAAACACTTTATTCAGATGCCCAGATACCGCTGCCTGCCACCTATGGCCCTGAATACTGGGAAAAGCACCCCGCTTTTTTCCGCAACGACGAAAACATTGGCCGTGTACGATGGAAGCCGCTTTTCTCCACGCCGGAACTTTACCAGGAAACGGTGAAAAATTACTACCGCCTGGTGACCGGCGTCGACGAGGTGGCAGGTAAGATCAGGCAGCAGCTCGAAGCGCTTGGCATTGCCGGCAATACGATCATCGTGTACATGGGCGACAATGGCTTTTGCCTTGGCGAGCATGGGCTGCAGGGCAAGTGGTTTGGCTTTGAGGAATCGATCCGGGTGCCGCTGATCATCTACGACCCCCGTGCTGCCACACATCCTCATACCGAGGAAAAGATTGCCCTCAATATCGACATTGCCCCCACACTCCTGGAACTGGCCGGTGTCCGCGCCCCAGGTACGGTACAGGGCAAAAGCCTGGCGCCTCTCCTTCACGACCGCCGGACAAAATCATGGCGCGACGACTTTTTCTACGAGCACACCTTCCTGGGTACGCCGCGCCTGCCTAAAACCGGCGGTGTGGTAAGGAAAGACTGGAAGTATATCGTGTATACCGAACACGGCTACGAGGAATTCTATGATTTAAAGAACGATCCGCACGAAACCAGGAACCTGGCAGGCGACCCGACATACTCAAAAAAACTGGAAGAGTTTCGAAAACGTTATCATTCCTATTCGAACCGGGTCAAAAATTAATTTGAAATAAATCCCGATATTTCTTTACTTTGATGTCCCGGGTTCTATGCCCGGGGCATATCTTTTGCTATAAAGAAGTAGCGAAGGCAGAGCCTGTCGAAGCCCGTTTAACTGAAAACTTCAATCAATCCGATCAAATCTTTGCGAACCACACTTTTCAGCCACCTGTCAAAAGGATTCGGGGTTACCCTGTCCTTATTATTTATTGCAGTTTTACCCGCCGCAGCGCAGGAAAAAGACAACGCTGCCATCCGCTACGAACTGGAAACCGAGGGCATGATCTCGACAGGCAAAACACTGCCTTTCTGGATGCGCACCAACCAGTACGGAGAAGTTCCGCTCGAATCGGGCATCGTCACTTTCAGGGGACAGCTCCGGAAAGATTACGAAAAACAGGATGGGAAAAAGAACCGTTTCTCCTATGGTTACGGCCTGCGGGGGGTAGCCAATGTAGGGCGTACCAACGAGCTTCTCCTGCCCGAAATTTACGGGAAGGTCCGCTTCGGGGCCATCGAGCTGTACGCCGGCCGGCGCAGGGAGATCATGGGGCTGGTCGACAGCACCCTGAGCAGCGGCTCCTATATCTGGTCGGGCAACGCCCTGCCTATTCCGAAAGTGCAGATCTCGATCCCGAATTACACGCCGATATTAAAAAACGGGCTGATTGCGGTGAAGGGGAATTTTGCGCACGGGTGGTTTGGGAATGATATTCATACCAAAAATTACTGGCTGCATCAGAAGAGCTTGTATATCAGGCTGGGCAAGCCGGTATGGCATTTTAAAATGCATGCGGGTATAAATCACCAATCTCAATGGGGTGGCAAACCGGCGGAGCCGTATATCGACAAGCAAACGGGAAGTTTGATCACAAAGTACGGCACCAATAAATCGGCTTTTTTGAATACGGTATTGGGTATCCCCATACCTCCTGACGAAGACCCTAATGTATTCGGTGAGGGTAGTCTCAATGAAGGAGGAAACCGGTTGGGCAACCACCTTGGAACACTCGACGTAGCGTTGGAGTATGACAGTCCTAAAGCCAATATCCTGCTTTACCGGCAGTCGATCTATGAAGATGGCTCGCTTTATTACCTGAGCAATATCAAAGATGGATTGAATGGGATTGCCATTACGAGAAAGGAAGCTACCCAGGGGATTTTAAAAGTAGTATTGGAATATCTTCATACTGTTAACCAAGGTGGATCATTAGGAAGCGGTCACTCGGGCGCAGTAATACCGGAACTGAGAGGGAGTGATAACTATTTTTACAACACCATCTACAAAGATGGATGGACTTACAAAGGACGGACGCTGGGCACACCATTTATTATGCCGTTTGAAGGCATTACCGGTATGAAATCCGGCATTCCACGCACCAATCATTCTCCGAACCGGATAGTTAACAACCGGGCAAAAGCGCTGATTTTCGCGATGCAAAGCAGGGCAGGCATCTTCGATCTTACCACCCGGCTGTCCTTTTCTGAGAACCTGGGAGCTTATGTACTCCCCTTTTCTGCCTCTCAGACTTCCATCCAGCAAACCGTATCCTTCCCCATCCGTTCTTTTACCCTACAAACCGGTCTTTTCTACGACCAAGGCGACCTGCTGGAGAAAAACCTGGGGGTGAGTGTTGGAGTGAGGAGGGGGTTTTGAGAGGGGTGAAGAAAAGGGGAGAGGGAGAGTCTTCAATTGAACTACATTACTTTATATCAACATGAAATCTCTGTTATCAACCATACTTATAATATTCCTGGCCATACCGGTTTCGTCCCAGGGTTTAGGGTCTTTACAGGCGTCTGGTGATCTGCCATCCATTATCGATACGGTAACCGTTCGTCGGAATGCGCTTGTTACGGCCATTTACAGACAAGGAGAAAAGCTCTCCAACCGTGAGTTAAAAGACTTGTACCGCAACACACCCGCTCGCAATGCGGCTCTGGTAAGCCAACCTATGCGGATCGCTGCACCAGTTATCGCTGCCGGAGGGATAGCTTTGGGAGCTGTTGCTCTGAAAGGTACAGTTAAGACATACGAGGCTAATGACCGCGTTTACCATTATACGCGCAGGAGCAAGCCTAAGCTGGCTGCAGGGCTCGTTTTACTGGCTGGCAGCCTCTGCCTCTTTGAATGGTCCAACGACCTGCTGGCCAAGTCAGCCCGGCTTTATAACCTGGATCAGATCAGGAAGGCAGGTATGAAAGCGCAGGTGGGGGTGACGGGAGATGGAGTGGGGTTGGTGGTGAAGTTTTGAGAGGAAAGGGAGAAGGGGGTTACATATCTTCCATGGAAAGAGCCAGGAATTGCATGTCATAGCCTTCAAACTGACGCTGCAGGCGGACAGATTTCTGCATCAGCTTCTCAAGGCTGATGTTATCTTTTTTCCGCTTTACTTCTGCAAATACTACTTTTTTCTCAAGATCGTTTGCTGCTACGATGTCGATCTGGTTCTGGTTGTCTTTTTCCCAGTATGCACCTACCAGGTTATATTTTTTTTCGGCTATTAACTTCTCCGAAAAATATTTTTCAAGTATCCGGCCACTGTAGGAAGCATAGTCCCTGCGTATAATGGCTTTCAGGTAGTCCAGGTTGCCGATTTCCACGGCGCTGCGATATTTGTAGATAAAACGAAACCAGAAGCTCAGGAAATTGTCCCGGATACGATACTTTACTACACGGCTGCCCGGTTTTGCCAATACCGGCCGCACTTTTTCAATAATACCGTAGTCGTTCTCAAGCCGATCCAGGAAACCACCAGTCTGCATCTCCATAATCGATTCTATCTCCGCCCGGGATGTCTTCCCGGAAGCAATCAGCGACAATATTGAAAAATAATTACCGTAATCTTTCCCAAATTCTTCGATCA
>CAZLTN010000156.1:0-11584 GCA_964562455.1 uncultured Cytophagales bacterium
GCATATGCCTTCCGCGCGCTTTCCCTCGACCTGTCAGCCAGCCACTTCTCGCCCTCGCTATATCTCGCCGCGGCAGCCGAAGTCCTGGCACGAGCCTCTTTTTCCTCGTAATTTTCTGCATCGACAGCATTCAGGCAAACCTCGCATTGAGATATACTGCGGTACATTTTGTTCAGCTTATCATACTGGCCGACCACCTGTTCCCAATAAAATTCGGACCCGCCGTTTTCAAGCTTTCTTATAGCGCCCAGGTGCATGCTCACCGCCTTCGGGTAGGCAGAAGTGAGCGCTTCCAGGGAAGCGCTGTGGCCGGGGCTGTCCTTCAACTTTTTGGCAGCCATCATAACAGCCTCGTAATACTTGCCACTTTTCAGCGCTTTCCGGGCCGATCTGCATTGTACGGTCCATATGACCAGAAGGATTCCGGCCGCAAGGGTAAGCCCGGATTTAATTACAGAGGAAGCTTTCATGAAAGATTTAATTATAGCCATCTGCGCCGCAAAGGTAAGTAAATGAGCTGTGTTTCGTGCCCTCCTTGTTTAATGAACTTGTCGTTGACCAGTAAAACGCCTTTTTTGTGCAAGGCTGCTCCTTCCCAATTGGATGTCCAGAACTCATCGGGCATCGGTATATACCGCTTCACTTTTACTTTCTTTCGCTTTGCTTTCAGGACAACCAGCCTTGCAAAAGGGTGCCATTTCCCTTCATTTCCGCTTTGCACCAGCAACTTGTCCCTTTCCTCCACAGCATCCTGGTAGATTGCTTCCGCTTTCAACGGGAAGAAATAATTGACGCCCAGGATGAGCCTCCTTTTGAACGAAACGGCATCGGTGACCCGGAATGAAATTTTCCTGTCGAGAGGAACTTTTTCAGTCTTCAGGGTACGGGTGTCGACCCTATAAGCGTAGTTCCGGGCAAACCCGTTAAACTCAAAAAAGATATACAGGCTATTACCCGACAGGGCTAATGCTTCGAAACTGGCATTGAACACTTTACCTCCATCGGTCAGCAGCGGCTTTTCCAGGGCCAGGATCCCGGAGGTATCTATCCTGAAAGCGTTACCCTGCCTCCGGCCTGTAACCAGGTAGCAGCTATCGGAATGGAGCTCGGTTTCCACTGTAATGAAAAACCTGTCGCCCAGGAACACAAGCGCCTCCAGCCCCTGGTAACCATTCAGTTGCCGTATCCTGTCAATCCCTGAAACCGGGTGAAAACGGTATTGAAGAACCTGCTTCCCTTCGGCCCGGATACTTTCGTCGAGGTCGTCCAGACTGATGCTGTGTATCCCGGCTGTAGGCGCCTCCAGGCGGTCACCCCTATTCTCCCCAAGAAAATACAGCCTTCCTTCAGAGGCCGCAAGGCCCGAAAACTCCCTCGAACCAAGTGCCATGCTGTCAGGCAACCTTACCCGGACGACATCATCGATTCTTTGCGCGAAGAGAGAAGGGCCGCAACAAAAAAACAAGGCACAGTAAAGAAATACCGCCCCCGTAAAAGAAAACCTCATCGACTACCAGGCAAAATACTACTGTCCCGTAGCCGGAAAACAAAAAAAGCTATGACTTTTGCCATAGCTTCTCTTGAGAAACTAAAGGACAAACTACAATTTTTTCACGTTTACTGCATTCAGACCTTTCTTCCCGTCAACAATATCATACTCTACCTGATCTTTCTCTTTAATTGTCAGGCCTCCGAGGCCTGTTACGTGCACAAAAATATCTTTGTTCGAATCGTCATCCACAATAAAGCCGAACCCCTTTGCTTCATTGAAAAATTTAACTGTACCCGTTGGCATGATAAAACTAATTGTTATTTGGTAAAATATACAAGCGCTATGAACACAAAGAAACAAAAATTGTTTGGAATTAATGACTTAAGGCAAAATTTTTTAAAGCTATCTTTTAAATTATCCTTTTTGTAACCACTTTTTAAGACTTCCGAAGCAGGTTTACTACAAAGATTTGCATAAAAATCAAATAGTCATACAATAACCCGAAAAATAAATAAAACCGCTTTATATATACGCTCCGGCGGGCACGTCATGGTAATTTTGTATAACTTACAACGTAAATGAAAATCAAAAACCGTTACCTGCTTCTTACTGCCGCCCTGCTTTTACTTTATTACCTGCCCTTTTTTCTGCTGGGAGAAAATGCATACTACAATGCGTTCGACAATCTCGACTCCTACGTAGTCTGGTACCGTACGGTAATAGAAAACGGGTATGCACATGCTTCTCCCTCAACGATCGTAGGACAGTTTCTAGGTGGTATCCCTAAATTCACCCTCGTAAATTCCTTCAGCGTCTATTACCTGCTCAACCTGGCGTTGCCTACCTTTCAGGCGCTCAATACCTTGATGATCATTACCAGCCTCGTTGCATTGGCAGGCATGTGGCTGTTATTACATACTCACTGGCGGTTGGGCCCGCTTCCATGCGCCTTTCTCTCGCTTTCTTTTGCCTTTACTCCGTTCCTTCCTGCATGGACGATGAGCATCGCCGGCCAGCCGTTGCTGCTTTACGCTATATTGAACCTTAGAAAGGACAGTAACAGGTGGACGGACTGGCTTATCGTGGCGCTGTTCCCCTTTGTTTCCAATTTCCAGTCGGCCGGCATTTTCGTGGTGTTCCTGCTGTTTCTTCTCATCATAGCCGATTTCCGGGACAAGCGTCCTGTCCGGAAGCTGGTCATAGCTTCCGCCGTGCTGCTGGCGTTATACAGTTTTCCTAAAATCGACCTCTTTTCCAACCTGCTGGCCGGCGCCGGGTTCGTTTCTCACCGCACCGAAATGCTGCGTTACAGCGTTCCCCCCTGGACATGCTTTAAAATATTCATAAGGTATTTCCTATACGGTAACATCGATGTAGCACTGTCGTTACATACCCTTGTTATTCTGCCAATGGTTTTGTTCGTATTCATAAAAGATACGATAAAGAAAAAACGTCCCGACCATACGCTTGCACTGATACTCCTGTCTATTACCTGCATTTGCGCCTATATTGCCCTTCTTAACTGGGAGCCTGTCGTTCGGCTCAGGAATCAGAGCGAGTTGCTCCGGATGTACAGCCTCGATCGTTTTCATATATTTCTCCAGTTGCTCTGGCATCTTGCTGCTGCAAGGTGCCTTATCCTTATTGGCGGGATTCATGTGAGAAAAATCGTAACGGTGGCGTTCGCTCTCCAGATGCTGGTCGCTTTTGCTTATCAGCCTACTTACTACATTTATTTTGTAAAACCGTTCATTACGATCAAACCTTACCATTACATATACCGTTATAGTGATTATTATGCTGTCGGAATGTTTGATCGTATCAAAGAGGTTACCGGCAATACCTCATCTTCCGCCCGTATCATCAGCCTCGGCATCCCCCCGGCGATTGCCCAGTATAACGGTATGTGGACCGCCGACGGGTATGTAACTACGTATCCGCTAAGCTATAAGCACAAATTCCGGGAAATCATGGCAGGTGAACTGGAAAAAAACGTAACCATAAAGGGCTTTTTCGACGAATGGGGAAGCCAGTGTATATTGTTGTATGACCAGGGCGACGGCGGCAACTTCAGCACCCATGTGACCAGGGACAGAGCTCCTGCTCCGAGAAATCTCAGGCTGAACAATTCCGCTCTTAAGGCCCTGAACTGTAAATATATGCTGTCTGCCGAAATCATACAGAATCCCAGGGAAAGCGGCCTGTCCGAAATCGGGAGGTTTTCGTCCGCTATCTGGGATTTAACACTTTACGAAGTCAAATAGGCCGTTGGCAGAGTCATAAACAGTAAACGAAAAATAGAAGAACATGCAAGGTATTCGGATTACTAATTTCACGATATTTCGGGTGCATCTATGCAATACTGACTGATATTCCATGCAGCCTGATAAAGAAAACTGGCTAGTCTCCTATCCAAGCGACGGGAACGAGGTGTGTTTCCAGATGGAAGACACTTCATTCTGGTACCGGCACCGCAACCGCTGTATTCTTAACGCGATCCGGGCGTGTGAATTTGACCGGGAGTTTTATGACATCGGTGGCGGGAACGGGATCACGGCTAAATTACTGCAGGACAACGGCTTTGACGTGACTCTCGTAGAACCGTACGAAACGGGCGTCCGGAATGCGGAAGCCCGTGGTGTCCGCAAAACCATACATACTACCCTGGAAGAATTCAGCCCCGCAGGCCCCTTGCTGAAGGGGATCGGTTTCTTCGACGTTTTGGAGCATATAGAAAATGACCGTATGTTTTTGCAACAGGTTCACAGCCTTCTTGCCGAAAACGGAAAGCTCATTCTTACCGTACCTGCTTTTCAGTCTCTCTGGTCGGACAATGATGTCCAGCTCGGGCATTTCAGGCGATACCGGACCAGCCAGCTCGAAACCCTTCTCGCAAGCTGCGGCTTCAAAGTATACTATAAAACATATTTCTTTTCCATACTCTGGATCCCCATGTGGCTGCTGCGGGTCATTCCAAACATTATCGGGTTCAGGCAGAAGAACACCCGCCAAAAAAAACAGGCTGAGCATTTGTCGGCAAGACCGTTTATGTCAAAGCTCCTTCAGTTGCTCCTCAGTTGGGAAACCGGCTTTATCGGCAAGAAAAAGATGATTCCCTTTGGAACAAGCTGTATGATGGTTGCACAAAAAAAATCAAGCCAGTGATAGACAATATTCCGAACCCTTCTCATCTCGACCTCCTGCTTCTCTCCGTGGACGACGCGCTGGTTTCGGCAGCAGTAAATGCCGGAGTTGACGGGATAATTGTCGATTGGGAAAACCAGGGAAAAAAACTCCGACAGGAAAACTTCGACACGCAGATTAATCATGACACTTACGAGGACCTTTGCAGGCTGAGGCAAATCGTACCTGCCGGAAAACTTTTTTGCCGCATCAACGAATTTTCGGGAGACAGCACGCTCAGGGAAGTCGACCTCGCTGTGAGCGGGGGTGCCGACGAAATCTTTATTCCTATGGTTACATCGGCCGAGCATGTCGAAAATGTAATCAGTCACGCCGGTAATGCCGTTGCCATCAATATCCTCATTGAAACCGTTGCGGCACTGGAGCAACTGGATGAGCTATCTTCTCTTCCATTGAAAAGGGCTTATATCGGCCTTAATGACCTCCATATACAACAAGGAACCCCGAACATTTTCTATCCCCTGCTCGGTCCGGTCATTACCGACATAAGGAAGCGCTTTACCTGCCGGCTGGGCATGGGTGGGGTTACTTATCCCGACAGCGGCCGGCCGGTCAGAAGCAGGTATCTCATCAACGAATACGCCAGGCTTAACATCGATTTCAGCTTCCTGAGGCGTACTTTCATCAAAGACTGCGTTGAGTTCGGAATTGAATATATGGTCAGCGCTATCAAAGAGGCCTACAGGGAGGCCAAACGGAGAACACCGGCAGAGGAAGAGGAGGATTTCCGCGAATTCAGCTCTTTTGTAACCGGCTGGGTAAGTAATCCGTATATCGCATGATCCTGCTGATGTACCAGCCGTCGCCCCAACACTTCCGCAAGCTCGGAGAAATAGCCGGCGACAGGGAAATAAGGATTGCGACGGACGAAGAAAAAGCCAAAAGCTATATTGAAGATGCCGAGGTAGTGATGGGCAACCGGTACTTTATCCAGAGCCTGCCATATGCCCGAAAGCTCCGCTGGATGCAGTCCAATTCGGTCGGCGTAGACATTATCCTGCAAAAGAAAGAGCTCCTCATCGAAAAGGGAATCCTGCTGACCTGCGCGCGTGGGGTCTATGATCAGGAGCTCACGGAACATACCCTGGCTTTAGTGCTTGCTCTTTCCCGGTCTGTTCATATATTCCGTGATCATCAGCATAAGCACCTGTGGGAACGGCACCGGCTCATCACCCTGGAAGGCAAAAAATGCATGATCCTGGGATGGGGAAGCCTGGCCCGGCGGGTGGCCATTACCCTGTCTGGCCTGGGCATGGTGGTTTCGGGAGCCCGGAACCAGGAAACCGATTCAACCGACGGGCATTTTGCCATCTACAGCCGGTCATCCTGGAAGAACAGGCTTTCCAATACGGATTTCCTCGTGATCTGTCTCCCCAAAACACCTGAAACTGCCAATTGTGTCGGAGCCGGCGAACTGTCTCTTTTACCGTCCGGAGCATTTATTATTAATATCGGTCGCGGCGGCACGCTGGATGAGGCGGCACTCCTGGAACAAATCAGGGAAAGCAGGCTTGCCGGAGCAGCGCTGGACGTCTTTACTGAAGAACCTCTGCCTGCTTCCAGCCCGCTTTGGGACGAACCCCGCATCCTCGTTAGCCCCCACGCCGGAAGGAGCCTGGAAGGGCCTGATTACCGGTGGTTCGGCCTTTTCGAAGAAAACCTGCGCCGCTACCTGGGTGGGATGCCCTTGCTGAACATAGTAGATTATGGAAAAGGCTATTGATCACGAGGGAATCAGCTTTATCGTACCGGTTTACAAAAGTGCGAATACGTTGAGGGAGCTGCATGCACGTATTGCACGGGTTTGTGCTACCGAGAAGTGGCTTGCCGAAATTGTCTATGTTAACGATGCTTCTCCCGACACTTCGCAGCAAGTGCTCGAAAGCCTGCCGCCGGGCCTTCCTTTCCGGGTCGTCAGGCTGCGGGGGAATTACGGTCAGAGTCATGCCCTGTTATGTGGTATGATATATGCCCGTTATCCGAAATGTGTTACGCTCGATGCAGATCTCCAGGATGCTCCCGAAATAGTTCCTCTGCTGGCAGGCTGTATGAAAAACGATACCGATGTCGTATTTGCTACCCGGGAAGGCAATTATGAATCGACCGGCAGGCTCTTTACCTCTTTTATTTTCAAGACTATTGTTTCGCTCTTTTCCCGGGGTCGGATCCCGCCGAACGCCGGACTGTTCCTGCTGATCAGGAAAAGCTCGGCCGGACCATTTTTCCGCTACCTTCCTGACAAGCCCTATCTGCTGGCCCTGATCGCGAAATTCAGGCTGAAATGCGAATCCTTTAAAGTCCGCAGGGAAAAGAACCTGCTGGGAGAAACGTCCTACAGCTTTTCAAAGAGAATGAAAGTAGCCCGTTCATTCTTTAAGACCCTTAACCTGCAAGAAAGAGCCGGCGCCGGAGCTTTGAATGACTGGCTAAAAAACTGTGTTGCCGAAAACAATGACTATGAGATGTGAAGCTTCCACAATTTTACGACACACTTCTTTACAATTCAGAAAGGTTTTTCTAAATTAGCCGCCTGAATTCCGGATAAACAATATGATCTCACTTCGCTATTTCCTGGAGAATCAGGTCTTCGGAGTTTGTTCCAGGCTGGGAGAAAAGCTTCATTTCTCTGCCAGCAGCATCCGTCTTTATTTTATTTACGCCTCCTTCCTTACTTTCGGGTCACCCATCATCATTTATCTCGTGCTGGCTTTCTGGATGGAGATAAGGAAGCACCTCAGGCGGCACAATAGTCCTACTATCTGGGAGCTTTGAACAGATCTTTCTTTAACTGATTTCTTCCGGAGTTAAGGAAACCCTTCAGATCCGGAAACCTGTGTCTGCCCAGAACAAAGTATTCCCAAACTACGCTTTTGCTATAAAGCGGCACTTCTTTTTTTAATCCGGCCTGAGCGCCTGCCTGCTGCTTTGACAGCTTGCCTATCATAGAATAAAAAGCGAAATGTGCCCGGATAATGGCGATTACGTCGGGAAATGCGCCGGAAGCGATGTACCGCACGCTTGATATCCCGTCCAGGATCAGCCTCAGCCCTATCACCTTCCATCTTTGCCACGGACTGAGGTTCTTGTAAAGCATAATAAGGTTATTCCGGTAGTTAAGGAACGTTTTCCTTGGATTGGATTTGTGCAGCGTTCCCCCGCCTACATGGAACACTTTGGAAGCTCCGCAATAGGCCACGCGGTAACCTTCTTTTCTGAAGCGCCAGCAGAGGTCGATTTCTTCCATATGGGCAAAAAAAACTTCGTCAAAACCGCCCATACGGTGAAAAGCGTCGGCCCTCATAAACAGGCACGCGCCCGTTGCCCAGAATACATCGGTATTATCGTCGTACTGTCCAAGGTCTTCTTCGCGTGTATCGAAAATACGCCCACGGCAAAACGGGTATCCGAGATAGTCCAGGTATCCGCCCGCTGCCCCCGCATACTCGAAGTGAGTTTTAAGATCATAGGCGCATATTTTAGGCTGGCAGGCGGCAATCCCGGGATCGGAATCCATGAAGTCGATGACCGGCCAAATCCAGTTTTCAGTTACCTCGATGTCCGAATTTAAAAGCACATAATATTCTGCTCCGATCTGCCGGAGCGCCCGGTTGTACCCGCCTGCATAACCGTCGTTTTCCCTGAACGCAAGGGTCTTTACCGGCAGGTCCTGGCTTTCTATCCATTCCAGCGACTGGTCGGTCGAAGCGTTATCGGCTATCCATACCTCACACCCGGCGGAGTGCTCTAAAACAGTAGGTAGAAATTTCTGTAAAAACGCCCTTCCGTTATAGTTGAGAATAACTATTGCTACCTTGGTCATCGGGCTTCCGGCGGGAGGGTCATTTACAGAATACTATGAAAGAAAGGGTGCAAAATGCCTATTTCAGAAAGCTTCCCAGGTCCAGGCCCGGGATATTAGGCAACGACCCCTGTGTAGCGGTCTTGAGATGCTCCTTGATTTTAGGCTCGATGGTCTCCAGGGCCTTGTTGACTGCCGCGACAACCAGATCCTGCATCATTTCCCTATCTTCAGGCTGCACAATCGACTGATCTATCTCCAGCGACAGCAGTTTCTTATGCCCGTTTACCGTAGCACGCACCAGGCCGGCACCCGACTCGCCGGTTTCGGTAATGGCGGATAATTGTTCCTGGGCAGCCTTCATATTTGCCTGCAGGTCCTTTACCTTCCCCATCAGATCACCTAAATTCCCGAACATGATATTTTCCTTACTTTCTAAACCACAAATTATACAACTGACCCGTCTGCGGGACGGGGGAGCAAAGATAACAGGTTTCGATTGAAATAGCTATCGGTGCAAAAGCCGGCCAGGCCAGGCCGATCGCCGGTCGTCAATGAATAAGCGCTGATCGCCGGTGTCTGAAAGCTGATAGCTTAAAAATAAATGTATTTTGAACGTTCAGTAATTCTATATTTGTTTCTCATAAAGAAGGTTTAAATTTCAATAGAGATATCATTTATCTCCTTTCAGTTCTTACATTTGAGAATATGGCTAATATCAGACTGGACCGGATCGACGAAGCAATTGAAGATATAAAAGCAGGTAAAATAGTCGTGGTTGTCGACGATGAAGACCGCGAGAACGAAGGAGACCTCATCTGCGCTGCGGAATATGTCACACCCGAGATAGTCAACTTTATGACTAAGGAAGGACGGGGAGTAATCTGTGTCCCTCTTACCGAATTCAGGTGCCGGGAGCTGAATCTCGACATGATGGTGGCTCACAATACCGCTACGCACGAAACTGCATTTACAGTTACCGTCGACCTGCTCGGGCACGGATGTACTACCGGCGTTTCGGCCAACGACCGCGCCAAGACTATCCTGGCGCTGGCAAATCCTGAAACCAAACCCGAGGACCTCGGAAGGCCCGGGCATATCAACCCTTTGAAAGCCAAGGACGGGGGGGTACTGCGCCGCGCAGGCCACACCGAAGCTGCAGTAGACCTGGCCAGGCTTGCCGGGCTGACGCCGGCAGGCGTACTGATTGAGGTGCTGAACGAAGACGGTAGCATGGCCCGCCTACCCGAATTGAGGCAGTTTGCAGACAAATTCGGATTGAAACTGATCAGCATAAAAGACCTGATAGCCTACCGCCTGTCGATAGAATCGCTCATCAAACGGGAATCAAAGGTCGATATGCCTACCGAATGGGGCCATTTCGACCTGGTCGCCTACTCTCAGACCAATACGGGCGACATTCATATCGCCATGGTCAAGGGACAATGGGAGCCGGATGAACCGGTACTGGTCAGGGTACATTCTTCGTGTATCACCGGGGACATATTCGGTTCCTGCCGCTGTGACTGCGGCGGACAGCTTCATGCGGCGATGGAAATGGTGGAAGCCGAAGGCAAAGGAGTCGTGCTTTATATGAACCAGGAAGGAAGAGGCATAGGTCTTCTTAATAAACTAAGGGCATATAAGCTCCAGGAAGAGGGCCGGGATACCATAGAAGCGAATGAAGAGCTCGGCTTACCGTCCGACGCCCGGGACTATGGTGTGGGAGCCCAGATTTTAAGAGATCTCGGCATTTCAAAAATGAAGCTTATCTCGAACAATCCCAAGAAAAGAGTCGGCCTCATCGGCTATGGCCTGGAAGTCGTGGAATGTGTCGGCATAGAAGTTCCTTCCAATCCTCATAACCGGCGGTACCTCCAGACAAAAAGAGACAGGATGGGGCACAATTTCCTGAGCCTTGAGTCGTGAGGTGGGGTAGCGTAATAATCCTTTTATTGACCTGCCTGATGCCGGATTACGGCTTACAGGCGCAACAGGCTGGCATTGTCAAAACAGACAGAGGGCAGACTGAATTCTTCTCTAAAGCTGCAGGACCGGCCCAGGATATCCAGGCAATCGATAAAACCGGGAAAGTGATCCTCAATCTCGCCGATGGCAGTATCGACATAAAAATCCAGATGAAGAATTTTACCTTGCCGAAATCATTGATGCAAAAGCATTATAATGAACGTTATATGGAAACGGATCAGTTTCCGGTAGCGGCTTTCAAAGGTAAGATCCGGAACTGGAATCCCCCGGCTTCGGATACCACCCTGAAGGTCACTGCTTTCGGAGACTTTACCGTCCACGGCGTAACACGCAGGAGACAAATCAGGGGAACCCTTAAAAAAGAAGGAGACAGGTACCGTATAGATGCGGAATTCGAAGTAAAACTGGCTGATCATAAAATCACGATCCCGGTACTTTTCTTCACCAAGATAACCGAGGCGGTGAATGTAACGGCCCGGTATGATCTGGCTCCTGCAGGAGAGAACTGAAAATTTAATATGTTGCGCAAACTCGGTATTTTATTGCTGGCAGCGGCTGTAACGCTTTGCATCGTTTATCGTGATCTGCTTTCTTACGGATGGATGCAGGCCAAAGGGCAGCTCCATATCCTTAGAAATGTACGGGAGATTTCAGACATTTTACAGGATCCGGCCTATCCTGATTCCGTCAGGCAGAGGATCCTCCTGATACAGGAAATAAAAAAGTTCGGGGTCGATTCCCTGGGTCTGGCCCCTTCCGACAACTATACCACTTTCTTTGACCAGCAGGGGAAAAAGCTGATGTGGCTGCTTACAGCCTCGGAAAAATACAAGGTAGAGGCCGTTTCCTGGAAATTTCCTGTGGTCGGGGAATTCCCTTATAAAGGTTTCTTTGATTCTACCCGCGCATATTCGGAAAAAGCGGAGCTTTCCCTGAAAGGATACGATACGCATATGGGCGAGGCAGCCGCCTGGTCGATGCTCGGATACGTACGCGACCCGATCTTATCAGGCATGCTCGAAAGGACCGACGGCAGGCTGGCCAACCTTATCCTGCATGAGCTTACACACGGTACCCTTTTTGTAAAAGGCAACATGGAG
>CAZLTN010000157.1:0-11335 GCA_964562455.1 uncultured Cytophagales bacterium
TATTCCAACCTGGCTATGATCGCTCACTCCAACAGTGAATTCGTGCTGGATTTTATCCGTCTGCTGCCGGGAGTACCGAAGGCAAAGGTAAAAGCCCGTGTGATCGTGACTCCCGAGCATGCCAAACGTTTGCTGGCGGCGCTGAAAGACAATATCCGCCGATATGAAGATACCTACGGGCCTATTCAGCACCGGAGCGATGACGACACGCCGAACTTTAATTTTCCTATGAGTTTCGGCGGACCGGGCGGAGAGGCCTAGATAACCGGTTTTTCCCTTACTAAATTCATTTGGAAACTGCTTTTCAGGATATTTTCGCGCCCCGGGATTTATTTCGGGGCTATAGTACGTGTATCCCTCCGGGTCTTCTTTCGCTTTGACGAAATGCCTTTTGCAATGTACGTCGGCTTACATTTTTCCGATTACCATATTAATAATATGAAATTGATCGATAATAAATGAAAGATGAAATGTATATTTGCGAAGCATAACGAAATAAAATGAAACGTATTAGTTCAGAAGAAAATCCCGGAGATCTTTTTAACAGGAGCCGTTTGCTGGATCAGGTCAGGGATGAGCAGGAATGGGATGTTATCGTCATCGGGGGCGGTTCTACAGGCCTGGGGGTAGCGTTGGATGCCGTAAGCCGTAATTTGAAGGTTCTCCTGCTGGAGCAATCCGATTTTGCAAAGGGTACTTCGAGTAAAAGTACCAAGCTGGTACACGGAGGAGTGCGTTATCTGGCCCAGGGAAATGTAGACCTGGTTAGGGAGGCGCTTTACGAACGGGGCCTGCTGGCGAAAAATGCCCCTCACCTGGTAAGAAACCAGACTTTTGTTATCCCTAACTATGATTTCCTGCGGGGGCCTTTCTACTGGATAGGCCTGAAGCTGTATGATTTCCTGGCGGGAAAGCTCTCCCTGGGGAAATCCGAATATGTTTCCCGGGACGAGGTGCTGAAGAGCATTCCCGTGCTGGTGAAAGACGGTCTGAGAAACGGGATAAGGTACCATGACGGACAGTTTGATGACGCCCGGCTCGCTGTGAACCTGGCTCAGACCATTATAGAAAGAGGAGGAGTTGCATTGAACCATATTGGGGTGACCGGGCTGAAAAAGACGGGTAACGGCCGTATCTGCGGTGTAAAAGCGAGAGATGCGGAAACCGGTGAAGTCTTCGAGTTTAGGGCTAAAGCGGTTGTAAATGCCACAGGGATTTTTGTCAACAAAATTCTCGAAATGGACGATAAAAACAGCAAGCCCCTTGTCAGGCCGAGCCAGGGCGCGCACGTGGTGCTCGATAAGTCCTTTCTTGAGTCCGGCGAAGCGATCATGATACCGAAAACAAGCGACGGGCGCGTACTTTTTGCTGTACCCTGGCATGGCAGGGTAATACTGGGCACCACCGATATCCCGGTAGAAGGAGCGAAGTTGGAGCCGAAGCCGATGGAGGAGGAAATAGCGTATATTCTTCAGACGGCAGGCCGGTATCTCGCCCGGGCACCGAAGCGTTCGGATGTACTGAGCACCTACGCCGGCCTGCGACCTCTTGCCGCTACTGAAGGCGACGAGGGAGCCAAAACCAAGGAAATTTCGCGGTCGCATAAGATAATCGTTGAGGAAAGCGGGCTCGTGACCATAACAGGCGGAAAATGGACGACTTTCAGGAAAATGGGGGAAGATACGATGGACAAGGTTATTCAGACCGCCGGCTTGCCCGCTGATATGTCGCGATCAGCGGAAATTGCAATACACGGAGCCCCGGGTGCTGTGCCGGTTCGCCCGGGAGAGGATGTTTACGGATCGGATCGCGCTTTGCTGGACCAATTGGTAGAGTCCAGGCCCGAGCTCGGACAGCAGTTGCATCCTGCAGCACAGTTTACGTTGGCGGAAGTTGTTCTGGCGGTCAGGAATGAGATGGCGCGTACTGTCGAGGATGTATTGGCAAGGAGGGTGAGGCTGCTTTTCCTGGATGCCCGGGCGGCCATCCAGAGTGCCCCGAAGGTGACGGATATAATAGCTGCCGAGCTGGGAAAAGGAGATGATTGGAAGAAGGATGAGCTGGACCGGTTTTACCGGATGGCCGAGGGCTACCTGCTCAGCGAAACGGAAATATTTGCAGATCATTAGTAAAAGGCACTCCGGTGCTTTTTATCAAAGAACACTTTTTAGACTGCTCCCAATAACCCGGACTTAAACTCTTAATTGATGACACCTTTTATTGCCGAAATCCTTGGTACTTTTTTCCTGATCCTTATAGGCGGCGGCGTCGTCGCCAATGTAGTTTTAACAGGTACTAACGGCCAGAATGGCGGCTGGATCGTGATCACTACAGCCTGGGCTCTGGCCGTTTATATAGGGGTGGTAGTAGCTGGTCCGCACAGCGGTGCACACCTTAATCCGGCTGTGAGTATAGGGCTGGCCCTGGTGGGTAAGTTTGATTGGAGCCAGGTTTTGCCCTATATAGGCGCTCAATTTACCGGCGCCATGCTGGGTGCTTTTTTTGTATGGCTTTTTTACCGCGACCATTTTCTGAAAACAGAGGATGGCGGACTGAAAAAAGCCGTTTTCTGCACTTCCCCGGCTGTGCGGAACTATACTTCCAATTTCTTCAGCGAGATGACGGGCACCTTCGTGCTCCTGTATGCAGTTTTCAGCTTTACGGATGCAAACATTGCCGATTCAGGCCAGATTGTGGGGCTCGGGTCATTGGGGGCTATCCCGGTAACCTTCGTGGTATGGGCGATAGGCCTTGCGTTGGGAGGAACTACAGGTTATGCGATCAATCCTGCCAGGGACCTTGGTCCGCGGATCGTACACGCTCTTCTGCCTATCCCCGGTAAAGCCGATAGTGACTGGAGCTATGCCTGGGTCCCGGTGGTGGGGCCTGTTGTAGGTGCCGGCCTGGCAGCAGCACTTTTTGGGTTGCTCAATTAGGGAAGCAGCCCGATTTTTTCGTCAATCGAATAGTAGTATAAACATGGCCTTCCCGGAGTATTTCTATTCCGAGAGGATTTATTGTTTTATATTCGGGCAGTTTTTACTTACCAATGAGGGAGGCAGAGAAAATAGGGTTTCTGACAAAAGCGGTAAATACCGCGTATGACCCGCTATGGGAATCTTTCCGGTCGGGAAACACTGCTGCTTTTGAAGAAATATTCCGGCTATACTATCCTGTTCTGTTCAACTATGGTATGCGGCTGTCCGGTAATGAGGCCGAAGTGAAAGACTGTATTCAGTCGCTGTTTTTACAGATATGGGAGAGGCGTGAGTTCCTGGGGCAGACCACTTCGTTGCGACACTATCTGCAGGCTTCTTTGCGACGTGCGCTTTTGAAGAAAATATCGATCGAACGTCACGGGAATATAGGAGAAGATATGCCGGATTTTCAGGTAGAGCTGTCGATTGAGGCGCATCTTATTCGCGACCAGACAGAATCGGAAAATGCCAGGCTGCTGGTACAGGCGTTCGATCAGCTTCCGCCCAGGCAAAAAGAAGCCATTTTTTTGCGCTTTTATGAAGAGCAGGATTTTCATGATATCGCCAATACGATGAATATCTCGATCAGGGCGGTATACAAGCTGATTTACAAGGGGCTTGACAACCTGCAGAGCCATCTTGTACAAAGTAACATAGACCTTTCTTTTCTCCTCGTACTGTTTCTGGTTACCCTGGTCTGAATATAAAGACATACAGCATCGGTCGGTTATACAGTTCATCCTTTCTTTTTAGCCGTTCGTCCGATTACAATATGCAGCGTAAGCCGGAGTGACGATCTTTGCTTTAGAAAAACTGGTTACAAAAAACTTAAAAAAAGATGAATAAAATACTGCTTTCGTTCGCAATAGCAACGGCTAGTGCTGTAAGTACCTATGCTCAGAAATTTGAGTACAAAATCATTACTTCGGTGGAGTCGATTATCCCTGCCGGTCTTGGCAGATCCCGGTTGATCGAAAATGCGGAAACCGTAAATACTGCCGATTTAACTACATACCGAACCAACGGAAAAGACAGTAAACAGGGAGCTATACGCCGGAAAGACGCGAAAATTGATGAACTGGGAGAAACCAAACTATTGAACTTTTTCGGCATTGCCGGTATTAACTTCCAGAATATTGCATCTAACGACGCTATCGTACAATCCCGGCTCAACGAACTTTCCGAAGAAGGGTGGGAACTGGGTTTCGTGGTCAGCGGCGTAGAAAGTGATAGCGGGACAGGCGATGGACAGGGTATTTTTGTAACCCGGTATATTTTTAAAAGACAGAAATAAAGATGACCGTATATTCCGGCCGATCCGGATAATCTATACTTTCCAGCCTGGCCTTTTTTTGTCTATTAGAAATTTTTTTTAAAAAATATCACTTCGCAAGGGTCACTCCCGGTAAATTCCTGCTTTGTCTAAGTAGAAACATAAATGTTTTTCACTTGGACAGTCACAAATACCTGTCGTTCAGAGCGGCCGATTTCCTGCTGGACCCTGATTTCCTGGAGTGGATGACGTCCGGAGATCCTTTGCTTACGGAGAGCTGGGAGTCCTGGTTATTGGCAAATCCCCATAAACGGCAGGAGGTAGAAAAAGCCAGGATGCTTTTTGATGTGCTGAAATTCAGAAAAGATAAAGTTGACGCTGTTACCATAGACAAGGAGTGGGAAAAGCTAAACAACTCTATCAGGGGACAGGTATGGCAATCGCAGGCCGATGACGAGGTCCGGGAGCGAAACCGGCAGCACCGGTCCTTTCCCTACGGCTGGTGGCGACCCGGTATAGCGGCGGCAATATTCGCTCTTATTGCGATGGCCGGCGTGGTTTACTTCTATATATTAAAGCCGCAGGAAAGTCTGGCAGGGTTTATCGAGCATGCTGCGCCGCGGGGGGAGAGAATTTCAGTGAGGCTTGAAGACGGCACAAAGGTATTATTGAATGCAGGTTCCAAAATCATCTATCCCAAAAGCTTCAAACCGGGAAAAAGGGAACTTACGCTATTCGGGGAAGCTTTTTTCGAAGTAGCTCCCGATCCGGGTTCTCCCTTTACCGTTACTACAGGAAATGTGACCACCGAAGTGCTTGGAACAAGTTTTGGTGTTACGGCCTATTCTGATCACCGGGTAGATGTCGCAGTAGTCACCGGCAAAGTAAAGGTGTATGATAACGAAGCAGACCGTTCCTTTAACGAAGTATACCTTAGCCCAAGCCAGATGGCGAGCTATGAGGATTCCTCCGGGATATTTAAGGTAAGGGATTTCGAGCAGCATAAACAACTGGCCTGGGTCAGTGGTGTCCTTTATTTTGACAAAGCCGATTTCGGACAGGTAAAAACAAAACTCGAAAACTGGTACGGAGTCACGCTGGTCGTCGGTCCTGATCTCAGGATTGATGAAAACCTGCTCCTGACAGGGAAATACCAGGACAAACCGCTCGCTTACGTCCTGGATGCCTATCGTTATCCCGACCGCTTCCGGTACCAGATCAGGAATGACACAGTAAAAATTTTTCATTAACTCAACCTAAATAATCAGTATGCTGTTTAAAGTTATACTCCAAATCCAGACAGCCCGGCGCTACCTGTTCAGGTTTATGGCGCTGGTCGCGGTAGCAGGGTATCCCGGCTCCGGACCTCTCCTGGCAAACTCGCTCCAGGAGAAAAGTATCGAGAAGATCTACATTTCAGTCAATCTGAAAGGGATGACGGTGGAAGATGCATTCAGCCGTATCGTCGAAAAGGCAAACCTGAATTTTCAGTATGAAAAGTCCCTTGTCAGGGATAAGAGGCTTAGCCGCAATTTCTCCAATACCAGCCTGGGAGAATTACTCAGGCATATTTCGAAGGAAACCGGATTGAGTTTCCGGAGGATAAATGAAACCATATACGTAATCGATACTCCCAAGAGGTCGGTAACGGAAGAGTTGAAAGAGGCGCCTCAATCGGTACTACCCAAAACGGAAGTGCAGGTGGCTTCAAGCCGCGAGCAATTTCATCAGTCCCGCTTACAATATGCTGTCCTCCATGCGTACGACCTGATGGCCCAGACGGTAACGGGGCGGGTGACTGACGATAAGGGCGAAACGCTTCCAGGGGTCAGCATACTCGAAAAAGGTACTACCAACGGCACGGTTACAGATAACGACGGTAGTTTTCGCATTACAGTGGCCGGGCCGAACTCCGTTCTTGCCTTCAGCTTTATCGGGTTCGCAAGTCAGGAAATAGTGGTCGGGAACCAGGCAAATCTCTCGGTTCGTCTTATCGCCGAAGACCGCTCTCTCGAAGAAGTCGTTGTGGTTGGGTACGGAACCCAGAAGAAGGTCAACCTGACCGGTGCGGTCTCTGCCGTAACTTTTGATGAAAAGATTACGAGCCGTTCGCTTACCAATGTTTCTTCGGGGCTGGCCGGCCTGGTTCCGGGAATGGCCGTATCTCAGTCTACTGGTATGGCGGGGCGGAATGACGCCTCGCTGATCATCCGCGGACTCGGCACGGTCAATAATGCCAGTCCGCTCATTGTAGTGGACGGGATGCCCGATGTAGATATCAACCGGGTCAATATGCATGACATCGAAAGTATCTCAGTACTGAAAGATGCTACTTCGGCTTCAGTATACGGATCGAGAGCAGCTAACGGCGTAATCCTGATTACCACAAAATCGGGAAAAGGCCAGGAGAGAGCTACCATCAACTATACAGGATCATATGCGACGCAGAAGCCGACCAGTATTTATTCTTATATGGCGGATTATCCCCGTGCACTTACCCTCCATCAGCGTGCCGCGCTGGTCGGTACTCAGCGTTCTAACCTGCTTTTCAGAGACGGTACGATAGACCAGTGGATGGCTCTTGGCATGATCGACCCCGTACGCTACCCTAATACCGATTGGTGGGATATCATCACCCGGTACGGTTCGGTTCAGAATCACAACCTGTCGGCTTCCGGTGGAAACGATAAGTCCAATTTCTTTATTTCCGTCGGTATGATGGACGAAAAAGGGCTCCAGATCAACAATGATTTTAAAAGATACAACGCCCGCTTCAATTTCGATTATAAGATCAACAAGACGATGAATGTCGGCGTGAAGTTCCAGGGTAACTGGTCCAAGATTGTCTATGCACTCGAGGATGGCTTTACGGACGACGATCCGGCCAATACCGCGGGATTCGATATGCAGGCGGCCATCGCGGGTATACTTCCTTACGATCCTGTGACCGGGTACTATGGTGGGGTGATGGCCTACAACGAAGACCTCCAGGCATATAACCCTTATACGGTCTACATGAATAACCTAAACCGGACCAACCGCCAGGAAGCCAATTCAAATGTTTACTGGGACTGGACACCGATCCCGGGGCTGACGGCAAGGGTCGATTACTCCCTGAACTATTTTAACCAGTTCAGGTGGACTGCCAATATGCCAAACCGGGCGTTTAATTTCCAGACCGGTACTTTTGGCAGCAGAATTTATGTTGGGGAAAACGCCGGTGTCGGGAACTTCACCGAAACCGGTTATAAGACCATGCTTAACGGGCGTCTCAACTACAACAAAAAGATTGCCAGTAACCACGAGCTCGGTGCTATGTTTGTTTACAGCGAAGAATACTGGTACGAGCGCTCCCAGAACAGCTCCCGTAACGACCGCTTGCATCCTTCGCTCCACGAGATCAATGCCGCGCTTACTGACATCCAGTCTACGGCCGGAAGATCAGAAACGGAGGGCCTTCGGTCTTACATTGGCCGTCTGAATTACGCGGCATATGACAAATACCTGCTGGAACTGAACTTCCGCTACGACGGTTCGTCGAAATTCCTGCCCGGACGGCAGTATGGATTTTTCCCTTCGGCAGCAGTTGGCTGGAGGTTTACGGAAGAATCGTTTATGAGGGGGCTTAGCGACAGGTTGTTTTTAAGCAATGGTAAGCTGAGGGTGTCGTACGGAGGACTGGGGAATAACAGCGGTGTCGGTCGTTACGAACAGAGGGAGACCCTGGCCGCCAGTAACTATATGATCGGGGGAAGTATCGTAAAGGGTTTCGTCAACAAAAAAATGATAAACCAGGACTTGTCCTGGGAAACCACTTCTGTATTTAACCTCGGTGTGGACCTAGGCTTTTTCAACAACAAACTGACTGCCGAAATCGACTATTACAATCGCCTGACTACCGGGATGAACAGGCCTTCGGAAATGTCTCTGCACCTGACCGGCGCCTACAACGCCCCGAGAAGGAACATCGGGAATCTCAGGAACCAGGGTGTGGAACTGAATCTTACCTGGCGGGATGCGATAGGGGATATTGGTTATACGCTGTCGCTGAATGCATCGAAAAATGCTACCAGGCTTGAAAAGTGGAATGAATTCCTGGCCAAAGGCTGGATATTCATCGACATGCCGTACCATTTCCTGTATACCTACGAAGACCTCGGGATAGCCCAGACCTGGGAGGATGTATACAACGCTACACCGCAGGGAGCCTCGCCTGGTGATATTCTCCGTAAGGATGTAAACGGAGACGGCAGGATCGACGCCAACGATAAAGTGGCGTATCCGAAGATTCAGAGAGACCGCCCTACTACGCATGTAGCGCTCAATACGAGCGTGACCTACAAAGGGTTCGATCTGATGGTGATGGTACAGGGAGCTGCAGGACGTAAGGACTACTGGATCAACCACTTCAATAACGTAAACTTCGCAACGCAGCGTTATGCTTCGGGGTGGGGCCACTGGAACAATCCCTGGAACTGGGAAAACCGCGACGGAGCCTGGCCACGACTGGGCGGCTCGGCTAACCGGGAAGAAACGACCTTCTGGCTGGATGACATGAGCTACATCAGGCTGAAAAATATCCAACTGGGCTATACAGTTCCCAAGGCTGTGCTTAAAAAAGTAGGCCTGAGCCATGTAAGAGTATTCGGGTCGTCCGAAAACCTGGGTACGCTGACAAAATTCCGCGGTCTTGACCCGGAGAAGGAAGGTCACAAAAGCGACATGTACCCGCTGAATAAATCGTACTCTTTCGGGGTTAATATCGGCATTTAATCTTTCTGAAATAATGAAAAATATAGCTATATACAGGATTTTGTCGTGGGGTGTTTTGTTCACGCTTTTCAGTTCCACCTCTTGTGTGAACGATTTGCTGGACCAGGAACCTACCACTGAATTAGGATCGGCGGCGTTTTGGAAAACCGAAGCGGACGCTACCTACGCGCTGATGGGCGCTTATGCAGACATCAGGCCGCTGTTTGACCGGGATTACTACCTGGACGGGCATGGAGAGTATATCCGGACAAGGGGTACGAGTGCGACAAGCGGGAATTTAAGGCTTGGAGATGCCTACCAGGGAGCTAATTTCGATCCGTCAGGATATGGAGCAAGTTTTGATAAGATGTACCGTTACCTGTATGGAGGGGTAAACCGGGCTAACTACGTGATCGACAATGTCAATGCCATGCTGGCAACTGCGGGCCCGGGTTCGGTAGCCAATCTGGAAGCGATCGTTGGCGAGGCCCGGCTATTGAGAGGAATGGTGTATTTGCGGCTGATTTCCATGTGGGGTGATGTACCCTATATCGGGAATATTATTTATGACAACTCGGAAGTGGCCGATATAACAAGGACTCCTATTGCGGAAATCAAAGAGCGCATTTACGAGGATTTTACCTATGCATTTGAGAAGCTGCCGGTAAAAGCACCCGCTGTGGGCAGGGCGGCCAAACCGGCTGCTCTGGCTTTCCGGGGCAAACTCCAATTGTACTGGGCTTCCTGGAACCAGTTTGGATGGCCCGAGCTCTCGACGTTTAAGGCAAGCCCCACTGAGGCATCGGCTGCCTATGCAGGCGCTGCGGCAGATTTTAAACGTGTGATAGAGGACTTTGGCCTGACGTTGTTCAGAGGAGGCGAACCCGGCAATATCGATGAATTGGGGAAAGCGGATATCCTTCCAAACTACTACTACCTGTTTACACCTGCAGCCAACGGCGATGCGGAAATGATCATGTCTTTCACTCATGGCGGTACCGGAACAGGGCAGGGAGAAGAACTGATGAGAGATGTGGCCGGCCGGTCACATGAAGGATCGCAGGGCTGGACAATGCCCCGATACGAGATAGCGGACCGCTACCAATTGACTACAACGGGCGATTTTGCTCCTCCGCTCATTCCTATGAACCCGACTACTGCCGGGGCAAGGACAGCGCCGAACTCAGCAATCAACCCTCAAAGCTATGCTAACAGGGATTACCGGATGAAATCTTCCATCATGTGGGATTATGAGGTAAGCCAGGGGATGCTCTCGCTCCAGCCGACCTATATGGTGCCGTTTATTTACCTGAGCTGGAACGTAGCGGTAAACATAAACGGGGTTACAGTAACCACCTACAACACCGACGGGAACAACTCCGGCTACGTATATCGTAAATTCCTCAGGAATTATGCCGGGCAGGGGCGCAGCGACGGGGATTATGCATTCCCGGTAATGCGGCTTGCCGATGTCTACCTGATGTACGCAGAAGCGACCAATGAAGTGAACGGGCCACAGGCCGATGCAATCGCATTGGTTAACAAAGTGAGACATCGCGGCAACCTTCCACCGTTGGCTGCAGACAAAACCGCCGGTAAGGAAGCCTTTTTCCAGGCTATTGAGCAGGAGCGTATCATTGAGCTCTTCGGGGAAGGTCATCGCGGGTTCGACCTGCGTAGATGGAGGGCTATCGAAAGAGTATGGAACCCGCCTTATGGTGCGGGAGTGTGGCGTATCGATACCCACGGTGCACAGAGACAGCGTTACTTTCAGAACCTTTCCGAGCGGTCGTATGAGCAGTGCTATATATTCCGTATTCCTCCGGGCGAGCGCGACCGCAACCCGAACCTTACTCAGAATACCCCCTGGTTATAATACAGACTAAATTATAGATTCCGATCAACATGAAAGTTTTGATTAGATATAAAGCGATTTTATGGCTTTTTCCCCTGATGGGTTTATGGGCCGCTTGTAAGGATGACTTTCCGGTAGACGAAGACGGACTTCTGATTACTGAGAGGGCAGAGTGCTATGTGAGTAATTTTGAACTCCTGGGTACCGACCGCCAGACTGTCAGAACAAAGAACCCCGTGATAGATACGGTAGCGCAAACAGTCAACGTAGAGGTATTTTATGGTACCGATCTGAAAAACCTTTATCCCCAGTTTTCACTCGTGACCGATGCCAAGCTCGATCCGAAGATTACCGGGATGGTAGATTTTTCAGACCTGTCCAAGCCTAAAGTCTATACGGTGGTATCAGGTAACCGTAAGGTACGCAAACCCTACACGGTGTATATAACTGTTCAGCAGCCAACCAATTAAAAGAAAC
>CAZLTN010000158.1:0-11273 GCA_964562455.1 uncultured Cytophagales bacterium
ACTTGAACGAAGGATCGTCCATAAGGCGAATATGAAAAGGAATGGTTGTTTTGACTCCTTCGATCACGAACTCCTGCAACGCCCGTTTCATACGGGTGATGACTTCCTCGCGTGACTGGCCGCTTACAATGACCTTGGCGATCATAGAATCATAATTCGGTGGGATTGTATAACCGCCGTACACATGGCTGTCTATCCGGATGCCGTGCCCGCCCGGGAAGTGCAGGTTGGTAATTTTCCCCGGGTTAGGCCTGAAATTCGCGCCCGGATCCTCTGCATTGATACGACATTCCATTGCGTACAGCTTGGGGAAATAGTTGTTCCCTGATACACGCTCGCCTGCCGCCACCTTGATCTGCTCTTTTATCAGGTCAAAGTCCGTCACCTCTTCCGTAATCGGGTGTTCTACCTGGATGCGGGTATTCATTTCCATAAAATAGAATTCTCCGTATTTATCAACCAGGAATTCTATCGTTCCGGCTCCTTCGTATGAAATCGCCTTAGCCCCCTTTACAGCCGCAGCCCCCATTTTTTCCCGAAGTTCCGGCGAAATAATAGGTGAAGGAGTTTCTTCTACAAGTTTCTGGTGCCGGCGTTGTATTGAGCAATCCCGCTCGGAAAGATGGCTGACATTCCCATACTGGTCTCCAACTATCTGGATCTCTATATGGCGGGGCTCTTCGATGAATTTTTCAAGATACAGGCCGTCATTCCCGAAAGCAGCTCCGGCTTCGGTCCTGGCATCATTCCACGCTTTCTCAAACTCGCTCTCTTTGGTGACGATCCGCATGCCTCGCCCGCCGCCACCCGCAGTAGCCTTCAAAATTACCGGGTATTTAATGTCTTTTGCCAGCTTTATCCCCTCTTCGAGAGAGCTCAGCAACCCCTCAGAGCCCGGTATTACCGGTACTCCGGCGGTACGCATGGTCTTTTTGGCCGTGGCTTTATCGCCCATGGCATTGATCTGGTCGGCCGACGCACCAATAAACTTGATGCCGTAATCCTGGCAGATCTGGGAAAACTCTGCGTTTTCGGAAAGAAACCCGTAGCCCGGGTGTATAGCATCAGCTCCCGTTATTTCGGCAGCCGATATGATATTGAGAATATTAAGATACGATTGCCTGCTGACCGCGGGACCTATACACACCGCTTCGTCAGCAAACTTCACGTGAAGGCTCTCCCTGTCCGCAACGGAATACACCGCTACAGTTTTAATTCCCATCTCCCTGCAGGTGCGGATAATCCTGAGCGCAATCTCACCCCTGTTAGCTATCAGTATCTTTTTAAACATATAGGTTCAATCTACGTAACCAGTTAACAAATCAGGCCAGCTCCACCTGGAATAATGGCTGATCGAACTCAACCGGCGTAGCATTCTCCACCAGGATTTTCACGATCTTACCCGAAAGTTCCGATTCTATTTCATTAAACAGCTTCATTGCTTCGATAACGCATACCACCTTACCGGGCTTGATTTCATCTCCGACGTTTACAAAAGACGGCGACTCTGGGCTCGAAGCCCTGTAGAACGTCCCGATCATCGGTGATTTGATTGTTACCAGCTTAGCATCGGCGTTCTCCGCAACGGTTGTATCCGGAGCCGCCTGCTCTTTTTTTGCCGCAGGTGCAGCAGCAACGGCCGCAATAGCAGGAGCCGAAGCTACAAGGGGAGCAGGCCCGGCTGCAACCGCCTGAACTGTCGAATTTCTCCTGACTTTTACCTTTAGTTCCGACGTTTCTATTATCACCTCATCCAATCCGGAGCTGGCTATAAAATCAAGCAGTTTTTGAATCTCTTTGGTTTCCATTTTAGCTAGTTGGTTTCTTCTGTATAAAGCTTTCAGCTATCAGCCCTTATTCATCGATGGCGTGTTGCTTTGCTTCCGGTAATCCCGGAAGCAAATGTGCAGATGGCTGATTGCCGCGACTATTTAACCCTTTCCAGGTATTCGTACGTCTTGGTGTCTACACGGATCCTGGTACCCTGCTCGATAAATAACGGGACCATAATTTTAGCTCCTGTTTCGACCTCTACCGCTTTTTTCGGCGAGTTCGCAGTATCTCCACGGATACCGGGCTCTGCATAAGTCACCTCCAGTTCTACCGACGATGGCAGCTCGCAGGTGAGCGGCGTATCATTTTCGGTATTGATCAGTATCTCTACTTCCTGACCTTCCTTCATCAGGTCCGAATTTTCGATCAGCTTTTCGTCGATCAGGACCTGCTCGAAAGTTTCGGAATTCATAAAGTTGAAGCCCATCTCATCCTTGTAGAGGTACTGGAACTTATGTCTCTCCACACGTACCGGATATATTGTTGCTCCGGCATTAAAAGTATTGTCCAACACCTTTCCGGAAGTAAGGCTGCGAAGCCTGGTCCTGACAAAGGCATTTCCCTTACCTGGTTTTACGTGCTGGAACTCAATGATCTGAAAGAGATCGTGGTTAAAACTGATCACCAAACCATTACGAATATCAGACGTCGATGCCATAGTTTATTTAGCTTAGAACAGCAGGCCTGAAAGCCTGAAAAGTTATTAAGATTGATTTAACATTTCAATAAGCCCATTTTACATAGGCAGAAGCCCAGGTAAACCCTCCGCCGAAGGCTGCCAGGATCAGGTTATCTCCCTTTTTGAGCTGGTTTTCATAGTCCCAGAGACACAGCGGTATCGTTGCGGCGGTTGTATTGCCGTAGTTCTCGATATTCATCATCACCTTATCCGATCCGACGCCCATCCGGTTGGCGGTAGCATCTATGATCCTCTTATTGGCCTGATGCGGCACCAGCCAGTTGACATTATTCCCATCCAACCCGTTACGCTCCATAATCTCCGCAGCCACATCCGCCATGTTTTTGACGGC
This sequence comes from uncultured Cytophagales bacterium, assembly GCA_964562455.1. Taxonomy (GTDB): domain Bacteria; phylum Bacteroidota; class Bacteroidia; order Cytophagales; family Spirosomataceae; genus Ravibacter. The sequence goes on from CAZLTN010000158.1 coordinate 2,865, forward strand.
ATGTTTAAACACCTGGGGACCGTCCTGGTAAGCATAATGCCAGCGGGCGTCTATAGTTTCATGGGTTGGCGGATAACGGCTTCCTCCTCCTTTCTGGTTGAGGTACGGCAGGCCGCCGCCGTCTGATTTCAGTATGGTGTCGAGAATTCCGACTCCTTCAGTATCAGGCTCAAGGAGAACTGCCCCCGCCCCGTCTCCGAACAAAACACAGGTGGTTCTGTCCTTGTAGTCGACAATCGAAGACATTTTGTCGGCGCCGATCACCACTACTTTTTTGTACTTGCCGTTCTCGACAAACTGCGAACCCATCGACAGGGCATAAATAAATCCTGAGCAGGCAGCCTGTACATCAAAACTTCCTATATTTTTAACTCCCAGCATATCGCACACGAGGTTAGCTGTGGAGGGAAAAATAAAGTCGGGAGTTACGGTTGCACAGATAATCAAATCTATTTCTTCGGGAGCTGTTCCTGTCTTGCTGAGCAATCCCCGTACTGCCTCTACAGCCATATGGGAAGTACCCAGCCCCTCTCCTCTTAAAATGTGGCGTTGTTTTATCCCCGTTCGCGTTACGATCCACTCGTCGTTAGTATCAACTATTTTCTCCAGATCCGCATTGGTAAGAATATCAGGAGGTAAATAGCCTTGCACACCTGTGATCGCAGCCTTAATTTGGGTCATATTTCCTTACTTAACGTACTAATCGAATGCTATTGGTTATGAAAGCGCCTTTACAATATGGCGGTATGCATCTGCTTTAACCTGGCGATAAGCCAGGCCGATCATATTGCGGATAGCCAGCGGTGACGACATCCCGTGAGCTATCATCACATTACCGTTTACTCCAAGGACCGGGCTACCTCCAATAGCTTCATAGTTGGTCTGATCAATAAAATGGTCTTTAAAACCCCGCACTTTCGAAATCGGATAGAGGGATTCTCCCAGCTTATAGATGATATTACCGGTAAAGCCGTCGGTTACGATAACATCCGCTTTATTGGTAAAAAAATCTTTACCTTCTATATTACCAATGAAGTTGATACGCTTATTTTCACGTAGCAGTGCATGCGCTGCCTGTGCCACCAGCGAGCCTTTCTGGTCTTCCTCGCCGATATTCATCAGCGCCACCCTCGGCTCCGCAACATTGAAGGTATACTTGTAGTAAATAGACCCTATTTCCCCGAATTGGGCCAGGGTTTCGGGTTTGCAATCGGCATTTGCACCGATATCGAGCATGAGGGACTGGGATCCGTCAACCTGCGGGACTATCCCGGCGATAGCGGGGCGAAGCAGACCTTCGATCGCTTTAATGCTGAATAAGGCACCAACAGTCATTGCCCCGGTGTTACCCGCGCTGCAAAAAATATTGACCGCTCCTTCCTTAAGTAGCTTAAAACCTACCGATATGCTGGAACCTGGCTTTTGGGTAAGGGCTTTAGTGGGGTGTTCCCCCATTTCGATGACCTCGGAAGCATGTACGAGCTCAACTCTTCCCTCTGGCAGATCGTACTTTTCGACCATAGGACGAATGATCTCCTCATTGCCTATCAGCACTAACACTACGTCTGCTTCCAGATCAGGAATTGCCTCTACGACACCTTCTATTATCGCTGCCGGTGCAAAATCACCGCCCATGGCGTCTACTGCAATTTTCATTTAACGCGGTTATATTGGAATGGGATAACGCAGTAAAATTAGCAGTTGATTTGGAGTAATAAAGAAATCCGCAACAACTTTTATTAGCTGTTGCGAATCAGAAGAAATTATGACCTGTAAATCAGGCCGTTTTGGTATAACCTTCCACTACAACTTTCCCTTTGTAGTAGAGATTCCCCTCGTATACGTGTGCACGGTGAGCCTGATGCGTTTCTCCCGTTGCAGAATCAACCGACAACTGTTTGGTAGTCAAAGCATCATGCGTTCTGCGCTTATCACGGCGGGTCGATGAATGTCTTCGTTTCGGATGTGCCATAGCCTTATTATATATTACTTTTTTTCTGTTTAATACTTTTCAATGCTTCCCACCTGGGGTCTACTTCACTGCCCGCCGTATCGTCCGCCTCCAACTGGCCATACACCAGCACCTCATCCGCATCACCTTCATCTTCGCTACGCAGCCTCGGATGGAGCTTCTTGACAGGCAGGGCCAATGCTATGAAATCATAGATGTATCTTGCCACATTGATACGCGCAGTATTCCGCTGTATCATTTCTATTTCGTCTGTCAGTTCCTCATCACGATCGCCGAACTTCAGAAAAATCCGGTTCCCGGTCTCGACCTCCTCCTCGTATTCCTCCAGCGTACGATCACAAACCTGCCCTATAACGCCTTTTATATGGAAGTCCAGCCGGAGCATCGTCGAGGATTTGTCCAAAACCAGGTCGGCTTCAAACTTTCCCTTTTCGATGAGATCCTGCGGAAATTCACTGAAAAACTTACTATCTGACGCGTAATGATACACATGCTCCTTCTCAGCCAGGCTGAAAATATCGATGTTGTATTTTTTCAGTTCTTCCACAATATTCCAAAAAGGAGTGCAAAGATAGTGGTTAGTAAATTAGTTTTCAAACTATTTGGAAGAAATAGCTATCAAACCTTCTTCGCCGGGTTCCCGAAAAAGGTGGCTCCTTCGGGCACATCGCTGACTACTACCGATCCTGCGCCTATACGGGCTCCTTTCCCAACTTTTATGCCCGAAACCAGGACAGCTCCCTGGCCGATGAATGCTTCGGAGGCGATCTCCGTGCCGCTCCCGATCACTGCACTGCTCCCTACATTCACGAAATCCCCTATCGACACCTTCGGCTCCAGGACAGCTCCAATCTGGATGACGTTGTGATGGCCTATCACGCATTTTGCCGAAATCACCGATCCGGCCCCCAGCAGGTTTCCATGGCCCATCGATGCCTGGTCGGAAATGACTGCCGTACCGTGAATAGCATTCACAGGCATGGTCTTACGCCTGGAAAGCAGCATTTCGGCAATCTGCTGCCGTACTGTACGCTCGCCGATCGCCACGAAAGCCTCGCATTTTTGCCCGATTACCTTCAGAAGGCCACCGTCGTCGGTGTCTCCCAATATGGTTACATCACCGATTTCTGTTCCGTGAAGATCTTTATTGTCGTCAAGAAAGCCATAAACCAGGACGTTATTGTGCCTGAAAATATCGTATGCCTGATGCCCTAACGCACCCGCTCCGAATATAACTACCGGATTTTCCAATTTTTATAAAAATTTATTTTGTACTGTTACGAAGCCAGTAAAATTACAAAAAAGCGGCGAAGATCGTCCTTAACGATAATAAGATGGGAGAATGTCTGCTATTCTGGCTTATGGTATTCCCAGTATTCTCTTGGTGTTACGATTTTTGTATTTTTATAAGCTGACATCGTGAAATCTTTAGTATTTCCAGTGATGATAAAATCAGCTTTGGATTCGTCTGCAAGCTCCAAAATCATATTGTCATCCTGATCGGAGATGATATCTAACTTAATTTCCGGGTTAAATAATTCTGCTTTCGAACCAATTCCGGCTAAAACGCTTTTAGCACCACTTGTAAAATCCGGGAACCGTGCAAATTTAGGTCTTGATAAGACCTCAAAATATTCTTGCATGAGTTCTTCAGAAATACAAACTATGATCTTCCCTTCAAGGAATAATTCTTTTATAATCAGATATGGATAATTCTTTTGAATTAAGGCTGAAACAATGACATTAGTATCAATTACGACCTTCTGCACTTTTTCTAACAGTTTTTACTTCATTAGAAATCTCTTCTATCGACATTTTCGAGAGGTCGTATTTTTCAGCGAGTTCTACCGTTTTTTGCAGGTTAGCTTTTATTAATTTCCTGTTGATGATATCCACGAGTTCACTAAAGCTCAGTTTGTCACTTTTAATTCCAAACTGATTATACTCCACATCTGATATTGAAATATTCAACATTCTCATTATTTTGACTATTTGATTATATTCAAATTTACAAAAATAACGTCTCCGTCAGACATCAGTTTCTTTCAAAACCCTCAATGCTGCCAACGCCACTACTCCTCCGGCAGCCGAAGCTACAAAATCGACACCTTGAATACCACCGGACTCGCATAATGCGAAATATTTTTGACCTGGGTCCCCGGGTGATAATAGTCGTAGTTGATAGAAGGATTAATATGGTTATTGTAATTGAAATTGTAAAGCAGAGTGGCGTGAATGCCCTTGATAAACCTGCCACCTACCGGCTGTGTATACCCAATCCCAAGCATAGGCGACTGCAGCCACGTGCGGGGGTAAGTCTTATTGACATGCTGGTACTTGCCGTAGCCATGGTTATAAAACTGAACGCTCATCAGTTCATATTCAGCCTGCAAATGAAACATAGGGACCACATTATAGCGGGCAAGTACGCGTCCGCCATAAAAACTTGACGAGCTGGAAGGCACAAAATAGCTGTCCCTGACGTAGATGTACGTAGGCCCGGCTCCTATCACGAAGTTATCGGTAAGCCCCAGTCCTATCATTGGCGACAGGTTTATGTTCGTGAAAGTCCCGAACCGTAATCCTGCGCTTCCTCCCAACCGCAACTTCTCTTTAAATCCGCCTTCTCCGGCTTTGTCAACTCCCGGATCCTGCCTTCCCGCCTCAGTAGCAGCCCGCCTTACCCCCCGTTCCGTTTTAGAACTGTCGACCCTGAAATACTCATCCTGGGCCAGAACGGTTTGGGCAGTCAATGTCAGCAGCAGAAAGAATGCTGCATACGGAAAATGTCTTTTTATTTTTGCCATCCGATTGTTATAACTGTATGCTGTTATTCAAGAGGGTATATCCGATCCTTGTTATCAAACGAAACAACTGCTTAATTTGTTTTGCCAGCTTTATGTTATGCCCATGCACTACCTGATTACCGCGCCTCATCCCGAAACCCGGTTCCTGGAGATCCGGTATACCATCGACAACGTATCCTCCCGTCATCTCGAAGTACAGCTCCCGGCCTGGCGCCCCGGGAGATACGAGCTGCAGAATTTCGCAAAGAACATCCGTACTTTTTCGGTAACGGACGACAAAGGTAGTTCAATTTCCTTTCAGAAAATAACCAAAGACCGGTGGAAGCTGGACACCGAAAGCTGCCGGTCGGTTACGATCAGCTACACCTATTACGCCAACCAGCAGAACGCGGGAAGCAGTTACATCGACACGGCATTGTGGTATCTCAATTTTATCAACTTCTGTCTTTATACCGAAGGCCGGATAAGTGACCCCTGTGAAATAGAGCTTCAGGCGCCGGAAAATTTCAGAATAGCCTGCGGGATGGCTGCACCAAAACCCGGCCGCCTGCTTGCAAAAGACTTCTATCAACTTGTCGACAGTCCCCTGCTCGCTTCCCCCCACCTGAAGCACCTGCAGTTTGAAAGCCACGGCATTCCTTTCCATATCTGGTTCGAGGGTATCACCAGGTTCGATAATGACAAGCTCATCAAAGACTTCCGGGCTTTCACCGATGCCCAGATTGCCGCAATGGGAGAATTTCCCGAAAACGAATACCACTTTCTCAACCTGATCCTGCCGACTGCTTTTTACCATGGTGTGGAGCACCGGAACTCCACTATGATCGTACTGGGACCGCATGATGAGGGGGAAAACCTTTATACCGACCTGCTCGGCGTAAGCTCACATGAGCTCTTTCACGCCTGGAACGTCATCCGGATCAGGCCCAAAGAGTTGCTTCCCTATGACTTTACGCGCGAAAATTATTTTATCACCTGTTTTGTAGCAGAAGGATGCACGACTTATTACGGCGATATTTTTCTCAGGAGATCGGGTGTGTTCGACGACGAAGCCTACCTGAAAGAGCTTCATGTATATATGAAAAGGCATTTTGAACAGGCCGGACACGCTTCCCTGTCGCTTACCGAGTCGTCGTTCGACCTCTGGCTGGACGGCTATGAAACGGGAATACCACAGCGCAAGGTCTCGGTCTATATGAAAGGTGCGCTGGTGGCGTTGATACTCGACCTTTACCTCCGGAGGCTCTCGGGCCACGCCAGGTCTCTCGACAGCGTGATGCAAATCATGTGGCAGCGCTTCGGCAAGCCGTTTACCGGGTATAGCTACCAGGATTATGTGGCGGTAGTGGAGGAAGTGGCCGGCCATGCTCTGCCCTGGTACTGGACGGAATGTATCAGCGGGAATGTGCCGCTGGAAACCAGGCTCAATGAGGCCCTGGCATTCGTGGGACTCGAGATGTACCGCGACGATCAGAACGGCGTCATGCTCCGGGACAATGCGGGAGATACTGAAATGAGGGAAAGGGTGATGTGGCTCGGGGATAGAAAATAACATTGCTCTTATCGGGCGCTCCTCCCTCCCGCAAGTAGAAAATCTTCCCGTGATCCTTATAAAAAACAATATAAAAGTGCGTATTGTATGAATGAGGACAACCCGGAGAACGAACGTTCGGTTTCATCCGCCGGTAACGACGATCATGCCTTATGGTCGGCGATGAAGGCGGGAGACAAACATTCGCTTGGACAATTGTTCGACAAATATGCCCGGCTTATGATAGCCTATGGCTGCCGTATTGCCGGTGATAAAGAAATTGCGAAGGACGCCGTACAGGAGGTGTTTTTCGACCTGTGGCTTTACCGAGCCAATCTCGCCGGCGAAGTTGAGGTAAAATTCTATCTCTTTCGGTGCCTGCGCAATGTGCTGATCCGAACCAACGTTGAACAAAGCCATACTCCTTTGCTTGAAGAGCGGGCATATCCGACCCATACCGAAGACTCGCTGGAAGCCAAATGGCTTGATGCTGAAAATGAAAAGGACCGGAACCAGAGGATAGCTCGCTCGCTTGAAACCTTGTCTGAACGCGAACGGGAGATCATCTCCCTCAAATATTATTCCGGGCTAAAAATAAAGGAAATTGTGTCTCTGCTGGGCCTTAAAGACCAGACTGTGGCCAACACGCTGCAAAATGCCCTGACCAAGCTTCGTAAACACCTCGTCTATTTCTTCTTCCTCTTTTTGCCGTACTAACGGTGAGTTTATCTACCTCCGGCCGGGTGTTCTCAACCGGGTCCCTGATTGGATCTCCAACCGGGTTTCCAACCGGGACGAAAAAAAAACCGGAATCTTTTTGGTAGTAAAACAAAAAAGTCTTCTCTGTCTAAAAGAGGCAGATTTCATAACCAATAATTTCAATGGAGCGTTACACCCATTTCTGCGCTGAAGATTTTGCCCGGGATGATTTTTTTATCCTATGGGTCAGATCGGCCGATCTAGAGGCGGAAACCTTCTGGCAAAACTGGCTTGAGACCTATCCGTTCAAGCGCGGCGAAGTGGAAGCGGCCCGGCAACTGGTGCTGGTGGTGCGTCATCTGCCCGAAGCCGATATCACCGATGAAGAGATCCGTGTACTGAAAAGATCGGTATATGACCAGATACAAAAAGCAGAAAAGCGCCGGGCCGGTTTCCCGGGAAATATTCTTCCAAGGTATTGGTGGGCTGTTGCAGCTACGGTTACAGCGCTTATATCGGGTTACGTGTGGTTTTTCTTGCCCTCATCGGAACCCGCCGCCTGGGAATATTCCGGAATCGTGACCGAAGCTGCCAGGGAGTACGATCTCATCGAGGTGGAAAACCAATCGCGCGAGATACGCCTGGTTAATCTGCCGGACAGCAGCTCTGTCCTGCTCAAAAAGGGCAGCAAGCTTACATATCCTGAACATTTTCATAAAGAGAAACGAGAGATCTACTTATCGGGCGAGGCGTTTTTCGAAATAACCAAAGACCCTGAAAGACCATTCTACGTATTTGCAAACGACATCGTAACCAGAGTTGTGGGCACGAGCTTTACGATCAGAGCCTACCCGGGCGACAAACAGGTATCGGTCGCAGTAAAGACCGGGAAGGTGGTTGTTTCGAGCACACGCGGTTATCTTTCGCAGCGGACAGGCGGTACGGCGCCCCGCGAAACGATACTGGCTCCGAGCCAGCAGGCTGTCTTCACAGGAGAAAAGGTCTCGTTTGTAGAGCCTGGTCCGCAGCCGGCCGCCAGATCCGATACGGAAAGCATAGAAACTGTTTCGTTCGAATATGACGAAACGCCGCTGAAGGTCATACTCGATGAGCTCATGCGCGCTTACGCCATCAACATCGTATATGATGAGACCGTTCTCGGCGATTGCCCTATTACCGCCTCCCTGGGAGATGTGCCGCTGTCTGAAAAGCTCAACCTGATATGCAAGGCGGTCAGGGCGGGTTACCGGACCGTAGAAGGGGATATCCTGATCCGGGGTGAAGGTTGCGAGTGAACTACAAAGAGATAAACCAAATGCCTATGTACTAAAAATACATCGAGTTTAAAAAAAGGGCAGGTAAACATGGGGTTCACCTGCCCGGGAAACCCTGCATCATCT
>CAZLTN010000159.1:0-11197 GCA_964562455.1 uncultured Cytophagales bacterium
TCCAATTAGTAGATGGTCATCATTATTTTTCATTTCCGAAACTGGAAGGAGAGCTGGGGCCCAAAATGCGGTTTAAGGGCCGGGAAGTACTAAACTGGAGCCTGAATAATTACCTCGGACTGGCTAATCACCCGGAAGTTCGAAAGGCGGATGCCGAGGCTTCTGCAGAGTGGGGGCTTGCCTACCCGATGGGAGCCAGGATGATGTCGGGCAATTCTGATCTTCACGAACTTTTTGAAAAAGAGCTCGCCGAATTCGTCGGGAAAGAGGATGCTTTTCTTCTGAATTATGGGTACCAGGGGGTGGTTTCGATTATCGAAAGCCTTGTCGACCACCGGGATGTTATCGTTTATGACGCCGAATCCCACGCATGTATCATCGATGGAATAAGGCTCCATAAGGCTAAGATGGGGACTTATTATAAGTTTAATCACAACGATATGGACAGCCTGGAGAGAAATCTCAAGAGGGCGACCAGGCTTGCAGAAGAGAAGGGAGGGGGAGTGCTGGTGATCACCGAGGGTGTATTCGGGATGTCGGGGAAAGTAGGTGACCTCAGGTCTATCGTTGCCCTTAAGGAAAAATATCCCTTCAGGTTATTTGTAGACGATGCCCACGGATTTGGGACGATGGGAGCCACCGGCGGAGGAGTGGGTGAGATGCTGGGAGTTCAGGACGGGATTGACCTGTATTTTTCTACTTTCGCCAAGTCGATGGCGGCAATAGGGGCTTTTGTCGCAAGCAACGATCCCCAAATCATTATGTACCTCAAGTACAACATGCGGTCGCAGACATATGCCAAAGCACTGCCGATGCCCTACGTAGTGGCAGGGAGAAGAAGGCTGCAGCTCATAAAAGAGTGCCCCGAACTGAGAGAAAGATTGTGGGAAAATGTAAGAGCGCTCCAGGAAGGGCTTATTTCCCGCGGATTCGATATCGGAGAAACAGAATCGCCTGTAACCCCGGTATTTCTTCAGAGCGAAGGAGGCGTGCCGGAAGTTACCAGGATGGTGCGCGACCTTAGAGAGAATTTAGGCGTATTTTGTTCGATTGTGGTATACCCGGTGGTTCCGAAGGGCCAGATCATGCTAAGGCTGATCCCTACGGCAGCTCACAGCCTCGAAGATGTAGTTTATACGTTGGATGCCTTCAGCTTGCTCGCTGAGAAGCTTGCAAACAGGCAATACCGCTCGGACGAAGTAAAGCAGGAAGCATAAACCGCCCGGATTAAAAAAAAGCCCTCAGGGCTTTTTTTTAAAGGGTATGGTACCTTTGCCTTTTTAGACGAATGCGGTTAATCATCTCATTATGAGCGCGTTGCGACTGCTCTCTAAAAAAACATGGATTATTTAGTGTGTTTTTTTGATAATTTCAATTGGTCGATACATTTAAATTGCTAAATTTCGACAAAAACGCCCTTTTTGAAGGGAAATGCCATTTTTTTCAACTAAACAACCATTAATAATCATGGCAAGATTTGATGAAGTTAAAAATCTAGTTTTGTCTCTAGAAGGAGATTTTGACAAGTTCTATAATAAGAACAATCAGGCTGCAGGGACACGTGTTCGTAAAGGACTTCAAGACCTGAAGAACCTGGCACAGGAAATTCGTACAGAGGTTCAGAATAAAAAGAACGAAGGTTAGTAACCGTTCTTTCGAAAAGAAATAATAAGTGCGCATTTGATAGCCAAGAGGCTTCGAATGCGCATTTTATTTTACATTGAACTGCGGAAGTCAGAACTTTTCCGTATTCATGAGAGTAGCTGTACCTACCGTACACCGTTTGCCGGTTTCTTTATTTTTTATTTCTCCTTTTATCCGTGCAATATGCTTGACAGGATCGATATCCTCGATCGTAAAGACTACTTCGTAGTCAGTATCTACAAACATAGGGCGCTGAAATTCGAGCGTTTGGCTTAAGTATACAGATCCGAATCCCGGGTAGACCGTACCCAGCACTTTTGTAAAGATGCTGGCGCCGAGCATACCGTGTATGATAGGCTTTTTAAATGGGGTGCCTGCTGCAAAGTCAGCGTCGAGATGCAGGGGATTGTTGTCGCCGGTGACGGCGGCGAAGTTCTCGACGTCGGTCTGAGAAAATCTGAAGCTATGAGAAAATGAAGAGCCGGCCTCTGCTTTGATGTCCATTATGTTGTCATTATTCTATTCCGCCCATCCACTTTTTGATAGGCTTGTAAAAAACTAAAAGTAAAAGAGCGAGACCGCCTGTTACCAGGAATACCTGGTTGAAGAGATTCGGCATCTGCGCAATATTTTCCTCGTCAAAATTACTGGCGAATAAACCGGAAATCAGATTTCCCAGCGAAGCAGCCACAAACCATATCCCCATCAATTGGCTTACATATCGTTTGGGCGCAAGCTTTGTGAATGAACTGAGCCCGACGGGGCTCAGGCAAAGTTCTCCTATTGTATGAAGGAGATAGGTAATGGCCAGGAATGCAGGCGATACAAGGCCGCCCCCTAGCGCCTCTTCCGCTGCAAACCGCATAATGAAGAAACCTGATGCAAGGAGCAACAAGCCGATTGCAAACTTGACCGGGATAGGCGGGTTAATATTACGCTGAGCGAGGAAAATCCAGAGAGCAGCTACTACCGGGGCAAGTGTTACGATAAAGAGCGGGTTGAAATTCTGAAACCAGCTTGAAGGGAATTCGAAATTCCCGATGGTACGGAACGTATGCCGTTCTGCAAAGATCTGGAAGGTAGTACCCGCTTGTTCGAACCCTGACCAGAACAGTGCTGCGGCGAAGAAAAAGATAATCAGAACGCCTACTCTTTTCTTTTCTACCGGTGAAAGCCCTCCCGCCAGCAGGATGTAGAAGAAATAGACAAGCGCCACCGAAACGATGATGACTCCCATCGCCTGGGCAAGCCCCTGGGCAGAAGTGACATTAATATAGCCGGTAAGCTGAAGGACTGAAAGGAATGCAACCAGTAAGGCAACCAGGCCATACCCTAATATTTTCTCCTTGCTGTTAGCTGAGCCTGCTGTGGTATCTCTGGCCTTTTTAGCAGGCGGCATCCCTAATCCGCGCAGGTATTTATCCCCGGCGAACTTAAATACAAGCAGGCCGAAAAGCATACCGACGGCTGCGGCGCCGAAACCGTAGTGCCAGTTAACTTTTTGTCCCAGATAGCCTACAATGAGCATGCCGAGAAAGGAGCCGAGATTAATGCCGATATAAAAAATTGAAAAAGCAGCATCCCTGCGGGCGCCACCTTCAGGATACAGCTCGCCGACAATAGAGCTTATGTTCGGTTTTAGCAGGCCTGTACCTAACGCGACCACCGCGAGGCCCATAAAAAACAGCGCATTGGTACTGGGAATAGCCAGTATAATATGGCCGATCATAATAACAATGCCTCCGTAAAAAATAGATTTCTTCTGTCCGAGTATGTTGTCTGCTACCCAGCCACCGGGAAGAGAAAGCAGGTAGACCGAAGCGGTATATAGACCGTAGATGGCACTTCCTTCGGCAATGCTCAGCGCCAGTCCGCCCCTGACCTGGTCTATCAGGTACATGAGCAATATGGCACGCATGCCGTAGTAGCTGAAGCGCTCCCACATTTCGGCAAAGAAAAGTACATATAAGCCTTTCGGATGCTTTTGCGAAATAGTTGTGTCCATATTGCAGAGGTATAGATTTTACAAAGGGTGCTTTAGTCAGTTCGGTTGGAAGATGGTTTTTGTTAATATAACTGCAATATAATATAAAAGTAAAACAGGATACCAAAGAAAAGGAGGCTACCTATTTAGAAGACAGCCTCCGGGAAAGGGAATAATAGTCGTGAAAAACCGCGAGACTACTCGATGCGGATAACCTGATGGTATCTTCCGCTGATATGCAGCTCGTTTCTCGTTTTGATATATACGCCTACCCGTACTTCATAATCGCCGGCAGGGATATCGCCATCCGGGGCGTATTGGAAGTAAGGGGTTCCTCCTACACCCTTGAATATACCTGTGTATTGTGGTTCGTACTCCTTGCCTGTGCTGATATTTTTAAGGAAAAGCCTGACTTCCGAGTTTGTAATGTTACCCATGTTCTTAGGGAAAGCACCCATGTGGACAATGAATTCATCATCGCGGTTGAAGCTTTTTGCTGGTTTGAAAAAGGTATGACCGGCGATCGCTACATCTAACCTGTTGGAGAGCTTGGAAAGGACGGCAATCGCAGGTTGCAGCGTGTCTTTCCGGGCGTAAACGATGTTGACACCAGTGTTGAGATTAGAATATTGCACCGCTTCGCCATTAAGATAGAGCGTTGCCTCATAGTTGCCCACAGGAAAATCGGACGGGAGTTGTGCTCCAAGCAAAAGGTGATTGACCGGTTTAAGGTCAAACTGCCTTGCCGGCAGAAAGTCATTTTTAAGCTCAAGCTTGTAAGTATTCTCAGAAGAAAAGTTGTATCCGGCGTACCTGACGGTGTAACCCGAATTTTCAAAAGCATCTGCCTGACTGTAATATATAACAGGTCGTCCGTAGCGGAGCACAAGCGGATCCGGAATGATGGCTCTCCTGGTACCTCGTACTACGGTCAGTTCGTATTCTCCTGCGGGGAAAGAGGCTGGGATCGACAGGGAGGCCCGGGCATCTGGAGTATTTTGGGAGAAATGAAGCGAGGTTGAGATAGTTTCGTCCGTAGCCCTATTACGGATGAACAGCTCGTCCCAGTAAATCATGTCACCGGCTGTTCCCCAGTTAGAAACCGGTATCGAAAACAACACAGGATCTCCGTTTTCCAGCGTAAATTCGTAGCTGCGACCTGTAGCAGGTACTATGATAGGGCTGGTTGGGTTGACGATGACAGGGATATCTGCAGAGACGTTCTCTGAATTCATCACGGAAATCGTCCGGCTTTTCCCATTATAATCGGCGAGCTCTATCGAAGAAGAAGGATGCCCGGCAAGGGAGAAACCTTCTACCAGCTGAAGCTTAAGTTTTATCGGCGCATTTGCAGGATAATCCTGCGGAAGGGTAATGACGATCCGGTCGTGATCCTCCCTGTCCAGCTTCGTAAAGCGAACGTTTTCTTTCGGGATCCCTTCCGCTTCTACACTCAATACCCCGACAGGCTTATCCCAGGCGTGGAGGTACGGTTCGGGTTCAATCTTCTTTTTACATCCTGCTGCCAACAGTAATAGCAGGAAGAAGTAACAATATCTCATGGCTTCTTTAGAAAATAGGAATTACAAAAATCCGGCAGTCAGCAAAATTTAGATAGAAACAATTTCAAATATAACTATTCACTTTATTCCACGCAATTTAGTCGGGATTCCTATACCGGGTATGAATAAAAAGAAAACCTCCACAGCTCTATCGGATTAATAGTTAACTTTGAAGCTCCGCCATAAAACGGGATACGAGTTGTATGGAGCTAGTTGCTTTCTATTTTTTTGCAGGTTTGGCTATCGTTTCAGCACTTTTCATTCTTTTTACGCGAAACCTGATGTACGCGGCCTTCGGGCTCTTCCTGACTTTCATGAGCGTGGCGGCACTGTATGTTTTCGCAATGGCCGATTTCCTGGCTGTCAGCCAGATTATGATCTACGTGGGCGGAGTACTCGTACTGCTTGTATTCGGGATCATGCTTACGCACCAGCATAAGGCGGGTCAGAGTACACAGGCCAATTATGTAAAGGTTATAAACGGAGGCATGCCTTTTCGGGTAGCCGTTTCCGTTGCCTTTTTTCTGCTTTTGATAAAGGTGATCACCGATGCCGATTTTGAGCTCGAGGGTAGCTACATTGAGCAGAAATCCACGCTTCAGCAACTCGGCGTCCATCTTATGACTTCCCACCTGCTTCCTTTTGAGATCATTGCGATTCTTTTGCTGGCGGTATTGCTCGGGGCGGGTTATATGGCATTTAACAGGATTAAAAATTTACGATCATGATCCCTGTAAGTCATTTTCTCATCGTAGCTGCTGCCCTTTTTTTGCATCGGCCTGGCGGTAGCCCTGACTAAAAAGAATGCAATAGGGGTTCTGCTCGGGCTTGAACTCATGCTGAATGCCGTCAATATTAACCTGGTAGCCTTCAGCAGGCATGACCCGGAACTGATCCGCGGACAGTTGTTTGCGTTGTTTGTGCTGGTGGTGGCAGTTTGTGAAATTGCAATAGCGCTGGCTGTTATTCTCCGGGTTTTTGATCACTACAAGACAATCGACCCCGATCGTATCGATAGTCTCAGAGGCTAAGCGCTCCGTGGAAAACCATGCTGAAAGCCGACTTCTGAAAGCTGATAGCGATATGAAATACAAAGTTTACCCCACGCTGCTGAACCTGTATGCCCGTTTTGAGAAAGGACTGGCTTCTGAGCAGGAGCTTCTGGACAGGATCAACCGGGTTCCTGTTCCGCAGACTGAAGCCCAGGCAAAGGGAGTGACGTTCGAGGATGCTGTGCTGAAAGGAACAGGCGAGGATCTTTTTGATCCGGATATCATCATCAGGTCGCGGCTGCTTCTCCCTGATCCGGTACTGGCCACACAGGTATACTGCGAGCACGTAATCGGAGATACCCTTTTCTACGGGTTTGTGGACGTGCTGGGACGGGACGTGGCGGTCGATCTTAAATCGACGGCAAAGTATACGGAAGGCCGTTTCGGAGAAGATCATCAGAATCTTTACCTGCCTGCCTTTAAAAAAAGAGGCGTCAGGGTGCTGCGGTACGTTATCACGGACTTTTCAGATCTTTTTACTGAAGAATATGACCTGAGTACCGATCTTTCAGTTCAATACAGACAGATACAGGCTTTCACAGAATTTCTTGAACAGCATAGAGGGCAGATAACAGACCGGAGGATATTTGCATAGGGATATGTTACTCTTTAAGCCAGTCGTCCAGCATGTTTTTATAACCTGCTAAAAACGTCTCAAATGCGTCGGTGAGGTCAGGGATTGCGTGGTCCAATGTGGAAGTATCGTTCGTTTTCAGCCGCCCTTCGGCATCCCGGGCTATTTCGGCGATAGTAGTTGCCCCTACGGTTCCGGCACTGCCTTTTAGTGTGTGCAGATGGCTCTTGATGGTAGGGATGTCTTTCTGTTCCCACGCTGCTACCGATTCGTTGACAAGCTCCGTCGATTCGTTGACAAAGTCCTCGTATACCGACCATACCAGGTCAGCGCCGCCGATCGATTTAAGCTGGTCTACAATTTCGCGGTCGAGTACCTGCAGTCCGGTATTTTCGTTTACATCGGTTTGGTCCTCAGGAGGACTGACGGCTTCTCCGCCTTCCTTTTTTGTAAGTTCCGCTACTTTCTGGATGAGCTGCAGCGCCCGTATCGGCTTGGCCAGGTAGTCGTCCATCCCCTGTCTGATAAACCGCTCCTGGTCTTCTTTCATCGAGTAGGCGGTCATGGCGACAACGGGCGGAAGCCGTTTCCCGAACTGCTTACGGAGCTTCGCCGTAGTCTGGATACCGTCCATATCGGGCATCTGTATATCCATGAGAATGGCGTCGTACATGGCCGATGACTCTCCAGCCAGTTTTTCGACGCGCGCTATAGCCTCAAATCCGCTGGCCACCGCATCCACGACGGCTCCTGCCTTTTTGAGGATTTCCCCGGCTACTTTCCTGTTCACAGCGTTGTCGTCGACAAGCAGGACAAAAGGTTTTTGATGGCCGAAGGTATTTTCAATGGATTTTTCACTTTCCCGGCTACCCGACGATTCGGGGATCCGGCTGGTTTCTTCCGTCTCGAAAGTAAACCAGAACGTACTGCCTTTTCCCTGTTCCGAGTTTACGCCTATTTCGCCTTTCATTAGCTTACAAAGCTGTTTGGAAATAGCGAGGCCGAGGCCCGTACCGCCAAATGATTTTCTCGAGGAGTTGTCTACCTGGGTAAAGGATGTGAAAAGCATTTTCTGATCCTGTTCCGTAATCCCGATCCCGGTATCGCTCACTTCTACCTTGAGCTTGAGCCTGCCTTTAGGCGGAGTAATGTCTGAGATCACAATGTTCACCTCGCCGTTTTCTGTAAACTTAAGCGCATTCGAGGTAAGGTTTGAAAGGATTTGCAACAACCGGGTAGGATCGGCAATGATATACCTCGGAAGCTCGGTCCGTTTGGTAAAGCGGAGGCTGTTGTTTTTGTTTTTCGCCGTTTGTCCGAACAGGGCGAGAAGCTTGGCGATGATATCGTCGAGCTCCACCGGTACCGGATGCAGCTCCATTTTTCCTGCCTCTATTTTAGAGAGGTCGAGAATGTCATTCAGGATATCGAGCAATGTTTCCGACGACCGCTTGATGGTATGCACATAGTCCTGCTGTTCAGGGTTGAGCCGGGTGCTGCCCAGGAGGTCGATCATCCCGATCACCCCGTTCATGGGCGTACGGATCTCATGGCTCATATTGGCCAGGAAATCCTCCTTGACCTTGAGGAGTCGCTCAGCCTGCTCTTTTGCTTTCCGGAGGTCAAACTCGTTTTGCTTTAATATTGTGATGTCACGCGCCAGCACGGCAATTTCTACCATATCGCCCTTTTCATTGCTGAACATCAGCATATTAAACATATACTGGCGTATGGATCCATCCTTTATCCGGAGCTCACCTTCCACGTTGCGCAGCCCGCCCAGGCGTTTGAGCTTCCTGAACGAATCCAGCATCAGTTTCCGGTCGGTGAAGAAATCCGTGATCGGCTTGTTAAGGACTTCGGCGGGCGTATAGCCGGTACGCTTGAAAACAGAGGGACTGATCATCGTGATGATTCCCTCGCGGGTCATCCTGCAATAGATATCCTGGAGGTTTTCAAAAATTCCGCGGAATTTCTCCTCGTTTTGGCGGAGGCTGATCTCTGCTTCTTTCCTGCGCGTGATGTCGCGGGCTATGCCCGATACCTCTTCGATATTCCCGCCCGAGAGAAGGATAGGGTTAAGATGAAACTCCAGCCAAAGCTCACTGCCGGTCTTAGTATTTATTTTCATCTCAAAATACTGCGGGATCCCTTTAAAGGTCTGGCGATAATGATTTTCCAGGCTTCTCCGGTTTTGTATGCCCAGCATCCTCCATCCGAGCTGTGCGCTGTTGCCGCTTGTGACTGCCCGCACATTCGCATTCTGCTCGATCAGTTGTACGTAGTTTTTATTAAAAGAAGTCAGCTGGAGGTTACGGTTGACTGACCATATCATATGAGACGTGCTTTCAAAAATGGCATTGAGGCGGGCAGCGTATTTATTCAGCTCTTCTTCGTGCTGCTTCCTTTCGATAGCCAGCGCGATTTGTCCGGATATAAATTCCAGGAGCTCCAGGTCTCTCCGGTCGTAAGTATTCGGGCTGGTATAGGACTTCACTCCGATTATCCCGGTTATCCGGTCCCCGATGCGAAGGGGAACGCATATCATTATTTTGGGAGTGACGCCGTACAGGTACAGGCTGTTGGTGCGGGCGAGTTCCTCGATATCATTTTCGTACAGAAAAAGCGGCTTGTTCGATGCGATCGCATATTCGGTTACTCCCGTCCCGAGCTTCCTGCGGGTAAATCTTACGCTTTTCGGGAAATAAGCGTCGACGTAATAGGGGAAGTAAATGTAGCTCTCCCTGGCATCGTAAAGCGCGATGAAAAAGTTGTTGGCGTCAATGATTTTGCCCAGCTCGTGGTGGATTTTTTGATAAAAGTCATCGAGGTTAGGAGAGTTGATAGTCCAGCTCGCAATACTATAATAAAGGCTCTGCGCTTTTTCTGCACGGTTTTTGTCACTGAAATCGTGCAAAATGCACCGGAATGCAGTCGGTTTCCCATTGTCGTAGCGACAGTTGACGCTTCCGGAAAGAAATATTTTTTTGCCCGACCTGCTAAGGAATACCGTTTCGAAATCCGGCATCGCTTCTCCTTCCCTGATACGGTCGAGCTGATGGTAGGTCTGATCGCGGTAATCGGGATCGAGAACATCGTCGAGCGTAAGGGAGTTGATTTCCTGGAGATTGTAGCCAAGAACTTCACACCATTCTTTATTGACAAATATGAACCGGCCTTCGAGGGTAATCAGGAAGATAATGTCGCTGGTATTCTCTACCAGGTCCTGGAGCTGGCTGTTGGATTTGGAAAGGGCCGCCTCCATTCTCCGCCTCCTGGTAATATCATCGCCGACGATCGTAAGGAATTTCTTTTCGCTGTCCGTCTCAAACTGCCAGACTGAGTTGACCACCATAGTGCGCAGCGCCTGGTGCCTGTCGTAGAAGCTGATTTCGTTTCTTTCGAGGCGGGTATGACCCTCGACTCCGTCGGTCAGCAGGAGGCGTGTGTATTCACGCTGTTCCTCCGGAATGAGAAAGTCTACAAAATTCCTGCCCATGAGCTCTTCAGGCGCCCAACTGGTTTTCCGCAGGAGATAGGCGTTTACCGACCTGATATTGAAATCGGGATCGAGCGTGAAGCCCAGCATGTTCAGGTAGGCAAGAGAAGCATTGGCGGTCTGCCAGGTATGTATATCTGAAATTGTCTCCATGTAAGGCGGATTACGGTAGCCGGTTTCAGGCTATTTAACTCAATTTATTAACCAATAAATCTAAGAATTAAAACCTATTTTTGTCCAAATATTTAAAAGGAAGAGGTAAGTAACCCTCGGTTCCAACCGGGGGAAACAGTTGCTCCCGGATACAGCGTATGATGAAAGTAAGAGCAAAAAAACATCTTGGCCAGCACTTCCTCAAGGACATCCCGACGGCAACGGCCATTGCGGGAGCGCTGACCGGGCATCGGGGCTATAACCGGGTACTCGAGATTGGTCCCGGGATGGGCGTGCTTACCCGTCACCTGCTGAAAGATCAGCGATTCGAGACCTGGGTTATCGAGATCGATACAGAATCGGTCGGGTATTTGCGCACGCACTACCCGGAGCTGGATGAGCGGATAATTGAGGGTGACTTCCTGAAATGGCAACCCGACGACATGGGCGACCAGTTTGCCGTTATCGGGAATTTCCCCTACAACATTTCTTCACAGATATTTTTCAGGATACTCCATTACCGCGATAAAGTTCCGGAAGTTGTCTGTATGCTGCAGAAGGAAGTGGCGCAAAGGATAGCATCTCCCGCCGGGAATAAGGATTACGGGATACTTAGTGTATTCCTGCAGGCTTTTTACCGGATCGAGTACCTGATCACCGTCCCGCCCGGTATGTTTACGCCGCCGCCCAAAGTCCAATCGGGAGTCATCAGGTTGACCCGTAATGAAA
>CAZLTN010000160.1:0-11141 GCA_964562455.1 uncultured Cytophagales bacterium
GCAACTGGCTAAGAAGCACCGTTTGTCAAAAGCGCAAATTATCCTGAACAGCTCTCATACTCATTCCGGTCCGGTTCTTAAGGACGCGTTGTATGACTATTATACCAGGCCGATCGACGATGCCCACCTGAAACTGATTGCCGACTACACAGACAGGCTTGAAAAAAAGATTATAGCGGCTGTAGACGAGGCCATAGGCCGGTTAAAGCCGGCGAAGGTCTCCGCATCGAACGGAGTGGCCCGGTTCCAGGTGAACAGGCGAAACAACACGGAAGCTACTCTTACGCCTGAAACGCAGCTACGGGGCCCGAACGACTATGCTGTGCCGGTAATGAAGATTTCCGGCATAAACGGAGAACCGATAGCGATTGTGTTTGGCTACGCTTGTCACCCTACAGTGCTGAGCACCTATAAATGGTCGGGCGACTATGCGGGATTTGCCCAGATCGAGCTCGAAAAGAAGTTCCCCGGATACACAGCCTTGTTTTTCCAGGGCGCCGGCGCCGATCAGAACCCGCTGCCGAGGCGTACGGAAGCCCTGGCTGAGCAATATGGTCTTACGCTGGCTGCAGCAGTTCTGGCTACGGTAAACCAGGAAATGAGACAGTTGAAGCCGGTTTTGAATACCGGCTACAGGGAAGTGGAGCTAAAGCTGGCGCCGGTCCCTACGAGAGAGGAGCTTTTGAAAACTGAATCTTCGGCAAAGGATTATTCGAAGACATGGGCCAGGCGGCTGATAGATCAGATAGACCGGGGAGAAAGCCTGATGCAGTCTTATCCTTATTACCCCGTCCAGATCTGGAATCTCGGCGGACTCAACTGGGTTGTGCTCGGAGGTGAGGTAGTGGTAGAATATGCGCTGAAAGCAAAGGAGATATTCGGGAATGAAACCTTCGTATTGGGATACTCCAACGACATGATGGCCTATATTCCCTCGCTCACGGTGCTTACCGAAGGCGGCTATGAAGGCGCCCGCTCGCAGGTTTATTTCAAAGGGCTTTCCTCAACATGGGATCCCGGCATTGAAGCCGTTATTCTTTCTGAGCTTGTGAAACTTGCCGACGAGATGAAGGTAAATAAGCGGTATTCACGCATTCTCGGGAACTAAGAAACTTATCCCGGAAGTTGCTGTGTCCCGGCTATGCGATAATGTCGCGGATTACTTTCCCGGCTACATCCGTCAGCCTGAAAGGCCTTCCCTGGAAAGGATAGGTAAACTCTTCGTGGTCAAATCCAAGCCGGTTCAGGATGGTGGCCTGGATATCGAAGGCATCGACTTTCCCGCTGACTGCCGTATATCCTATCTCGTCGGTTTCTCCATAGGTAACTCCCTTTTTGATGCCCCCGCCGGCCATCCAGATCGTGAATGCCTCGGTGTGGTGATCTCTTCCTTTGTAGGGGTTTTGTATCCCGTTACGGTTTTCCATCATCGGGGTCCGGCCGAATTCTCCCGCCCATATGACCAGGGTTTCGTCGAGCAGTCCGCGCTGTTCGAGATCGAGGAGCAAAGCCGTTACCGGTTGATCGACACTGCGGTATTTATCGAGGATCCCGACGTTCAGCGCGTTGCTGGCCACATTGCCGTGTGCGTCCCAGCCCCAGTCGAAAAGCTGCACAAACCTGACGCCTTTTTCCACCAGCTTACGGGCAAGCAGCACGTTATTGGCGAAGCAGGGTTTCCCGGGTTGGGTGCCGTACATTTCATGGATATACTGCGGCTCATCGTTGATGTTCATCACTTCGGGTGCCGTGATCTGCATCCGGTAGGCCATTTCGTACTGTGAAATACGCGACAGAATTTCGGGGTCGTTGTAGGTCTCGTATTCCAGCATGTTGGCCTGGTTGATGGCATCGATAGAGGCCTTGCGTAAATCACGGCTCATTCCTTCCGGGTCTTTTATAAACAAAACCGGGTCTCCCTCGCTTCTGCATTGTACTCCCTGGTAAACAGAAGGGAGAAAGCCGCTTCCCCACACGCTTTTCCCGGCATCCGGGAAACTGCCCCCGCTGGTAAGCACCACGAAGCCGGGCAGGTTCTGGTTGTCTGTCCCCAGGCCGTAAGTCGCCCAGCTTCCCAGGCTTGGCCTTCCCAGCCGGGCGGAGCCTGTGTGCATCAGCAACTGTGCGGGGGCATGATTGAACTGATCGGTAGTAACGGCTTTCAGGAAAGAAATCCGGTCCACCACTTTTGACAGGTAGGGAAGATTTTCGCTCACCCAGGCGCCGCTTTGTCCGTACCGCGCAAAGGAAGCCTGCGGGCCCAGCATCTTCGGAACACCGGTTATAAACGCAAATTGTTTCCCTTCCAGAAACGAAGGAGGACAATCCTGTCCGTCCATTTTCGCGAGTTCCGGCTTATAGTCAAATGTTTCAAATTGGGAAGGAGCTCCCGCCAGGTGCACGAATATGACGCTTTTGGCTTTTGCCGCGAAGGGCGGGGATTTTGGGAAAAGCGGCCGGGCCGGATCGAAGAGATCTGCCGTCGGTTCGGCTTTCCGCGAGCTGCAGCCGAAAAGCGAGCCCATCGCAAGCGCACCCAGTCCCATAGCGCTCTCTTTCAGAAAGTGCCGCCGGGTATGAGCCTTTAAAATTGTTTCCCTGGCTTCTGTCGCCAGCTTCTGCGCATTCAGTTCCTGCCGGGTCATAGTGATTGCTTTAATTCTTCATAATCAGTTCATCGAGATTCATCATGGCGTTGGCTATGACCACCAACGCCGCCGACCGGGCGTCCGATGGCGCGTCCGGGCCGCCCAGCATTTGTTTTGTCCTGAGGGTATCCTGCCTGAATTCGGCATAGGCTTTCTGGTACAACGCCTCGAAAACTTTCAGCTTATTTTCCTGTAGCGGCCTGTAAGTGGCTATAGCGTAGCCTTTTTTCAATTGACCGGCCAGGTCCGGGCCGCCTTCCTCTTTCATGCGGGCAGCAAAATGACGCGCCATGTCGAGGTAGGCGGAGTCATTGAGTGTTACGAGCGCCTGCAGCGGTGTATTGGTTCTGATTCTTCTCGCGGTGCATAATACCCTGGGCATGCCATCGAATGTGATCATGGAAGGGTAGGGCGCCGTACGTTTCCAATAGGTATATAATGCCCGCCGGTATTGGTCCTCGCCGCTGCTGTTTTTCCAATCGGCCCGGTTGTAGGGCGATAGCCAGATGCCCGGCGGTTGCCAGGGCATTACGCTGGGGCCATACATTTTGTCGCTCATCAACCCGCTGATACTAAGCGCCTGATCCCTGATCTGTTCCGCGCTCAGGCGGAGGCGCGGCCCCCTGGCGTACCATTTATTTGAAGGGTCTTTTTCAGCCAGTTCGTTTGAGATACGGGAGTCCTGGCGATAGGTAGCGCTCATGACCACCGCTTTCAGCAATGCTTTGGTACTCCATTTAAAATCGTTCATAAACTTCCAACTGAGATGGTCGAGCAGCTCCCGGTGGGTCGGCGGCATTCCCTGGGTACCCATGTCTTCGAGCGTTTCTACGATACCTGTTCCAAAAAGCTGTTCCCATATCCTGTTGACCATCGTCCTGGATACAAGCGGGTTGCGTTTGTCGGTCAGCCACCGGGCAAGTCCCAGCCGGTTCGCCGGGGTTCCTTCCGGCATAGGGAAGCTGAGAGACTGAGGCACGGCCGGTTCGACCGTGTTGGTGGCGAGCAGGCGGTTGCCCCTGTCAAAGACCTGTGTTTTCCGCTTCAGCCAGCCTGGATTTTCCATCATCACGGGTGTCGTCGTTACGTCGTTGGTAGTAACCAGGTCCCGGAATATCTTCTGATAATTTCCGGCCTCCTCCGCAGGCATTTCAGGAATAGCGGGCAAAAAGCCTATCCAGTCGAAAGTGAGATAGAAGTCGTCGGATTTCGCCGGCAGCGATGGGTTGTCGTAAGTGAGATAAATATCATGTATGCCTTTCTGAGAGGGGAACCCGATGAATTCTTTCCTCCATTTATTCATTGGCTGGATAGCCACGCTGGCCAGGATCGGCCCGTCCGGCGAATCTGTCCTGATTTGCAGGATCCCGTTCTTTGTATCCGAAAAATAGTTCCAGACCATCTGGCCTGCATTTTCCAGGTCTACATTTTTTAACCTCGCCCGTGCATGGTTGGAGAAGGCAAGCGCTACATTTTTATTGATCACCAGTGCGTTTTCCAGGCTGTCGGCCGAAACCATGTTGATCGAGGGTTGCCATGTACGTACAAAGCTGTCGAATTTCCCGGCTTCCTGCTCTGAGCCGTGGCGCCTGATCCAGGATATAAGCTCGGTAAAATGATGCTTCAGGGTATCGTTTTTGAATTCGCGGAGAAGCGGGTAGTCGGCGGGGATATCCTCGTCGCGCGTATTGTTGAAGAATGCCATGAACCTGTAATATTCCTCATGACGGAAGGGATCATAAGGATGGCTGTGGCACTGGACACACGAAAAGGTGGTGCTCATCAGCGCTTCCCACGTCGTATTGACCCTGTCCATTACCGCTGCTATGCGGAATTCTTCATTGTCCGTGCCGCCTTCATCATTGGTCATCGTGTTGCGGCTGAACGCGGTAGCAATGTACTGCTCGTCGGTCGCAGCGGGAAGAAGATCGCCCGCAATCTGCCCGCTGATGAATTCATCGTACGGCATGTCGTCGTTAAAGGCTTTTATGAGCCAGTCTCGGTATCGCCATATCTGGCGACCGCCGTCCGATTCATATCCTTTCGTATCGGCATAGCGCGAAAGATCGAGCCACATTCCTGCCCATTTTTCGCCGAAGCGCCTGGAAGCAAGCAGTGAGTCGACAAGCTCTTCATAAGCATGCTCATCATTGCTTTCCAGGAATTTACGGGCAATGGTATTTCCCGGATACATGCCGGTCAGGTCGAGGCTGACCCTTCGGAGCAGTGTGAATTTATCGGCCTCCGGGGAAGGTGTGAGCTTCTCTTCCTTCAGCTTCGCGTAAACGAATTTGTCTATGTCGCTTTTGACCCAATTGCCGCTCAGCCGTGGCGCAGGTGTTTCCTTTACCGGGAGATAAGCCCAATGGTCGCCCCATTCCGCCCCTTGCCTGATCCATCTTTTGATGATCCCGACTTCTTCGTCGCTGAGCGGCTCATGCCGGTAGGGCATCCGTTCTTCCGGATCGTCGGAAAGAATGCGTTTTACCATTTCGCTGTTTTCGGGGTCGCCGGGTATGATGGCTGGTTTGCCCGATTCGGTTACCGCCAACGCTTCCTCCCTGAACAGGACACTGAAACCGCCCTGGGCTTTGACGCCTCCGTGGCAGGATATGCACTTTTTATTGAGTATCGGCTTTACTTCGGTGCTGAAATCTACTTTACGGTTTTTGCGCACAAGGGGGATAAGCACGAGCATGGCGGCAGACAGCAGCACCACAATGGCAGGAATCCCCGGTTGAAGCAGTCTTTTCATGGCGACAATAGCCTTTGTAGTTTGGTCAGGGTGTTTGGAGAATTGTACAATAAATAAATTCTGTACTAAAAAGTCAACAACAATATCTTCCTTTTAAAAGGTTCGGAGAACCGCCATGATAGAAAACTCGGAATTCGTGTTATTATCGTAAGGAGAGGGGGCTTTTTTGCGATTTTAAACGTCCTTTGAAACAGAGTAGATTCATTGTGCTAAAGAGTTATTGATTATATGCTCCGGGAAGGGGTAGGGCAACGCAGAGCCTGTAAGCGCAGCCCGGGATCAGTTAATCACTTAATATCCAATAACGTAAAAATGAAAATAGACAGCCACCAGCACTTCTGGAAATACCATCCTGTAAAAGACGCCTGGATAACAGACGAAATGGCCGTTATTCAGAACGACTTCATGCCTGAACACCTGGAACCTCTTCTGAAAGAAAGTGGTATCGACGGCTGTGTAGCGGTGCAGGCAGACCAGAGCGAAGCGGAAACCCTCTTTTTGCTGGATCTCCTCGAAAAGCATGATTTCATCAAAGGGGTAGTGGGCTGGATAGATTTCCGTGCGGAGAATCTGGAGGAAAGGCTGGAGTATTTTGCACAGTTCGATGCTCTGAAAGGCTTTCGCCATATCGTACAGGCCGAACCGGAGGTCGATTTCCTTCTGCGGGATGATTTCTGCAGGGGTATATCCCGGTTGAAAAAATATAACTATACCTACGACGTGCTGATCTATCCCAGACACGTCCGCAACTCGATTGAGTTTGTAAAGCGTTTCCCCGATCAGCCTTTCGTGGTAGACCATATTGCAAAGCCATTTATCAAAGACCAGGTTATCGATGAGTGGGCCAGGAATATGAAGCCGTTCCGGGAGCTGGAGCATGTGACCTGTAAAATCTCAGGCCTGATAACGGAGGCGGATTGGGCTAAATGGAAATATGATGATTTTAAGAAGTACATCGATGTGACGCTCGATATTTTCGGAATAGACCGCGTAATGTTCGGAAGCGACTGGCCGGTATGCCTGGTAGGTGCGTCGTATCACGAAACCTGCGAAATATTGCGTCAGAACACGTTTCAGCTATCTGCCGGTGAAAACCAGAAGCTCTGGGGGCAGAACTGTATTGATTTTTACAACCTTTAGTCGGCGGGACTTACGGGCTTTGCGGCTTAACCCCGATTAAATATCTATATCTAAACCCGATATGATTATTTCCTCCAAACCGGTGCTTTCGAGAAGGAATTTCCTGGGCGCCACGGCGCTCCTTACTTCAGGAATGCTCTGGAACAGTTTCCCCCTCAATGCGGCCGGCCTTTTTGCGGGCAGTCAGAAATTGCCGGTACCTTTTCCGCATTTCCCCCGTCGTCTGCATGCATTTGTATGGCGCAACTGGAACCTTGTCCCGTTAGAAAAAATGGCAGCCGTAACGGGCGCGACAGAAAAGCAGGTGCTCGAATTGGGAAAGGCGCTCGGCCTAGCCGATCCCCTGCCGGTGTCGGATGAGCAATGGAACAGGAGCTATATCACCATCATCAGGAGAAACTGGCATCTTTTGCCCAAATCGCAGCTCAAGGACCTCCTGGGTTGGACGGAGGAACACCTGGAATTTACGCTTCAGGAAGATGATTTCCTTTACATCAAGCTGGGTAGCCTGAAGCCCGACTGCGAGCCGGTCCGGTGGTCGCAGGGCTCACAGGAAGAAAGGAACGGTGAAAACTGGATAAGGAAAGTGATAAAGGAGGAGTTCGGCAGCGCTTCAGCCGGACAGGCTTCCGCCGGGAAGAAGGAGCCGTTATTCCAATTTGTAAAAGAGCTTTCCGCTTCGCCCGGGCATACGTCGCCACCCCTGCAATCAGGTTTTTCACCCCGGTACGGATACGGCTATTTTACCCTTTTCGGCGACCCGCTGCTGGATACCGCCATAGACCCTTACCCCGACGGTTACCTGGAGCGGATGGCTGCCTCAGGACTTGACGGCACCTGGATGCACATAGTGCTGAGCAAGCTGACTCCTTTCCCGTGGGATCCTGAGCTGAGCAGGAATTGGGAAAAAAGACTTGCCAATCTGAAACGGCTGGTTGAAAAATGTAAGCAGCGCGGGATTGGGATTTACCTCTATCTCAATGAGCCCAGGTATCAGCCGTTGTCATTCTATGAGAAATACCCGGAGCTGAAAGGTGTAACAAGAGGGAATTACGCGGCGCTATGCACGAGTCATCCGGAAGTACAGAAATACCTGGTTGATTCCATTGCGCATATTGTTTCGGTAGTGCCTGATCTTGCAGGCTTCTTTTCGATTACCGCTTCGGAGAATCCCACCAATTGCTGGTCGCATTTTCAGGGCGCGCAATGTCCGCGGTGCGGTCCAAGAGGTCCTGAGAAAGTGATAGCAGAGCTCAACAATTTATATGAACAGGGAATCCGCAACGGGATAGCGACCTATAAAAGTCAGGGGCACCCCGGCTACACCGGTACGGGCCCGCGCCTGATCGCCTGGGATTGGGGTTGGAAAGACGGCTGGGCGGAAGGTATTGTCCCCGGCCTGCCTGAAAATGCATCGCTGATGAGCGTAAGCGAATGGGACCTGCCCATCGAAAGAGGCGGGATACAAGGAAAGGTAGGCGAATACTCGATCTCGGCAATAGGGCCCGGACCAAGAGCAAAGCGGCATTGGGCTGTTGCGCGTAAGCACGGGCTGAGGATCATAGCCAAGATCCAGGCCGGCACTACCTGGGAGTGTGGCGGAGTACCCTATGTACCGGCTTTGGAAAATGTAGCGCAGCATGCGGTTAACCTGAGGGAGGAAAAAGTGAGCGGGCTGATGACCGGCTGGACACTCGGGGGCTATCCCGGATCGCCGAACCTGGAAGTGGTTTCTATTGTAGGGAGCGAACCCGGTATTTCGGTGAACGAAGCCATGACCCGGGTTGCCAAAAGGCGGTACGGCGCTGCTGCGGAGGCAATGGTGGAGGCCTGGTACGGATTCAGCAAGGCCTACAGGGAGTTCCCTTATCACGTCAGCGTAGTCTATAATGCGCCGGTTCATTCCGGTCCGGCCAACCTGCTGTGGGAGAAGTCTACCGGCTATTCGTCGACAATGGTTGGGATAGGGTATGACGACTTAAAAGGCTGGCGGGCTATTTATCCCGAAGAAGTTTTTATAAGCCAGCTCTATAAAGTATCGGACGGATTTGAAGCGTCATTGAAAATGCTCAGGGAGAAGACCAGGGGCAAAAAACTCAATAGTAAAGAAAAGCAGGAGTTTGAGAAGGAGGTCCGGATCGCCGAAGCGGTAGCCGTATTGTACAGGAGCGTTGCCAACCAGTCGGATTTCATTCGCCACCGCGACAAACTGCCGGCAGGTGTAGGCACCTCAGATAAGGAAAAAATCCGCACAAGGCTGAAGGATCTGCTAAGGGATGAAATCAAGTTGGCGAAGCGGCTATATGAGCTGCAATCTGCCGACTCCCGTATCGGATTTGAAGCCAGCAATCACTATTTCTATGTACCTGACGATCTCAGGGAAAAGGTACTGAACTGCCGTTACCTGCTTGAACACTGGATTGATAAAATTTAGAATAAACCCATAGCCTAAAATTAATGTCTCAAAATTTTTCACGAAGGAAGTTCCTGCTGACAGCCGGGCTGGGCGTAGCCGGAACCGCCGCTGCAACCGGCAATAGTGACCCGTTGCTCCCGGTGGAAGCAATAAATGGGGCAGTACCTGAAATCCTGCCCTTTGCCGAAGATACGGCCGTATTTGCCAGGGAAGTAAAAAGGGTTTTACCCGACGACCAGCCCTATGGTCATCACAAACGTATTGCGGAAGGCCCGGTACACGTGCTTTGCCGGGATAAGGACCTTGTAAAGAGACCGGATGAATTCTCGCTTGCCGAGGGGCAGTGGAGGCTGTGTTATGTACCCGGGGGCAGTGAAGTCGTGGAGACGGCTGTGGCCGATTTCAGAGAGTTTATGAGGGCTTCGATGGAAGTAGGGATCGAAACCGAAAGTGTCGACGGCTTCAAAAGTCTGAAAAGGAAAGAGAAGCTTATCCTGGCCGGTACGAAAAATAGTTTTCCTCAATACGCAGGACTGGTAAAAGGACCGAAAGGCTATGCGCTTCTCAGGGAAAAGCAGAACCTGGTCGTCGTAGGCTATGACGAGGTGGGAGTATTGCAGGGGTTGTTCAACCTGGAAGCGCAGATGAAGCTGAGAGATGCCCCGTTTTTGTCTGCTAATCTCCGCCTGGTGAGGGAGAGTATCTATGAGCGGCGGATGGTGCTTTCAGGTCTCGGATGGATGGAATGGCCGGATAACCTGCTATCCCATATTGCCCACAATGGTTTTGACGGCCTGTTTACGTCGGTATATGCAAATGCAAACGGCGACCGCACTACTGCCGAGAGCTCGACTGATTTTTATGCCCGTCTTTTATATAAAGTCAGGAAGCAGTCTCCCGACCGCATTCACGACCTGATCAAACGGGCGGCGCGTTGGGGGATTAAAGTTTATACGCCGATCATCTATCAATATACGGGCACACAGGAAAGCGAAGACGGTCTTCGTAAGCTGGTGAGGGACATTACCCGCGAGTTCCCGGATATGGGCGGCTATGTGCTGCTTACGGAGGGATTCTGGTATAAAAAGTGGGGCGGCCTGCATGGCGCTGACGAATCGCACGTAATGGAATGGGCCGATAATTGGGGGAAAGCTGTAGGAATAGTGACGGAGGAATGCCATCGCGTCAACCCGGGTACGCACGTGCTCGCCTGGGAATATAACATCGACTTCCGCCCGCAGAACACGAAATTGAAGCGCTATTTCATACAGAAACTGCCGCAGGATGCCATTCCTTCGCTGACCTGGGAAAACGGGAAAGGGTTTGAGCTCGACGGTATGCAAGGTTTTTTAAGAGATTATTCGTTGTCCCAGGTCGGCCCCGCCGAGGTGACGCAGGCGCAGATCGAAGAGGCTAACGGCCGGAAAATGAAGGTGTTTTCCAAAGTGGATACTTTTGCGAGCTGGCAGTTCGGGACTATTCCGTACCTGCCTTTTCCGGGTCAGTGGCGCAAGCGCTACGATGCGCTCGCTCGCTACGGCGTAAAAGGTACGATCGAAAGCTGGAGCAGCGGGTTTACCCCTAATTTTATTTCTGAGCTGAGGTACTGGACCTGCTGGGATAACTCGCTTCCGTTTGCCGGCCTGCTGGGGAGCATGGCTTCGCGCCTTTTCGGCGCAAGTCAGCAAGACAAGGTGCTGAAAGCCTGGGAGCACTTCGACAATGCCATCAGGATGGTACCCGATACGGGTCCGAATATGGGCACCAATAATGCGATAGGAAACCCGCTCTTTTTCAAAGAGCCGCCGCTGAGAACCGCGACTTTCCACTATTCCTGGACCGATCACAACGCGTGGATGGGGTATCTCGGGGGGCAGCTTAATCCCTACTGGCCGTTTACAGTGACGAGAATGGTTTTTTATCCTGATTTCTCAAATAAAGTGAATAAAGCCGAGCAGTATGCACGCGGAGCAACGGGTATTGTCGCCTCGCCGGGGACCCCGCTTTTGCCGGTTTTCCTGAAATACCTGAAAGGAGCGGCGGAAGAAATGGAAAAAGGCCTGAAACTGTACCGGGAGGCTGCATTGGCCAGCCCGGAGTGGAAAAGGGCCGGTGCAGTACGGGAAGTGGTGGTGGCCGAGCACCTGCACCGGATGATGGAAAGCAACATGGCGGTGCTTGA
>CAZLTN010000161.1:0-11100 GCA_964562455.1 uncultured Cytophagales bacterium
TTAGGAGTTGAAAGTTGAAAGTTGAAAATTGAAAATTGAAAGTTGTTGCTCCACTTTCAACTCTCCACTTTCAACTCTCCACTTTCAACTCTCCACTTTCAACTCTCCACTTTCAACTCTCCACTCAAAAACTTTCCCGTACAAGTTAAAGAATTGTTGTGAAAAGTTCAATTGGATTTTGAAGATAAGCATTTAGATTCGCTTATGAGTTCAGAGCAATTACCTTCGGCGGTACTCGCTTCCCGTTTCCCTTTCAGGCCTACGGAAAGCCAGGCACGCTTCTTTCGCCAGATGGACGTTTTTCTCGGGCGCCAGTCCCGCGGGCCGGGAGCTTATGACTGCTTTGTCCTTAAAGGGTATGCCGGGACCGGCAAGACTACGCTGGTAAGCGCGCTGGTGAAATCGGCCGGAGCACTTGGCTATAAATCGGTGCTGCTGGCTCCTACCGGAAGGGCTGCAAAAGTAATGAGCGGGTATTCGGGGAAAAAGGCATTTACGATCCACAGGAAGATATACCGTCTGCAGGAGACGGCCGGCGAACGGTTTTTGTTCGTCAGGCAGACCAATTACCACAGCCATACCCTGTTTGTGATCGACGAAGCATCGATGATCAGTGACGAGGCTACATTCGGCTCCCGCGGGCTGCTGTCGGACCTGATAGAATATGTGCGGGAAGGCGAAAACAACAAGATCATTTTCGTAGGCGACACAGCCCAGCTTCCGCCGGTAGGAACGCGCCTGAGCCAGGCGCTCGACCCGGTGTTTTTACGAAAGAATTTTGGTGTAAATGTAATCCATGAAGAGCTGGTGGACGTAATGAGGCAGGCCGAAGCTTCGGGAATATTGTGGAATGCGACCCGGCTGCGGGGCGAGCTCATGCGGGAAACGCCGTCGATCGCGATCAATGCCGGGTTCAGAGATGTTTTCCGTATGACGACCGTGAAGCTGGAGGATGGTCTGAGGTATGCCTACGACAAATTCGGGGAGGAAAATACGATTGTCCTCACCCGTTCCAACAAAGATGCGGTTCAATACAACCAGTACATACGCCGCATCATACACTTTGCCGAAGACGAGATCGATGCGGGAGAAAGGCTTATGATCGTCAGGAACAACTATGGCGTACTGGGAGAAGATTCACGTGCCGGGTTCCTGGCAAACGGCGATTTCGTCGAGCTGATGAAGGTGCGCCGGATGGAGGAGATGCACGGCTTCCGCTTTGCAGACGTTACGCTCCGGCTTACCGACTACGATACCGAGCCTTCTTTCGATGCCAAGATTATCCTCGACACGCTTTATACACCAACGCCCGCGCTTCCGGCCGACGACAACAGGAAGCTCTATGAGCGTGTGCTCCAGGACTATGCGGACATATCATCTAAAAAAGAACGACAGGAAGCGATCAGGAAAGACCCGTACCTGAATGCGCTGCAGGTCAAGTTTGCGTATGCGCTCACCTGTCACAAAGCGCAGGGAGGGCAGTGGAACGCTGTATTCGTCGACCAGGGCTACATACCCGAAAACGAAGTAAGCATCGATTTTCTCAGGTGGCTGTACACGGCCGTTACCAGGGCTACGGACGAGCTTTACCTGATGAACTTTCACAAATCATTTTTTGAATGATTTAGTCCGGCAGATTGAAAAGCTGCACAGCATCCTCATACGACAACCGGCCGTCGGCTATACGGCCCTGCTGGCTGCCCGGTACGATTACGTAGCGGTACTGCCCGTCGGGCGGGGTCAGGTTCCGGCCCTGATCCGGATCGGTGCTTAGAAGCCGTACTTTTTTATCCAGAAGTGAGTACTCCAGGCGTATCTGCGTCAGGTTGCTGACAACTATATAAGGAAGGGGGCGGACCTGGTTATCATCCTGGCTCAATTTAACATACACCAGCACCAGGCCACGTTCGAGGACGGCCTGGTCGAGGGGAGGTGCCGTGATATCGTGATGGAACCTGACAACCCCGTTTGTCGTGGTCTTCGTCCATGAACTTGTCGTTACGGATTTCCATTCCGAGTAGATGACGTTGGCGGTACCCGGCTCTCCCTGGTCTCCTTTAGGGCCTTGCGTGCCTGTACCATCTTTACCAGCCGGGCCTTCAGGGCCTTCGCAGCTTTGAAAAACCAGAATTGTAGCAAGAAGAAAGATAGCCGGGAATACTCTGAATTTACTCGTCATTTACGCAGTCAGTAAGAGATAATATACAGCTGAAGACACCTGTTGTTCCAGCAGGTTTTAAAAGGCAGTAAATTTCCGAATTCCTGAAGACTTTAACAAAAAATGTTTCATATTTGAGTTTGCGTTAAAGGACGCCTGCCGGTAGGGGAAGCCATCCGGCCGATCCTTGAAAAATTCACCAAAGACCTCTGATGGCCGAAAAAAAACTCTTCCTTTTAGATGCGATGGCACTTATTTACCGTGCCCATTTTGCCTTTATCAAAGCACCCCGCGTAACCTCGAAAGGTCAGAATACCAGCGCCATATTCGGTTTTACCAACACGCTCCTGGAGGTGCTTCAGAAGGAGAAGCCTACTCATATCGGCGTTGCTTTCGATACTTCAGTCCCTACGTTCAGGCATATCCAGTATGAGGCCTACAAGGCGCAGCGGGAAGCGCAGCCTGAAGATATTACTTTTGCGATCCCGAATGTCGTAAGGCTGCTGCAGGCCATGAATATACCATGCCTGACCAAAGACGGGTATGAAGCCGACGACGTCATCGGTACGATTGCCAAAAAAGCAAGGAAGGAGGGATTCGATGTATATATGATGACGCCCGACAAGGATTTCGGCCAGCTTGTAGAACCATCCCTGCACATTTATAAGCCTGCTTTCCTGGGAAAAGGCGCGGAAGTCCTGGGCGTGAAGGAAGTGCTTGAACGCTGGCAGATAGAGAGAATAGACCAGGTGGTGGACATGTTGGGGCTGATGGGGGATGCGGTCGACAATATCCCGGGCATACCGGGAGTAGGTGAAAAAACGGCACAAAAGCTCATTGCCCAATACGGGAGCGTGGAATCTCTGCTGGAGCATGCTTCGGAAATAAAAGGTAAGCTGGGGGAAAAGATAATCGAGAACGGGCACCTTGCCCTTTTGTCGAAGCAGTTGGCGACTATCGATATAGACGTACCGGTTGAGTTCAGCCCTGAAGACCTCCTTATTTCCGAAGTGAACAGAGAAGAAGTAAGCCTGCTTTTCGACGAACTCGAATTCAGGACACTTCGCAGAAGAGTGTTAGGGGATGACCCGCTGGCGCAGGATTACCAGGCTAAACCCGCGGCATCGAAGGCGCCTTCCAACCAGCTCGACCTTTTTGCAAGCTCTGCTCCCGCGGTTGTCGGGGAGGGCACGACAGAAATTCCTGCCGAGGTCGAACTGGCTGCACCGCTCCGGACAATTTCCAATACCCGGCATCATTACCATATTGTAGATACCGCAGCACTTCGTGAAAGCCTGGTTTCGTACCTGCTGATGCAGGATGTGATTTGTTTTGATACCGAGACTACCGATACGAATGCGCTGGATGCGGAACTTGTAGGGCTTTCATTCGCCTACCTGCCCGGAGAGGCGTTTTATATACCCGTTCCGGCCGGTCGCGAAGAAGCTGCAGAGCTGGTGGCTGTCTTTAAGCCGGTTTTTGAAAACGCTTCAATAGAAAAGGTAGCCCAGAACATCAAGTATGATATGCAGGTACTTGCCCGCTACGGCATCGATATAGCGGGAAAACTTTCGGATACCATGCTGGCCCACTACCTGGTGGAGCCTGAAAAAAGGCACAATATGGATATCCTCTCCGAGCATTACCTGCGTTATTCGCCGGTGTCGATAGAAACTTTGATCGGCAAAAAGGGCAGTTCGCAGGGCAATATGAGAGATGTGGAGCTGCAGGCTATTGCGGAATATGCTGCCGAAGATTCGGATATTACGCTGCAGCTTTATCACAAGCTGATGCCGGAAGTAGAGAGCAAAGGTGCCGGAAAACTGTTTACGCAGGTGGAAATGCCGCTGGTAAAGGTACTGATGGACATGGAGATGGAAGGTGTAAAGGTAGACCTGCCGGCGCTCAGGGAAATGTCGGGAGAGCTTGAGGGCGATATCCGCAGGCTTGAAGGAGAGATCTTTGCACTTTCGGGAGAGCCTTTCAATATCAACTCTCCCAAGCAGCTCGGGGATATACTTTTTGAAAAGATGCAGCTTATCAAGAACCCCAAAAAGACAAAGACAGGCCAGTATGCTACGGGTGAGGAAGTATTGTCGGGGCTCGAAAACGAGCATGAAATAGCACGCAGGATATTGGACTACCGGGAACTGCAGAAGCTGAAATCGACTTATGTGGATGCGCTGCCTTCGATGATCAATAAACGTACCGGGCATATCCATACCTCATATAACCAGGCCGTAGCAGCTACCGGCCGGCTGAGCTCCAATAATCCGAACCTTCAGAATATTCCGATCAGGACCCCTCGCGGACGGGAGATCCGGCGGGCATTCATTCCGCGGAGCCCGGATTTCAGTATCCTTTCTGCGGATTATTCCCAGATCGAGCTGCGGATAATGGCTGCTTTCAGCGGCGACAAAACGATGACGGAGGCTTTCAACCAGAACCAGGATATCCATGCCAGCACTGCATCGAAGGTATTCAAGGTTCCTATGGAGGAAGTGACATCAGAAATGCGGCGGAAAGCAAAAATGGTCAATTTCGGGATTATATACGGGATTTCTGCTTTCGGGCTTGCCCAGAGGCTTGCTATCCCGAGGGGAGAAGCTGCAGGGATCATCTCTTCTTACTTCGAGGAGTTCCCGGCTGTAAAATCCTATATGGACAAAGTCGTGAACGATGCGCGGGAAAACCATTTCGTGGAGACGATCCTGGGAAGGAGAAGGTATTTGCCGGATATTAATTCAAGGAACCAGACCAACCGCGGATTTGCTGAGCGGAATGCTATCAATGCGCCGATCCAGGGGTCTGCTGCGGACATGATAAAAGTGGCGATGATCAATATTCACGAGTTCCTGAAAAAGGAAAATATGAAATCGAAAATGATCCTTCAGGTTCATGACGAATTGGTTTTTGACGCACACAGGGACGAAATACCCTACCTTTCGGAAAAAGTGGACGAGTTGATGCGACTGGCCGTCCCGCTGCCGGTAAAAATGGCTACCGGCATCGGCGTAGGAGAAAACTGGCTGGAAGCGCACTGATTTGTTCTTTATCTGATTAAGATATTTTGCCCACATTAGCAGAGATATGAATCACAGGGTTGTTATAACGGGTATCGGTATATATTCCTGTTTAGGCCAGGACCTGGAAACAGTCAAAAAGTCGTTGTACGAAGGAAAAAGCGGAATTATCCTCGACCAGTCGAGAAAGGATTTCGGGTTTCGCTCGGGCCTTACCGGCTACGTGCCGGAACCTGATCTTAAAGCAAGGCTTTCGCGCAGGCAGCGTATCGGGATGCATCAGCCGGCGATGTACGCCTATATGTCTACCATAGAAGCCCTCGATCGGGCGGGAATGGATGCGGGGTTCCTGGAACAGTACGAAACGGGAATTATTTTCGGGAACGACAGCACGGCGGCTTCGGTTGTAGAGGCCATCGATAAAACAAAAGAAAAGCGGGATACGACCCTGATAGGGAGCGGTGCCATATTTCAGAATATGAACAGCACCGTTAATATGAATCTTGCTACCATTTTCAGGCTGAAAGGCATCAATTTTACATTGAGCGCTGCCTGTGCATCAGGCTCGCATGCGATTGGTATGGCGTTCCTGATGATCAGGCAGGGACTACAGGAACGTATTATCTGCGGCGGGGCACAGGAGATAAATCCATACGCCATGGCCAGTTTTGACGGGCTGGGTACTTTTTCGCTCAGGGAAAGCGATCCCGTAAAAGCGTCGAGGCCTTTCGACAAGGACCGCGACGGCCTGGTTCCCGGCGGTGGAGCGGCGACGGTAATCCTGGAGTCGTACGAGTCGGCAAGGAAAAGAGGTGCCCTGATTCTCGGGGAATTGATCGGTTACGGTTTTTCATCCAACGGCGACCATATTTCGAACCCGGATATAGACGGGCAGCTCAGGTCGCTGACAATGGCGCTTCAACAGGGAAATGTCAGAGCCGGAGATATCGATTATATCAATGCTCATGCCACTTCCACGCCGGTCGGTGATGCATCGGAAGCCCGGGCAATCTATGAAATATTTGGAGACAAAGTTCCCGTAAGCTCCACGAAATCGATGACCGGCCACGAGTGCTGGATGGCGGGAGCGAGCGAGATCGTTTATTCCATGCTGATGATGGAGGGAGATTTTATAGCTCCGAATATTAATTTTGAGACGCCCGACGAAGATTCTGCGAAAATCAGGATACTGGCTGAAACCTGCCGAACCGGTATAGATGTATTTCTATCCAATTCCTTTGGTTTTGGTGGTACTAATTCGACATTGATAGTGAAAAAATGGAAAGAGTGACGGGTATCATTTTTTTATAGAGCAGTTATATTTAACTTCATAAATCGTAAAAAGGGGATATTATGGGAGCGAGGAACAACGAATATCATTATGAAACAGTGGTTGAGGCAATCAATGAGCTGAGAGAGAAGGGATATACCCACGACTTTAATCTCGAGATCAATTGCCTGATTTGTGCCGCGGGTAAATTTACGGATGAGGAATTTGACGTCGAGGAAGTATACCGGTATGAGGGAATGAGCGATCCGGCAGATGAGGCGACTGTTTACGGGATTGCCTCCAAAACCGGGATTAAAGGAATACTGGTAACCGGGAATGCGCAGGATATTGATCCGAGGTCTGCAGGTATTCTTAAAAAACTACATTATTAATTAACAGCATGCCGTTTGTTTTTGCCGGAAAGTTATTTACCACCGGAACCGTGCAGGAAAACTGCCTGATTGGTATAGAAAACGGGACGGTCGTTTCCGTTACACCTCTTAAAGACAGTAGCCTGGCGCCCGATGGGGCCGTTGTATTCGACAACCTGGCGCCCGGCTTTATAGATATCCATATCAATGGTGGCGTAGAGCACCATTTTACGGAGAATCCTACCGTAGAATCGCTTTGGGATATGTTGTCGGCCAGCCGTGAGACGGGTACTCCTTTTATTTTACCCACCTGCATCACTTCTCCGTGGGAGAATATCAGGGAGGCTATAGCGTCGACCCGGAGTTTTATGGATGAGTATCCTGACGCCGGGATATTGGGGCTGCACCTGGAAGGACCTTTCATAAACCCCAAAAAAAGGGGGGCTCACATTGAATCCTTTATTCTTAGCCCTGAGGAGGATCTGCTGCAGTCTCTGAAGAAGGAAGGGGAAGGAGTCCTTAAGATGCTGACGCTGGCACCTGAGTTTTTCACCCTTGAGCAGCTTGAAGATCTCACCGGGGCAGGTATCGTGTTGTCGGCCGGTCATTCAAATGCGGGTTTTGCCGTAGCAAGACGGGCTTTTAACAGCGGGGTTAATCTGTGTACCCATCTATTCAATGCCATGTCGGGATTCGGCCATCGCGAGCCCGGGCTTGTGGGAGCGGTGTTCGAGTCTGAAAATGTATATGCTCCGATTATCCTGGATGGCATCCATTGTGACTATGCTGCGGCCCGGATAGCTTATCGTCAGAAAGGAGAGAAGCTCCTGCTGATTTCGGATGCATTGTTCCTGGGGCGGCAGAAAACCAGGTTTCAATGGGGGGAATTCGATGCGGCGCTCGAAGGAGACCGGTATGTCAATTCCGAAGGAAACCTGGCGGGAGGAGCGATTTCTCTTCCTGAAGCTATGGTGAATGCAGTCAGAGAAGTAGGTATTCCGCTGGCAGAAGCCGTGGAGATGGCGACCCTCCGACCGGCAGCGGCCCTGGGCCTGCAGGATAAACTGGGCAAGGTTGCACCGGGGTACCCGGCGGTCTTTACAGTATTTTCAGACGACCTGGTTTCTTTCCGAAGCGTATCATTATAGATGCGGAACGAATTTTCTCTCCGGTCTCTGATTCGATTAATTTTAATCAGATCAGATAAAGAGGTTAGCATTTTTCAGTAATAGTTTGAAACTTTGCCTGTTTTAGTTGTGTTTCACCTAAAATAGTATCATTCCAAGAATTCCAAAAAAGCTCTCTTTAATAAATCGTAGGTACTTTAAACAATAGCCGAAGTTCATAAAAGGATTAATCCGTTTTTAGCTATGAAGTTAACACCAATAGAAAAACGTAGCGGGCTGACGCGCGAAGAATTCATCTCCGAATATCTTAAACCAAAGCGTCCTGTCGTTTTTACCGACCTGGTCAAAGATTGGCCGGCTGTGCAGAAATGGACATTCGATTGGCTCCGTGAGACGCACGGAAATATTGAGGTACCCTTGTACGACAAGCATATCCATGACCCGGACAAATATTTCAAGCCGGCTAAAGTGATGTCGTTCGGAGAATACCTGACACTGATCGAGCAAGGGCCGGTGGATCTCAGGATGTTCCTGTTCGATATTTTCAAGAAAGCGCCGGAGCTGGCAGACGACATACGCTTTCCTACTATTATGGACGGCTTTCTGAAGGGGTATAAATATGTCTTTTTCGGGGGAGAAGGTTCTATCACAGGCCTGCACTATGATATGGATTGCTCCAATGTGTTTCTCACCCAATTCCAGACCAGGAAGGAAGTAATACTTTACGCTCCCGACCAGGGTGCACGTCTCTACCAGCTTCCGTTTACCGTAATGAGTAAGGTCGATCCCATCAACCCGGATTACGAAAAGTACCCCGCGATGAGAGGATTGCACGGCTATCATACCATTCTTAACCACGGAGAGACTATTTTCATACCGTCGCTTTGGTGGCATTACATCCGTTATGTCGACGGAGGATTCAGCCTGGCGCTGAGGGCAAACGATTCGCCGCTCACATTTATGAGGGGGGCTTTTAATCTGGTTCGCCATACCTTTGTAGACCAGGGTATGACGTGGGCGCTAGGTAAGAAATGGCATAACTGGAAACACAGCAAAGCTGCTGAGAATGCGCAGCGCGCTATCGAGGAAGATCGCCGCCTGGGAAAGAATGTTGATGAGGTAGCAGTATAGCTTACGGCCCTTCTGTAATCCAACTCTTGCGGTGCCAACCTGCTTTCTGAGCTGCAAGGTCGGTATCAGGATCGATCAGCAGCCGGCTGGGTTTCCCGTTAAGGCTCACATAGCAACTGGCCCGGATCTCGGTATCGCCTACACCTGATTCCAGATAAAAGGCGTGCAGGTAATGCGCGAACTGCAGGATCATATCAGGTTGGAAGCTCATCTGGTGGACCTGGCGTGGTGTCAGAAACCCGGATGGGCTTACAAGGAACTCTTTCCCGGTGTCTTTTACCCTGACAAAGTATTCCAGGGTACCGTTTTTTTCCATCAGCATAATACGCCATGAAAAGCGGAAACCTTGTTCGTGCCAGAGCAGGTTACCGGGATAAAGCCATGCCCTGAAAGGCATCAATACCTGGAAAAAGAAGAAAAGCGCAGCCAATCCCCTGGCTGTAGCGGCAGGTGCCTGTTCTGCTCTTGCCGGCTGAAACTGTGAGCCCGGAAACAGGGTTGTCATAATCCTTTTATGCCAACCGGAAGGAAAAAAAACAAGGGTAAAGACGCACATGAACCACGGGAACATCCCGATTGGGAACAGAAGTGCGGTGAAGATGTGGAAAAGGATGACAACAGGATAAATCCAGGGTCTTGTCTTACTAAAATAAAGCAGGAAAGGAGCCGAGAGGTCGAAAATCATCGCCAGCCAGCTCGCGGCATACGCGGTAAGTGGCTGGACCAGCAAGCTGCCGATTACCGGTAGATGAGCATTTGCCGAAAGCCATATTTTGAGCGGCTGGGCAAGGAAAAGCCAATCACTTCCGATTTTTGCTATGCCACCGAAAAAATAGACCGAACCCACCTGCATTTTCAGAAGGAAGCTAAAGAATGCTCCCGATTCCGGCGTTAGCCGACGTCCTCTGTTATAAAGGCAATCAAGCGATGCTACGGCGTTCATTGGCATAAACGACATCAGGAACGACAATAAACTGATCAGGTAATAGTGATTGAGATACACCGTTTTATCCCAGAGCTCGGTGTAGGTGAAGAGCAGGAAAAAAAACACGATGGCTGTCCTGAAAAATAGCCCGAGCATGATGAGTACAGCCAGAAGCAGCAGTAAATAATAGATGCCGTTCAGGAAAGGCTGCGGGGGAGGAGAGGCCCAGGAAAATCCGTAGTAGGAAAAAAAGTAAGCAGGCGCTTCGTAAAAGTCGGAGATCCAGCCTTTAAGGATGAAGCGGGTGAGCGCGATGCTCATTAAAAGGCCGAAAACAAAGCGGAAAAAGGCCAGTGAGTAAAGGCTATTCCCTTTCGATGTCTTCAAAATCGACAGTTTTGAAGGAGCCAATAATAAACCGCAATGATGTACCTGCCGGATATACGGTGTCGGTATGAAGGATCAGCCGTGTTTTTTCTCCCTTTTTTTCCGCACTTAAAACTATTCTCACATAGTCGCCTAAGAAGGTCGAATTTTCAACTTTCCCTTCAAGGATACCGACAGGCTCATTAACGGTTCCTTTCAGTATGCTGATATGTTCGGGCCTGCAGAAGAGCCAGGGCTTTCCTGCAGATGCGTCGTGCCCGGTAGCGACGGTACCAAACGCAGTTTCGAGGCCGGAACTAGTCGGGGAGTAGGCGATGCAACTGTATTTTCCGAACAGATGGGCTACGTAGCCGCTCACCGGGTGGGCGTAAATGGTTTCCGGGGCATCCATTTGCAAAAGCCTGCCTTTATGGATCACCGCCACTTTATCCGCCATACTCAGGGCATCGCGGGTATGGTGCGTCACCAGTATGGTGGTAATACCGGTTGCTTTTACTATTTTTCTCAGGTCATCCCGCACCCGCTCGTGCAAAACCGTATCCAGGTTGCTGAAAGGCTCATCCAGTAAAAGAATGCTGGGCTTAGGCGCGAGTGCCCTGGCCAGCGCTACTCTCTGCTGCTGGCCGCCCGAAAGCTGGTGCGGGTATTTGCGAAGGTCTTCATCCAGCCCCGTAAGCGCGAGCGTTTCCTCTATGATCTTTTTTTTCT
>CAZLTN010000162.1:0-10935 GCA_964562455.1 uncultured Cytophagales bacterium
GCGTCGGCCTGCAGCAGCCCGCTCCAGAACCTTACCAGGTTCCTGTTGCCGTTGCCCAGCGGGTTTATCCTTCTTTCCAGGTTGTAGCCGTCACCTCCGGCGCTGGAGCCCTGCGCAAATCCCAGCTCCGGGAATAACGCAGCATACAGATCCGACGCCTGGACTTCGAGCGCCCTTTTGCGGTAAAAATGCCCGTAGATGTCAGGAGTCGTGAAATTGCGTATCTGGAGAATTCCTTCGTCTACGATACCCAATGTCAGTTGAGCATGCGGGTCCGCCTTAACCCTGATCCGCTGCCTGGTTTTTGACCTGGAAACTTCCGAGGCCGTGATCTTCACTTTCATAACGCGTTCGGCTGATTCAACCATCAACGGCTCAAACCCGTGCGCAACGGTAAGAGGGATCTGGTCTGCCCCGGAAGGTCGTATGAGCGTAGCGGTGATATAGACATTCGGCAGATAGCCCTGCGAGACAGGCAACACCAGCTCGGCGGCTTTTTCTTTTGTATCGATTACCTGGTGATACAGCACTTCTCCCTGTTCGGCCGTAACAAGCAATTTGCCGTCAAAAGGTGCCTTAAACAGTATCCTGGCTTTTTCACCGGGGCTATATTTCTTTTTATCCGTCTCGATCAACACCCTCCCTTCATTGCTCACTTCAAAGGAAGAATACTCGGTAAAACCAAATCCGTAGGCGTAATAGGTCACAGAAGTATAATGCTCGGCGCCCGGCCTGCGTATCCTGATCTCGTATTCGCCGGAGACCGTGGGTGTGTATCGGAACGACCCGCGACCGCTGCCCAGCTTCAGGGTCTGCGCATATACTGTTTCTTCCTTTCTTTTAGACCGGTACTGCATCTGCCCGTCGCGCTTTTCGATAACCGTCTGATAGCTCACACGCATTACCTCGATGCCGGCAGATTCCCCCGGCCTGATCCTGCCTGAAGGATCGACACTGAGTATTTCTGTTTGTACCGGTACATTAACGCCCACATAACGATCCGGCAGGCGTACGCCGAAAAGCACGGGTTGCGTCGCTACTTCGAAAGAATGTACCCTGTTGACGGCCCGTCCGTTTTCGTCAAAAACGGTTACATAGACTTTCCCATCCAGCACACCGATATCCCTGTATGCCTCCGAAAGGATGAAATCTCCCTTTGCTTTCCCCTCAGCATCTGTAGCTCCCTGTTTCTTAACCCTTTCAAAGCTCACTTCGGCGGGAATTTCAAACTCAAACTCCGGGAAATCCTTTGCCCTGAACTGCTTCCTCCTTAACTGAAGCTCCATTTCGTAAGTCCGTCCGGAAGCAGGAGGGCCGAACAGGTTAGTGGCAACCGCATTGAGCGATACGGTTTCCCCGGAAAGGTAGCCGGCCTTTCCTCCATCTAAATCAACCTTGATACGGTCGGGTACAAATTCCTCTACATTGACTACCGACGATGCCAGGAGCACGTCGTTGGCATTATACAATTCCATCGTGTAGGCCCCTGTCAGAGAGGCTTCTTCTACTTTGACCGAGACCTCCGTCGCTCCTTCCTTATTGGTTGTTTTCAGCCAGGAACCGTACAATTGCCCATTGGGGGTTACGAGTTTCAGCTTTACGGGGAGCTCTGCTACCGGCTTCCAGTTTTCCGACCTTAGCACAGAAACGAAATGCAAGGTCTCTCCGGGCCGGTAAATATCCCTTTCCCCGTAAATGAATGCCTGCATCCCGGTACTGTTCGACCTCACTCCTTCCACTTCAAACCTCGATGTCTCCACCTGGCTATCATTTACTGCCAGGTAGTTAAAATCGTCGTCCTTCGAAGCCGTTACCATAGCGAGCTTAAACCCGGGCGCCTTTTCCTTCATCCCGGATACATGGGCTACCCCGTTCGCGTCTGTCACCATGGTGTGCATTTCCTGGTTGTTGGCGCTGATCAGGGTTATCTCCGCATTTTTGACGGGCGTTGCATCATAAATGGAATTGGCAAATACCCATACGTCGTCCAGCCCCTGCTTTACGATCAGGCCTATATCGGAAACCGAAACCAGCTTCTGAGCCGAAAGATACATGGCATCTGTGGAAGCTACACTGACGAGGTAAACTCCTTTTCTTGCTTTTCCGTGTACTTCCGGTACCGCCAGGTTGAGCGCCCGTACTCCTCCCAGCACAGG
The DNA here is from genome assembly GCA_964562455.1 of uncultured Cytophagales bacterium. Classification (GTDB taxonomy): domain Bacteria; phylum Bacteroidota; class Bacteroidia; order Cytophagales; family Spirosomataceae; genus Ravibacter. The sequence continues at coordinate 2,157 of CAZLTN010000162.1, forward strand.
GAGGTCTTCCGTCGAGACTTTCCTGTCCACCAGCACATCGCTGTATTGATTGCCGTAATCTTCCGAATAGTTGTAACTTCCGTCAGGCCCCCAGTTGCCGTTTATTTCGGAGTAGTTTTCATACCTCCTGTTATAGAGATAATACAACAGGTTATTATCATATACTTTTGAAATTTTAACCTGAACCGAAGGCACATTGGTGATCTGCACGCCGATGTTGCGGTTCCCTTTCGTACTGAGGTATAATCCTTTTTTACTGGCGAACCGGATGGATTCGGGCATTTTCCCGAAAAAGAAATCCTGGGTTACCTCCTCCTGCAACGTCTGTCCCAATACTCCTTTCAGTGTCTTGCCGACTTTAAGCACGTAGGTCTCTGTTTCCGAAAAATCGGCTCTTACTATAAAACCGCTCTCCTGCGGCTCTACCGTAAAGGGGATCTGCGGCTGAAGCTCGAGGCTGCTGCTGATGTTTTCAGGTACCAGTTCCTGGGTAGTCTCTACTTCCAGGTAACCCCGGTTATTCGAAAAGCCGGAGGAAACATTCTCCACCTTCAGCTCGAGTGGTGAAGCCAGCCGGAACTTCTGAGAGACGGCTTCTTTCGTAGTAAAAGATTCGCTTTCTATCTTAATGCCCTTTCCCAGCTCTATCGTAAGGTCCTCACCCGGTTCGGGGTTGCCCGGCAAGGCCAGAAGCACCGACTCCGAAGACTGCGAAGGCAGAAAACGGTGCTCCAGCACGGTCTCACCCCTGAGCACACGCAGGCGCTCTCTTACGGTTGCTTCATCCACCGGGTAGTTAAAAAAAACCTGCACTCTCGACTCCGGCCTGCCGCTGAGTGATGAAAGTGCCCACCAGCTCCTGGTCCGTTTGAGCGTCAGGAAAGGCGTATGAAAGGCAATCACGTCCTTGCTCACCTTCAATCCATGCGCCTGTTCGGCGTGCTTCAGGACATGACCGGTAATGCTTGCCTGGTAATCTGTAGCTGCTTTCAGGGGGCCTGCAGGCGAAAAAACCAGCTCATTCGGCGCTGTCCACTTAAATTTCCCTTCCAGCTTAGGCTCAAAAGAAACGAAACGCGTAGAATCCCAGACGCCCAGGAGATGTTCCGGCCAGAGGTTCCGGTTAAAGGAAAATACCAGGTTCTGCAGATTTCCCACTTCTTCTCCAAAGTTTTTCCCTATTACCCTAACCTCGTTGCGGTCCGAGCACCGGGTAAAGACGATGCAGATAAGGATAATAAACCATACCCTGCCGGGCCCCGGGGGGTAAAAGCCTTTTCTCATGCTACCGGCGCCGCTTGCCCGGTCCGGAGAACGCGAGGCGCTCATATCTTGTTTGTTAGCGATGGGGGACAATAAAAAGCTCAAAGCGGTCCAATGTTAAAAACTTTTGATATTTTTGGTGCTATCGAATATACTATATCACTTTTATAAAACGCATGGTATAGTAAGAAATGTTGCGGAGGCAGGAGACATCACGTGTAAGGCATGAAGCAAGAGGTCTGAGGCGACTCGTTTTTTGAGATATATAAACCAAAACTTAACGTCAGTTTATACGAATGAAACAAAAAAATCTTCTGGTACTGGTTTTCCTGGCCATGGTCAATGCAGCGTTCTCTCAGACCGTTCCGACCGACGCCGCTTCCGCAGGCAGGGATTTCCTCAAAGCGATAGAAGAAAAAAATACAGGGACGCTGAGATCGCTGATCGGAAGTGACTTTGTCCTTCTCAACTTTGACGGGCAGCCGGTAGATAGCGGCACACTTCTGGAAGCAGTTAGCGGCGGGCACGTAGTCATTGAATCCGGCAGCACATACAGCAACTACACCCGTCACTACCTGGATACCGGGGTTGTAACAGGCATCTGGAGTGTCAGGGGCTCCCTCCAGGGGCAGTCATTCAGCAACAGGCTTGCCTATACGCTGGTTGTTGTAAAGCAGAGGGGGGAGCATGGAAAGTAGTTTCCGTACAGCTTACGCCTTCCTGATTTTTCCCGGAGCGGCCTGGTTTCTTACCATCCTCAAAGCAGTATAACCGCATGCGTCCTCTTCCGTTTCTCCTCTCCTCACTTATTACTATCGGATTACTTTATATTTTAAATAATCCGCTGGGCAGCGTCGTACCCATGCCGCTGGGTACCTTTCTCAGTCCGCAACATGGTTTCTGGCAAAATGCCGAACCGGCCGACGCAGACTTCAGCGGCTCCCTTGATATTCCCGGGTTAAAAGATAAGGTAGAGATTTTTCTCGACGAACGCCTGGTCCCCCACATTTTTGCACAAAACGAAGAAGACCTCTATACTGCCCAAGGATATGTACACGCCAGGTTCCGCCTGTTCCAGATGGATCTGCAAACCAGGGCCGCTGCGGGCCGGGCTTCGGAATTTGCAGGACCGAAAGCGATAGATTTCGACAGATCGCAAAGGAGGCTGGGGATGGTTTACGCTGCCGAAAATGCCCTGGCGGAAATGGAAAAAGACCCGCTCAGCAAGAAAATCTACGACGCTTACACCAGGGGGGTCAACGCCTATATTCAATCTCTTACCCCGGAAGAATGGCCCCTGGAATACAAGCTCCTGAATGCTTCGCCTGAAAAATGGAGCAACCTCCGCACGGCGCTGCTTCTCAAAATGATGGCCAAAATGCTGACCGGCGGCTCCGATAACGACCTGGGGTATACCAATGCCAGAACCATATTTTCCGGCGATGCCTTCGACCGGGCCTACCAGGTAATACCCGACTCTCTGAGGCCGATTGTCCCTAAAGGTACTGTCTTCCCTGTCCCGGCGGTAAAACCGGTTGCACCGGCTGCGGCAGACAGCCTGTACCTGAGCGACTTTAAGGCGGTAGCTTTCATGGAAAGCTATAAGCCCAACCCGCATAACGGCAGCAACAACTGGGCACTGGCCGGCAGCAAAACGCTCAGCGGCTCACCCATTCTTGCCAACGATCCGCATCTCGAGCTTTCACTGCCTTCTATCTGGTTTGAAATCCAGCTTACCGACAACTCCGGAACCTCATACGGTGCCAGTCTGCCGGGCAGCCCTTTTGTAATCAGCGGCTTCAATGATCATATTGCCTGGGGTATCACAAATGCGCAGCGCGATGTAAAAGACTATTTTGAAATAAAGTTTAAGGACGGTAAAAAAGATGCTTACTGGTATAAAGGGGCATGGGAGCCCGCTAACCTGAGGATCGAGGAAATTAAGGTAAAAGGAGGAGAAACCGTATACGACACAGTCGCTTATACCGCATTCGGCCCGGTGATGTTCGAGGCAGGCTTTCCCGATAAAACCACCGGAAGCCGGAACCTGGCAGTGAGGTGGATAGGACATGACGGCTCTGATGAGGGCGTCACTTTTTACCGGTTGAACAGGGCGAAAAATTACGGGGACTACGTGGAGGCTATCAGGACTTTTACCTGCCCCGGCCAGAATTTTATTTTTGCATCAAAAACCGGCGATATCGCTGTATGGCAGCAGGGGAAGTTTCCGGCCCGGTGGAACAAACAGGGACTTTTCGTGATGCCCGGGGAAGACGATACCTATCAATGGCAGGGATACATCCCTCAGAATGAAAACCCTCATGTAGTCAACCCCGCCCGGGGTTTCCTGGAAAGTGCTAATCAACGTCCGGCGGACGCCGCTTATCCTTATTACATACCGGGAGCCTACATCACCGCCCGCGGGATTTCCATCGAGCAGAAACTGGAAAAAGTTACCAAAGCCACTCCTGAAGACATGCGTCATCTTCTCAACGATTATGACAACGTTACTGCCCGGTCTATACGTCCGGCATTGATCAGGTTTACAAGTGAGAACCTGCTGGATGAAGATGCGAAACGCTACCTGGATCTGGTGAAAAAGTGGGATTTACAGGCTGATCCCGGCTCACAGGCCCAGACGGTTTACCAGGTATGGATGGACAGCCTCAGAGCCGTGGTATGGAACGATGAGCTTTTGCAGGTAACTCCAAAAGCGCCCATGCCTGATGAACAGGTCCTGGTCGAATTGCTCCTGAGAGACTCTACTTCCGTTTTTTATGACAACATCAATACCCCTGAAAAGGAAACGGCCCGGGACGTGGTCACCGCAGCGCTGAATAAGGCGGCCGGAAAGCTGGCGGCTGCAGAAAACGAAGGCAAACTGGAATGGTCAAAATTTAAGAATCCTTCGATTTTTCACCTTCTTAAAGACGCACTACCTTCTTTTGCAAGACGGGGGCTGCCCGTGGGAGGGCACGGTAATACCATTAACGCTATTACTGTAAGCCACGGGCCAAGCTGGAGAATGCTGGTACACCTCACGAATGAAACCGAAGCCTACGGTGTTTATCCCGCAGGCCAGAGCGGAAACCCCGGCAGCAAATATTATGACAATTTTATAGACACCTGGGTAAAGGGAGAAATGTACAGGCTGTGGATCATGCGGAAGGAAGATGCAGGCGACGCCAGGGTAAAATGGACAATGGCCCTGAATCCGTGAGCTGATAATTAAGAATCTAATCCCCTTATTATATGAAAACGATCCTCAGCGTTATACTTACTGCCTTTGCAGCTTTTGTGCTGGGAGAATACCTTCCATGGTGGTCTGTTGCAATAGCGGCTTTCGCAGTCGCCCTCATTATTAACCAGGCGCCCGGCGCCGCTTTTATCTCCGGCTTCCTGGGCATTGCCCTGCTTTGGGTTGCATACGCTTCGTGGATAAACCAATTGAATGAATCGTTACTGTCTGAAAGGATCGCCTCCGTCCTCCCTTTACAGGGCAGTTCAATACTGCTTATCCTGCTGACCGGCATTACCGGCGGCCTGACAGGAGGGCTATCCGCACTAAGCGCAAGCTTCCTGGGAAGGCCAAAACAAAGAAGGGCCGACTATCAGAATTACTATCGTAATAAGATGAGGTAGAAAGGCGTCAGGGCAATGCCTGCTTCCGGCGCTTTTGTACCAGCCAGACGATTCTTCCGGCAAGGAAAACCGCCAATATTCCCAATGCCCCGCTTAGAAAATGATAGAGACCAAAGTCTGTTACTTTATAATCGTAGCGGTTGTTATTTGCATTGTAGTACAATAATGCCGATCCTTTACTGACGCCTTCCTGGTAGATCTTCCGGTTTACCCTCACCTCTTGAGGAAACCTACCATCGTGAATCCATAAGTAGTAGTACTTTTTGCCTTTCATCCCTATTCTTGTATAACTACCTACTACCTTCAGTTCCCTCGCAGGTAAAAGCTGATCCAGGTTCTTCTGGTTCTTTTCGTAGTAGTGCATTGCAAAAATACTCAGCGATAAAAATGCTATAACCGCCATCTCCACGATATAATACCGGATCGCAGTATCGACCACTCTTTTGGCTATCCGGAGAAGCGGGGGTACATCTACCGGCACAATGGGCAGGTAATACTCCTTTGCTGTTTGGGGTACGTCTTTCAACATCGCCATGAGCGCGTGATAACCGGGATGCGCAAGGGTAAGGTACAGTTTCTGCCCGTTTTTAAGAATGAGTTCGTGTACCGTCTCAATAGATTTTCCTTTTCGGTCTAGGGTATTGATCCTTTCGAAGTCCTCCCTGCGGAGCGTGTAGCTGTTTTTCTCCGATTTCCACCCGATGATCCCTTCTGACGGGTCAAGATCAAGCACGATATCTTTCATCATACGTAGATTGTGACCGCCCGCTATTCCGAGAATATAGAAAGGAAGAATAAGTACAAGCAGGTAAATTACTACAAGGCTTTCCTTAACGCCCGGCACAATGTAGACAGGGTCCGATTTGTCAAAGACAATCAGCCCACCGATAGAAATCATGGTTATCATCGGAAGGCCCACAAAAAGCCACCCGAGCACTATCCCCTTCAGATCCTTGTGGGATTTAACCTTGTAGACTTTTCTTTCCAAATGAGCGAGCGCCGATTCGGGCATCTTTTTCCCTGCCCGCCATACCAGGAAGACGAAAACAAAAAAAGGAACGAAAACGACAGCAAATACGATCGCTACAGCCATTTACAAACGGGGATTATCCGGAATTCATCATCATGTAATATAAGAAAATTCCTGGAATTCTCCTATAGCTGTGATGATAACGGATTACTATCCCTGACCGGGAAAGCCGCTCAGTTTTTGCCCTCAAACTTCCCGAACCCTGCCGGAAGCTCTATGACTCTGAGATTTCTGAAATGAATTTCTGCGCCTTCTGATTCGAGGCACATGTAGCCTTTTCTTTGCGTCGAACCCGAAATCCCGTTCACAAATTTGCCGTTTACCGACAATTTGATGGTCCCGTCGACGCAGATAACCTCGTAGGTATTCCACTCCCCTCTTCCCTTGCACCTGTTTTCGACCGATTTGCTTCTCACCCCTCTGGGGTTGTCGGGAATTGTCTCAACACCTCCCGTTCCGAAAAGTTCACCATGTACGTATGCAATGGGCGGCTCTACACCGTCTTTCGTATTTAATTTTACCCAGTCGAGCTCGAGCATCTGAACCTCTACCCCATCCGGCAACCTGTTCGATCCCGGCACTGCTTTGCTCCACATAAACATCCCGGAGTTTCCGCCGGGCTCCATATGCTTCCATTCGACATGGAGAATATAATTTTCATAAGGGAACTCACTTCTTGCCACCCCGATCGGGAGCCCTTTGCAAACCAGGATGCTGTCTCTTACTTCCCAGGTATCTTTCCCGGTATTTACATCAAACCAGCGCAACGGCTTGGGTTTGGCGGAAGAAGAAATACCGAGGCTCCGCTCCAGGGGAATGAGCTCTCCAAAAGTAAAAAGGGGATCCTGCCCCTGTCCGGTAGCCGTCAATGACGGGATTGACAGCAGGCTGCACAGCAGCAGGATCCCCTGAGTTATTTTTTTAAATCGCCCCATCCTTGATTTCATCTACAACCGAAGGGTCGAGCAACGTAGAGGTATCGCCCAGGTTGGATACGTCTCCCTCTGCTATTTTACGAAGGATCCTCCGCATGATTTTGCCTGACCTCGTTTTAGGAAGCCCTGAAACGAACTGGATCTTATCGGGCTTGGCAATAGGTCCGATAATCTGCGCTACGGTAGCAGAAATGTCTTTTCTCATCATCTCCGGCTCGTTAGGCTTTCTTTCGGTGATAACAAAGGCATAAATTCCCTGCCCTTTGATATCGTGCGGGTATCCGACGATCGCCGACTCGACAACACCAAGGTGCATGTTGATCGCATTTTCCACTTCGGCGGTCCCGATCCGGTGACCGGAAACGTTCAGTACGTCATCCACGCGCCCGGTAATCCGATAAAAGCCGTTCTCATCTCTCAGGCAGCCGTCGCCGGTGAAATATTTGCCCGGATAGGTTGAGAAATAAGTTTGCTTGCAGCGTTCATGATCGCCATAGGTAGTCCGGATAATCCCGGGCCAGGGGAACTTAATACAAAGGTTTCCGCTTACATCGTCACCCTCCAGTTCATTCCCGTTTTCATCGACCACCGAAGGCTGTACACCGGGTAGCGGCAGGGTCGCATAGGTAGCCTTTTCAGGCGTGAGGCCGGCCAGCCCCGAGATCAGTATCCCGCCGTTTTCGGTCTGCCACCAGGTATCGACTATCGGGCACTTTCCTTTGCCGATATTCGTCTTAAACCATTGCCAGGCTTCTTCGTTGATAGGCTCACCGACAGAGCCAAGCTTAGTCAGCGAGCTGAGGTTATGATCTTTTATGTATTGCAGGCCGAAGCTCATGAGCGACCGGATCGCGGTCGGAGCAGTATAAAGGATATTGACTTTATGCTTATCTACGATTTCCCACAGTCTTCCTGCATCCGGATAGGTAGGTACGCCCTCGAACATCAGGGTTGTGGCGCCATAGCATAACGGACCGTATACTATATAGCTATGCCCAGTAATCCAACCAATATCGGCCGTACAGAAATGAATCTCCCCGGGTTCATATTGGAACACATTGGCAAAGGTATAGGTCGTGTATACCATATACCCGCCACAGGTATGGACCACTCCCTTCGGCTTTCCGGTCGATCCGGACGTATAAAGGATAAACAGCACGTCTTCGGCATCCATCTCCTCTGCAGGGCATTTCGCTTCCACGTATTTCACTTCCTCATCCCACCAGAGATCGCGCCCTTTCAGCATAGATACCGGAGTCCTTGTACGTGTCAGAACCAATACCCGCTCCACTGACGGACATGACTCCAGGGCGTGGTCGACTGTCTCCTTCATCGGGATTACCTTCTGCCCGCGGAAGGCCCCGTCAGAGGTAATCACCATCCGGCAACCAGCATCGTTGATCCGGTCAGAAATAGACTTAGCTGAAAATCCGCCGAAAACCACAGAGTGAATAGCCCCGATCCTGGCACAGGCCAGAACCGCTATAGCCAGCTCGGGGACCATAGGAAGATAGATACATACCCGGTCGCCCTTTTTGATGCCGTACTTTTTCAGTACATTGGCAAGACGGCAAACCCGGTCATATAAGATCTGGTAAGTAAGCGTTACGGCCTCATCTTCCGGATCATTGGGTTCCCAGATAATCGCCGGCTGGTTTGCTCTCTCGGCAAGATGCCGGTCGATGGCATTTTCGGTAATGTTCAGCTTCCCTCCTTCAAACCATTTAACATTAGGCTCGGAAAAGTTCCAATCCAGTACGCGTTTCCACGGTTTCTTCCATAGAAATTCCTGCGCAACTTCTGCCCAGAATCCTTCAGGATCCTCCACGCTCTGTTTGTACGCCTCCTTATACTCCTCGTAACTCGAAATTTTCATTGGTTAATCCTCTGAATAAATATAAACTGACAA
>CAZLTN010000163.1:0-10846 GCA_964562455.1 uncultured Cytophagales bacterium
TCAGCATAATTTCCTCTTCGGCACGTGTCAATGATCTTATTTCCATTTGTTTCAACAATTTTAGCAGGTTAAATTTCTGTATAAATATAAAACTAAATATTTAGTATGTCAACTATTTTATTAGTTATTGTAAAAAATATTTCCGCCTGGTGGTCAAAAACAGGTCATGTCCCGGGCGCTCATTCCTTTTGGCGGGCAAAATGGTACTAATCGTAAAAGAGATCGTAATAACAGGGACGCCAGATATGAACATCAGGGACTATTCTTCCTTATATATATGCGATTAAACAAGTTGCTATTCATTTTTATCTTTTCCGGTATTGCAGGATGTTCGGAGAAGAAAGATACCCGGGCTTTTTACCGCGATGAGCCTTTTTTACAGGACTATGGTATCAGGTACTATAGCAGGGACTCCTCAGAGGCGCTGAAACGCCTGTTTGTCGACCGGAACGGCGTGACAACCGTGCTGGGTTCGGGGCGTACATATCGTCTTCATGCGGGCGGATTTCAATTCCCGGGAACACTGGAGCCCGACAGGTCTTACAGACCGATGGCTGACAAGGAAGTCCGCGATATGAGCTTGTATGACGGCCACCTGGTTTTCCTGGACAAGGAAATGGTGTTCAGCAACGCTTTTGCAGGTAAAATGAACTACCGGCACGGCATGGAAAATGCCGGTTTGCTGTGTATGGGGGAAGACAGTGCTTTTGTTGTATCTGACGGCCGTAGCGTCCGCCAGTTCCGGGGGGAGCGCCTGGTATCTGAAACAGCTTCTTCGGGCAGCCCGGTTATAAAAATAGAATATGACAGGCATGGGAAGCGGTTTATGATCCTGACGCCTGATACTGTCAGAATCCTGAAAGCGGGAGAACAGTCCGCGGCGGCGGTTTTCAGTATCAACGGATTGACCTGCCTGGATGCTGACGACAAAAACATTTACCTGGGGACAAAAGAAGGTTATTGTGTGCTGGATGCCGCTACATTTGAAGTGACGACGCCGCTCTTCAGCGCGCTTCCCGTTAAAAGTATTACCGCTATCTCAAAAGTAAACGGAAACCTTTGGTTCGGTTCGGAGCAGGGAGCTTTTATGTTGAAAGACGATGGAAAGTTCAACTACTACTATGGCGGGAGGTGGCTGCCTTCCAACGTGGTAAAGGACATAACAGCCGGCCCGGAAGGCAACATCATGCTGCTGACGGGCGCAGGCGTAGGCGATATCCGCTTCGAGTACATGACACTTGAAGAAAAAGCCCTTCGCTATGAGGCCCAGGTAAGGCAGCGGCATATCCGCTACGGGTTTAACTGCGATGTGGTGACACTCAAAAACGGCGATCTCTCTACTTTCGAAATGGGGCCCAGGGAAAGCGATAACCTGTGGACATCGATGTACCTAGTTAGCCAACTGTTCAGATACAAGGTGACCGGCGACGAGGAGGCGAGACGCAACTTTATGGAGTCGTTCGAGGCAATGGAAAGGTTATTTGGGATAACGGGAATGGACGGCTATTTCGCCCGCAGCTTTGACAGGCATGGTTATCATCCCTTTATGCGCGGAGATGGAAAACCCAGCGGTTGGACACAGGCTTCCGATCCTTCCTGGGACTGGAAAGGTATGACAAGCAGCGATCAGACAGTAGGGCAGATGTTTTGCCTGACCATGCTGGCCGAGCTTACCGACGGTGAAACCAAAGCCAGGGCTGTCGGGCTGATTGACAGGCTGATGACCAATATTATCCGCAACGACTGGTACCTGATCGACTTTGACGGCAAGCCTACCCTGTGGGGAAAATGGAACCCGGAGTATGTCAACGGATTTGCTGTAAATGTAGGCGACAGAAAACTGTATTCGTCAAATATTATCGCTTTCCTTCAGACTGCGTATCATTTTACCGGTAAGCCTGTGTACAAGGAAAAGGCAGAAGAGCTTATGAATAAGCATGGTTACCTGGAAAATCTTCTGAGGCCGTTTTCTGAAATAGGAAAGTCGCCGGAGGGTACGGATGATTGGGCGGCCATGTTGTCGCAAAGATGGAACCATTCCGACGACGAGATGTATTTCCTGGCTTACTGGTGCCTTTATCCGTATGCTTTTACGCCGGAACTACGGGAAAAATACCGGGAGGCCATCAAAGATCACTGGGAGGCGGAGCGACCTGAAAAAAACAGCTTATGGAACCTGTGCTATGCCATGACGGGTGCGGGGAATTTTGATCTCGATGAATCGGTCTGGCACCTGAAGGAATTCCCGTTGGATATGATAGAGTGGGCGGTGACAAACAGTCATCGCGGCGATATCGAAACAGTTTCCGCCAATTTCAGGGGGCAAACCACCGCCGAAATACTCCCTCCCGACGAGCGGCCGGAGCTCAAGCATAACCGCAATCTTTTTACGCTCGACAGGAAATCGAACGGGATGGCCGAGCAAAGCGCCGGCGACAGCTTCCTGTTGCCCTATTGGATGGGGCGCTACCTGGGGGTGATTGAAGCTCCGAAGCAAGATGATTGCCGGGAGACGCGCCAGGTCCGTCTACCGTAGAGCGTGCAGGAATCCGTTTACTACCAGAAATGTACCAGATTCGTAGGATCGGGGACCCGGAATTCATTCCGGGGATCGCTGTAGGCACGATCCATTTAAACGAAATCCGGTCGGACATCGGTTAATATATGCCGAGGGTGTCTAAAAAGATAGTGTATGTGTTTTTTTAAATATTGTTTGGCATGCGCGCCTTTTCAGGGTCCGATGTGCCGTCAGGCACTACCTGTCTATAGAAAAAAGGGACCCGATGCGACGGCATGCCCCGTATGCGGATGTTTTCCCGTTGCTATAGATGGGTAGCCCCTGATGGGGCATAAAGAAGGCTTTAGAAGATTATTTGGCCACATGGTATATTAAAAACTTTTTAGACATCCTCTCTTTTTCGGTTTGCATCTGCCCCGCATCCCCGGATTGAAATCCGGGGCTATTATATGATATCGGGGATGCACCTCTTAAGCCGCCTCTATTTCAGGTAAAGCTCAAAAAAGCGGCAAAGCACCTCGTTTGATTCCGGGTTAGGGTCGTGCAAAGGACGGTTGGTCATTGCAACACGCTTTTCAAATCCCAGGAGCCGGTTAACAGCAATGCTATGATTAAGCGGGATCCACTGTTTTACGGGATCTTCGGAGCCCCCGGAAACAAGAAAAGGGCGTGGAGCCATCAGTGCATGAAGCTCCTGCAGGTTATAGCCTTGCTTAAAAAGCTCGGGATAAAGGCCATAAGCGGGGTTTTCAGGTGTAATAAGCCCCCTTTTTCGCCAGGGCTTCGGATGGTAGCCGAGATACCATGGCTCCCAGTAGTTGATGCTCTCACGGTCGTTCTGGAAGACAATACCCGGATCGGACCAGGCCGCACAGGCAAATTTGTCGAACAGGCAGGAAGCGAACATCGCCCATTTACCTCCATAGGAGTGCCCGGTGATCCCGATCCTGGAAGAATCCACTTCCGGGCGCCGCGCCAGCGCATACCAGGCGTTGGCCGCGGCATAGGCGAGTACGGAAAGGGGTTGTACCTGCGCGTTTTCGATGGAAGGATAATACAAGGAATAGTTCCGGGCTTCCGTGGTTTCTTTTGTGCCCAACGACAGCGTTACGAAGCCGCGCTTTACCAGTTGGCGGGCGAAGTCCCGGTCGGGCTTCCCACCGATACCAACTGCGGTTTCGGGCTCATAGAATACGGTAATAACCGCGGGAGCGGGCTTTGTAAGATCCTGCGGCACCAGCAGGTAGCCTTCGGTCTCCTCTCCGGGCAGCCATTTGAACCGCACGGTATGCTGGGTAAAGTTTTCTCTCTGTTCGGAGCGGACGATCTTTAATTCCTGGTTAGTGAGGAGCTCAGGCCATTCGCCCATCATGCTATGCCATTTGTCAAGAATTTCCTTCCGCCTCTCCGGCCATTGATCTGCAGAAGCTACTTTCCCGCCGTTATAGTATTCCAGGGGGGAACGAAAGCTACCGAAGTTCCCGGCCAGCGAAGGTGGCGGAGTGAAAAAAGTATCTATTTCAGCCCAGTTGACATTTTCCCTTACTGAAGCTGATTTTTTCTGACTGTGGCAGGCAGTTATGAGCCATAGGCCAGGTATGGTCAGAGATAAAAGAAGCGTCTTGGAGAAAATCCGTACAACGGAGTCCTTCCCGGTAGCAAAGGTCATTCGGAACAATAGATTTGGTTTATCTTATATTATCCTGCCCGGTAGGGATAAATACTGCCCGGTCCTGAAAGCCGGATGTTTCATTCATTTGACAATTTGTAGATACCTTCTAGCGAATCATCTGGTACGCAGGCGTGTTTGTACAAACCTTAGTCCACGATCTCCTGCAATGCGGGATCGGGGGGGATATATACGGGGTACATCGGCGCTATTTTTCATCCGGAGGATTTTTACTTCTCAATACCACGTATCCGCCAGGTGTCGAACGGATGGATAGCTTGCCGTCAATGACCTTCCCTGTTTCCAGTCCTTTCCGGGATACAATTTCCCATTGTTCAAAAGGAAGCATAATCCTGGTATCTCCGCCTTGTTCGGCTGATATTTTTACTTCCTCGATACGACCGTTCTTTTTTCGCGCGCTGACAAGGAAAGCCCCTTCCGCTCTCAGGTTTTCGAACGATACGTCTTTCCATTCGTTGGGAACAGCAGGCATTATTTCGATAAACCCGGCATAGCTCTGGAGCAGCATTTCCTGGATACCGGCTGCAAAAGCCAGGTTCCCTTCGAGTGTAAAAGGCCTGTAAGTGAGTTTCGAATATCCTGATTTGGTCTGGTCGCCATTGGCATGAAAACTGTTGGGTAAACAAAACGCTTTCGCAAAAATTTCCAATGCTTTTGCTGCGGCCGGGCCATTTTTGGCCCGCGCCTGGAGGTTACCCAGCCACGAATACGAGTAGCCGCACCAATAGTCGGGCCCGATGGCTTCAAGCTGGGCGACGGTATTCCGGATAATGGCCTGCGATTTTTCCCCGTCCTCCCATTTGATCAGGCCCAGCGGGTGAATGGCCATCAGGTGGGAAAAGTGCCGGTGCGATTGGTTGTACGGCATTTCAGGTGCAAATTTCAGTTCATGGTTGCCGGTCAGGGCATAATTCCCGAACTCGCTCAATACCTTTCTCCATTTTACGGCATCATCTTTCAACCCGAGCTCATCAGCCAGCTCAGCGCCCTTTTCGAAGGCGAATTTCATCAACGAAAGATCATAATTGGTATTGTCCAGGAACCATGCCGAAATCTTGTTGTCGTTTATTTCCGGGCTCGAGCTCAATGGCAATTTCCGTAACCCGTTCGCGTCTTTGGTCGTGATTTGTTCCAGGAACAGGCAAATATCCTTAAACCAGGGATAAGCCCGGGTTTTCAGAAATTGCCTGTCCATACTGTACCGCCAGTGCAGATAGTAGTGCTGAGCCAGCCAGGCTGAAACCGTCGGGGAAAGCGAATACTGAATCCAGCCTCCCATTTCAGTACCGTCGAGCGTGGTAACGCCCGGAACATTGAGGCCGTCTTTGCCGAAATACTGCCGGGTGTATCGCTGATAGTTGGCCCTGTTTTCGTCGAGGTGATTGAGATAGCCCAATGCATCTTCGAGGTGATTGCCCGAATATGCCGGCCAGTAGCTGAGCTGCGTATTCAGGTCGTGGTGAAAGTCACCTTTCCATGGTGGTATACGGCCGTTGTCGGCAGTCCAGACTCCCTGCAGCGAAATCGGCGGGGCATCTTTCCTGGCGGTCGAGCCGAATTTGTATTGCTCCAGGTACCACTGTTTTTCCAGTACCGGATCAGGGATTTCCAGCATTGACTTTCTCCAGAAACCCGCCCACCATGCCTTGTGCTTACTTTCCGATGCCTTGAACCCGGAACGTTGGGCCAGCCTGGTAACCTGGTCTGCAGGCTGCGCCGGTTTCTGCTGCGGATGGTGAGCAGAAATACTCCATATACCTTCTATGGTTTGAGCATTGGTTTTCTTCCAGCGAACGGACACCTTGTAGATAAATCCTCCCCAACCTTCCTGTTCGTAAGTGATTTCGTTTGCTTTTGGCTGCACTGTACCCTGCTTATAACCCAGTCGCGCCAGGTCGTCCCCCCTGACCGGACTCGCCTCTTCTCCCTGCGTTGCTTTTCCCTGATAGAGGGGAGGTACGAGCTCCGGGGAGATATCTCCAGATACATTTTCGAAGACGAACCAACCAACAGGTTGTATGGCATGTACGAATGTTTTGAGTGTCAGTCCGTTATCCCATTTTACTTCGCCGGCTGCTTTTTCCAGTATCAGCCTGGCAGAAGTTACCCGCGGATTACCGGGCAACCTGAACTCCAGTGCGGCGCCCGGAATTTTGCTCGGCGCCGGCTCCCGGTCATAAGGCCTGTCGAAATATTCCTGGACAGGCTTGTAGTCGTTTTTCAGTACCTGGCCCCGGACCCAGTCGAAAGAAAACTCCTCCCGGTGGAGCCCCTTCATCGGCCTCATGTCCCAAAGCCCGGAATGATCCAGGGAGAACCTCAGCTTTCCTTCTTTTTCCCATATCAGCGCGCCTACAGTCCCGTTTCCCAGCGGGATGGCCTCATCCCAAACGGCAGCGAGGCGATTGAGTTCCAGGTTGTGGCGGGAAGAGGGTTGGGAAGACCCCGACAATGCCAGCATTACTCCCAACCCTGACAGAATTGATTTAAGCATCATATTTAGCCATTGATCTTCCTGATTTCGGCTTCGCTAAGCCCGGCCACATCTCCCGGTCTGAGATGATCCATTCTCAGCTTTCCGATAGCCACTCTCACCAGGCGTAGCGTAGGGAATCCTACTGCGGCTGTCATGCGCCTTACCTGCCGGTTCTTTCCTTCCGTGAGCGACAGGCTGAGCCAGGAGTCGGGGATTGACTTCCGGACCCGTATAGGTGGAATTCTTTCCGGAAGAGCGGGAGCGTCGACTGGTGTAGCACGCGCCCGTTTGGTATGATAGGTTTTTCCGTCGATCGCAATATCTACCCCGTTGGAGAGGGCGATGCACGCTTCTCCGGTAATATCTCCTTCTACCTGCACATAATAGGTACGCCAATGTTTGTTTTTAGGATTCAGCAGGGAAGTTTTCAACCTGTTGTCATTTGTCAGTAGCAGAAGACCTTCGCTGTCAGCATCCAGCCTTCCGACGGGATATATATCTTTTTCAAAATTGAAGTCCAGATCGGCAAGCGTAGGGGCATTCCCTTCCCTGCTGAACTGGCTGAGCATCCCGTAGGGTTTAAAAACGATATAGTATTTGAAGCTGGAAGCCATGGTTAATATGTCTTATGCATCATTTTTTGATGGATAGGGCGCTGCCTCCGGATGGTCTGCATTCTGAATGCAGGACGATTGGCAGAGTATACGTTAGGTCCCCCGGGATCGGTTGGTATTTTAACCCGGAATTCATTCCCGGCCCCGGTCGCGATAAAAAAAAGAGGGGCTTATGCTCCTCTTTTTTTATCACTCAGGTTATGTTTTTCCATTTCGCTGGCCGGTATATCCGGGTGTTGCCAGAGCTCAAGGTTATTGCGCCGGAAAGCCGGAGTTTCGAATTCCGTCCAGTTGGGGTTCCGGTTGTTTTTAAACCAGTCGGAGAGGGCATTGAGCCTTCTTTCCTCTGCCAGGCTCCAGTGGTCTTTTGGCTCCTGGTCCACATAAATGGTTTTTCTCACGTAATCTTCCTGCCGCGGATAAACCACTTTTGTGTCGAAGTCGTCGACAGCGATGGCCGTAGGCCCCGTTACGGTGCCTTCCGTTTCAAATTCCTCTTCCTTGACAAAGCTGCCACTATTTTCGGATAAGCCTGCTTCGGAATACGACGTCTCACCGGTTTGAGCCGACGGCTGTTCGGCAGGAGTTTCGGCAACAGGTTCGGACTGAGCTTCCTGCTCCGCGGCCTGTTTTTTGTCCAGATCGGGTATCTCAAGCTTACCGCCTCTGTCAAAACCGGAAGCCACGATGGTTACCCGAAGGCTCTCACCCAGGCTGTCGTCGGTAATGGTACCCAGCTTGAAAATAGAATGGGTACCCTTTACTTTTTCGGTTACATAGGAAGTAATAACTTTTTGTTCTTTTATAACGGCTTCTTTTTTCGAGCTGGTGGCAATAGTTACAATAATGCTTCGTGCACCCGAGATGTCCCTGTCATTGAGCAGGGGAGAATCCAGCGCCTTTTCGATAGCGACAAGCGCCCTGTCGGGGCCTTCTGCCTCAGATGTTCCCATTACTGACTGCCGGGCGCCTTTCAGGACCTTCTCGACGTCACGGAAATCCGTATTGATCTTCCCGCTGGTAGTGATGATCTCGGAGATACTTTTTACCGCATTGAGCAGGATGTCGTCTGCCTGTGCGAAAGCCCGCGAGAGCGGCAAGTCTTCGTATAGCTCTTCGAGCTTGTCGTTCAATACGACGAGCACAGTATCACTATTGGCCTGCAGCTCGGCGATACCTTCCATGGCCTGGTCAAGCTTCTGGTGGCCTTCCCAGGAATAAGGAGCCGTTACTACCGATACAGTCAGTAAACCCATGCTCTTGGCGATGCCGGCGATGACGGGCGCCGCACCGGTTCCGGTACCCCCGCCCATACCAGCGGTGATAAACACCATTTTGGTCGGTCCGCCAAGGACAGCTTTGATCTCGTCTTCGCTTTCAAGGGCGGCACTCTTACCGAAAGAAACATCCATGCCGGTACCCAAACCACCGGTTAAGGTAGCTCCGAGCTGGATTTTTACCGGGATAGGGCTTTCCAGCAGTACCTGGCGGTCGGTATTGGTGATGACGAAATCTACGTCCTTGATTTTTTTCTTGAACATGTAGTTGACGGCGTTTCCACCTCCGCCCCCGACTCCAATTACTTTTATAATTGGTGCATGAGTTTCTTCTTTCACGATATTTTTTACGATATAGTCCTGTTTAAAGAGATTGTCGAATTCTTCAGAGCTCATGGTGTAAATACTTTATTTTTCTTCGTCGTCGCCGTAAGACCCTCCGTCGTTAGCCTGGTCACGATTGCTGACGAATGTGTTTTTAATACTGGCGAGCCACCCCCCTATGTCGATCAGAGGCGAAGACGACGGCCGGGAGCTGTTTGATGGCTCTTCTGCCGCTGCGGCCCGCTCGCTTCTGAACTGGAAACTCTCGTCTTTCGAGGAAAGCTCCTTCACCGGCTGGATTTTGATAGGCTTTCTTGAAACCAACCTTTCGTCCAGCGGCTTGATGCTGGCCCAGGCCAGACCCACTGCCGAGGCATATGAAAGAGAGCTTACTATATCCGCTTTGGATGTGCGGTTCAGTCCTTCGGGCAGCCCGACCCTCACATTCATCCCACCCATGACGCGGCTGAATACGGTTTCGATATCTGTAATGGAAGAGGTACCGCCGGTAAGGACCACGCCCCCGATCAGCTCTTCTTCCAACCCGTGATACCTGATTTCCCCGTACACCATGGCCGCGATTTCCTTAAGGCGCTCTTCGATAATCATCGCTACGTTTTTCTTCAGCACCTTACGCGGCGGGCGCCCGGAGAGATAGTTGATCGAGATCTCGATGTTGGAAGGCACGTTTTCTGCCAGCGCCGCACCGAACGAGCATTTAAGATCCTCGGCATTGGAGAGCTGGATACCACAGCCGGTCTTCAGATCGTTGGTTATGTTCTTTCCTGCCAGCGGGAAAGACGCTACATGTCGTATGAAATTGTTCTGGTAAATCACCAGGTCGGTAGTCTGCTCTCCTATATCTACCAGCGCAATTCCCGCATTTTTTTCTTCTTCCGTCAGGACAGCAAGACCGGTAGCGATGGGCGAATACACGATATTGGCTCTCCTCAGGCTGTTTTCGACAGTCTCGAGGCTTTTCCGTGTCCTTTTAAGAGACTGGCTGTTCCCGGAAATCACCAGGAAGTCGCCTCCCAGCTTGATCCCCTGCCTGCCGACCGGTTCGGTGATATGTCCCACATTGTCTACCATGAAATATCTCGGAAGGACGTGGATAACATCGTAGTTGCTGTCCTTCTGTTTCCTGACCCTGGTTACTTCACTGATCAGTTGAGCGATATCATTTTCAGTAACTTCCTCTCCCGATGAAGACGTTGGGCGTATGATCTCGTCCTTTTGCTCGATGACCTTGACGTTCATCCCGCCGAAACTCACATTTACGGTGTCAAAAGGATAGTTGGCCACAGTGGACACATCCTGCAACGCTTTGGCGAGTGCTTCGGCCACCTGCACGATATTCTCCACCGACCCGTTAACTACGGCTCCCTTGGGCAAAGGACTGGTGCCGAACCCCAGTACCTCAAGGGAATATCCGATGGAATCGGAAACGGGCCGGGCCACAACGATGGAGACTTTGCTGCTTCCCAGGTCTATACCCGCTATTACATTGCTCAACTTCATAATGGATTTGATTTTTTATTCGCAAACTACCTGGTCCTGGAATTTTATATTAATTTTTGAATAAGAATTCCAGTTTGTGGACAAAACTTTATCGTAAAATATCTTTAGCTTTCTCAGCTTCGGCTCGATGCCTGTAGGCGGACCGAACTCTACAACCTGGCCTCCCAGCGTGGTAAGGAAACTCACCTCACCGTCCGGGGCCACCATGATCTGGCTGATCTGGGCCTTCCAGAAATCGTTGCCCTGAATATACCTTACCAGATCCAGGTAGGGTTTCCCTTTCGGGTTGTCCAGCCCGTTGAGCTTTCGTATATACTCTCCGCTTACCAGGGGGACTTGCATGGAGTACCGGTTGGATAGTGGTGTGTAGCGTCCGTCTTCACTTATATAAAAGCCGCGTGCCTTCTTCCATTCGCCCGAATGACC
>CAZLTN010000164.1:0-10743 GCA_964562455.1 uncultured Cytophagales bacterium
AATAGGGGGTCACGATAATCCGGAATGAGGGGTCAAGATGGTCCGGAATCTACACTGAGCGCTTACTTGTACGATGGTAATCTATGCATAGATAATAATCTGGTCGAGAATGCCATAAGGCCGGTAGCACTGGGTCGTAAAAACTATCTGTTCGCAGGGACCCATGAAGCTGCCCAAAGAGCAGCCATGATCTACTCGTTCTTCGCTATCTGCAAAAAGCACGAGGTCAATCCATTCCAGTGGCTCAAATACGCACTGGAAAACAGCATGACCATCAATCACAAGAAACTATCCGAACTCTTCCCGCAGAACTATAAAAATCTGGAGATATCAAACAAGGCGTAGTTCGTCGGGCGCATACGGAAAACCGGCGGGCGGTGCCGTTTGCCGATATCTATGCCGCCGCAGGTACGTTTAGCGAGCTACAGCTTCATGAGGCTACGCAATGGGTAGAGCTGCCGTTTGATGTTACTGACCGGGATCGCTATTTCGTTTGCCAGGTAATCGGCGAATCTATGAATTTATCCACCCCTCACCCCCATCAACTCCGCCAGACTCACCGTAAACGGTAAAGGCGATTTCCGGAAGAATAGCGGGATAGCTTCCGGAAATCCCATTCAAGGCCCTCGAATTTAGGATCGGTCGCTTTTTCGATTTTGATGACGAGGTGGTGGTTACTTTTGATGTCTGTTTAGACGGTAAGCTTCAGTAAATCGCTTATCTGAGGGTCCTGATTTTTGGACAGTGCTATTCCTACATTTTGCCAGCTACGGGCGTTACCTTCCGGTTCGCCTTTATTTATTCTTTTTATTCCTTCCGCCTCAAAAGCTTCCTTTATTCTTGAATTGTTTTTGTTATATATGCTAGCAACTTTGCCTATTACATCCACCAGATTAGAACTTACGGGCTTGGAATCGCTGAACCACTCCGGATTGGTTGTTTGTATCTTCTTAATCAACTCATTTTCAAAGTCGACCTGATCTTTGGCGAGATTGTGCCTGACCTGAAGTTTTTGCACTAACCCTTCCAGCTTTCGAACTTCATTGGAAGTAAGCTTATCCATGAATCTCAGTTTGAATGAAGTATAAAATTTCACACCGTTGGAGTATATACGGCAAATCTCGTTAATCAATGAGAAATCGAAAACATCTGAGGGCGAGTACCGCTTCCTGTAACTCGCATCCGATAATTCATACCGGGCAATGACAGATTGCACATCCGTATCATTTTCAAAAGCCTGTACCTCTGGACTGCTGGCCACAGCACTCCAAAGCTCTTCTTTTTTCGCGTATTCGCCTACGTCGTCGCTTTTGCTGTAAGACTTAAGCCATTCATGCATAAGAAGCAGCAGTTTCTTTGCGAAATCTTTCAGGTCTTCCGGCAAACCCTGAGCAACCCAGATAGCACCGAGATCAAAAGTATTTCGCTTCCTTTTCAGAGTCAGTTTATAGAGCAGGGAAAGCGCATAAGGTACAACAGAGGATCTTATCTGCCCTATGGCATTTGGCCCAATGCCGTAGATTGTTTCAAATTCTTTGAAAAGTATTGCTTTTGCGATAAGATCTTCGTAGAATGCCCGACCTATGTTTTCCGGACTCATCGGCTTCTCATTGTGGTCCAGCTGTATGAAGTCCATAAAATCACGGAAAACTTTTTCCCCACCCTTCCTTACAAGGTAGGGCGTTGTTCCCCAAGCCACATAATATTTGGCTATCTGCTCTTTGCTCAGCCTCTTCGATTTCGGATAGTTCTTTTCGATCTGCGCCTTCTGATTCGAATGTATACGTAGCATTGTATTGAATTCACCGCGAATCCTTTCAAAGAACCACTTGGAACCGGATGGGTCTGTGATGCTTTCAGACAACTTTTTAATTTTGATTAGGTGAACACTCCTGGAGTTCAGATCTACACTTGATACCTTATTCTGAGAGTTTGAATACTGCGATATTTTGGAAATCAGATTGTTGAGACTTTCCCGGTCATCGGACTTTACTACATTAATTTTAACTGTTACGTTAACTTTCGAGATATCAATGCCGTCTTTACTTGTAAAATATATGGATGCGGTAGTTTGTCCTCCGTTGACTATCTGGAAGTCAGTAAGAGACTTAATCAGGGCGACACCTCCGGATTGTTCAATTTCGGAATCTGTAGCTGTAATTGTCAGACCGTTATTGTAGGCAATAAACTTTTCTGGTTCCTTTGCAAGGGTTTCTCTAAGGCGCTGGTTAACTCCTTTAAACTGCAGGAATGAGCGCACGTTCCTTTCCAATAGCCTGGAGCTGTAATCATGATAAAATCCAACAAGTAATTTAGCGGGAATCACAGCAAGATATGATTCAAAAAGACCTGCATCGTCGGCTGCCTTTATTGCTGTAAGTGCCGGGCTGAAATTTATTATGATTGGTTCAGAATTTCCCTCAGCAAGCTCGTAATTATAAATCTTATTCAGATCAATAAGCTGATACTTGATTTTGAAAGATTTTGATTTGCGCTCATTTCTGAAGGTATAACTCACATTCAGATTCTCATCTGCAAACGTGAATGTTTTTGGAGACTGCGAGCCGCGTGTCTCGATTGATATCGTATTTGAGATCAGAAAAATTTCCACTACATCAATCTGGTTCTGAAAATCGCCGGTTTCGAGGGATTTGATCAGGACTGCCGCAGGATCTCCGCTTTGTACATCCATCAGGTAATTCTTGACCGCATTGGTGAAAAAGTTTTTCGCTTTCGAAAAGAACGCTTCGTAGTAGTCCTTTCTGGCAATCTGAATATCTCCCATATTAGGAAGGATCAGGTTGGAGAGAAAGAGCTGAAGCCTTTCGCCTGTTTCATTGATCTGATAAGCATCAATTTCTATATTCTCTTTTTCTCTTTTGAAGTATGAGTAGCTAACCTCTTCTGAATCCGTTAGCCTGGACATATTAAGTGCAGGCAGAACATAATTCAAAAGGCCGGTCCGGCTGATGTTATTGTCATCAGTTGTTATGTTGTCGATAAGGGAGGTAAAGAAAGAGTTCAGTTCGTTCAGTGTCATAATAGGGGCTTTAACTCTGATAATTTCAGGGAAGGAAGAGAATCCAGAGCGAGTTCATATTTTACTTTCCGTATAGAATCCGGAATCCCGGATCGTCGTATTGAAGGAAAGACCGGATCACAGCAGTTATACGCATTCGCTGAGGTCAGGGAAAAGAGAATTTTATTATAATCATCAAGATTGCTGTATCCCAGTTTCAGGCGTCCAAGGGCAGTCCAGAACAGGTTGATGTTCGCTCCGCTGTGAGTACGGATTGCAGATACCGTATCCAGTATTAACTGGCTGATACTGGTTCCATCTCCGTTTTCTTCTGAGAAGTCACAAACAACAAGAAACAGATTTTGTCCTGAAAGATAGTCCATCTGATATTCGCTGGAAATGCGGACAGTGGAAAAACCTTGTTTTCTGCTTTTTACCTCGAATAAATTATTGCCAAGCTCAAAATCATGACCTGTGCCGTAAGGACCCTGCCACGACTGAAGTATCATGTTTACGTCTGATCCGGAATTTTGAAGCAAAAACTGCAGAAAATAGACCTCAGCAAATATTCCTTGTAAATCACCTGTGGAAAGCGAGTTGTAGCTGGGTTCAAACAACTCAAACCATTCATTGCACAGTGCGATTATATCTTTTTTAGAAACAGCGGATATTGAAATATAGTGGTTAACCATACTGATGATGAGATCATCAAACAGGTTCTTCAAATTACTGTTAAGTAATGTAAGCACCAGTGCCGGTTTACCACCAGCCACAATTTCATGTAGTGAAATGTTTGCCAGTTTAACCGGCTCGATAACGCTGTTTGCAGGATTTGGGTTAAAATAAAAGAAGAGACAGTGCTCCAGTCTTTCATTTACACCGTATCTGAAACGGGAATTATCCTTTTGTTCGAAACTAAGCATTCGCGGAAAGAAATCCGAGTTGTCATTATATAGCAGTTCCCAGTTAAGTCTCATCAGTTGATCTCGTTAATCTCATTTCCTATATCATCAGGCATTTCATCGCCTTCGTAATCCGGCTCACTCACTTCATCATTGAGTCCGACTTCGTTAGCCAGGTAGATTGCTCCTGGATCATCTAGAATTTCAGGAAAACTGAGCGCGTAGCCAACCAGAGGTATCTCCAACTTAAATCCGTTTTTATCTGCGACTTCCCTGAGTTCTGGCTGCTCAAAAATGGGTCTTTGATCAATCAGGTATATGAGTAGCAGGCCTTCCGTTTCACTTCTTAATTTGCGATATACAACCCCAGGTACAGTAGTTTTTTTCGATCGATACAATGCTTCCATTTCACTCATACCTGTTTCAATATATTTTATTCTTTTTGCTTCCCGGAATTCGTTTTCAGCCCTCGTTATCTCTTCCGGTGCCAATCCAATTGATTCATCCTTACCGGATGTCATAATATTCATTGATTTGCCAGATGCTGTAAACTCTTGTCTTTCAAGGAGCGATATGTAGTACTCATCCTCAGGATTTCTCGGAGGAGCGCTTCTTTTTGTTAGTTGAACTTCGAACTCCGGAGATTTTTCTCTTATCCATGCAGTACTTCCTGTTCGTTTGATTGCAATCTTCCACTTTCTCAGCTTTCCATACTCATTGCAGGCTTCAATGTATCTGATCAGTGAATCTTTTGGGAAGCTTTTCGGAAGAAATGTGTTTGGAATATTTAAGAATTGATAAAGTGTGTCTTTGTCGGTTTCTAGTACGTAAAATCCACCTGTTTTTTCTGTAGCCTTAAAATCAAGGTTGTTATAGAGTTGACGGAATGCTTCGTAAGAATCTATTACATTTTGCTTTTCAATTTTAAAGATAACGGACTGTTGTACGATATTCTGGAATGAGAGGCGCACCTCAACGGCGCTTTTCAAAATAGATGCTCGTGTAATGCTTAAGACATCAGGATGTTTTTTGATTCTTAATTCGAAATCTTTTGGTGTTCTTTTATGAAGCTCCATCACTTCTATCTGCTCTTCAAGCTCTGTCAGTGCTGTGGTGATGAAATTATATTTTAGTTCAGTTTGGAAATCAATGAAAAGCCTGCACGCATCTACATAACCGGGGCGGTAGCCAAACCACCTGCCCATCTGAAGAAGCGCGTCATAGTAGTTGGTGTCACGTAAAAAGTAATTAATCGTTAATCCTTCCAGGGTAAATCCTCTTGAAAGTCGATTGCCACCCACAGCTATATACTTCTGGTTGCCTTTATCCGGGTAAGTGAGTTTATCGCCTGTAAGAGAGTTGACAGCTTTCACTACAATATCTTTTACTGCGGTTGGAATAAAACTTGAAACTTCTTCCCATGTGCGCGAATCCAAGCCATCTGCATTGTAGGTCTCGGGTAAATAAGATCTGATATTCGCTACTTTGTAGGCAAAGAATTTATTCCATTGCAATCTCAGTCGCTCATATATACCGGAAGGGTCACTCAGGCTCTCAGTCCTTATTCTGGTCGTTATCTGTGATATATAAGTTTTTATAGCTTCAGCTGCACGATTCTGTTCGGAAATAAGTCTTGATATATGGACCAGCATCGTATGATGATCGGTGAAGCCAGGCAGGTTCTGCAGCACAGGCTTTCTGGAATCTCTTAGTGCTATTGACAAAATGTAACAATCTATCGCATCAATCAAAGACTGATGCAAGGAGTGCCCATTATCGAACATAACTACTGTATCCTCTTCCTCTGGCGGAATGGTTTCTATCAAAGGTATTTTCTGATCACCTTCCTGTTCTGTCCCGCTGGAAAAAAATCTTCTTGGTCCCAAATAAGAGGTTGGAGTGGCTAGCTTGTATATGAATTTATCCGGGAATAGACCTGGGGAAAGACTGCACTGTAATTGTCTTATTTCACCATTGTAACGGTACAAGATAGGCCAAGCGTTTTCGCCTTCCAAAGCGCCGTGCTGATCCTGTAGAATGTTGGCAAAAGGCGTGGCTGTATATCCCAGGTATGACTTTCTGGAGAACAGATTCAGCAAAGCCCGTATGTGGCCGTTAACCTTACTGGCGTAAGTTTCGCCCTTATATCCGAGATTATTCAAAGATGCGTTGTCTGCCTCGTCATCAATGACAAGTAGTGACTTTTCGAGTTTATGGCTACCTTCCAGCTTGGAGGATTCCAGCCAGTAAATAAGGTTGGTCAGTACACTAACATTCTTTTTACAGACTAAAATCTTTGGGTTAGTGAAATTGAAATTAAAGTCCACCATCGACTTCTTAAAATCACCGGCACTCGAGGTGATAGATGTGATCTGATATATACCATCTCTTCCGAACTGTTGCTCGCGGCCAACTCCCACTGGCTGGTTGATCTGACTGCCTACCTCGCCGATACCAATCACGTCGTTATTTATGCGTTTTTGAGTCTGATATCTGAGGTCTTCCATGATACCCGAGAATACAATAATCAGATTGTATCCTACATCAACTGCTCTATTGATTACACCATTAAAGTTTGCAGTCTTGCCTGATTGCACAGACCCTAGTACTAATCCCTTCTGTAGTTCTTCAATTTGCTTTTGCGGGTCACCAAGTCTTTCAATGATACTTTTTGTACTTCTGTCTGTACTGGTTATCACATCGCTTGGACGTCCCAGTTTTCTTAGCAATGATATATATCTTTCGAAGTAATTCCATTTTACAGGCACTTCCCTGTTTTCAATCCATCTTTCGTAATCATGACTATCTGCGATTACGCTATCGGGATCTATAGTTGTTACAATTATCGATTTCAACTGCAACTTGATTTTTTGCAGCCACTCAAGCCTAGTTTGGTGATCCGTATCGTCAAATGCAAACTTCAAACTATCGTCAAGAAGAAGACTGGCGAAATTATCGTCGATTTGCTTTTCGAGTTGTTCTTGCGTAATGTAGCCTTGAACACTTTTGAAGTGTTCTGCTTTGGTCCTTATAAATGTTTTTACTAAATCAAAACCCATCATTTAAAGAGTCAATAAAGTTTTGTGTATGTAAATTGCGTCCAAAGCTATCCAGAAGAAAATTTCTGACTTCTGCCCGGGAGTAGCCTGATTCCTCGTAATACTTTTTTATTTTAACTATTCTGGCTTTTATATTTTCATCTGGAGAATCATTAATTTCCAGGTGACTGTTATCGCCGTGCCATATCTCGTTAAGTTTGTTTTCCACCAACACAAGCAGAGAAGCCATCAGATCGTTTTGCTCATGGTTTAGTCCGGACTGTAACCTGCCTAAAATTCCGAATTGCCGGTTAATTTTAAGTACAGGGCCGTCAGCACCGTTTACCCTTGTAATCAGTGCAAGGCCACCTGTCGGATCTGCTGACCTGATTACATTCCCCACAAGTCTTTCTCGATATTCGTCTTTCGCTTTCTGTGCAACAGAAATAATCATTTGTGTCATGGCCCGCTTAAGCTCAAACGGTATCTTCAGAGATGACTTTGCTACATTCAGTTGAAACTCGCTGTCATTTACGTTTGATATGTCAATCATGATACGGCCAAACTGAAGATAGGAAGACTTCGGGATTGATCTGAGCCACCCGCCGAAGTTTATCAGGCGATCATTTCTGTATACAAAGAGCCCTTGTAGTTCTTCGAGCGTCATGTTTGCTGGCGCCCACTGCGTTTCTCCCTGTTTTGATTCCTGCGCTGACCGCTTAGGTAATATCAGTCCCTGGAATCTGATGTATGTCTCGCTGTTTTTCCAGAATTGTTCAGAAACAAGTGTGACGCCCGAGGCTTTTTCAGGAAATGGTTCAAAAGCCTCTACTAAAGAATTGTTCAGGCGTATCTGAAGACTTGAGTTTTGAATGAACCTGTGAAATACGAGTCCAAGATGGCTTCTGAGTTCATCAAGTTCGTCATTAATTTCGTTTTTCTTTGAGAGCTTTCCGAGCTTGTGCAGATTGTCCCAGACTATCAGTGTACCAACCCGGAAGTTGTCCTGATGCTGATGAAACTTATTACTGATCCTGACATAATCAGCAAGAACGGCTTCAGATTGTTCCTCATCTTCTACAAGCAGTGTCCAGTCTTTGGTTTTTTTTAGATACTCTACATCCCAGGTCCTTCCCTGGAACCTGCTCTCGTCTTTTCTTGAAATTACGGTAAATTTTCGTGACTGGGAAAAAGAGGCAGTTTTCATTCCAAGCCCGAATCTTCCCAGATCTTTACCCGCACGATGCGATTCCAGATCCGCGCTCGGGAAGCGCATATTTTCTGTCAGTTCGGTTGCTGACATGCCCTTCCCATTATCTGCTATGAAAAGTTTTAGCGGTGGTGAACCTGAATCTATTAATATCTCTACCCGATCAGCTGTTGCTGTTATAGAGTTGTCTATCAGGTCTGCAATCGCTGTCGACAGTGTATAACCTTGTTCTGAAATTGATTTGATGAAAAATACGGGCGGCGGAGGTAATATAATATTTTCGGACATTCATTCAGAGAGTATGGATTTAGAATCTGTTTACTTTTGTTATAACTGAAGGTGTTCCTCAAGTTCCCGGTCGCGTATCAAATACTCTCCGATAAAAATATCTTTTACAACAGAGGCTATCTGATTTGCCAGGAACGGGGGTACGGCATTTCCTACCTGATGAAACTGTGCAGTCCTTGATCCGCAAAAAAGGTAATTATCCGGAAATGTCTGGATCCTTGCTGCTTCTCGGACAGTTAAGCTTCTGCATTGCTCAGGATCATAATGGATAAAGTAATGTCCATCCTTACTGATATGACTTGTAACGGTTGTAGCAGGCTGATCAGGCACCTGTACACGAAAACGATCCGCAAATTTTCCGGATCTTGCGTTCTCATGATCAGGCAGCAAATCCTTACTATGCTGCTCATATTCTGCTAAACGGGGAAATCTCTGATATGTCTTTGCAAACATGCTGGAAAACATGTAGCGTTTAAGATCTTGTACCAGATGAGCCCGTGATTCGTGATTGACTGCTCCTTTTACTTGTGGATCATGATACCACTTATACAGGGGGTTTTCGGTAGAAGGAGTATTGTAGGGAACAAACTCTGACCCGGTTCCATTCTCAGGTACAGGTTTGGCTCCCGGAGAAAAATCCTTTGCAAAGCCATTCCACGAGATAATCTCACGCTTGAATTTATTTGTCAGTTCTACCCAAGTCGCTTCTGAGTCTTTTATACTGGTGTAAAACCTCTCCTTATCCCCATTAATATTGGTTACACTAAAATCAAAGGAGCGATTAATTGCGCTGCGTATTTTGGGTAGGTCTCCTATAATTTCAGATAGATTTATAGGTTTATTTGCTTTTTTGAGTGTATCCGGAGTTATTGAAAGGTCTTCTCTTATTCCTAGTAAAATTACTCTATGCCTTTTCTGAGGAATTCCATATTCTTCTGAACATATCAGATAGTCGTTATCGGTTGGGTAATATGGATATTCAGCAGTATCGAGCTGTGGAGGTGTAGTTAGAGAAAATATCTTGTATTTGGGAGATTTTGTGTCGGGGAAGACAGAGGAAGGGTTTTGCAGGTCACTTTTGATAAGATCAAACATTCTCTTTCCATCCAGTTTGGATGAAAGCAAGCCCTTCACATTTTCCATTACAAAGACGGCTGGATGATGTACTGCGATGATTCTGAGATACTCTTTGTACAGGTGTACCCTTTTGTCTTCAGTTTTTAGTTCATCCCTCCATTGCCTTCTCGATCGGCCCACGACAGAATAAGCCTGGCAAGGGGGGCCTCCAATCAGTACCCAATTTCGCACCCCGTTGAGCGCATTTTTTATCCTCGAGTCAACAAGTTCAGGGGGGAAGTGTTCGCCGCCAAGCTCGGCGCACCACGCCTCTTCCTTCGCGTCTGCCGCTTCGTTTTTGTATTTTTCATATAGCCGTATCAAACGCTCCTCCCTTGAAACCGGATTGGCTTCCATGAGCATATCGTAGTATTCAACGGGAGCTTGTCCGATGGGGAATTTTCTAAAAAAACTTCTCAGTTGTAGCGTCTTATGAGCATTCTGATCCATTTCGATAGATAATCTAACATCAAAAAGACGTGTATTATCTTTAACAACGGATGAAAACCCCTCACTCAGGCCGCCCGGTCCCGCAAATATATCAATGACAGGAATGGTCATCTCTTACTTTTTCAATTAAATGGTTTAAAGTTATTTCTTTGATTCCCGGTTTAAGCTCACATTCGAACACCGTGATCACCCGCCAGCCCAGCGATTTTAGTTTTATTGTATTTAGATCGTCCTTCAACTTATTGCCATCTATTTTATTCTGCCACCATTCTCTGCGGGTTTGTGGAACGACAAAGTACTTACAGTCAGTATGGCCATGCCAAAAGCATCCGTGTATAAACACAACAGCTTTATATTTAGGAAAAACCAGATCCGGTTTACCGGGAAGGGTTTTATCGTATAGTTTGTATCTGAGTCCGTGCGAGAAAAGAAATTTTCGAACCAGCATTTCGGGCTTGGTGTTCTTACCCTTTATACGGCTCATGTTGAAGCTCCTTATCTCTTTGGAATGTACATCGGCCATTATAGTACAAAAATATACCGATTATACAAAATAAAAAAGAGATAAAAATTTCTTTTTATCAGGATTTTTGCAGAGTAGAGCCCCCGCGTGAGGGATAGCAGCGGAAAGCCCACAGCGAGGAACGAGCGAGGACTTGCAGCGAATAGCCCGACCCGAAGGGGCACGCCCAAATACTACTTTTGTCCTACCAACCGCTC
>CAZLTN010000165.1:0-10520 GCA_964562455.1 uncultured Cytophagales bacterium
TTTTTTTCCGGGATTTTCAAAATTAGTTTTTCATATATTCCAATTGCCCTTTCCGTCTTTCCCTGCCGGGCCAGTATTTCCGCAAATGACTCGGTTGCAAAATCCTCCAGGGCCATGTGCCCCCTCAAACTCAGGTCCTCCACCTCGTCGTTTTGCCCGGATTCCGGTGTAAGAGCTCCTATCACGGGTTCCGTTTTTATGAATTTATCTATCAGTTCCTGGACAGGCGTACGTGAAGGCGCTTCCTTAGCTTTCTCCTGTTCCGCCCGGAATTGCTCCGAAAGCTGGTAAGAAAGGGCAAATTCTGCCACGGCAGTCGGGTCATAGGAAAGCAATCTGTCATTTTGTCTGCCGGTTTCAGGCTGTTCTTCCGGCTGCGTCGGGGAGGTCGTTTTTTCGCTGCCCGAATCCGTTGTACCTGGTTTGGTACGGGTGAGCCTGTCGAGCAACTCTACCGACCATTCCATCTCATTTTCAACGAGGGTCTGCAACGCCTTCCTGCTGAGCGCATACACGGCAGCCTTTGGGAGGTAACGGGTAAGCGATTCGGGCTGCCCGACAGACACCGCCTTAGCCAGGAGCATATGTGCCAGTTGGAAATAAGGATATTCCTCCGTCATACGCTCCAGTTTCCCGATATCCGCTTTTTCCAGGAGCTCCGGCTGTGTTACCCAATAGGAAAACATTTCTTTGTCAGCCATCATATTATTGTTAAAAAACAGGGCCTATTGCCACTACGGCCGTCGCTACCAATCGGCAGCCGATTTACTGAATATGTTCTGTACCAACTGGTCCAGGATCTTGGGAAGGATCCTGGGCTCATTTGCATCAAGTGTCTGGTCCTGCGGAAAATCTTCATAAAATGTAAAGGACTGATCGAAGTTTTTGGTCTCATCCTTGTTATTGGTAAACCTGACCTGGACCGTTACATTCAGCCTGTTAAAACCCGCTTTATCGCTCGCAGTAGGCGCTACCGGCGTCACGTCATACCCCGTGAACGTCCCTTCCAGGAGCAGGTCGCCTCCGCTCGGACGCTGGGAAAGACTGGTATTGCGCTGAAAATATTCTTTCAGTTTTTCGCTGAAGTCGAGCGGCAGACTGGCTGGCCCCCCGGCTGTGCTCATCGTAAAATTAAGAACCGTAAAAGTCTTGATATCGGGCGAAAGGTTAGTACCGGTAAACGAGTAAATCCCGCAACCGTTGAGCATTACGACTGAAATCACAACCAGGATGCTACTCCACATCCTGAAAATCGCATGCAATGCTGCCTGCTTGCCGCGCCGAGATGCCGGCCTAGCCATCGATCCCATATTCTTTAATTTTCCGGTAAAGTGTCCGCTCGGAAATACCCAGCGCCTGCGCGGCATATTTCCTTTTATTATTATTCTTCTGCAATGACTTGATAATCAACTCTTTTTCTTTCTCCTCAAGAGATAAGGACTCCTCCTCCTCGGTGGTATGGTCTACATCTTCCACTACGATACCCTCATCTGCATATTGCCCTAGATCGACGATACGGGGCTGAACCGGGGAAATAATCCGTGGCGACTCTGCCGACTGTGCCGGAAACAGCGCATCGGGAGCGCCAAGGTTGCTGAACAGCTCTTTGTTCTGCTGGAGCACCTCCCTTCCGTCGTAATGGTCTCCCTGCAGCACGTCCCGCACCAGCTTTTTAAGCTCGTTCACATCCCTGCGCATGTCGAAAAGCACCTTATACAGCAGCTCCCGCTCAGAAATGGCGCCTCCGTCTTCCGAATCCGTAACCGGGACAAGGCTCCTCCTGGCAGCAGGCTGCACCGGGTGGAGGTATTTCTGCAGAACAGTGCTGTCTACCGGCAGGTCTTTGTCTGTTTCCAGGATGGTAATCTGCTCGGCGATATTCTTGAGCTGCCTGATATTCCCGCGAAACTCGTAGTCCATCAGCATCTGCCTCGACGATTCCGTCAGCTTCACCGGCTTGGTACGGTAACGTTCCGCAAAATCGTTGGTAAACTTCCTGAAAAGGAGCACTACATCTTCGCCGCGTTCCCGCAGCGGAGGAACGTATATGGGGACTGTGTTCAGACGATAATACAGGTCTTCCCTGAACTTGCCTTTATCGACGGCTTCCCGTAGATTAACGTTCGTAGCTGCCACGACCCGCACATCGGTTTTCTGGACTTTCGACGAACCGACGCGGATAAATTCTCCGTTCTCCAAAACCCGGAGTAAGCGGGCTTGCGTGCCAAGGGGCATTTCTCCTATCTCATCGAGAAAGATCGTCCCTCCGTTCGTGGTTTCAAAATACCCTTTGCGCGCCTCCGATGCCCCGGTAAAAGAGCCTTTTTCGTGACCGAACAACTCCGAATCGATCGTCCCTTCAGGAATAGCCCCGCAGTTGATCGCTATAAAAGGACCATGCTTACGGGTACTGAGACTGTGTATGATCTTGGAAAACGATTCCTTACCGCTCCCGCTTTCTCCCGTAATCAGCACCGTAAGATCGGTGGCTGCCACCTGCATTGCCACATTAATGGCATAATTAAGAGAAGGCGCATTGCCAATGATCCCGAAGCGGTTTTTAATCGCCTGTATTTCCGGATTATTCATAGATAAAATCTTTATGGCTGATAATCAGCCTCTCAAAGGGAATCAGGCGGGTACGGCTTCTTCCTGTACCGCTACTCCGATGAGCGTAGCAGCGGTGCATTCCGTTACCTGCACATATACATAATCTCCCTTCCGGTAATGTTCTTTCGGGAAAACCACCACTTTATTCTGGTCGTTCCGCCCCTGCAACTGCTCTTCGGAGCGCTTGGAAGCCCCTTCAACCAGCACTTTATGAATCTTGCCGACTGCCCGCCGGTTCCGCTCCAGCGACAATTGCTGCTGGAGGTCGATAATTTCTACCAGCCTTCTCTTTTTTACGTCGTCAGCTACGTCGTCGGCGAACTTCTTCGCTGCAGGCGTTCCGGGCCTTTCGGAGTATGAAAACATATAGCCGTAGTCAAACCGCGCATATTCCATCAGCGTCAGGGAGTCACGATGTTCCTCCTCCGTCTCGCTGCAGAACCCCGAAATCATGTCGTGCGATATCCCGCAATCTTCCCCAAGGATCTCCCTTATCCGGTCGATCTTGCCCAGGTACCATTCGCGGTCATAAGTCCGGTTCATCAGCTTCAGGATCCTGCTGTTACCACTTTGGGCAGGCAGGTGGATATAATTACAGATATTCCCGTACTTCTTCATGGTGTACAGAACATCATCGGTGATGTCTTTCGGATGGGAGGTGCTGAACCTGACCCTCAGATCGGGATGCACCAGCGCGACCATTTCGAGGAGACGGTCAAAACCGACGCTCTCTCCTTCCTGGTCCCCGGCAGGCTTCCACCGGTAGCTGTCCACGTTCTGCCCGAGCAGCGTAACCTCCCGGTAACCCTGATCGAAAAGATCGCGGGCTTCCTTTACGATGGAAAACGGGTCACGGCTACGTTCCCTTCCCCTGGTAAAAGGCACCACGCAGAAGGAACACATGTTGTTACAACCCCGCATAATACTGATAAAAGCTGTAACACCATTGGAATTAAGCCGTATAGGTGATATATCGGCATATGTTTCCTCCCTCGAAAGGAGTACATTCACTGCCTTTTGCCCGCTTTCGGCTTCGTCTACAAGATTGGGCAGCTCGCGATAGGCGTCGGGGCCGGTTACGATATCCACCATTTTTTCCTCTTCCAGCAGCTTTGCTTTAAGCCGCTCCGCCATACACCCCAATACCCCTATCAGCAGACCGGGCCGTTTTTTCTTCAACGTATTGAGCGCCTTCAGGCGGTTCCTGACTTTTTGTTCGGCATTATCCCTGATTGCGCAGGTATTCAGGAAAATAAGATCAGCGTCATCTTCCGATGATGTTGTTGCAAAACCCGCGTTCCGCATAACCGAGGCCACAATTTCGCTGTCCGAGAAATTCATCTGGCAGCCGTAGCTTTCGATAAACAACCTCTTTTTATTGACACCAGGCTCATCTTCGGTCACCTTCACCGTCTCACAACCTGCTTTATCGTCGTCGGTAAGGATCTTCAACCCGCCCGATACAATGGTATTCTGCTCTTTTAACATTTTGAAATAATCAAATGCTTCTAAAATATTCCGGCGCGCGCTGATCCGTTCCGGCGGCCCTCCCGGCGGGTGCAAAAGTAGTAAATATTCTTGCAATAGCCTGACAAAGTGACAGCCTTTTACAAGCACAATGCCGGATAATAAGTACGGCCACCGGGATACCGGCAATTATCCGCTTCCCTTCTTTGAAACCGGGATGAGATTATATTAATTTGTGTACGACTTTTCTATTCAATTGTCACCTGTTCCTATGAAGCCACATCTCCTTTCCTTTTTTTTCCTTGTCGCCCTGGCCCCTTTTATGGCGACAGCGCAGCGGACTGCTGCCGAAATTTTTGAAGAGGGGAATACCCGGGCCCGTTCCGGGGATTATGTAGGAGCTCTTAAATCATTCAGCACCGTTATCGGTATGAATCCCGCTCACGCTCCGAGCTATTTCAACAGAGGGCTGGCCAAGGCTACGCTCAAAGACTACAGGGGCGCCATACTGGACTATGATAAAGCAATAGAAATCAACCCGGCAGAATCGCTGTACTTCCAGAGCCGGGGCGTTAGCAAAAGTTTCCAGGAGGATCACAGGGGCGCCATACTGGACTATACGCGCTCGATAGAAATCAACTCGTCCGATGCGAAAACCTATTTCAACAGGGCTGTAAGCTACGCCAGGTTGGAAAATTACCTGAAGGCAGCCGAAGACTTCGACAAATCTGTTTCACTGGAGCCCAACGACGTCAATTATCTATACGCCAGGGGAAGAAATAAATTACACTTCGACGATCATAAAGGAGCATTGGAAGACTTTGTAAAAGTGCTTTCGATAAGCCCGAAAAGACATATGGCTCTGGCCGGCTGCGCTGAAGCCAAGATAGCGCTTGACAATTACCAGGGCGCCATCGCCGACCTGGATAAAGCGATCGAGCTGAGTCCGCGCGATGCGAACCTGTTCGAACTCAGAGGATTCGCCAGGAACAAGCTCCTCAGCTTTACCAATGCGTTGGCTGACTATGAAAAAGCAATTTCGCTAGGGAATAAAAGTCCTGAAGTATACTATGGCCGGGGGCTTGCCAAAAGCCGGCTCGGAAGACAGAGAGAAGCGATCGGCGACCTGAACCTCGCTATAGAGCTGGACAATCCCTATTTTGAAAAAGACATTAAAAAAATCTCCTACAGCGGACCGATCAATAAAAAAGTGCTTGAGGAATTGAGGGGAGAGATCAGGGAAAATGTCCCTATCCAGCAATTGGGTTCCGAAAGGGCTCAGGCATACTATGAGCGGGGAAACAGCAAAATCAAAAACGGTGACAGCAAGGCGGGACTTGCCGATCTGAACACGGCGCTTGAATTATCACCCCTTTATGCCGAAGCTTATTTCTCAAGAGCACTGACAAGGTCGGCGCAGGGCGACCAGGCAGGGGCACTGATGGACCTTATTACCGCTATTAAAATACGTCCGGAATACCAGGAAGCCTACCACCTGCGCGGAATTATCAGGCATAGCCAGGGCATGGTCAACGAAGGATGTATGGACCTTAGTAAAGCAGGAGAGCTCGGCTACGAAGGATCGTATAAGGTTATAGGGGACTATTGTAATAATTAGCTGTAGGCTATATGCTGTAAGCTATAGGCTATGGACCGCCTGGCGCCTGCAGCTTATAGCCTATAGCTTACAGCATACTACTACCTAAAGAAGCCCCGCTACTTTATCCCAGTTTACTACGTTCCAGAAAGCGCTGATAAAATCGGCTCTTTTGTTCTGGTATTTCAGGTAATAGGCGTGTTCCCACACGTCCAATCCCAGCACGGGTGTACCTTTGATCTCGGCTACATCCATCAGGGGGTTGTCCTGGTTGGGCGTAGAGCCGATTTCGAGGGTTTTGTCCCTGGCGACCAGCCAGGCCCAGCCCGATCCGAACCTTCCCAGCCCCGCTTTGGAAAAAGCCTCTTTAAATGCATCGAAAGATCCAAACTGCCCGTTAATTGCGTCTGCTACCTTCCCGGTAGGCTCACCTCCTTTTCCCGGACCAAGAATTTCCCAGAAAAAAGTGTGGTTCCAGTGCCCTCCGGCGTTATTTCTTACTCCTACCGGCGCTTGCCCCGCCATTTGCAGCAATTCCTCCAGCGTCTTGTTAGCCAGTTCGGTCCCTTCAAGCGCTTTGTTGAGATTGTTGATATAGGCGGTGTGATGCTTCGTATAGTGAATTTCCATAGTCTCCCTATCGAAGTGAGGCTCCAGCGCGCCGAAATCGTAAGGCAGCTCTTTCTGAGTAAAAGGAGCGACCTCGCGTACTGCTGAACTTGGAGTGCAGCGTACAGCCGTTCCTGCAAAACCGAGCGCGATCGCTCCGCCCGTAACTGTATTTAAAAACTCTTTTCTATTCATAGCAATTTGTGGTTTTCAACAGATTTAGAAATCGGAATTTAGTGAATAATTCAAAACATCAGGAACAAAGGTTGGAATCATAGCGATTATTCATAGACCAATCTTCCTACGATACTCCGTCCCAGGGTAACCTCATCGGTATATTCCAGGTCTCCTCCCACGGGAATACCCCTGGCAATCGTACTTACTTTAACATGAGTGGCTTTTAGCTTTTTCTGCAGGTAAAACGCGGTAGTGTCGCCTTCCATGGTAGCGCTTAAAGCAAGGATGACCTCTTTAACCGGCTCATCGTCAGGAGCCGAAACAATCCGCCCGATAAGCGAATCGATATTCAGGTCTGACGGTCCTACTCCTTCCATCGGCGAAATAATCCCCCCCAGTACATGGTACAGACCATTGTACTGCGACGTATTTTCAATAGCCAGCACATCACGGGTGTCCGTCACGACGCAGATCACTGAAGTATCTCTCCTGCTGCTCTTGCAGATAGAACATATTTCACTATCGGAAATATTATGGCATCTCGTACAATAACAGGTCTGCTCGCGCAAAGCGATCAATGAATCGGCGAGATTCCGGGTATGCTCCACGTCTCTTTTAAGAAGGTGTAATGCCAGGCGAAGAGCAGACTTTTTCCCGATGCCAGGCAGCCGGGATATTTCGTTTACTGCATTTTCAATAAGCTTCGACGGATAATTCATGGAGCAGGCAAAAACACAGGGACAGGCCCTTTCAAATCACTTCCGCAGAAATACCCCTGCGGCAAATATCATTTCTCATATCGACAAGCTCTTCATAAGCCCCGTCTTTGACGCTGCATTTTCCTTTGAAATGGATAATAATCGTGCATTGTTCTGCTTGTTGCGGCGTATGACCACAAACATCGATAAGAGTTTCAATTACCCAATCGAAGGTATTAACATCATCATTAAAAACTACCAGGCTCCTGACTTCCGTGTCGACAGCCTCCTGCAATACTTCGGTATCGGTATTTTCACTGATCTGCATTTGTCAACCATTATTTCGTTTTCAGAAGCAAATCTACTTAAAGATGCCAAACTAAAGAAGGTTTTTTTGTACTTTCACCCGCGCTAAAAATTAGTTTTCCCATTCAGATGAACCCATACATTGCCCTCGGCATACTCTCCGTCTATTTTCTGATGTTAATCCTGGTGTCGCTATACACGTCCAGAGGAGCGGATACAAATACTTTTTTTACTGCCAACCGGCAATCGCCGTGGTACCTGGTGGCCTTCGGTATGATCGGCACTTCCCTCTCGGGCGTTACTTTTGTCTCGATCCCGGGCTCGGTAGCCAATATCCAGTTTTCATACTTCCAGGTCGTACTGGGGTACCTGTTAGGCTACCTGGTGATCGGTACAGTCTTAATGCCGCTTTATTACCGGCTGAACCTTATCTCGATCTATACTTACCTCGAAAAACGATTCGGGTTCTGGTCATACAAGTCAGGGTCGGCTGTTTTCCTGGTCTCCAGGACAGTAGGGTCAGCTGTAAGGCTCTATGTAGCAGCGGGAGTACTTCAATACGCGCTTTTTCAGCCGTTAGGTGTACCATTCGAGGTTTCCGTGGCCATCACTATCCTGCTGATCTGGGTATATACTTTCAAGGGCGGGGTCAAAACCATCATCATTACTGACACGCTCCAAACCCTGTTCCTGGTCACAGCAGTGGTTCTTACGATCATCCTGGTGGCCCGCGAGCTGGACCTGGCGAGCACCTCCGAAATCATAAAAACCGTCCGGGAAAGCGGTTATTCAAAGATATTTTTCTGGGAGATCAACGACTCTAAAAACTTCTTCAAGCAGTTTCTGGCCGGTGCGTTTATAGCAGTCGTCATGACCGGGCTCGACCAGGATCTGATGCAAAAGAACCTGACGTGTAAAAATATCGGTGAGGCCCAGAAGAATATGTTCTGGTTTACTGTGGTACTGGTCATTGTAAACCTGCTTTTCCTTTCTCTCGGCGCCCTGCTGTACCTGTACGCTTCAGCCCAGGGTATCACGCCACCCGCCAGAACCGACGATTTTTACCCTATGCTTGCTCTTAACAACCTGGGGCCGATCGTGGGCATTACCTTCCTGCTCGGCATTACCGCCGCTACCTACGCCAGCTCCGATTCGGCGCTTACAGCCCTCACTACGTCATTCTGTGTAGACTTTATGAATATCGGCAATAAGCCTGAGAAGCAGCGCGCCACGATTAAATTCTGGGTACACATTGGATTCTCAGTACTTTTCTATCTTGTTATCATCGTATTTAACAAGCTCAACAGTAAGGAAGTGATCACGGCAGTATTCGACCTGGCGGGGTATACCTACGGCCCGCTTCTGGGATTATTCTCATTTGGCGTGCTGACCAAGGCCGGTATCAGGGACAAATGGGTTCCGGCAGTATGTGTTGCAGCCCCTCTTCTAACCTACATTCTTAACCAGAACTCCACGTATTGGTTTAACGGCTACCAGTTCGGCTTCGAAAGACTGATCATCAATGGATTAATCACCTTCCTGGGCTTATGGATTTTGTCAATCGGGAAAAAGAATAGCGCATTGCAGGCGTAAGAGGCCCCGGCAAAATCAATAGCTGAGAATCGTAAACTCCGTGCGGCGGTTTCGCTGGTGCTCCTCTTCGGTTTTCGCGTTCTGGACGATCAGGTCGCGTTCCCCGTATCCGCGCGCCTCCATCCTGTCGGCGTCGATACCTTTTAATGTCAGGTAGTTCACGACCGATTCGGCGCGTTTCTGGGAAAGCGTCATATTGTAGGCGTCAGACCCGCGAACGTCGGTATGAGAGCTCAGCTCTATCACCATTGTAGGGTTGTCCTTCAGCAGTTGGGCCAGTCTATCCAGCTCGGGAGCGGCATCTGCCCTGATATCGTACTTATCGAGGTTGTAATAGATATTTTCAAGCGTAAAGGTCTTGTTAAGTTCAAGACGGTCAAGCCTGATAGTCACCCTGAAGGTCGTATCGGTATGAAGTTTATTGAGGAAAATAAAAGGTATCGATTTCCCTTCCATAGAAAACGGCACCCTTTTGCTGATGAATCCACGCCTGCCGGCCAGTAAGTCGTAGCTTTTCCCTTCTTCAAGTTTGAATGTTCCAAAATCCCCCTTATTATCCGTATCCAGCCGGGCCAGCTCTATTTCGGTGCTGTCGCCCTCTGCCATTATCCGTACATAGGCAGAGTCGAGAGGAACCGTGTTTTCGGGGTCGCTTTCAAGCACTGTCCCCGCAAGAAAATAAGCGACCGTTTTAGGTTTCCCGTCTATCAACCGGGGATCTTCCGGCTTGTTTTCGACTACCGGCCTGTCGGTCTCACTCTCAGGGACATAGAAATAGTAGATATCGTCATCACCTTTTCCTCCTTCCCTGTTGCTGGAAAAGAAGCCGCTTTCATCATCCATGAAAACGAGACCGAAGTCGTCCTGCGGCGTATTGAAAGGAATACCCATATTTTCGACTGCAATTACCCCCTGTGAGCGTGTCGCCACAAAAATATCGAGTTTACCCAGGCCGGGATGCCCGTCGGAAGCAAAATACAATTTGTTATCAGGCGAAACGTAGGGAAACATCTCGTCCCCGGGCGTATTGATCGACGCGCCCATGTTCACCGGCCTGCTGAACCGGCCGGAGGCATCCATATTGGTACTGTAAAGATCTATTCCGCCCAAACCTCCCTTCCGGTTCGATGCAAAATAAAGCGTCTTCCCATCCCTGGAAAATGCCGGGGAACCATCCCAGGCCAGTGAATCGTTGACCGGCAGGTAGCGAGGCTCACTCCATTGCCCGTTTACATTTCGCGACATATAGAGCTTCACATCAGTAGCACCCTTCTTCTTACCGGTATTTCCCCTGGCAAAAACCAGGATTTTCCCATCCGGAGAAAAGGCCGGCGAACCCTCATTTGCCTCCGGATCA
This sequence comes from uncultured Cytophagales bacterium, assembly GCA_964562455.1. Lineage (GTDB taxonomy): Bacteria > Bacteroidota > Bacteroidia > Cytophagales > Spirosomataceae > Ravibacter. Next base: position 10,415 of record CAZLTN010000165.1, read on the forward strand.
AATACCTGCTGATTAAACAGAGCCGCATTACCCGGCAGCATCCGGGTAGGGTCTTCTCCGAAACCGATCTTATAAATACCCAGCATCTGCTGGCCGTTATTCTTAT
>CAZLTN010000166.1:0-10289 GCA_964562455.1 uncultured Cytophagales bacterium
CCTACGAACAGGTGATCAGGGATTATTACCAGGATCTCTATGCCTATGGTATCCGTTTAATCAATAACCCCGATTTTATAAAAGACTGCATACATGACCTGTTCATATACATCTGGGAGCGGCGGGCCAACCTGGGAGAGACTGACGATATCAGGTTATACCTGCTGAAAAGCCTCAGGAACCGGGTTATTAAAGAGATTTCAAAAGGAATGAAATTTACCGACCTGAGCGAAGGGGTGCATAGCAGGATGCCTTCCGAATGGTCTAAAGAGGATCATATGGTATCCTTTGAAAATTTGCTGTTTACGCAAAAACGGATCAAAAATCTTCTCTGCGAACTATCTCCCCGCCAGCGCGAAGTCGTACACCTTCGCTTTTTTGAGGGTCTTTCCAATGACGCCATCGCCGGTATTATGAATATTTCCAAACCGGCCGTCGCCAATCTCGTCCACGCTTCCCTGAATGCCCTGCGGCAGATCTGGAATATTTCCAGGATCGCCATTCTTCTTATATCTTCCTTATAGACAGGGTTTTAAATTTTTATTTTCTTCTCCTGAAAAAAAACTTTCTCTTTTTTCATGATAAAACCATGAGCTGCGGATTACATATAACACAGGAATAGCATTAACCTAATACACGGCCTCTAATTTAGCGGGCTGAATTCCAGGACCAATAAATAAAAGTTGCTATATTTTTTTAGAAAGCCATTATATGGAAGAATACCAGGACTATAGCTACCCGGAGTTCCTCTCGGACCCCGATTTTCGCCGGTGGGTTATCGACGGACGGCCGGAAAAACACCCCGTCTGGCCAAAGATCCCTCTTTCTTTCCCCGGAAAAGCAGATGCGATGCTTCATGCGGCGGAGTTGATCGAAGAGCTGTTCGAAGCCGGGAACGTCGTATCGGCAGGAGAGCTGGATCATGAAGTGAAGCGGATTCTCGATGCAACTGCGGAAACGCCCGCCCCTGCAGCTTCTTTCCGTAGGTGGTATTGGTCGGCAGCTGCCGCCGTGCTTACCGGCCTGATGATCTGGTTTTTGAAGCCTGATAACGCTCCGTTACCTCTCGCCTATCAACAACTGAAGGAATCCGGTTCTTCCGGGGTACACCGGGAATACAATGCTTCAGATTCTATTATATCTGTCCCTCTGCCCGACGGTAGCCTGGCGCGGCTGTACCCGGGTGCTTTGTTGAAATACCCGGCCGACGGCTTTAATGATGCAGGTTCAACGAGAGATGTATACATGACCGGCGACATCTTCTTCGACATTGCCAGGGACACCACTCGCCCGTTTTTTGTATATACCGACGGCTTTGTCACCAGGGTAGTCGGTACCAGCTTCCTGGTACGTTCGTCAGAAGGAAAGGCTTCTGTTGAAGTAAAATCCGGCAAGGTGGTCGTCCGCCCGCTTTTGGCTAAAGAAGACGAAGAAATTGCGCTTACCCCAAACCAGAGAGCTACTTACCTGACCCAGGCCAACCAGCTTACCAAGGATTTGCTGCCTGAGCCGGAAGTCATATCCCGGGAAAAAGAGGATCTTTCATTTGACTTCGAAAATACACCTATATCAGAGGTCTTTGCCATATTGGAAAAAGCCTATGGCATTCCGATCGTATTTGACCCGGAAACGCTGAGAAGCTGTTATCTCAGCGTAAGAATGGACGACGAACCTTTCTACAATAAGCTTGCTATAGTTTGCAAGACTATAGGAGCCGACTTCGAAGTAGCCAGGGGCGAAGTTTTGATCAGCGGAGAAGGCTGCCGCTGAGAACCTGTTTTTTATGTATTGTATCACCATCAAATCATCAATTCAATGTTAAAACGTTACCCGACATTCAGTTGGTTAGTAACATCTTTGAAGCTGACCAGCGCTTCTTTTTTACTGACATTGCTTTTCGTAGGACTTGCGAATGCGAGCCCGATCGGAGCCCAGGAACTGCTTAAAAAGCAGGTTAGTATTGCCACAGGCACGAGAAACCTGCAGGAAGTACTGAAAGAGCTGGAGGAAAACAGCGAATTCAGGTTCTCTTACGTACCTTCCCTGGTCGCAAACAAGAAAGCGACGGTAAAGCAGGGGAACCTCAGCCTGAGCGCTATGCTCGATCAGCTATTGATACCCAATAAATTGGAGTATGATATCTCCGGGCAGTATATCATCATCACGAAGGCAAAAATCACGCAATCCGGCGCGTTGAATTTTGAGAAGGAAACTTTGTTGCAGATAGCACAGCCGGCCGACAACGAAGTTTCAGGTTCTGTGAAAGACGAAAAAGGTGAGGGCCTGCCGGGAGTGAGCGTCATTGTCAAAGGGACCTCGCGGGGTACTACGACAGATCTCAACGGCGCTTTCAATATCTCCGTACCCAACAGCGATGCCATATTGGTTTTGAGCTTCGTAGGGTACCTGAACCAGGAAGTAGCGGTAGGAAACCGCACCAACATCACCGTGACGCTTGAGCCGGATAACCGCGTCCTGGAGGAACTGGTCGTAGTAGGGTACGGCACGCAAAAGAAAGTTAACCTGACAGGGGCTGTAGAGGCGGTAGGAAAGGAAGTTTTCGAAAACAGGTCTGTTTCCAACACCACTCAGGCCTTACAGGGGGCAGTACCCAACCTGAACCTTTTCCTGGAAGACGGTAAGCCTACCCGTTCCGCCTCTTTCAATGTACGGGGCAGAACCTCTATCGGTCAGGGCGGAAACGCATTGGTGCTGATTGACGGGGTAGAAGGCGATCCTTCTTTCTTAAATCCCAATGATATTGAAAGTGTCAGTGTACTGAAAGACGCAGCATCGGCAGCTATATATGGTGCCAGGGGTTCTTTCGGGGTCGTCTTGATTACCACAAGGCGCGCCACAAAAGGAAAGACCACTGTCAATTATTCTGCCAATTTTTCCAATCAGTCGCTGGCAAAAAGGCCTGAATTTGTGACCGATGCGGTAACCTGGCTGGAACATTTCCGGGAATCTTACTATAACACCCAGGGAACCTTACCTACCTCGATCAACAACAATACGCAGTTTTACAGCGATGACTGGCTTGAACGGCTGAGAGCCTGGAAAGCATCGGGCGCTGCTCCAAAAACGGAAGTACTCCCCAACGGAGACTACGAGTATTATGACAATGTCGACTGGATGGGCATGCTCTTTAAAAAGCGCTCTTTCAACCAGGATCACAACCTGAGTATTTCCGGCGGAAATGATAAGGCCGATTTTCTCCTGTCCGGCCGTTTCTACAATTTCGGAGGGATCTATAACTACGACCCCGATACCTACCGGTCGTATAATCTCAGGGCAAAGGGCTCCCTGAAAGCATACAGTTGGCTGACGCTGAATAATAACATGGAGTTTTCCAATAACGACTACCATATGCCTTATTCGGCTTTAGGCCGCAGCGCCAACATCCAGCGTTACATTGAAGTATCCGCTTTCCCCACGCTTCCTATGTATAACCCCGACGGGACCTATACCCGCGGCGGCGCATCGTCGCTGGCAGCTTTCGTAGAAAAAAACAACTATCAGAACAACACGCAGAATCTCTTCCGCAATACTGCCGGGTTCAACACCAGCTTCTTCGATAATACTTTCCGTATCAACGGTGATTTCACCTTTCGCTACAACGACCGGGATTATTTCTGGAAGAGAGTGAAAGTACCTTATTACCAGAATGCAAAAGCAGCATTGCCTTCCTATGCAGGGGATTTGAACGGTATAATTTACGAGTGGATGAGCCGTACCCTGTATACTGCCTCCAATCTGTATGCCGAATATGAGCGTACTTTTAGTCAAAAGCACTATTTGAAGGCGATGGGAGGCTGGAACTACGAAACTTCGGCTTATAAGGCAAATAGTATCCAGCGAAACCAGCTTCTTCTGGAAAGCGCGGAAAGTGTGCAGCTTGCTACCGGCGCCTCCATTATCCCCGGGGCGAGCGTTACGCGATGGAAAACCGCCGGCGCTTTCTTCCGTCTGAACTATGGCTTCAAAGATCGCTACCTGCTGGAAGTAAACGGGCGCTATGACGGGTCGACCCGGTTCCCGATAGATCAGCAATGGGGATTCTTCCCGTCGGTTTCAGCCGCCTGGAGATTAACCGAAGAACCTTTCTGGAAGGTAAACCAGAATCTTGTCTCCGATCTTAAGTTCCGGGTTTCCTACGGATCTCTGGGCAACGGGAACATCGCTCCTTACCAGTTTCTCGAATTGCTGAGCGTAGGAAACTCCGGACGTGTGCTTGACGGTGCATTAAATAAAAGCACCAAGGTGCCGGCTCCTATCCCTTCAGGGCTTACATGGGAAAGGGCTACCACCGCAAACTTCGGGCTGGACCTCGGTATGCTTCAGAACAAGCTGACTTTGAACGGCGATTATTACGTACGTAAAACCACCGATATGTACGTCGCAGGACCTACGCTGCCGGATATCTTCGGAGCAGTCTCCCCCAAAGGCAACTATGCTGATATGACGACAAAAGGATTCGAATTGTCGCTTAACTGGCAGGATAAATTTACACTGGATTCGAAGCCGTTTAAATATCATGTCCGGGCCGCCCTTTTTGACTATATATCTACTATTGACAAATACAATAACCCGGATAAACGGTTTACGGACCACTATGACGGGAAAGTGATCGGCGAGCTCTGGGGTTTCCGTACCGACGGGCTGTTCCAGAGTGATCCTACTCCTGAGTCCTATGTCAATACGATCTTTAAATCGCATGCAGATGCAGTTTGGCGGGCCGGCGACGTGAAGATCAGCAACCTGGATGGAAGCAGCGACAACATGATCACAAAAGGGGCCCAGACAGTGAGCAATCCGGGCGACATGACCATCATAGGCAATACCGAGCCCCGTTATCAATACAGCTTCACGCTGGGCGGCGATTGGAACGGATTTTTCGTTTCCGCGTTTTTACATGGAATAGGGCGGCAGCACTGGTACCCGGGAACAGAAAGCGCTTTCTGGGGGCAGTATAACCGTGGATACAATCAAATGCCTACATGGCACCTGGGCAACTACTGGACCGAAGATAACCGGGATGCCTATTTACCGCGTTATGCACAATACAACGGCGCGCTCGGCTACACCAACTACGTACCTAATGATCGCTACCTGCAGAGAGTTTCGTTCTTAAGATTGAAGAACCTTCAGTTGGGATATTCGCTGCCGGCTTCCTGGATATCGGGTATCGGTCTGAAAAATGCCCGCGTTTATTTCAGCGGTGAAAACCTCGCCAGTTGGTCACCTCTGTATAAATGGACGAAAAACTTTATGGATGTGTCTTCAGCAGTTGGAGATAAGGATTCAGACCTTAACGATGACTATAATCAGGGCGCCGGAAATAGCTATCCTATTCTGAAAACCTATTCAATGGGGATTTCGCTTACTTTCTAAGACTTAAAGAACTGAAATAATATGAAAAAATATATTTGGTATTTACTCCTGCTCGTTACGATCCCATCAGGATGTAAAATGGACGAGCCCGTTGTCACTTCTACCGATAAGAAAGCCATTTTCAGTTCTGAGGAAGGGCTGAAAGCTTACTCGATGTCGTTCTACGATATATTTCCTGATGCCACCGAGCAGTCGATGGTAGAACAATCGTTGGTAGACTACGGCGCTACTAATACGCTAAGCGGATTTACACTTGCCAATTCATACAGCGAAAATAATTCCAGCGGGTGGAACAGGGATGAATGGACTATGCTGAGAAATCTGAATTATTTTATCGTAAACAATACAAATCCCGCCATTTCTGAAAAAGTAAGGAACGACTACACCGGTCTCGCCCGCTTTTTCCGCGCCTGGTTTTATTACGAAAAAGTGCGCCGCTTTGGCGACGTTCCCTGGGTAGATCATCCGCTGGATCCCAGCGAAGAGGACATCCTTTACGGCACCCGCGATTCGCGCGAGCTGGTGATGGAAAAAGTATATGAAGACCTGATGTTTGCAGGCGAGAACATAGCGCGTACATCGGATGCCGCCCAAAGCACTTTGATAACCAAATGGGTGGCGTATGCCTTTGCATCGCGTGTCGCACTGTTCGAAGGCACTTTCCGCAAATACCACAATCTAAGCCTTACTACATCAGCGCAAACCTGGCTGAAACGGGCCGAAGATGCCGCCAATAAAGTAATGCAGGAATCCGGCAAATCGCTGCATAGCAACTACCGTGGGTTGTTCACGAGCGATGTGCCGCCGGTTTCGGAAACCTTGCTTGCTATCGCGTCAAATGCTTCTCTCGGTATTAAACACAGTGCAAACTGGCGCTGGACTTCGGAAACCTACGGCTCAGGCCTGAACCTTATACGTCCTTTCGTTTGCACCTACCTTCAGAAGGACGGGACTCCTTACACAAGCCGCGCCAACTGGCAGTATGAGGATTTCTATGAAGAGTTTCAGAACAGGGACGAGCGGATGAAAGCTTCACTTCGTTATCCGGGCTATGTACGCGAAGGAAATATCGCATTGCCGGTCTTCAGCGGGTATGCCCGGCTGGGGTATCAGCCGATCAAGTTGTCTGTAGACGCTACTATCGGCGACAGCCGGACCGAAAGTACGCATGCGATACAATTGGTCAGGCTCGGTGAAGTGCTGCTTAATTACGCCGAGGCCAAAGCAGAACAAGGAACACTTTCGGACCAGGACTGGGCGAAAACAGTCGGAGCGCTCAGGAAAAGGGCCGGGATTACCGGCGGACTGGATTCCAAGCCGACAGTGGCCGACAGCTATCTGAAGGAGACCTACTTCCCGGATATCAGTGACCCCGTTATTCTCGAAATCCGCCGTGAGCGGGCCATTGAATTGTTGTTCGAAGGATATCGTTTTGACGATCTCAGGCGCTGGAAACGCGGCGACCTTTTTAAGAAAAGCTGGACCGGCATGTATATTTCGGCTATCAATAAACCGCTGGACGTAGATCACAACGGGTCTCACGATGTTATCTACTACACCGACGACCAGGGACTTGCTGCGGCGGTCGCAGCTTCCAACAACGCGAATCCGTTCAGAGTGAGGGTGAGTACAAATCCCGCTGCAGAAATCATCCAGGTTCACCCTGCCGGAAACGGGACCGGGTATTATCTTGCGTGGTATACCAACAACGATTCAAAAAAGGTATGGGGGCCCAAACAATACCTCTACCCTATCCCCATCGGAGCGATAAACCTCAATCCTAAGCTTGCACAAAATCCCGGCTGGGAAAATGGTGCGACGAATGACGGGAAGTAAATAGCAGTCAGCTATCAGTCTGCTATAATCAGCAGGCTGATAGCTGATTTCCGGTAGCTGACAATTATTTTACACAATGAAGGCATTGCGCCCCTTTTTATTTATTGCGATTTACTGTCTGTCATTTTCCAATGGCTGGTCACAGCGGTTGCGGGTAATGTCCTACAATATCCACCACGGCGCCGACAGGAATGAGAAGAACACATTGGATTCTATAGGCTATTTTATTAAAAGCCAGAAGCCTGATATTGTAGGACTGCAGGAGGTAGACAGCTTATGCGACCGATCGGGGAAAGTAGATCAGATGAAACGGCTTGCGGAAATTACAGGCATGCACTACGCTTTTGTCCGGCATTTTCCTTACCAGGGCGGCGCTTATGGTTTGGGTATACTCTCGAAACACCCCATATTAAAGACAGAAAGCAAAAAGCTGCGGTTATTAAAAGAAGGCCCTAACGGAAAATCCGTCTCTATGCTTTTTGCCACTGTAAAATTACCGGGCAAAAAGGAAATCCTTTTTGTTACGGCACATTATTCCGCATTCGACAAAGCCACGCGGGAATCGCAGATCAGTGAAACACTTCAATATCTTTCCGACAACCGCCTGCCGGTAATATTTACCGGAGATCTCAACGCAACACCCGATACCGATGCAATACAGTTGTTACAGCAGCATCTTCAATCTGTGGATGCTCTACTAACTCCCACTTTCCCCGATACGCTGCCTGCCAAAAAGATTGATTACATTTTAGTAAGCCGCCCGGCTTTGCGACGGGTAAAAAATGTATCAGCACCAATGGTGCATCACTCCGACCACCTGCCCTTAGTTGTGCAGATCAGCCTGAAATAATCCTCCACCGGCGCTGATATTTACGGTTATTTGCTCCAGGCTACTGCGGTTTGCTGCTGCTCTCCCAATCCTTCGATACCCAGCTTCACCACATCTCCCGGCTGAAGGTATAATTGAGGCGTCATCCCCAACCCTACCCCTTCCGGAGTACCTGTTGTGACAATATCCCCCGGAAGAAGCGTCATAAACTGGCTCAGGTAGCTGATCAGGTGTGCGACATTGAAGATCATATCGGAAGTATTGGAGTCCTGGAACATTTTATCGTTCACAGACAGCCACAGCCGCAGGTCCTGCGGGTCGCTGATCTCGTCGGCAGTGACCAGGTATGGGCCGACCGGCGCAAACGTATCGCAGCTTTTGCCTTTTACCCACTGCCCTCCGCGTTCCAGCTGGAATGCACGCTCGGAATAGTCGTTATGGACTGCATAGCCGGCTACATAGTTCAGCGCATCCGCTTCATCTACATAGCTCGTCTTTTTCCCGATAATCACGGCCAGCTCCACCTCCCAGTCCGTCTTTGTCGAATTACGCGGGATCACCACATCATCGTACGGTCCTACCAGCGCAGAGGTAGACTTGAAAAAAATAATGGGCTCTTTGGGGATCGGCGCTCCTGATTCCGCTGCATGTTTGGCATAGTTCAATCCTATGCAGACTATTTTTGAAGGGCGCGCTATACAGGAACCATAACGGAAGCCTGCCTCTAGCACCGGGGCCGAACCGGCGTTATCTTCCAGCCAGGCTGCCAGCCTCTGCAGGCCGTTTCCGGCAAAAAAAGCTTCGGTATAATCTTCTCCGAAAGCAGACACGTCGATCAGGCGGCCATCGGCAAGGGCAACTCCGGGCTTTTCGTTCTCGTAGGCCCCGAAACGGAATAGTTTCATGAAAAATAAATATATATTAAATTAATTATTAAGATGAACAAATCCGCCGTCGATAAGGTAGTCGGCACCGGTGATAAAGCCGGCCTCGTCCGAGCAGAGATATACGGCAAGCGCAGCAATCTCTTCAGGCTTCGCCATCCTCCCGATCGGCTGGGTTTTGGACAGCTTTTCAAACATCTCCTCTTCCCGGCCGGGATAGTCGCGGGCAAGGTACCCATCTACAAACGGGGTATGGACCCTGGCGGGAGAAATACTGTTGCAACGGATATTCTCCTTGAGATAGTCCTTTGCAACCGAAAGTGTCATGGTATAAATAGCTCCCTTTGTAGTGGAATAGGCAAAACGGTCAGGAATACCCACAGTGGCTGCAATAGAAGCCGTGTTCAGGATTACACCTCCGCCCGACGCTAAAAAGTGGGGTACAGTGGCATATATACAATTGTATACCCCTTTGATATTAACGCTGATCACCCTGTCGAAATCCGGCTCTTCCGTAGTATGGGCCTTCCCGATATGGGCGATCCCGGCGTTATTGACCAGTATATCTATCTTTTTCTCCGAAGCGATTCCGTTGATAACAGCCAGTACATCAGCCTGTTTCGAAACATCGAGCGCGTGAGCATAAGCTTTATAACCCATTGCGGCCAGCTCCTCCACAGCAGCTTCCGCGCTCTTTAAATTTAACTCCAGTATATGCACTTCAGCCCCTTGTTGGGCAAAAAGCCTGGACATGGCAAGCCCGATACCACTGGCGCCTCCGGTAATCAATGCGGTCTTCTTATCTAAACGAAACATGGGTGAGGAATGTAACAAACGATACGGGTGATTAAGGTTAGGTAAAACAGGCTGTAAATATATTTAAATGCATAAAGCAAACCCAGCTCCCTGCCATTAATTATAAAAAAGCCGTTATCTTCATATTTTTTCAGGTAAATTATTGACCTTCTACCCTGCTCTTCGTACCTTTGCAATTCTTTTCCCGAGTAAGATATCACTTATAGCAAAAACAAATAATGAAAAAGGATACTCATCCCTCATACAGACCTGTTGTATTCTGGGATCTTTCAAGCGACGACAAATTTTTAACTCGTTCCACCATCCAGACAGAGGAGACGATCAAATGGGAAGACGGCAACGAATACCCGGTTTACAAGGTTGAGGTTTCTTCGAAGTCACACCCTTTTTACACTGGTAAGAACACTGTAGTTGATACAGCCGGACGCGTAGACAAGTTCCTGAAGCGTTACGCTAAGAAATAAGGCGACGGGAGAAAATAAAATAAGGGCGGGCTGCCGGATATCCGGCAGCCCGCCCTTATTTTGTAG
>CAZLTN010000167.1:0-10262 GCA_964562455.1 uncultured Cytophagales bacterium
ACTCCATCTTCGAGTTTTTTTCTGATACCGGCTACATATTCAACCGTCACTTCAAGTGCAGCAGCGATCTGCTGATCAGACAGTAGCGATTGCTTTACCAAATTACGGACAGCTTTCTCTCGTTCTTTCTGCTGACCTTCCTGGAGACCTTCCTGACGTCCCTCCTGACGGCCTTTTTCAACAAATACATCCCAGGTATTCATCACAGTTTCTTTTATTTTAATGGGCAGCTTTTGGACAATCGCTATGATCTGATCCTCGTTCAAGCCGCTACTCCCGAAAGTATAAACAATTAATTGATTTTGCAAGTTCAGTTCCTCTCCTATGGCCAGGCCCAGGATGGTAGGGATCAGCTCTTTAAGTTCGTTTTGTAACGTGCTGTACTTCATGGCAAGCAGCGAGGCAGCCAGGAATTTATTATGCAGCGCTATGATTTCCTCATCTGACAAGTCTCCCAGGTTGTGGTAGACATACTCATAATCCGGAAGAAACCCGGTAAGCTCAGGCTCCAGGCCCGAAAACAGGTCTTTCAGGGTCTGGTATTTCCAACTGTCCTTCCCATGATACAGCAACACCGGTATGATCAGGGACGGCCGCTGGCCGTTGCTGATCTGTTTGGCCAGGCCCGAAAATATATAGCCGCCGATCTGGATAGGAGTGTTGCTGTCGATATAGCTTTTATGCTCAATTAACAGCGTTATTCTTACTTCACCCTTTCCGTCCAAACGCTTACAGGAATACACAATATCCGAAACGGTTTTGCGCAGCTCTTTTGATACATAGGTGTCCGGGAGTTGGGTCAAGGTTGAAAAATCCAGCTTTTTGACAATATGTTTTGGAAGGCAGGCTTTGAAATAATCCAGGGCTATGGCCTGATTACCCATAATGGCCCGTATGAAGGCATCGTGTCTTGAAGTTAAATCACCCATGTAGCAAAAATATCGCTTTCCGCTTGTTCCTAATCTGTTAATTAACAGGTAAATTACTCAGTATCGTGATTATTTTATTCGGGAGAACAACCTTCAAGCTTGTATAATGTGTATCCGTAAATTCCTGGGATACAGCTCTAAGAATTAAAGACCGGAAAACGCCGGATTCGACAAACCATGCCCGAGCCAACGTCTCCAAATCTCTAAAAACCGGCTCGAAAACGATTCTGGTAAGGGTACCAACCGCAACTTTAATGGATTTTCATCGGAAGTTCCGGTTTTTTGTGGGACAAGGTGCTGTTAATGTGTTAGATGAGTGCGACGGCCTCGTCAAATACAACCCGGCAGGTAGATTTGGACGGACCGCTAACGCTTCTTCAAAAACCTGCCTGGCGAAACACCAAACCTCTTTTTGAAGGCTACAGAGAAATGGTTATAATGCTGGTATCCTATGTGACGGGCTATTCCGGAAATATTCCAGTCGCTGGAATAGTTGTCTGTGAGCAGGCGGTATGCTTCCGTCATCCTGCTTTCGACAATAAATTCATGGATCGTACAGCCGAACAATTCCTTGAATCCTGCCTGCATCTTAGTACGGTTCATCATAGCTATATAAGAGAGTTCCTGTATGGTATGATCCTTTGAAGGATCCGCCGTTATTTTTTCTTTGAGCAGATACAGTTGTTCTGTATCCTCTTTTGATAGAACGGGCCTTCGGGCCGGGATCCCGACAGAACCTGTCTGATGGAGCTGAAGCGCTAATAGCTCGAGTAGCTTTCCTTCGACAAACAATCGCTTGACATTGCCCGAATACGTGCAGTTATAAAGCTCGTGTATAGCATGGTGAATAAAGGGCGTGATGCCATAGCTCTTACCTCCGAGCAGCGTTGGCCGGGATGAAGCCATGCCCTTTAAAAAATCCAGTGCTGTTGCGGGATCGCCTCCTATATGCTCCCGGACCCATGCCTGGGAAAGCTGTATTTCTAAACTAGTGGCATTGCGGCAAGGCGCATCGATCAGCCTTCCGTCCAACTGCGGCAAATAGAGCATACTGAACTCACCCTGTGCAATCGGCGCCGCAAACCGTGCATCGTTGTGCCTGTAACAGGTCGCCCCTCCCGACAGCTCAAAGTGCATCAGGATGTACGGGCTATCTGATCGTACTGATACTTCCTGCTCTTTGGCCGCGGATCTTTTATAGAAATTGATCAGCACACCATCCAGGTGTATCTGCTTCCTCTCTTCATAAAACTCCTTTTCTTTCCGGCAATCACAGGATTCCACGATCTTTTGGGACCTGGGAACAGGATAGCCGTCGGGAATCTCTATAATCCCGCTAAACTCCTGCCTGTCCTTATTTATAACCTCAATTTTCATCCCTGTTAAATTAAATACTGCAGGATGCGTACATCTTGCTGCAATTTCCGCATTCAAAGATATTTACTTTTGCCATGAATTTAAAATAATTCTAAATAGTGGCAATGAATGATGGAGTTTAATAACAGATATATCCTTATTTCTTTCTTCCTTCTGTTTTCTATAGGAAGGGCAACAGGCCAGTCGGGAGACGGCCGTATTAGTGGCTACGTACTTCTTGAAGACGGAACTGCGGCAAAGGGCGCTACTTTGGAGGTGGTGGGGTCGGGATCAAAAACCGGTACGGATGAAAATGGACGTTTCTCAATTTCACTGCCGGGAGGGAAGGAATATAGCTTACGTGTAAGTTTTGTGGGTAAGGCCTTGCAGACGAAAACCGTTTATCTGCCGGCGGGCAGCGATATCGAGTTCAGGTTTGTGATGAAGGATGATGTACAAGAACTCACGGAAGTGACAGTAATGGGGCAAACCCGCAACGAAAAAGCCGGAAATGAAATCGTAAAAGCGGAAATTGTAGATACAAAAGCAGCACAGGCGCAAGCGGTGACATTGGTCGAGCTGATGAACAAGTCCGCGGGAATACGTGTGCGGCAAGCCGGGGGATTGGGGAGCAATACCAACATTATGCTCAACGGTTTTCAGGGCAAATCCATCAAGATATTCAAAGACGGCATCCCCACGGACTATCTCGGTGCGGGCTACAATATTTCTGCCACCCCCGTCAATATGCTGGAAAGGGTAGAGGTCTATAAAGGGGTGCTTCCTACCGATCTTGGAGCGGATGCCCTGGGAGGCGCCATCAATATGGTGTCCAGAACGCAGAATAGCCGGTTTGCCGCTCTGTCGTATGAGTTGGGATCGTTCAATATCCATCGCATTTCCCTGAACCTGAAACATACGAAGGATGAAAGCCATACATTCTGGGGGATGGATGCATTCTATAATTATTCGGATAACGACTACAGGGTGACAGCAAGTGTTCCCGACCCTGAAACATCGACCGTTTCTCCCCAACGAGTCAGGCTGTTCCACAACCGGTACAAACATATCTATGCCGAGCTATACGGCGGCTTGACGGGGCTCTCATGGGCAGACGAATTGCGGATTGGTATTACCGCTTTTTCCATCCATAGGGATAATCAGTTTGCGGCATTGATGGAAAGGCCTTTCGGGGCGTCTGCGGCACAGGAAAGCACTCCTTTCATTCCGACATTGCGATACAGGAAAGATTTTGCAAACCGGAAATTTTCAGTCGACCAGTTCCTGGTTTACAGCAGGATAAACGGGCGCCAGACGGATACGCTAAGCGGGTCGTACGATTGGTATGGTCATTTTCACCCTCCCGTGGATGCAGGCAAGCGGGGTGAATCGGGCAACCCGACCCGGGCAAAACGTACTTTTGATAATCTCACGTCGAGGACAGGGTTCTCTTACCAGATAAATCCGGCTCAGTCGATAGCCCTGAATGTCGTTTTCAATGACTATAACCGCACGGGCCGGGATCCTTACGGTCCCACCAGTACCGGAGATAACCCGGTTGACCTGCAAAGCCTGCCTGCAGACTATACCAAGCTGGTTGGGACGCTCGGATGGAAAGCACAGTTTGCAAACGACCGGATCGAAAACCTGTTTCAGCTCAAATATTACAGTGCAAAGACAAAAGGGCAGGAAGTCAATGCCGGTTCCGGGTACCTGAATGAAAACACCTCCCGTGCCAGTACCTCCAGGTTTGGAGTGGCAGAAGCCGTTAAGCTGAACCTTTCCGGTCGTACTTATTTCAGGCTTTCCGGCGAGTTGGCTACCCGTCTTCCGGAGCAGGGGGAGATACTTGGAAACGGCTCCTATGTGTTGTCCAATTTCAACATCAGGCCCGAGCGGAGCACAAATGGCAATTTAGGTTTCCACACCAGTCCGAATGACAAGTGGGATGTTGAATTGAACAGTTTCTACCGTGTCACAAAAGATCTTATCATCTCTGTTCCGGTTAGTCTGGTCTATGCGCAGAGTGTAAACGTCGAATCCGTTAAAGGGATAGGTTTTGAAGCGGACGTCCGCTTCAAGCCGTGGCGCTGGCTGGCTCTCAATGCAAACAGTACCTACCAGGACTACCGGCTGTTCCGCATTCAGGCTCCGCTAATGCAATACCTGGAAGGGGCGAGGTTACGGAATACGCCCTACTTCTTTTACAATATCGGAGCCTCGTTACGGTTTGAAAAAGTATTTACCGCAACAGACCGGGTGCAGGCATACTACAACCTGAGCTATGTGCATGAGTACTACCTGAATTATATCCCGAAAGATACGGAACCCGACGGCTTTCTGGGCTTGTGGGGAAAAGCAAAGGTGGATGCGCCGAATATCATCCCGTCGCAAACTGTCAACTCGCTGGGCTTTCTCTGGCAACCCAAAAGCGAATTACCCCTTACCGTCAACATAGAATGCAAGAACCTGTTTGACAAGGCCGTGTACGACAACTTCAAGATCCAGAATGCGGGCCGGAGTTTTCACCTGAAATTTAATTATGTGTTGAAATATTAATTTTTAAACAGTAAAAGCGAATGAACAATCAATTTTTAAAAGCGGGGGTGTTGCTACTGATGACATCTGCAATGCTTGCATCATGTAATAAAAGTGACGATCCCACACCCGGCGATAACGCTACCGGGAAGTATGTGATCCTGACAGCGGAATGGCAGGTAGCGGAAGGTTCCGGATATTATGCAGCATATACCGATATGCCGACGGGCGACGTAGACAATATCGGGGGATATTCCGTTCAGGCCAGAAATTACGGCGGATTCAGGCATTACAAAAACTGGGTATTCAGCCGCGCAAATTTAGCAGGCGAAACCGGGATATTACGATATAGCGCTGCCTCGACCGGAAGACTTGCTGAAAGCGGCTTTATCAAGTGCGGCACCTCGGCGCAGCATGTGGTTGTGGACGAAACAACAGGTTTTTATTTTGACGGGGATCGCGGAAAGACCAGAGTTCAGAAATTTAACCCGACTACAATGCAGCGTACGGGGGAAATAGATCTTTCTTCAGCGATTGAAACCGGAGCGGGTATCAGCGCAAACGTATTTACCGGGATTCAAACCCTGGCCGCAAAAGAGGGCAAACTGTATGTGAGTGTTACCTATTCGAGGACAAACGGCAACGGAAACATCGATAACACCAGAAACTATACGTTGGCTGTTGTGGACATTGCCACCGGGAAAGTGGAGAAAACGATTGTTCATCCCAAAGCCAAAAACCACGGCTATGCGACATCTGAATACCCTGCCTGGATACAGGCGAAAGACGGCTCCCTGTATTTCCTGACGACAGGCTGGGATATGAACGAATCCCGCGCGATAGAGCTTCAGAACTCTTTCATATTCAGGATCAAGGCCGGCGAAACGAATTTTGACCCGACGTGGGAATTAAGTTGCAAAGACCTGGGAATGCCTGACGGATCGCTCATGTGGAGCTTCAGGGAACTGAACGGCAAATTGTATGTAGACGTATCAAAGGAGGCAACATCCCCGCTATTACCCAATTTGAATACTAATATCTATCAATTCTATTCCGTCGATATCAATACGAAAGCTGCTGCAAAGATAACCGGTGTGCCGTTGACGGTATTCGGGCTCTCGACCGGAAATGTTGAGATCGTGGACGACCAGGTGTTTTTGCGTGCCATTAACCGGACAGAAGGAATAAATGCATACTATAAGGTCAATCTGACCGATAATACCGCATCGCCGGCCTTTAATGTGACCAGAGGCGGTGAGGCAAGCGGGTTTGTCCGGCTGGCAGGTGAATAGTGAACCGTTAACGTATAAAGAATAACAAATACTGCAGCATAAAAGATGTACATCAATAAAGTAAATCTACGGTCCGAAGTCGACAAGCTCAAAGCACATTGGGTATTAAACGAGGTAGCCAGGGTAAACAACCATGTGGCGAGGATAGCCAAATTGAAAGGTGATTTTAAGATGCATAAACATGATAACGGAGAAAAGCTGTTCTACGTTATCGACGGTACGATGTGTCTCGAGTTTGCCGACGGGCATATCATGGAGGTGAATACAGGTGAATTTGTTGTAATCCCCCGGGGTATTGAACATAAACCCTTTGCGCCCGAAGAAACTTGTGTGATGTTGTTTGAGCCGGTATGATCAAAAAGTTAAGAAATGGCTTAACCTTCAACAACCGTCAGGTGCTGATTCTATTGGTATTCTGTTTAGCATTTGTTTCTGTTATTTCCCTGTTTTTGGGAGCAGAGCAGCTAGAATTAAAAAGATTGCTTCATTTTAATTCGGGCGATAGCGAGATCCTGCTGATCAGCCGCATTCCGCGCACCGTAACTTTGATACTGACCGGCTCCGGTCTGTCGGTCTGCGGTGTCATTCTGCAGCAACTGGCTCAAAACAAATTTATATCGCCTACCACTACAGGGACCCTGGATGCCGCGAAACTGGGAATATTGTCCGGCCTGCTGTTCTTTCCACAGGCCGGACTATTGCCGAAACTTGTTTTGGGCGTGCTTTTTTGTTTTTTGCTTACCGCTCTTTTCACCTTTTCCATTGCGCAGATCGTGAAGCGAAATACCGTGCTCGTCGCCGTTTTCGGGGTGACGTACGGCTATATCCTGAATGCCATCGCCAATGTCATCGGTGTACAGTTCAACATCGTCCAGAACATGGAAAGCTGGATGGTAGGGAATTTCGCCAAAACGCTGAAGGGGCAATATGAGATTATCTATATCCTGCTGCCGCTGTTTGTTATTTGCTACCTGTATGCCAATCGTTTTACGATTGTCGGTCTTGGAAGAGATTTTACGGCCAATATAGGCATTAACTACCAGGTAGTAGTGAGCGTTGGGCTTCTCCTTACCTCCATCATGGTAAGCACAACCATGCTGACGGTTGGCGCCATACCGTTTATTGACCTGGTTATCCCCAACCTGGTATCGGTACTGCACGGTGATAATATACGGAGAAACCTGCCTTTTACGGCTTGTTACGGAGCCATAACGCTGGTGGTCTGCGATACTATCGGCAGGTTGGTTATTTTTCCTTATGAAATACCCAGTAGTATGATCGTCGGTTCGCTGGGCGCTTTGGTTTTCCTGTTCATTTTAATCAAAAAAGGAAGATGAGAAAACAGGAAATGATCATAGGCCTGGCGGCTATCCTACTTGTGGTGTTGTTTCTGTTCTTCAGGGCTGCTGTTACCGATAGTTTTATCATGATGGGCAGATTGGAGCGGCTATTTACATTGGTGCTGGTCAGCCTGACCATCGCATATGCTACTATCACGTTTCAGACCATTTCCGGAAACAGGATCCTGACCCCGTCACTGATGGGTTACGAGCACCTTTTTGTGTTATCACAAGTGTTTATGCTGATGATATTGGGCTCCGATAGTGCACTGTTCCGATCGAAAGTATGGGGCTTTATTTTTTCTACTGTCATGATGGTAGCGTATTCATTTGTACTGTATATTTTTCTGTTTCGCGGTCATAAGAAGAATGTGTATTATGTTCTTTTGATCGGTTTGGTGTTGGGTATATTTTTCAGTACAACCACGCAATTTTTACAAATGGCCATCGACCCCAATGAGTACGAATATGTGCAAAGTGCCATGTTCTCCTCACTTGGGCGGACGTCTATGGATACCCTGCTGATCGCTTTGGCGATCATGGCTGCCTTGTTCCTGTATTTAAAGCGTTATTTCAAATACCTGGACATTCTCAGCCTCGGCCGGGAGTATGCCATGGGGTTAGGAGTAGATTATGACGATTTGACCAGAAAGCAGCTTTTGGCTATTTCGGTACTGGTCTCAGTCTCTACTGCGTTGATCGGGCCGATCACCTTTGTCGGTATTTTCGTTTCCGGTATTACGTACAGGTTATCGGACACAGCGTCTCATGCGCAAACTATCGGATTGGCATTCGGAATCGCATTGATACTGATGATCGGCGCCGAATTCATCATCGAACATATCCTGAACTACAAGCACAGCCTGAGTGTACTGATCAATTTACTTGGGGGGATTTATTTTTTTGTCCTTATCATAAAAAAGCTTCGAACATAATTATGATAGAGATCAACTCCATAAGTAAAAAATACGGACATCGCCCGGTACTGCAAAACATCACGCTTTCCATTCCGGCGGGAAAGGTAGTTTCGCTTATCGGTCCCAACGGAGCGGGGAAATCTACACTTTTATCACTCATCGCCCGTTTGGAAAAATCCGAACAGGGAAATATAAGCATAGACGGGAAAGACCTGGAGAGCTATCCGCTGAAAACACTTTCTAAAAAACTATCCTTTCTCAAACAGCACAATGCTTTTGACCTGAAGCTCAAAGTTTCTGAGCTGATCGCTTTCGGACGTTTTCCGCACAGCCAGGGTCATTTGAATGAAGAAGACAATAAAAAGATAGAAAAAGCCATCGCCTTGATGGATCTTTCCTCTGTCCGGGATGCCTACATCGATGAAATAAGCGGAGGACAACGCCAGCTTGTGTTTTTAGCAATGATAATCGCCCAGGATACCGAATATATTTTATTGGACGAACCGCTCAACAACCTGGATATAAAGCACGGTGTTAATATCATGCAGACCATCACCCGCCTGGTCAGGGAGTCCGGGAAGACCGCCATTGTTGTCATTCACGACATTAATTTCGCAGCGAATTATTCGGATTATATCATCGGTCTTAAAGACGGGAAGGTCGTTTGTCGGGGCGAAACGCAGGTTGTCGTCAGAGAGGAGATTCTTAAAGATCTCTATGGGATTGACTTTAGAATTACTCAGGACAACTCAACGATTCTATGTAATTATTACAAAATATAGTGTGTTATAATTTTAATCAAATGAACAATAACCTGTTAATAGCAACATTTGCGGCGATCGCATTAACTTTTACTGCATGCGAAAGCAAAAATCAGGCACAGTCTGCCGAAACCATTCCGGTAACGCATCAATTGGGTACGACTGATGTGCCTCTGAAACCCCGGAAAGTTGTCGTGTTTGATGTGGGAACATTGGAAACCCTAAATGATCTGGATATCCCGGTAGCAGGTATTCCCAAAGACTATGTATCAAAGCACCTTGAAAAATATAAAAATGATGAGCATGTACAGGACGCCGGCTCGATAATTCAGCCCAACTTAGAATTGGTCAGCAATATAAAACCGGATCTGGTGATTATATCTGCCGTGACATCCAAGGAATATGACCAATTGTCAAAAATTGCACCGACCATTTATCTTGGCGTTAAGAACGATGATTATAAGCAATCTGTTATCGACAATTTGAATAACATCGGCAGGATTTTCGATATAAAGGAGAAGATCGACCAAAAGGTGACGGAAATAGAAAAGAAAATAGAGGATGCTGTAACGATCGTAACAGCAAGCCGGAAGAAAGTCATGATATTAATGTACAATGCCGGGGCATTCAGTACGTTCGGCAACAATTCCAGGTATGGGTTTGTATTTACTGACCTGAAAGCCGTGCCTGCGGATGTCGATCAGCGGAAGGGCATACATGGGACCATTGTATCAAGTGAATATATCAGCAGTGTTAATCCCGATATTCTTTACATCATCGATAGAAATGAGATCATGTTAGGGCAGAAGACAGATAAAAAAGAAATAGAAAATGCGCTGATTCAAAAAACCAATGCCTTCAAAAATAACCGTATTATTCATTTGGATCCAAATGTATGGTACCTGTCGGGCGGCGGAACATATTCCCTGAACCAGATGATCGATGATGTATTGAAAGGATATGAATAGAAATTCTCGATGAATTTCATCGGAAGTTCCGCTTCTTGTTGTTGTCCCTTTCCAAGGTAAATCGAATCTATGGTTCATTTAACGATATTTCGTTTGGTAGAAAATATGGTATTGTTAAACACATATAGATAACTGATTATTGAGTTTCATCATCAGTAGAT
>CAZLTN010000168.1:0-10168 GCA_964562455.1 uncultured Cytophagales bacterium
CTCGATACCGTAGACGGATACCATCCGGTCGAAAATCCCTATTACATAATGCGGCAGCCCCGCCATGACAAAACAAACGCGCATCCGGATAGGAAAATATGAGTCATATGGCCTGCTTGCCTTCCGTTTTCAATTGCTTCTTCCTGCTCCTGAAACCCTGCAGAGGCGTATAGTTATTGCTCGGAGTAGGGTAGTAGCCCCGTCCGTCGTAAGGCCTTTTGGCCGGATGGTGCTGACAGGTTTCTGAACAGGCGCCTTCCAGATTATCACTGCACGCTTCGCATATCGGAACATGCCTGTTGCATTCGGCGTTGGCACAGTTGACCATCCTGCCGCTCGGAGTACCGCATACATAGCATGTAGAAATAGTTTCGGGATTTACCTGGTTGACGTTGACCGCAACGCGGTTATCGAATACGTAGCATTTCCCGTCAAAATTCTCACCACCTTCCTCGAGGCCGTAACGTATGATGCCTCCGTGCAATTGGTATACGTCGGTAAATCCCTGGTCGATCAGATAGGCGCTGGCTTTTTCACATTTAATGCCTCCTGTGCAGTAGGTGACTACTTTCCTGTTCTTAAGATGAGCGATCTCAACGATGTGCTGCGGGAGCTCCCGCAGGTTTTCCATATCGAACGTAACGGCTCCCTTGAATTTTCCGAGCTGGTGCTCATAGTTCGAGCGCATATCGACCAATACTACGTCCGGATCGTTGAGCATCGCTTTGAAGTCCGAAGGTTCAAGGTGTTTGCCGGTCCGGACGGTAGGATCTACCGGCAGGTCTGAGTTGACGATCTCATCTTTTACACGGACATGAAGCTTATGGAATGTGTGCTCATAATGGTGCTCGATTTTAAACTGGGTTTGGGAAAACCTCGGGTCATCCAGCACGAACCGCATATATTTCTCGCAGTCCTCCGCAAGTCCCGACACTGTCCCGTTCAATCCTTCCCGCGAAATGATGACGCGTCCGAGTAAATTGTTTTCAACACAGAACAGGTGGTGCTCGTCGCGGTATTCGTCGGCGTTATCTATGCAGGTATAATTATAATAGAGTAGTACGCGATAAAGCTTATCTTCCATTTCTGTCCTATCGGGTAAATCCCACCCGAAAAGGGTTTTGCTATTCAGTGTGCAAATATAAGCATTTTGTGAAGCCGCAGGCGACTACTACCGCCTACTGATCCGCCTTCGTAAACTCCAGCGACAACGAATTGACGCAATAACGCAGCCCGGTATCGGTAGGCCCGTCGTCAAAAACGTGGCCCAGGTGGCCTCCGCATTTGGCGCAGGTTATTTCTATCCTGATCATCCCGTGCGAAGTATCCCGGTGCTTGTTGATTTTTCCCTCAGCTATTTCACGGTCGAAGCTCGGCCATCCGCAGTGCGAATCAAATTTGCTGTCCGACGAGAAAAGTACGTTCCCACAGCCTGCACACTTATACAGACCGTTTTCCTTGTTCATCAGGAGCTTGCCGGTATAAGGTCGTTCGGTCCCCTTTTCACGGAGAATGTAATATTGTTCGGGAGTAAGCTGCTGTTTCCATTCAGCGTCGCTTTTCGCGATCGTTTCGTCGTTTTTCATTTTGTTCGGATTTTTGGCCGTACCTCTGTTGTTCTGTCCGCAGGAAACGACAGGGTAGAGCATTATCAAAAACAGGATTCTGACCAGCGCAGGTTTTAGCATCTTCATAGCCTGATTATAGACATACTATGTACTAAACAAAACCGGAGCACAAAATGTTGCGCTCCGGTGCAGGTTTTGAGAGCCGGCATATCAATCGGCTCCGCAGGCTACACCACCGGGAAGTTGTTGGCCCGGAGATAGCCTTCCCATTCCTCCACCAGCTTGTTTTTCAGCACCCGGGGAAATTTATTCTGTCCTCCCATCTTTCCTTTACTTTCCATCCACCCGTAAAATGCTTTTACCGGGAGGGCTGTAACCGTAATCTCGTTAAGCGCATGTTTTCGTTCCACCACGTAATCGTCATTCAGCCCTTTCAGGTACTCATCTATCAGTTCCCTCAGAGTTTCCGGGTCGGCATGGCTATCGGTAGCAACATACCAGTGATGGGAAAACCCTTTTTCATTCCTTTTACCGATCACTGTAAACTCGGGAATACAGATACCGAGCTTTTCCGAAACGAGGTCTATCGCCTTATTCATATTGTCTACCGACAGATGTTCGCCGCAAAGGCTAAGGAAATGCTTCGTCCGCCCGGTAATGATTATTTCGGCGCCGGGCTTGTTGACAATTTTGACGGTATCGCCTATCAGGTAACGCCATGCACCTGAGCAGGTAGAGATCAGGAGGGCGTATTCCTTACCCTCTTCGACCTCATGGAGCAGGAAAGTTTCAGGATTGGAGATCACATTCCCATCTGTATCGAAATTCTTTTCATTGAAGGGAATGAACTCGAAAAATATCCCGTTGTCGAGTACAAGCTGCATACCCAGGGCTTCAGGATGCGTCTGGTAAGCAAGGAATCCTTCCGAAGCGAGGTAGGTTTCGATATAATGAATAGGCCGGCCCAGCAATTTCTGGAAGCCCTTCCTGTACGGTTCAAAAGAGACGCCGCCATGGGCGAATACGTTCAGATTGGGCCAGATATCGTGAATGTTGTTGACTTTATAGTGGGAAACAATGCGTTCCAGCAGCAGTTGCAGCCATGCGGGGACGCCTACTATGTACCCGATATCCCATTTATGCGCCTCTTTCGTGATTTCTTTCAGCTTTGTTTCCCAGTCTTTTGTCCGGGCGATATCCTCCCCGGGCTTGTAATAGGGCTTGAACCAGAAAGGGATCTGGCCGACAGATATACCGCTCAGGTCACCTTCAAACCTGTTATCGACCCAGGAGAGGTTTGTACTCCCGCTCAGCATCAGGAATCCTTTTTCGTAGAGGTCGTCCGGCAGGTCCTTATATTGTCCGAGCGCCAGGATCTGCCGTATACTGGTCCGCTGGATCGCTTTGGACATAGCTTTCGTTACAGGTATCTGCTTGCTAGCCGCCTCCGAGGTGCCCGAGCTCAGCGCAAAATACTTCACGCGCCCCGGCCAGCAAATGTCTTTTTCCCCGTTTATAACCCTTTGCCACCAGTCGCGGTACATGGAGTTGTAGTCATAGACAGGAAGTTTCTTAAAAGCTTCATAGTAAGAAAGGTCGCGACGGTAAAGTGCCTTTGCCAGGATATCGCCGAAATTATATTCCTGCCCGAACGCAGTGTCTTTCGCTTTAGCCAGGAGCTTCGCAAGCGATTTCCTCTGCAGGGGTTCGGAATCGATACGGGGACGAAAAACGACCATGTTCCCCAGCTTTACCCCGGTTTTAATAAGATTACCTAAAAGCGCCATCAGATAGTATAGTTAAAGTCCCATTGACTCACAGAACTTACGGCTTTATAGGCCGTAAGATCGAACTGGCATGGTACGATAGATATAAAGCCGTTTTCCAGTGCCCATTCGTCGGTGCTGAGCTTGTCTTCGTCGAGATTTACAAACTCGCCGGACATCCAGAAATAATTTCTTCCGTGCGGGTCCTGGCGCTGCTCGAAGGTTTCGTGCCATTTGGCATCGGCCTGCCTGCAGACTTTAATCCCCTTCAGCGGCTTTTTATCGTATGCAGGAATATTTACGTTGAGCGCGGTGCCTTTGGGTATCCCTTTTGTGAGGGCTTCACTGGTGATTTTCAGAATGGCTTCACGTGCGTGGTCGAAATGGGCATCTTCCCGGAAATCGCAGAGCGAAAAACCTATCGAAGGAATTCCTTCTACAGCTCCTTCTATTGCCGCTGACATAGTGCCTGAATACAGCACATTGATAGAACTGTTGCTGCCGTGGTTGATCCCGCTCACGACCATATCGATGGTGCGGCCTTTCAGAACGTGATTCTTGGCCAGTTTTACACAATCGACCGGGGTACCGGAGCATTCATATTCGTCGACACCTTCAAAAATATCGGTTTTGTAAAGACGGAGAGGTTCGCCCATCGTAATGGCATGGCCCATTCCGGATTGAGGACTGTTAGGTGCTACCACCACGACGTCTCCCAGGACGACCATTAGTTCGACAAGCGTTCTGATACCCAGGGAAGTGATGCCGTCGTCATTTGTGACCAGGATGAGTGGCCGTTTGCTGATGCTCATGAAAAACCAGTACTTTAGCCTGTAAAATTAAGCAATATGTCAGGATTAGCAATAAGAAGCGCCTCGCCGGACGATATTCCCGCCATAATAGACCTGCAGCGCCAGACGTGGTGGATTACTTACGAGCATATCGTCGGTAAAGAGCAATGCGACTTCATGTTTAACGAGTTATATACCCAGTCTTCGCTGGAAAAGCAGATGACCGTGCTGGGGCACCATTTTTTACTGCTTGAGCAGGAAAATGAGCTTCTAGGGTTTGCCTCGGGGTCGGAACAGGAACAAGAAAAGGTATTCAAGCTTCACAAGCTCTATGTGGCTCCGGTTGCGCAGGGTACGGGAGCGGGGAAACGGTTACTGACTGCTATCGAAGAGCATGCCGGGGCGGAGGGAGCGACGGAACTACGGCTCAATGTCAATCGCTACAACCCGGCCAGGAACTTCTATGAGAAAATGGGCTTTAATGTTTTGTACGAAGAGGATGTCCCGATCGGCAGCTATTGGATGAATGATTATGTAATGGGGAAAAGGATCTGAGAATTTTCGCAGATCACTCCGGCGATGGGACGACCGCTTAATAAACGGCAGCGACCTTTTACTCAATCTTTTAAGGAGCGGATCAGCATACCGGTTATTTTTGTTCAAGCATCCGATAATCTAATCTTTTATCCATCCAGATGAAAAGCTTAATTACATCCGTTTTTTACGCCGGGCTTATTTTGGGAATGAGCTGTAAAGGCAAAGGGCCTGTCAACCCGCTCAATTGTGGGGCCAACGCAGAAAAAGTGACGGCGGCGGCACAAGCTTATGCCAACAATAGTAGTGTCGCTAACTGCGAAGCCTACAAAAAGGAAGTCATTGCTTTTATCAAAAGCTGCCCAACCTTTTATACCGGTGTTACCAAGCAGCAGATGGAAGAGTTTGCTAATGAACCCTGTAATTAGAAATTCTGTTTTTATTGCGGCAGCGCAAACGCGACATACTTGTTGCCTTTTTTAGTGCCGAGCTTTCCGCCGCCACAGGCGATCACAACATACTGCCGGCCCCCATACGAATAGGTAGCAGGGGTAGCGAATCCGCTGGCAGGCAGTGTCGTTTCCCACAGCATCTTCCCGGTGTGGCGGTCGAAAGCCCTGAATTTACTGTCTTTTGTCGCGGCGATAAAAAGCAACCCGTTTTCAGTGACCAGCGGTCCCCCGTAGTTTTCGAGGCCGGTAGTGGGGATTCCTGCAGCTTTTAGCGAATCCAGCTCTCCCAGCGGGATTTTCCACAGGTATTCGCCGGTATTCAGATCGATCGCGTTGAGAGTCCCCCATGGCGGAGCGACTGCAGGAAGCCCGTTTTTGTCCAGGAATTTATGGTAGCCGGTGCTTTTATAAGGCATTTGTTTTTTGCGGCTGCCGGCCTCCGCTGCCAGCTCCGTTTTCTCTTCACCGAGCAGAAAATCTATCAGCGACTGCTTTTCGGCTGCTGTGAGTTGCGTAAACCCGGGCATCATACCCTTTCCGCCGGAAACAATCTGGTCGATATACTTCCGGTTTTGACGGCTTCCGATATCTATCAGGGAGGGATACCCGCTTTCTGTGCTGCCCGAACGGTCATTCTGATGGCAGGTGGAACAGTACAGCATATAAGATCTTTCTCCGGGGCTAAGGTGAGACAACATTCGTTCCTGCGGAGTTTCTACCATGGTCAGTATCCAGGGCATCTCGTTGCTGTTTACATACAAAATTCCCTTATCCGGATCGGCTGCCGCGCCGCCCCATTCAGCCCCGCCGTCAAACCCGGGAAATATCAGCGAACCCTTCATAGATGGAGGAGCAAAGCTGCGTTTGTCGATGTTCCTGAAAGTAGCCAGCAGCTCGTCACGGTTTGATGAATAAGGATTGATGTCTTTTTCGGTAAGCAGGCGGCCCTGCCGGGCAAACGGCGCCGGCTTGGCCGGTATTGGCTGTGTCGGCCATACATGTTCGCCGGGCAATCCCTCAACGGGTACCGGGACTTCTTCAATAGGAAATAAGGGCTCGCCCGTCTCGCGGCTGAAAAGGAACACATAACCATGCTTCGTTACCTGGGCGACAGCATCGATTGGCTTTCCGTTGTGCTTCACCGTCAGAAGATTAGGCGGAGCGGGAAGGTCCCGGTCCCAGAGATCATGATGGATTGTCTGGAAGTGCCAGACTTTTTTGCCCGTCCGGAGATCGAGTGCTATAAGCGAGTTGGCGTAAAGGTTTTGTCCTTTCCGGTTACCTCCGTAAAAATCATAGGAAGTGGATCCTGTAGGGATGAAAACCATCGCCCGTTTGGTATCGATCGCCATCCCGGTCCAGTTGTTGGCCGCGCCGCTTTCTTCATTAAGATGAGCGCTTTCCGGGAAGGTTTCATATCCCTCTTCGCCAGGGTAGGGAATGGTATGGAAGGTCCAGATAAGCTTACCTGTCCTGGCATCAAACGCTCTTATATCTCCGGGAGCGGCATCGGTATCCTCCGACAGTCGCACCGAGAGCAGGAGCATATTTTCGAAAAGGGCCGGCGGGGTGGTGGAGATCACGTATTTGTTGAGTGCGTTTTCCAGGTAGCCTGTTCTCAGGTCTAATTTCCCGCCATCGGCAAAGCTGGTGACGGGTTTTCCGGTAAGGGCGTCGATGGCATGGAGATGGTGGCCTATCCCGATGAATATTCTTTTATCTTTTCCATCCTCCCAATACGTAACTCCCCGGCTTACATGCGACCATTTTTTTAAAGTATCGCCAAATGTCCATATTTCTTTCCCGGTCCCGGCATGTATTGCAAACGCATGGATTCCGGGAGTAATGCCGTAAAGGATACTGTCGACAATAATAGGAGAAGTCTGCATCTGGCCGCTGTCAGGCGTGCTGTATGTCCAGGCAGGTTCCAGTCGGGAAACATTTTCAGGGGTAATCTGGTCGAGCGTACTGAAATGATTACGGTCCGGCCCGCCGAGATATTCCTGCCATTGCCTGTACCTGTCGTGTTCTGTCCGGCATGAAAAAAAAGCCGGCAACATCAGGATGGCGGAGTATACGAAAATTGACAAAGTACGTTGCCTGTGACAGTAAGATTCGGGGCGCTTCACGGGATGCTTGTGTATAATTTTCAATATTGGGAGAAAATAGTGTTTTTAAAACCTGAGAACCTGCTAAAATAAGCAGGTAAACGCGTGTTTCTACTACAAGCATACTTTCACAAAAAGGAATTCCTATCTTTACCCGACATCCTGACAGAATAATGGTTGAGAATTTTAAAGATTACCTGGCGCGCCATGCTTCAGTTTCGGAAGAGGAATTTGAAATGCTAAAACCTCTTATCCAATTCAGGCGCTATGCCCCCGGCGAATTTGCCCTGATGGCCGGCGACGTCTGTAATCACCATTTTTTCGTGGAAAAAGGGCTTCTGCGCTCCTACACCATCGACCCCGGCGGAAAGGAGCATATTATCCAGTTTGCACCTGAAAACTGGTTTATAGGCGATCGCGGCAGCTATTATTTCAGGGAACCTTCTGAAATTAATATCCAGGCCATCGAACCGACTAATGTGGTAATGTTCGATCAGCTTTTTGTTGAGAAAGCGATGTGTACCAGCGCCGCTTACAGTATGTTCAACGAGCAGCTCCTGCAGAATCATATCCGGCAACTGCAGGGCCGTATCAACCAGTTGCTCAGCGCTTCCGCAGAGCAGCGCTACCTGCATTTTGTCGATACCTATTTTAACCTGACCCTGCGCATCCCGCAGTGGATGATAGCTTCCTACCTCGGGATTACTCCCGAAAGCCTGAGCCGGGTACGCCGTGATCTGGCCACCCGGGATCAGAGGATTTCTTAACCTACATCAAGGCGGCCGGGCTTGGACCGCTTTATTTTTGTACTATACATAGGTTTAAATCTTCAAACGACATGAGAAATATAGAGAGAATAGTGGCGCCCGGTACTCCGCACTTTGTCGGGGACGGCTTCAGGGTTCATAACTTTATCCCGGGTGGACAGAAGGATTTTCAGAAAAGGATGGATCCTTTTATCCTGATGGACTATAATTCAAAATATACATTTCCACCTTCAAAACATTCCAGGGGAGTGGGAGCGCACCCGCACAGGGGGTTTGAGACAGTAACGATTGCCTATAAAGGAGCCGTTGCCCACCAGGATAGCGCCGGTAACGAAGGGGTAATCCGGGAAGGAGACGTACAATGGATGACAGCCGGCAACGGGATTTTACATAAGGAATACCATGCTGAGGAATTCAGCAAAACCGGGGGGGAATTCCAGATGGTACAGCTTTGGGTAAACCTCCCCGCCCGTTTCAAGGGAACCCCTCCCGGGTACCAGGGAATAGTCAACCACGATATCAGTCGTTACCTGCTCGAAAACGGAGACGGTGAAATCGAGGTTATCGCCGGAAATTACAAAGGAACGACGGGAACCGCTACGACCTTTACTCCCGTTCATCTGATGAATGCGAAATTAAGAGAGAATGCACGTGCGGGCTTCAGCTTCCCAGCTCATTACAATACGGCATTGCTTGTTGTCGAGGGTGAAATTGAAGTGAATAACGGAATTGTAGTCGCTGCCGACCATTTTGTACTTTTTCAAAATGAAGGGGAAGAGTTCGTAATCCGCGCCCGTAAAGAAGCCGTAGTGCTTGTATTGAGCGGAGAGCCGTTTAACGAGCCAATAGTGCAGCAGGGGCCGTTCGTGATGAACTCCCCGGAGGAGATAAACCAGGCTATTACAGATTTTAATATGGGCCGGTACGGGTCTTTCGGGAAGTAAGCGGTCCGCTACTGATCAGGTTCCGGGCGGACCTGCGGCAGCGGTCTGACTGTAGTGTCCGGCGAATCATCTTCATACAGTGTTTCGCCGGTACCAAGCTCCGGTTGCCCTGCGTCTACCCAACATGTGTACCAGAGATCTCCCGCCAGCCTGATCGCCGCTTTCATCTGGCGTTCGACCTGGCCGTCGAGCTCCCTGTGATACTTCTCGGCGAACTCTCTCGACTGGAGCCTGACCAATGCATTGTTTCTCACTTCGTGGCTGTAAAGCCTGTCTTTGGGTATCCCTTCGCTTATTTTCCTTTCGAGTCGCAATACGCTGTCGCAGCCGGCATGGGTACGGAACACAGTTTCCCATATCACTTCCGCGGGATTTTCGATATACCTCACTGTCCCTATCCATAGATCATAGCTTTCTGCATAGAGCTCAGGGAGCCTCGATTCCCAGAAGGCGTGAATACCTTCCTGGCCGGTGAACTGGCCGTTGTAGTTGCGCGTCGTGTGCAGCGGAACGTGAATGTCTGCAATATAATGTCCCATATCTGTCGCCAGCTTGACGATGAGTGCCGGGTTCCTGCGCCTGAAGGCTTCCGTAAGGCGACGTACATGTTGTTGAAGATGCCAGGGGGCAATCCCGTGCTTCCTCAGGCTGTCCTCTCCAAATTTCCTGACGGCATTGTTCCAGTCGCGCGGCAGGAAGGCGGCGCTGTCGCCGTATGCGTCAAGGTCAATGTAATGTTTTTCTGCTTCTCCTACGACCGAATACCGCCTGCGGTCCGGATTTACGGCATTTTCGGAGATAATATCTATGTTCTTTTTGAATAGAGGGGCCATTTCCGGCGGAAGCCTGTAAACAGCCATGCGATTGATAAATTTATGAGCTCCGAATCCCCAGAATACAGGAGAAGGCAATACTTCGGAATGGTACAGGAAAAGCCACAGGAATATGCAGCAACGCGTCAGTACAGTCATAAGTATGTAGTTTGAAAAGGTAGGAAAATATAGCATGCCCCGCTAGCCGGTACCAGACCTGAAGCGATTTATTGGAATAAATATACACAAATTTTTATACAAAAAGTTCTAAATTTATTTTTTTGCGTATATTTACGATAATAATCGGCAGATCAGCCTCTGATATATGCTGATTTGCCGTCCAAACGACCCTTCTTGACCCTCGGATCGAGGTGTCGTTAGGTATGTTGATTAAATAAAGAGAGATAGATGGTGGAAAAGTGGCAG
>CAZLTN010000169.1:0-9900 GCA_964562455.1 uncultured Cytophagales bacterium
ACAAGATCAACCACGCCGGGATGTTCCTTCATACCATTCCCCAGGCATATGCGCTGGCAAAGGGCGCCGGTAGTCCCAGCATTAAGGTGCTGTTCGACTTCTACCACGTACAGATACAGGAAGGCAACATCATCCCGACACTTGATTATGCATGGGATGAAATTGCCTACTTCCAGATTGGCGACACGCCTGGCAGGAATGAGCCGACCTCCGGAGAGGTAAACTTTAAGAACGTTCTCCAACACCTATACGATAAAGGCTACCGTGGATTTGTAGGCATGGAGCACGGCACAAGCAAGCCGGGCAAAGAGGGAGAACTTTTAACGCTTGAAGCCTACCGGAGCATCGATCCGCGTTAACATCAGGCAACCGGGACAGCCGGTGAATCGCTCTGAAGCTTGTCCTTGAGCTCAAGCACGTTGGAAACTTTCAACTTCTTGAACACTTTCGATTTCAGTGTGCTTATAGTTGAGATCTGACGGCTCATAGTCTCGGCAATCCTGGTAACGCTCATTCCTTGCGTGAGGTACGAGGCTACTATTTCTTCTGTTTTTGATAGTTTGGCTTGCCCGTGGTTGATCACTTCCGACTCATGATTGAGGTATTCCCATACGATCTCGTTGCTGATGTATTTTTTCCCTTCCAGGATTGTGTTCAGGCAATGCCGGAGCTCAGATACGTCGAAGTCGGACACGAGATACCCGAATACCCCCATGTTTAAAAGACGGGGAATCATTTTCAGATCATCCCGGTAGTCGTAAATGATGATTTTTGAAGACGGGTATTCGAGGTTCAGCTCCGCAATCTGCTGGATGGTGCTCCTGTTTTTCTCGCTTTCCAGGCCTATCAGCACAATATCGGGATCCCGGCCGGAAGCCAGCAACGCAAGTTCTCCGATGCTACCCGCTTCAGTGAGCGAGGCATCGTTCCAATTTTCTGTAAAAACGCCCGCCAATCCTCTCCGGAATATAGGACGGGCCTCAACGACGGCAATCTTTAATGCTATGGGGGAAATAGCATTTTGGTTTTTGTTTCTGTTCATGGGTTACCTAATGTGTATAATGTCTGCATAGAGCGGGGGGATCTTGCAGGCGTGTGCTTTCGCATTCTTCTGCAATATTATAAAAAAAAACCTGTAAACAACTGGCACTTATCTGAATATGATAAATGTCAGGGTTGGTTTTTTATTCTGAAAATATAAAAAGATCAGTCTTCCGCCAGGGTTTTGGATATATTGATCCTGTAAATGCCGAGTGACGGGATAGCGGCCGCCAGCACGCCGATGACCAATGCTGCCGCCAGCAGGTAAAACTCCTCCGGGAGTATCGAAAAATTCCCGAATGAATAGTTAAAATCGCGTTCGGCCGTCTGGCTGAAAAGCCACAACCCCAGCCGGCTGAGGGAAATGCCCGCGATAAAGCCCATCACCGCAAGCAGCAGTCCTTCGAATAGCAGCAAAAAGAAAAGCTTTGTGCGGGTGGCGCCCATAGACAGCAGCAGCGCCATTTCATATTTCCTTTCTTTAAGGGAATTGTACAGCGAGACAAAAACGCTTACCCCTGCGATCAGCATGATCAGGATGGCAAGGGCTCTGAGCGTATCGATGCCTACGCCCAGCAGTTCTATGAGCCGGTTAATCTCGATGCTGGGCAGCGCCGACTGCAGTTTTGTGTTCTCATTGATCATGCGCGGGAGCATCATCATGGCCATGGGATTCCTGAAAGTTACCAGCGCGCTTGTTACCTCTTTTTCATGCGCTTCCTCCCCCTCTTCAGCCTTATGTTCATGATCCGCGTGGATATCCCATACGCTGCTGAGGTCGGTCAGAATGAGCTGGTCGAGTACTGATCCTGAAGGTTTGAAAACCCCTTTTACCGTATAAAGATGCTCTCCGTGGGAGTCTCCTTCCTGGTCGAAACCGTGCGAGCCGGCAAAGGTATCGCCTGGTTTCAGGCCGGCTCCCTCGGCAACCTTATAGCCGATCGTTGCTTCCATCGATTTGCCGAACAGGCTCCCGCTCGACAGCTCTCCGCCAAAGTGCTCAGCGTATTTCGAGGTTGTGCCTACGATCCTGAAACCGTGATAGTTGTCGCCCATAGAAAGCGGTATGGCCGCCTTTACCATCGGGTTGCGGGCCAGTTTCTCGACTTCCGACAACGGGATGTTGCCTGTAGGGGCATCGATCTGGTAAACGGACGACAAAATGAGCTGCAGCGGGCTCCCTTTCGCGCCGACTACCATATCTATTCCTCTCAGGTTTTTCCTGAACTGGTCTTCCAGTTGCTTGTTCAGCAGCAGCAGCAGCGATATGATGCCTATCCCCAGGGTAAGCAGCAGCGTGCTCAGGAAGCTGTTGAGCTTTTTGTCTTTGAGATTGGCCCAGCTTAATTGTAAAAGATTCATTGGTATTACAGTGAAATGCGGTCTTCAAAAGTGTCCTTGAGCCGCTGGTCGTGCGTCACTACGATCAGGCTGGCATTGATCTGGGCCGATTGTTCTTTCAGGAGCCGGATCACGCGGTCGCAGTTGATGTCGTCGAGGTTCGAGGTCGGCTCGTCGGCCAGTATGACAGACGGAGAATTCATAAGCGCCCTGGCAATACTCACGCGTTGCTGCTCTCCCTGGCTGAGCTGGAAGGTCTTTTTCTGCATATGGTCGGCAAAGCCCAGTTGCTCTGCCAGGTAGGCGGCCTTTTGCCTGTCAGGAGCCTTTCCTGACAGGTAATTGGATATCAACAGGTTATCGGAAACCGACAGGGCGTTTACAAAGTGGGCCCGCTGGTAAACAATACCGATCTGTGCGGCGCGAAGCCGGGCCAACCCGGAAGGGGAAAGGGAAGTCGCTTCCTCGTTTCCTATGCGGATCACGCCTTCTTCAGGCCTCAGAAGCAGGGCCAGAAGGTGAAGCAGGGTCGTTTTTCCTTTTCCCGACTGGCCGAGTATCAGCAACGCCTGGCCGTCCCGGCAGGCGATATCAGGAAAGTGAAATTTTTTTGAAGTATGATAGGAATATTTCAGCCCGTGGGTTTCAAGCATCACTAGTTGTAGTTAATTAATTCAAATTTAATCAAAAATGGTAAGAGGAGGGTTATTTGGCACGACTTTTTAGCTGAAAGGGTGAGTGTGTCCGGTAGCCTTTACTCATAACGCGGGTAATGTACCCGCGCATTGTATTTGCCATACAATAGAGCTCCGGATTGCTTCGTTCTAGTCACAGATTTTGCGTTCACAGGTATATTATAAACAGTTTATGAAGATCGGTTTTTTGAGGGTTGCCAGGAAATTCGGAGCGACGGAGCTGAGGCTTTTCCTGGCGGGGGTTTTGATGACGGCAATGGCTCATGATATCTGCGCACAGGGATACAGGAACCAGTTTGTGCCTTATTCTACAGTGGGGTTTGGAATAGGGACATCCAACTATTACGGTGATATGGCCTCCTACAGGCGCATTTTCCCGTCTACCTTTAAAATGATGCGCTGGAGTGTGACCGGCGACTACACGCGCCATTTTTCACCCCGCTTTGCAGCGAGGGCATCGCTTACCTGGGCCCGCATTGCCGGTGACGATTACCAGATGAACAAGTCAGGGAGAAACGTGCACCAGGGTTTTTTTATCCGTAACCTCCATTTCCGCAACGACATCAAGGAGCTGTCGGCGGTCGGCATCTACAAGCTGGTGCCCGACGGCAGGAGCTACGATCGCAGGCCGCAATTCGGCGCCTATCTCTTCGGAGGTGTGGCATTGTTTGCTCATAACCCCAAGGCGCGCCTCCCCGTACCTGCCGGAAGCCTGGAAAAGCAGCGGTGGGTAGCGTTGCAGCCATTGGGCACCGAGGGGCAAGGGCGTGAGGGCCAGGACAAGCTATATTCACTCGTAAGCCTTGCAATACCTGTAGGAGTCGGATTACGTTATAAAATCAACCCTAAGTTTGATATCGCTGCCGAGCTGGGTTTCCGGTTTACTTTCAACGATTATCTTGACGACGTATCGAAATCTTATCCCGATCCCGCCGTATGGGCCTCGGGGGCCGATCCGGTCCAGGCGCAGCAGATGTCTTTCAGGAGCTTTGAAGTGCAGCCGGCCAGGTTCCCCAAAAAAGAAAGGACCGAAATCCTCAGGGAATACCTTGGGCTGACGGGTGCTGAGGATCCGTACAGCTACCTGGCCAATAACCCTCAAATGCTGACCCGCGGTAACAATTTCAAGCAAAAGGATGCCTATATGACAGGTACGATCAAGCTCGTTTACGTGCTGGGGCCATCGGTCAAGTGCCCGCCCCTGAAATAGCCTGTTAATTGTCTCCTCTGATTAATAATTGCTTCCTGATGCATCAAAGAACCGTTCTTGCCCGCTTTCTTTTTGCTTTCGCAGGCTTGTTATGCTTTCAAACCGGTGCTTTCAGCCAGAAACTGGAAGTAGGAGGGGGCCTCGGGGCGCTCAACTATACCGGCGATATATCCAGGAACCTGCAGTTGAGGAATTTCCGCCCGGCCGGTGATCTTTTCTTCAGGTATAACCTCAAAAACGGGTTTTCGTTCCGGGCTTCGGTCCTGGCAGGCGGTATTACTGCCGACGACAGGTATGCCGACAACCAGTTCCAGAGATTGCGCGAGCTTTCATTCCGTACGCTTCTGGCGGAAGGCAGCCTGCTGACCGAATATAACTTCCTGGACTATCGCGATAGTAAAAAAGCAATTAACTGGACACCTTACGTTTACGGTGGCCTTGGGTATACCTTTTTCAGGCCCAGGCCCAACGATGGCGGCTACAGTACATCGACGCTTGTAATCCCCTTCGGCGTAGGCGTAAAATACCAGTTCAAACGTCCGTGGAACATCGGCGTTCAATTCGGCGCCAGGAAGGCTTTCAGCGACTACCTCGATAACTTCGGGGGAGAGGAGGTGCTTGCGGATAAATACCGGAATGGCAACCCGGCGCTTAAAGATATGTATTACTACCTCGGCCTTCAGCTCAGCTATACGTTTTATAAGATCATTTGTCCGTGAGGGGGGGATGTGGTGATGAGATGATTAGGTGATGTGGTGATTACTTTCACCTTTACAAACTATCTTAGCCGCTCAGTTAGCCTGACCTTATCAGAATTGTATGTTTGTAGACGCTCTGGATCGGGTAGACCAGTTTACCCGGGCTATACATTTTATTTCCCGTTACTATGGCAGCGCCGAGATAATTCCGCAGACGGGCACCATGTTTTTTGTGAATGAAAACGGCTGTGCCGTTACCTGTAAGCATGTTGCCGAAAACCTGATAAACGGCGACACCGTGTATGCGAAGTACCTGGCATTTAAGAAGGAATTCAGCTTTTTTCGGAAAGAACCCACAGCCGCCGTGCAGAAGCGCCGGTTGGAAGAAAAATACAACCTGAACGGGGAAACACTGATACGTGTCAAAAACAGTTTTCCTGAAAGCGTCTCCGGCGATTATCAACTCGTCATACACCGGCATCCTGTATATGACCTCGCAATTGTACGTTTTGTGGGTTATTCGGGGATCAAGTACCGTGGTTTTGCGACATTCCTTAAGGACGAGCAGAAAGTGAGGCCGGGAAGGAGCCTTTGCCGGCTAGGGTATCCCTTCCCCGAGTTTACCAACTATCGCGTCAATGCGGAAATTGACGACATCGAATGGTCGCAGGAAGGAAAAGTCGGCACACCCGGCTTCCCTATCGACGGTATCATCACGCGGCAGGTAGCCGACCAGGGCGGGATTTTCGGGATAGAAATGAGCACTCCGGGGCTAAGGGGCCAGAGCGGCGGACCCCTCTTTGACAAAGACGGGATCGTGTACGGGATGCAGAGCGCCACGCAGCACCTTCACCTGGGTTTCGACCAGGTAAACCGCGAGGTAATTTCGGATGGGGTCAGGAAGCGCGTTTCCAACTATCCGTTCCTGAATGTCGGCAGGTGTGTCCACGTACGGATCATCAAGGAGTTTTTGCGGGAGAAAGGAGTGAAGTTTTATGAGGGGTGATTTATTGTTGTAGTTTTGTAACAGGGGTTTTAGGTTTTAGCGATCAGGTATTAGGTTTTAGCGTCCCGTAGGCGGTACCTAAAACCTAACACCCAACACCTAAAACCTATCCAAAAAAAAATATACAAACAAATGAAAGTTGAATTGGTAAGAGTTGACGATGCATTTCATTTTGAGGCATCCGGATCTTCGTCCAGGGTTACGGTACATACCGACGCTGCGGAAGATATAGGGGGAAGCAACGCCGGCGTCCGGCCTATGGAGCTCCTGTTGATGGGGCTGGCAAGCTGCAGCGCGATCGATGTGGCCCTTATCCTGAAAAAACAAAGGCAGGATGTGCGGGACTTCCGTATCTCGGTTGAGGGCGAACGCGTCGAAGAGGAGGGGACCAAGCGAAAGCCTTTCCGGAAAATACACCTGCACTTCGAGCTTGCCGGGCAAAACCTGGACGCGGAAAAAGTCAACAAGGCCATAGCCCTTTCTATGGAAAAATATTGCTCCGCCACCGCCCAGCTCGAAGCCCTGGCTTCCATTACTTTCGACGCTGACGTGAAAAGCGATCAGATTTAAAGACAATTTCATACCTGATGTCAGACAATAAGCCATTACTACCGGAGAAGCCCGACCTGGAACAACTTACACCCCAGCAGATCGTCGCGCAACTGGATTTATATATTATCGGACAGCGAGAAGCCAAGCGGAACGTTGCCATTGCATTGAGGAACCGCTGGCGGAGGATGAGCAGCTCCCCCGAAATGCGGAAGGAGATTGTGCCCAATAATATCCTTATGATAGGTGCCACGGGTGTGGGGAAGACCGAAATAGCCAGGCGGCTTGCCAAAATCGCCGACGCTCCTTTCGTGAAAGTGGAGGCTTCCAAGTTTACGGAGGTAGGCTATGTTGGTCGCGATGTGGAGAGTATGGTGCGTGACCTGGTCGACCAGTCGGTTGCCCTTGTGAAGGCGCAGAAAAAGGAAGAGGTGAAAAGCCAGGCCGAACAGGCGGTAGAAGACATCATCCTCGATACGCTGATCCCCCCGGTACACCATCGGGGCAACACCCTGTCCCTTCCCAAACAGGAGGAAACCGATACCGAAGCCATGCCGGTCAGCGATCATGAACTCAACCAGCGTACCCGTGAGCGGTTCCGCGAGAAGATCAGGAATGGCGAACTCGACGATCGTAAAATAGAAATCGAGCTCAACCAGAGCCAGCTTCCCAACATCGGGATGATAGGCGGCGGTATCGACGACGTTTCGATGATGAATATCCAGGAAATGATCGGCAACATGATGCCCCGGAAGTCGAGAAAGAGAAAAATTTCTGTTGGTGAAGCTAAAAAGCTCCTTCTCGAAGAAGAAGCCAACAAGCTGATCGATATGGAAGAAGTGAAGGACGAGGCGATCCGCAAAGCGCAGGATTTGGGGATTATTTTTATCGATGAAATTGATAAAGTCGCGTCAGCGCGCTCCGGAGGAAGCGGCCCGGATGTCAGCCGGGAGGGCGTTCAGCGCGATCTCCTGCCGATAGTCGAAGGCAGCACCGTCAACACCAAACATGGCATCATCAATACCGACCACATCCTGTTTATAGCTGCAGGGGCCTTTCATGTAGCCAAGCCTTCCGACCTGATCCCTGAGCTGCAGGGACGCTTTCCGATCCGCGTAGAGCTCCAGAGCCTCACACAGGAAGACTTCTACCATATCCTTCGGACTCCTAAAAATGCGCTTACCAAGCAGTATGAAGCCATGCTGCAGGCAGAGGGCGTGGAGCTTAAGTTCCAGGATGAAGCCTTATCCGAAATCGCCAGGATAGCCTTCGAGGTCAACTCCGAAATGGAGAACATCGGTGCCAGGAGGCTGCAGACGGTTATGAGCACCCTGCTCAATGACCTGATGTTCGACGTTCCCGATTCCATCGGGCCCAATGCCCACATCGTGATTACGAGCGAAATGGTAAATGCAAAACTAGCCGGCCTGGTTAAAAACCGGGATTTGAGCCAGTATATATTGTGAACGTCACTGAATTCTGATCTCGAACGGCATCCGGGCCTGAATGCCTTCCATCCGCATCAGGTTCCGGTACGCTTTGGCGTACTGCGCAAGCGGGCCCGCTATCCTGGAGAGCGTTTCTTCGTCGTCCGAGCCTGTCATGCTGTTGATCAGCTCCTGCTTCCAGTCTTTACTCTCGGGATAGTACCGCACCCGGTAATCCCCCTTTTTGAGGTCGGCGGCCGTGGCAGCGATTTCAATGGCGGTATCTACCCCGCCCAATACGTCCACCAGTCCGTTGTTTTTAGCCGAGATCCCTGACCATACCCTGCCTTCGGCTAGTTTTTTCAGGTCGCTTTGGGACATTTTCCGCCCTTCAGCAGCTTTCGAGGTGAATATCTCATAGCCATTTTCTACGGAACGCTGAATCTTCTGCTTTTCGAAATCGGTCATATTACGCGTCGCGGTAGGCCAGTCGGCATGGGGATTGGTACCCACGCGATCGAAGGTGATGCCCAGTTTATTTTTCATAAACGGCTCTATGTTGAGCATGAGCCCGAAAATACCGATCGACCCGGTGATCGTATTGGGCTGGGCAACGATCGTATCACAGCCCATTGCGATATAATAGCCTCCCGATGCCGCTACGTTCCCCATGGAGGCGATCACCGGTTTCTTTTCGGCAGTGAGCTTTACCTCGCGCCAGATCAGGTCCGAAGCCAGCGCGCTTCCCCCGGGGGAGTTGATGCGCAGCACCACGGCCTTCACCTTATCGTTGTCCCTGACTTTTTTGAGCTCTTTAATAAGCCGGCCCGACGAGATCACGTCCTCAGTTCCGTCGCCGCTTACAATGTCGCCTTCGGCAATAACGACGGCAACCCGTTTGTTGAAATCGCCCTCTTCCTTGCCGGCATCCGATTTCAGGTATTTCTTTACACCTATAAAGTTGATTTTATCCGATTCTTTCGTTCCGAGCTTTGTTTTCATCTCGTTTTCAAACTGGTCGTAATACCCGACATGGGTCACAAGACCGCGGCTTAGTGCATCGCCGGCCTTTTCGATCGAAAGCGAATCGGCCCAGTCTTTGAGGCGGCCGGGCGTTATCGACCTCGAAACCGCTATTTTATCCAGGAAATGGTTGTTGATCCCGGAAATCAGCTCCCTGGCCTGCAGGCGGCTGGCTTCGCTCATATCCGTTCTCAGGAAGGGCTCCACCGCGCTTTTAAATTCACCGACCCTGAATACTTCGGGTTTGATTTCCAGCTTATCGAGGGTCCCCTTATAGAAATCATACTCCGCCGAAAGGCCGTTCCATTCAAAGTCCCCGAATTCGGTAAGGTAGATGACATCGGAAACCGATGCGAGGTAGTATCCCTTCTCGCTGTAACCTTCGGCATAAGCATATACAAACTTCCCCGACTCTTTGAAAGCCTCCAGGGCATCCCTTACTTCTTCGAGAATAGCCCATCCTGAGGCCGGCGTACCCGCCTTCAGGTATATACCCTTGATCTTATCGTCGGAAGCCGCCCTTGTCAGGGCATCTCTTATTTCCTTAATACCTAAGGCCGTAACCTCCCCCGTAAACGGCGAAAGGACTTCCGAAAACGGGTCTTCGTTTACGATTTCCTGTATCGG
This sequence comes from uncultured Cytophagales bacterium, assembly GCA_964562455.1. Taxonomy (GTDB): domain Bacteria; phylum Bacteroidota; class Bacteroidia; order Cytophagales; family Spirosomataceae; genus Ravibacter. The sequence continues at coordinate 9,618 of CAZLTN010000169.1, forward strand.
CCTTTCCAGGTCAAGCCGCAGTACGGTATTGTCTTTGAGCACTACCGCCTCCCCGTCGCCTATCAGCGCCCCGATACCGGCCATCAGGAATAAACCCAGGATTATAAAAAGGAACAACCCAACCAGGGTCGCCAATACATACTTCAGGAAATTCAACATTCTAAAACGGTTCTAAATGAATACACCCCAAAACTTTAATCACCACATCACCCCATCACCACATCACCCCATCACCACATCACCACATCACCACATCACCACATCACCACATCACCACATCACC
>CAZLTN010000170.1:0-9826 GCA_964562455.1 uncultured Cytophagales bacterium
CTTGCCTGGTACCCTGCCATGGGTACATTTGTTATGCCGCCATCTCGTGCGCACCTTTTATCGAATCCAGCTCAAAGACAATAAACCGTTCGTGCAGCAAATCAAGGTTTTCTTTAGCGTTGAGCAGATAGTCGAATTCCCCTCCTTGGTAGTACGGGCGAAGGACGTAGAGGAAATTGTCTGCGTCAAAATCTTTCTCTTTTACCTTCTCGCGGGTCAGCACGGGGACATACTCTCTCTGCAGGAAATCATAGAAGGTGTTAAAGCAAGGAAAGCAATCAGAATGTTGCGCCAGATACTGGTAATAGCCGGTGATGGAATTGGACAAGGCGACATATTCCGAGCGCTTGTATGTTTCATCATCCTTTTTCCAAAGAGCCAAAAGAAGCGTTTTAATGCTTTCCTTTTTCTCGGTATCCAGGTGGTCACCTTCACCGATAAAGAATGGATTAAAGCGGATCGGGTTTTCTTCGCTGTAGGTGAAGTAGTAGCCCCCGACCATATCGCACAACCCCTTATAGCTGTGACCGACATCCACCAAAACAATGTGGGTTCCCTGCTCGTAGTAAGAACGGACCATGTGGTTGGTGAAAAAGGATTTTCCCGAACCAGACGGCCCCAGGATAAACTTATTCCGGTTGGTACAGATCCCCATTTTCATGGGTTCGTCCGAAATATCCACGTGGACGGGTTTGCCGGTCAGCCGGTCGCCCATGCGGATACCCACCGGGCTGAGCGAAGAACGATATCCGGTCTCTAAATTCAGAAAGCAGGTTGCCTGTTCGGCAAAAGTGTCAAAACTATCATTCATCGGAAAGTCGGCCGCATTGCCCGGAATCCCAGCCCAAAAGATTTGCGGGGCGCCGACGGTTTCCTGTTTGGCTACTGCATCCATTTGGGCAAGGGCCGAGGAGACCATGTTTTTCAAGGTTTTCAGCTCATCCTTATCCTCAGTCCATACCAGCACGTTGAAATGGGCTTTCACCGGCATCCGCTGTTGACTGATCGCTTCATTCAAAAAATCATTGGTCGCATCACGGGCGATCATATTCTCCCGGCTGTAGGCTGCCAGGGACTGAAGCCTTAGCCGTTTGCTTTCCAGCTTCTGGATCGTCTTGTGCGCATCCTCAATGAAAATGTACTGGTTGTAGAGGTGGTTGCAGGACAAAAGCTGACCAAGCGTTGAGGCAAAGCCAATGCTGAATTTGGTACGGTCGGTTGAATACCGGTCGTAATTGATCCGGCTGCCGCATAGGGCGGGAAGATCCGCTGCGTCCCCCAGGGTGTAGAGCTGGCAATGCTTGCCGCCCACCTGGAGCTCGTCACCGAACCCGATATCACCCATCAGGAAACTGTCGTCTTTTTCAGCCAGGAAACAGTATTTCTCTATCAGCCCCATCTTCCGGCTATGGCTTCTCAGCTCATCTTCTTTCAGGCGGGTCAGTTTGACAAACCCGCTGTCCTCCATTATCTTTTTAAACTGCCCGGTGCTGTCCAGGAAGTCCTGTAAAAGCTGGGGTTTAAGCGTTTCCTCCGGGACGATGGTCTTTTTTAGCAGGCTGGAAAACAGAGAACTGGCCGGTTTCCTTCCTAAAGGTTTGCGGGTCAACATGATATAGCAGCTATGATCCAGGTAAGGCCGCTCATTAAAGAACCGTTCGCTACTTCGGCTTAAAAAACTGTTATCTTCCTTGCTAAAATCAGACCGGTAGCGGCTATCTAAAAACCAGTCCTGCTTATGGAATACACTATGTACCGGCAGGACTTTCAGGGCTTTTACCCAAGTCTGGTGAAACGCCTCGTATTCCTGGTCTGAGAGTGTAAATATCTCGGGTAATTCCGCTTTAAAGACGACTGTTACATCCCCCAGTTTGCTTAGGATGCAGTCGTTTTCAACATCCATAATTGGTAAAATATCCGCTAGCTCTCTTTCCATCCCCTCTGTCTGTTTTTTGTTTAAAAATTCCTACTTCCCCTTTTTAAGGCTTTTAAAAACACTTTCCGGGAATTGCACCGGACATAGCGGGGCACCTGCTTACCGGCCAAAGCTTTCATTAGACCATGCTCCCCGTATTTGTTGCTCATGCCGTATACCTGGATGATCAGCACGGCTGCGGCTGCTACGATAATACCCACACAAACAAGGGACGGAAGGCCAATGACATACAGGATCGCAAAAACGATCAGTAAGCCCACCAGCCCACCGCCCAGGTACCAGATATATTGGGCTTTCAGCCCCTTAAACTCGATGCTTTGGTTGATCCCCTTGTTGATTTGATAGACGCTGCTTGCCATTTGACTTTCATTTTATCAGGCAGTCATGAACACAGGCAATCACTGCATGCCGCAGTTTGTTACTACCCAGACTCTGATGATCAAACCCGAAATCCTCAAATACAGATTGGCAGGCCTTTAGCATATTCAGCAGTTCAAAGACCAGTGTTCCGGCTCTTTCGAGTTTGTCATAATCCCGGGGGAATTCTTCTTCCAGCACCAAACGGATATAGCTATACTTTGAAGGCCAAAGCTCCTCCACCATCGCGTTCAGACAATATTCCTCAATCAAGTCGCTAGGAGAACCTGCCGACAACATTTCCCGGGTAAGGGGCAATATGCTAGAAACCTTTTCTTCCAGGTAAGTCTTTAGAGAGCCGTTCTCCTGAAGCTCAAGCAACAGGTCAGGGTGGTTGTGGACCAAATAGGCCCACAACTTTTCTTTCAGTACTGTTTGCATGATCCTAAACTCCGAAGAATGATTTGATGACCGTTGCCACTACGACGAGGAAGACGCAGCTCCCGAACCAGGCTGCGGCAACTTTTCCGGTATCCTGATCGCCCGAGTTCCATTTCTGAATCGAGTAGGCAAAGGGAATTTCACCCTAAGCCTCTCACAGAACCGTGCGTAAATGTCTCCACTTACACGGCTCTTCTTATTCAATCACTTACAGATTTCTTCCGATTTCTCGGCGACGCAGTGGGCCTTACTCCCCATTTCCAGTGGGCGAACAGGTCGGGATTGGCTACTGCCACGTCCCCAAGTCTGTAGACCGCTCTGGTCTTGTGTTGTCTGAACCCTTTGTACTTGTCCTGAACCCAACGGGCCAACCGCATGTTTACCGGCATCAACGCGTTCTTTAATTCTTTCGTGTTGTGCTTACCATAGTAGTTAATCCACCCTTGAATGACGGGGTTTATCTGCTTGGCAATGTCTTCCAGCGTGAGCTGTACCCAATAGTGTCGATTCCATTCTCGCACGGTCTCCCAAATCTTCATCTTTGCCTTCTTACTGATGGCAGGAGAAAAGTTCAAAAACCTTTCACCTTGCGCATCCCTCGCCGACCGTGGTTTGAATGTGTAACCGAGAAAATCGAACTGGATACAATCGTACTCAATGTCACGATGGTTCTTCTTACAGTAAACAATTTTCGTTTTGGCCTCATTGAGTTCCAGTTTGCAATCCGCTAACCTTTTCTGAATGGCTTTCTTGATAAATTCAGCCTGCTTCAGACTTACGCAGTGACAGATGGTGTCGTCCGCATATCGCTCGAATGAAATATTGGAATGATTCCTTTTCATCCACTCGTCGAATGCATAGTGCAGAAAGAGATTGGCGAGTACCGGTCCGATCACCGAACCTTGTGGAACGCCTTTGCTCCGCCCGACCTGTGTCCCATCTTTCAACTGGTAAGTTACGGTTAACCAACGTTGGATGTACATCAATGCCCATTTGCAGTCTACATGGCGTGTCAGGGTTTTTAGTAACAGTTCATGGTCTATGGTATCGAAGAAACATTTGATGTCCAAATCAACAACCCAATGAAAGGTGTAGCTGCGCTGTCGCGCTTTCTCTATCGCATCATGGGCTGAGCGGTTCCTGCGGTACGCATAAGAATCCTCATGAAAGTGTGGCTCTATGAATGGCTCAATCGTCATCACGACGGCCATCTGTGCCACACGGTCTCCAACTGTCGGAATACCAAGAGGCCGGCTACCTCCACCGGATTTCGGTATTTCTACCAACTTCACCGGTGGCGGCATGTAACAGCCCGAACTCATACGGTTCCAGATCTTGTACAGATTGGCTTTGAGATTCTTCTCAAATTCCAGAATCGATACATCGTCAATACCCGCTGATCCCCGGTTTGCCTTTACCCTCTGATACGCTTCCATCACCAACTGTTTGGAAATCTCAAATGACTTTGCTTGTTTCATTAAATCCTCCTAATTGCTTAGTTGTTCAACTTCACTTGCTGAATAAGCCAGCCCCTTCGCTCCACCTTCATTACAAAGGTTTCATCACTACTACAGGCTGGTCTGCCCCTGTGCCCGGCATCGGTACTCTCATTCTTACAGGTCCTCTGCTTGAATTTCTCCCTTAGCATCCGTGCGACAGGTTCCCACGTTCCTTGTAAAAGCCTCTATGCAGCTCATGCCATCTCTATACCGGATGCCGCTGGAGCAGTAAGCAGGTTTCCCTCCAGCTTGTCCCAGGCCAAGTCTAGGGGCCTGGTTTTGACATCGTCTTTCAGTATTTCGGTACCTCATCAATGGTTCACTTGCGTTCATCTTCTACATAGTCACCTGCCAGTTTCAACACTGACTTTTCACGTATCGCTCACGACCTTAGCTCTTAACCAAAGCCGCATACGCTGGTTTGAAACCTCCTCCTGTAAGGCGACTTCGAGGGGCCCTCCCTCATCTTTTACAAAGCACCTGACTGCCCGTTATTCAGGCGGCCAGCCAGTTCGTGGCACACTAGACTTTGACAGCCCCTATCAAACCTAGCAGCGCCCCGACGGCATACATCAGGTTCGTACCAGCGTCAAAGTAACTGCGCACTTTCGTGTTAGCCTCATTGATCCCGGCAAGCCCATCCTGACCAAAGACTTCCAGACCGGCTACCGTCAGCACCATCGCCGCTCCAAGCACAATAAACCTGTTTGGTTTCAACCCTTTTGTTTTCTTTCTGCACAAATCCATAATACACGTATTAAAAGTTTGAAATAATAATACTAAGTAAAAATAGCGGAAGGCCTCTGCCGTCACGGTACCCATTTCCAGTCTACACACTGCTCTCTACGCACATGGTATGGACGGGAAGTACCCTCCGCCAATGTCTTATTGCCTTGTCTTATTCCAAAGCTGATCTACATCTTCCTCGGCCATCGTCACAAAATCATACTTGTCGCACTCGGACACGATGAATTCATTGACCGAGCTGCGGAAGGGAGAGGATTTGACGGTAGGATATCCTGTAAGGAGCAAACGTAAGGATTGCTTAAACTCCTCAAGAACCGCTCTTTCCTTCGACGCATTTTGAATGGAGTCTTTCAGGCGGGAGATTAGTTCCTCCACCTCTCTAAACTCATCATCCCCCTTTGGCTCAAAAAAGTAATCTTCATTGTCCGTGTGTGAAGGAATCATCAAAAGGTCATCTTCTTCCGGTTCTGTCCCGGCAACCTGGATCCCGAATTTAAGTTTCCATTTTCCGGAAAAAAGGTGTTTAAGTTCGGGCAGGTAATAACGGAGCCCGATAACTACATAATAGACGGTCAGGGTGATGGCGACTGCAATGATGTAGTCCTGCCATGAAATGTTTGTAAACATAGGTTTCTCATTTTTTTCTTTCTCCTCTTACTTTGAATTTGTGTTAGCAAAGTAACGCCAGCACAGAAGGCGCTTCAAGTACGACTTTTTGCTGTACCCCATTTCGTACCTCTGTACCCAATTGACAGATAACAACTTAGCGCATCTTGTTGATTAGAGAAATTAGAAGTACGTTATATTCGTACCTTAGAGGCCGCTGGTAGTTACAAGCGGAAATATGTATCTTTAGCGAAAATATTAATGAAGCGTTTTTGCTTTTTCGCCCATACTGAAACTTAGGAACTTTCAAGACACCAGGGCTAATAAGTGAAAGACGCTCGCGTACGCGCGGGCGCACTTATTGGTGTCGGGTTTCCTAAGACCCCAGTACTGTAAGTTGCTGCCTGCGCCTTTTTTTAAGGCAACCAGTACCTTAATAACCCACATTGACTGTTTGCCTGATGACACCACCACCATCTTTCTACCCCGGATTCGAATATGCCGCCCATGAGCTGGATCAGTTCATCGCTGTTTTAGACTTGTTTACTATTATACTCACCAACGGAGATATTATCAAGTATGCGCCTGATAATCAGGAGCATTTCCTGGAATGGCTGCTGCTAAACAAGGTGAAAGATATCCGAAAGCAAGAAGGGTGGGTTAATGAATGAGCCCTGCTATCTGAGGCCTTTAGTATTCTGAGATTTTCCTGATCATCTTTTCGAGGGTTTCGATGATGATCTTTTTGTCCCGGTCTTCGGGAGCATAGGTTTTGGTACGCATGCTCTCCCAGGAAATCTCTTCCTGGTAGGGCGTTGACAAATGAGGGGCTATCGTTTTAAAAACAGCTGACATGGATCTGGCGCTCAATATTTTCATCTCGTCAGCCGCTTTCAGAAAAAGGGCCATCTGGTCTACCGAAAGAACACATAGCACTTTGCTTTGCAGGCTGCCTTCTTTGGCGGGAGTAGATTTGAAAATGGGCTTCTCGACACCGCTTATAGGAACAGGACCGGAATGAAACTTCTTTTCCAGGTAGATGATTTCCTGGGCGAACCAGTTTTCGATCACAGTCTCCAGATCCTGACAATCCGGATCATAGGCCACACTTTTCCGGACTTGTATCTGATGAAAATGCTGATAGATATAGTGCATGTTATCAATCCTCTGTTGGTATTGGCTCACGGACTGGATATGCCTGGTTACTTTCTCGGTAAGGTAGCGGACATAAAAAGGATGGTTGAAGTTCATTCGTATCAGAAGGGTTTCCAAACCAGAGAAGAAGGCATCGTTTTTTTCATCCTTTGGTTGGATTTTTTGCAGCTCTTTCAAAAGATAAGAACTGTATTCTAAATCCTGAAAGGATGTTTTAATCTCTGGAATCTCCTTAACCAGGTTATCAAATAGCCCCAATGTAATTGAAACCAATCCGCCGTCCGAACCTGATAACAAAAGGATGTTTCTCGCGGAAAGAAGCTGTCGGGCAAGGTCGGTCCTTATTTTCGCCAAATAGGAGTCCGGAACCATTTCGCGCGGATCCAGGTATTGAGAAAACCGCGCAGCGATCATGGACATTATTTCCCCAATCGCATCTGTTATAAAGTCAAATAAGCGATCAATCCGCTCTTGGGAAGAATGGATTTTAGAACGGTTTGTTTTCACCTGTTCTAGCAGCCCGGCAAGTGCGGCATAATATTGACGGACAACTAGCTGGATTTTGTCGTCATCAGCAATAGAAAAGACATAGTTTTTAATCAGGCTCAAATGCCTTTCCTTCTCTTTGGCGGTATTTTCAGCTATCCATCCGGCTTGTTCACTGTTAAGCTCCAACAAGTCCGATCGGTCCGGATCCAGCGCCTGGGATATGACCAGATCCATCCATTCCAGCGTGTACCCTAGTTCCATGACGTTGATCTAAATTACTGACCATATTCGAAGAGGAATAGAGAAGGGAGAATTGTCTTTTTAGGACAGAAGGATCAAAATTCAGGACTAATCAAGTAAAAGTAAATACGTAAAATGCAGGTTTTTGGCCGTTTCTTCGTACGTAAAAACGCGTAAAAATGCTTGGTAGGCCGTTATGATTCAAGGAGATTAATCAACTGAACCCGGTTTGCAACTCCAAGCTTTTCGAAAACATGCTGGACATGCTTATTGACGGTTCTCTCGGATATGAATAATTCTTCTGCGATGGATTTGTAACTAAGTCCCTGACGGACCAACCGAACCACCTCTTGCTCCCTTGCCGTAAGATTGAATCTGGTTAGATTTTGCTCAAACCGCTCTTGGAGATCCAATTTGGACTGTTGCTGCAAAGCATCGATCGTTTCGTCCAAAAGCTCAAGTTTTGAAAGATTAGCTAAATCTCTTGTGGGACTAGCCAGTTGCTGCAATCGCAGATAAACCTTCCGCGAATCATGGATCGATTTGCGGACAAACAAAATGGTGATCACCACAAACCCCACGTTGGTCAGCAGCGCTTCGGCCACCTGGTCTATTCTGTAAAAAGCAAAGAATGCAAGGGATGCCCACGGAGTGACCGCAATATAGACCGCTACTACCTCGAAAAACTGCTTTCGCTCCACATTATTCCTGTATTTTTCCCGGATTGAGCTCAAGATCAAATAGAGCAGTACCAGACCGTATACCGCCGGAATGATCAGTCCATGATTGATGGCGTCATCTATGTCCCCTTTTAAGGACACTTCTGCCGTGAAGATCAATGAAAAAGGAAGTAATAGGAAAATAAATACGCCGTAAAGGGCATGCCATTTTAATTTTTTAAGATCGAATGCTTTGTGAAAATAGTATGGAAAATAGGAGGCCATCAGCAATCCCGCACCATAGGCACAGGCATATTGGACGACCTCTGGGATAGCGGTTAAATTAGGATCCGGGAAAAGCCCGCTGGCTGTATTTTTTAGGATCAATAGAAACAAAAGCACCAGGTAGTACCATCTGGCTTTATCCTGGGGAAAGGACAAATAATGAATCAGCTGATACACAAACATTACTATTTCAAACAGGATAAACAGCAATGTCACTACATGCATATCAGTACCCGCGACACGCATGACTATGAGGACAGATTCCTTCTCATCAAAAACAGTTTATATCCAAAATCCAATTCATTATAAACCTCAAATCCAAACTTCTCATACCAGGGGATATTCTTTGGTGTGGAAGTTTCCAGGTATACTGCGCGTTTCATCTGATCCGCTTCGGCCAGGATCTGCCTCATCAGCTTTTCTCCAATCCCTTGACCCTGTAAATCCGGCAGGACGCCAATAAACCATAGATAGTAAATGTCCTGGTTTGGATAATGCTTTGAAATGGCTTTCTCTCTTTGGATAGCCTTAGTGATATTACCAAAGCCGATGGCTTGAAAAACAAGCTTGATTTCGGCAAGAAGAGACCTGAATGTCGTTTTCTTTCGGTCAGGAAAATTAATCAATGCACAACCTCGATCATCATCTGAGATATAGACTTTTCCGAATAAACTGCAAATTTCAAAGGAGTAGTCCATCAATGCTTTTATCCGTTTTTGCTTGTCAGAAAACTGAGGTATCAGGTAATTGACACTCTGGTTGGCTTGGAAAGCAGCAGAGAGCAGTTTAATGATCATTGGCTTGTCAGAAATTGTCGCTTGTTTCATCAGATTGCCTCAATGTTTATTTATCCGAATAAACCCCCACCTGTTTCTGTATTTATCCATTTTTAAATAAAGACCTAAATCTGTACCGGGACTATCTTCCACATTATAAAGTAATCGAGATAACTCCGGCTAACTATATTATTTTTTCTCGCACTCACATCGTCCATTGGTTTATTGATTGATCATTTATACCGTCGCCGGAAGTACGACCCCATAACTTTGAAATGGGTCTGATTCCTATCAAATTTATCGTGTAAAAATCCTTCCTTAAAACACAGTATATAAAATAATTGATAAAGAGCTAGGCTCAACTATTACGCACCAGGTTGACCACCTCCTTTGCAGGGTAATAGACAAAGGGAACCTCTTCCACCACTACGCTGGTTTTATCAAGCCCGAAGGCACTCTCATCGTTTTCGGCCCATCGCTTGAGAAAAAAGTAGGTATTTAATACAAATCCTTCGTGGAAGGAGAACTCATTTTCGATGGAAAGGTATTTTTCTATCACAACAAAGCGGTAGTCGAGCCCAGTGTTATACCGGGTCAGACCGTTGTGTTTCAAGTGGAGGTTAAGCTCTTTATTGG
>CAZLTN010000171.1:0-9411 GCA_964562455.1 uncultured Cytophagales bacterium
GCGGCAGTGAGCGGAAACTATGAAAAAGGGAATTTCCGCCTCTCGCTGGGAAATATGAGCAATACCGGTATCCTGCCCAATACAGACCTGTCGCGCCTTACGGTCGGTTTCAATTCGACTTATAACCTCACCAACAGGCTAAGGGCTACGGCGGGCATCAATATTACACAGTCAGGGTCGAATAACAGGCCTATCATAGACGGAAACCGTACTGACCCTGTCAGAAGCCTCTACGAAACAGGGGCGCAGGTAAATATTCTTGAGATGCGCGATTACTGGGTGCCGGGATCCGAGGGGCTTTTGCAGAGAAAATATAAGGACAAGCAGAACAACCCGTATTTTGTGGCATACGAAAATCCCACAGGCTTTAAAAGAGACCGTACGGCAGGCAAAGTTCAGTTGGATTACGATATTACGGACGACTTTTCTTTTATGGGACGCTACACGCGTGATTCATACACGGAAATCGATGAGTCCAAAGTTGGTTATAATAACTATGATCAGCCGTTAGGCGGTTACACACTGGTAAACAAATACAGAAGGGAGGAAAACGTGGATTTCATGCTTTCCTACAAGAAAAACCTAGGTGATACCTGGAGCATTAACGCTATGGCCGGTGTCAACAGGCTGTCTCAGTATTACCAGGAAGTCATTAATGCTGCATCCCAAATGACGCTGCCGGGGTTGTACACGATCAGTAACGGAGCTCCGGGAGCTGTTGCTTATAGTAGTGCCTGGTCGAAAAAACTCCTGTACGGCATTTACGGATCGGCATCTCTGGGCTTCAAAGACCTGTTGTATCTCGATGTGACCGCGCGTAACGACTGGTCGAGTACCTTGCCGAAAGAAAACCGCTCCTATTTCTATCCTTCAGTCTCGCTGAGCGGTATCGTCTCGGAGATGGTTGACCTGCCGTCCTGGTTTACGTTTGCCAAAGTGAGGGCCGGCTTTGCACAGGTAGGTAATGACGTGCAGCCTTACAGCCTCAACCAGACTTTCGCCACGACCACGGACTGGGGTACTGCGAAACGTATGTTCATGGGAGGTGTTATGAAGAACCCGATGCTGAAACCCGAGATTTCAACTTCCAACGAGATAGGGGCAGACCTGAAGTTTTTCAATAACCGGCTTGAAATAGAAGGAACCTACTATGTGAGGGACAACCGGAACCAGGTCCTTTCTATTTCAGTACCCATCGAATCGGGTGCAAGCAATAAAATGATCAATGCGGGGCTTGTGCAGAGCCGTGGATGGGAACTGGGCATTTTTACTACGCCGGTAATAGCAGGCGATTTCAAATGGGATATGAACGTAAGCCTCAGCCGGAACCGGACCTATATCAAGGAACTGGCCGAGGGGATAAAGTACTTCGCGTTTGAGTCTTACAACGGTGCGGAAGTAAGAACCTACACCGGCGGGCAGATCGGGGATATCTTCATGAGGCCCGTATTGACCGTAAAAGACCAGAATTCCCAGTATTTCGGATATCCCATCCTGACGAATACAGGGTTATATCAAACCGACAATGACGTGAATAACATGGTCAAAATCGGTAACTTCAACCACCATGTGATGGTAGGTATCCAGCCAACTTTTACTTACAAGGCATTTTCTTTGTATGCTAATATCGACTGGCGGCAGGGTGGCTCCTTCTATTCCAATACGATGATGTTCCTTGGCAACAACGGACAACTGGAAGAAACACTTTCGGGTGTGCCGTACGATCCGTCCGTCAGTATCGAGCAGCAAATCAAAGCCAATCCGCAGGCCTACTTCGGAAAATGGATCGGAGGCCGGAATGCAGAGTACGGCGGGCTTCCCTGGCCGGTTGAAAACAACAGGGTACAGGACGCCAGTATGAACGTCGGAGTGAGATCGGGTGGAGTCGATGCAAACGGGGCGCCGGTGTATATAGAGAACCTCGGCGGTCCGACTACCGTATGGCTTGATCCTTTCAACGCATACCGCTATGCACACAGGCCCTTCCCGGACCGGAACCTCTACAGCGCTACCTATGTGAAGCTGAGAGAGATTGCATTGACCTATCACCTGCCGAAAAGCCTGCTTGACAAAGTGAAAGTGCAAAGGGCATCGCTGTCTGTAGTAGGCAACAATCTTTTTGTATGGACCAAAGCCAATAATGGTGTGGACCCGGAGCGCGCTTTCCGTCAGAACGGAGCCACCTGGGTACAGGGCGTCGAGTATTACAACGTAATGCCGTGGACAGGATCAGTTGGGTTTAAGTTGAACGTAGATTTTTAAGATTAGAATAATATGAAACCGATTAGAAAATTAATGGCCGGGCTGGCCGTTATGGTAGGTGGAGCGGTTCTTGTATCGTGCGAAGACCTTTCAGAAGTAAATAAGAACCCCAACAGCGCGGAGTCAGTCTCCTCCAATTATATACTTTCCTGGGTGCTGACCAATACCGGTAAGACCCATTATACGCTGGCCGATCTTTCGCAGCGGATTTCGGGTACGATGCAGTACAGCCAGGTCGGTACCAACTTCAATTCCGAGAAGGTAAATCACTTCGGCTGGACGCATGACGGCTGGCCATGGGGTACTTATTACGAAATCTTACGGAACATTCAGATCATAAATGAAAATTCCGAAAAAGATAATAACAGGATGTTTAAAGCGGTATCGCTTATCCTGAAGTCTTTTACATTCGGAGCAGCCACGGATATATATGGGGATATACCCTATTCGGAAGCGCTCCAGGCAAAGACAGGTAGCTATTTTCCGAAATATGACGAGCAGAAAGAGGTCTACAAGGGCATACTGACCGACCTGCGTGAGGCAAACGTTTTACTTGGGAGCCTGGAAGCAAAAGACGGCATAAATGCTTCGACCGATATTCTCTATAAAGGCGATGCCTCGAAATGGCGGAAGTTTGCCAACTCCCTGCGGCTGCGTTATATCATGAGGCTTTCTGAGAAGAAAGCTGAAATGAGTGCGCTCGGGATCAACCTCGACACCGAATTTGCGGATGCGCTTCCGGGAGCTTTTGCCAGCAACTCAGACGACGCAAAGATTGATTTTCTTGGTACCAACGGAGAAAATTCAGCTTCCGGAGGGCCGATCAACAGCTCCAATCCCAACTTCGCCGCCAAAATAGGGCAGTCGTTTATCGGCAAGCTGATCGAGTTGAAAGATCCGCGTTTGCAGCGGTGGGCCGAACCTGTACAGATGAAATGGCATCCTTCCGCATCGGTAACCAAGGACACTACTTTTTCCAATATCTTCGGCGATTCCTTTACGGTTAAGCTGATGCCTTCCAAAGGAGTTGCGAACGTAGATACCAATATGTATGTGGGGCTTCCTGCCGGTATTCCCACACTCGAAGCCCTCGTGTATAACCGGGGCAATGTGACCGAGACCTTCCGTGACGAACGGAGCCCGTTCATTTCCTTCACCCATTCGCGTTATCGTAAAAACACCGATCCGCTGATTATGATGAACCTGATGACCTATGCCGAGGTTAAGTTTATTGTAGCGGAGGCGGCAGCGAGGGGGATTTTCGGAGTGTCGGATGCCGATACGCATTACAAAGCAGCAATTAAGGCGTCGATGGATAAATGGGCAGTCAAAGATGCACCGTCTTTTGATTTTGAAGCTTACTATGCCCAACCCAAAGTAGCGCTTTCGGGCGCTTCGGATAAATGGGAGCGTGTGATGGAGCAAAAGTGGATTTCATCCTGGCTTTACCCCGAATCGTGGTTCGACTGGAGAAGAACTGGTTATCCTAAGCTTAAAGCCGGATCGGCAGCTTTCTATGGCCCGGATCTTCCCTTACGTTTTATGTATCCCGCGCCTAATCTGGATCCCAATTACCTTCCCAATTATGAGGCCGCTTTAGGCCGCCTGGAAGCTACAACACGTATTCCGGCAGGCCAGAGCAAAGATCACCATTACGCCAGAATGTGGGTGTTGCAGGGAACAGGTAAGCCTTGGTAAAAAAAAGCCCCCCTTTATAAGTAGTCCTGAACAGGTCGTTATCGATATTATATATGATAGCGGCCTGTTTTATGTATTAATCTTACCCCATACTTCGAATCTAAAGTGAGAAATCGTATTATTTTTAAGGCATTAGCACTATTTGTATTCCTGACTGCTGCCTCGTCTGTCTCACAGGCGCAGGTTGATCTTTCCCGGGCGAAGCTTTACCTGGCAGTCGCCGAAAAAAGTAAGCTGATGCGTACCCGGGAGGTACTTACCGGAGAAATAGCTTCCCGTACTTCTATCACTGTGCCTCTCGCGGCAAAATTGCAACCGGGTAGCGGACCTTATATTATACTCGCTCTCGAAGACGATGTCTTCCAGCTTCCCGATGCTCTGAGAAAGCAATACCTGTCGCTGCCTTCCATACAGAAAGAGGGGTTTAAGCTTTTTATAAATGAGCAACTGGAATCAGCGGTGATAGTAGGCAAGGACGAAAGAGGCCTGTTATACGGTGTCGGCCGTTTTTTGAGGAAAGCCGAACTGACACCCGGGAGTATCGTATTGAGCGGGAACCCCGCTATGGCAACAAGCCCTCGCTACCCGATAAGAGGGCATCAGTTGGGGTACAGGCCGAAAACAAATTCCTACGATGCGTTTACCGTTGCCCAGTTTGATCAGTATATAAGAGAGCTTGCCCTGTTTGGTGCAAACGCCATTGAGATTATGCCGCCGAGCACCGACGATGATTTCGCAAGCAGGCATATGAAAATACCGGCCATCGATATGATCAGGGAACAGTCGCGGATCGCCGCCGGGTACGGGATGGATGTCTGGATGTGGTATCCTAACCTGGAAAAAGATTACAGTAACCCCGAAACCATTAAAAAGGAGTTGGCTGAAAGGGAAGAGGTTTTTAAGACTGTCCCTAAATTAAACGCGCTTTTTGCGCCTGGCGGTGATCCGGGCGACCTGGAGCCGGACGAGCTTTTTGCCTGGATGGCAAAAGTGGCCGTGCTTTTGCAGAAATACCATCCGGATGCCAAAGTCTGGATCTCGCCGCAGTCCTTTCGCCCTGATAAACCATGGTTCGACGCTTTTTTCAATCATGTCAATAAGGGTTATCCCTGGCTGGGAGGGATCGTATTCGGCCCCTGGGTCAAAGTGCCGATAGAAGAAATAAGGGCCAGGGTCAACCCGGCCATCCCCATCAGGAATTATCCCGACATTACACATTCGCTGGCATGTCAGTACCCGGTACCTGACTGGGATATGGCCTGGGCGGCGACGCTCGGGAGAGAGGCTGTGAACCCGAGGCCCTATGACCAGAAACTGTTCCATAATACCGTAGCGCCCTACTGCGCAGGTAGCATCAGCTATTCGGAGGGGACAAATGACGATCTGAACAAGTTTGTATGGAGCGACCAGGACTGGGATCCGGAAACCGACGTTATGGAGACCCTGCGGGATTATTCACGGCTCTTTTTCGGCCCGCAGTTTGCAGTGCCCGGGGCGTGGGCGATCGCTGCCCTGGAAGAAAACAGCAGGGGGGCGGTTCTGGCAAAGGAGTCGGTTAACAGGACGCTGTTCCAATGGCAGGAAATGGAGCGCCGGGCGGACCGGAAGCTGCTGGGGAACGCGAGGTTTCAAATGGGCCTCATACGGGCTTATTTTGACGCTTATACACGCGAACGGCTGATTTACGAAACCAATCTCGAGCACCGAGCTAAGGAGATTTTAGCCCAGGCAAAAGCTGAAGACGTGCTTGAAAAGATTAAAACGGCATCGGCGCTGCTGGAGTCGGGATGGAAATCGCCAGTCAGGCAGGATTTGAAGCAAAAATGTCTCGACCTGGCAGATTCTCTATTCAAAAGTATCGGAGCCCAGCTCACGATAGAAAGGCATGGCGGCATGTCGGGGCGCGGTAACTTTATAGACAACATCCAGTTTCCGCTGACGGACGCTCCCTGGATGCTTGCGCGGTTGGAAGGCGCTGCAGCACTTCCTGAGGCTGCCAGGCAGCTTACTGCCGTCAGAGAGATACTTCAGCGTACAGATCCCGGCCCCGGAGGCTTTTATGATCACCTGGCCAGCGCCGAAAGCCGGCACAGGATTGTTTCGGATGTTACCTGGAAGGAAGACCCGGGAAGCCTTAAGTCCCCCCGTACCGGTTTTGGTCTCAGCCTGCCGGATAATTCGTGGTACAAGGATATCGAAGGCGCAGCCAAAAGAGTGCCGCTGGTACCGCGAAACTGGAACAACCAGGAAGAAGCGATCTACGACACGCCTCTCCGGATACGTTATGACAATCTTGAGAAGGACGCGACCTACCGCATCCGGGTAGTATATACGGGGCGTTTTAAGTCAAATATCAGGCTTACAGGCGATAACCAGGTGCCGGTGCACGACTATATCAAAGTAGGTACTCAGCCGGTTTATGAATTTGATGTCCCCCGTGAAATTACCAGCGACGGTACCGCCGAGTTTACCTGGACCTGTAAAGATGCCGAAAGGGGTTCGCAGGTTTCGGAAGTCTGGCTGATAAGAATAAAATAACCTCACATGCATAACCCCGGGCAGACTTTCGCCGCCCTGGGGACTAACCCAGCAAAATAATGAACAGAGATCACTTACTTAACAAGCTGAATGCCGGAGCTAACGTTTACGGCACATGTGTAACCGCCACCTCGCCTTCATGGCAGCAGGCAGCGGCAGGAGCGGGGATTGATTTCGTCTTTATCGATACGGAGCACATCCCGCTCGATCGTGCCGACCTGTCGAAGCTCTGTCAGCATTATACGGCGCTCGGTGTAACTCCTATTGTAAGGATCCCGAAACCTGATCCTTTTCTTGCCTGCCAGGCGATTGACGGCGGCGCCATAGGCGTAGTAGCCCCTTACCTGGAAAACCCGGCTCAGTTCCGGGAGCTTACAGGAGCTATCAAATATCGTCCGCTGAAAGGGGAGAGACTGGAGGCGCTTCTGGCCGGGAAAGAAGCGCTATCGGAAGAGATGGACCAATATGTCAGGAATTATAATAAAGGAAATCTTTTTATAGCGAACATCGAAAGTGTGCCTGCTCTTGAAAACCTGGATAGCCTTTTGTCTGATCCGGGGCTTGACGGTGTTTTTATCGGTCCTCACGATTTATCGGTCAGCATGGGCCTTCCCGAAAAATATGATCACCCCGACTTCGAGGAAGCTGTCCGTACGATTATCCGCAAAACGCGCGAGAAAAATCTGCATATCGGAGTCCATTTTTCCCTGGAGCCGGAGCGGCAGGTGAAATGGGCAAAAGAAGGAGCGAATATCATTGTCCACAGCTTTGACATAGCGTTGTTCAGACAGCGGTTAGCGGCAGATCTGAAAGCGATCAGGGCAGCGCTGGGCGAAACGGGGGGAGAAGCTAAAGAAGGGCAGATGATTGTCTGAAAGCTTTTTCACAAAGTTTTTCTACCTTCGTCTCCTGGATTTTTACTATCAATAACGTGGCGTGGTATCATACATTTTTTAAAGGCATTCCGCAGCGGGCATGGAAGCTCGGACAAAGCGAAGAGCAGAGCGAATTTGAGGCAGAATTCCTTTGGGATATCATGAAGCTGGACGAAGGGAGTAAAGTGCTGGATGTTTTTTCGGGTTACGGTCGCCATGCTATCCCTCTGGCAAGGAATAAGGTAGAGATGTGGTGCGTGGACATTTCGGAAGAATACTGCGAAGAGCTGACGATCGGGTCGAGGGAAGAACACTTAGGGATACAGGTGCTTTGCGGCGATTTCCTGGAGGCTGTTTTGCCTCCCGTCAAAATGGATGCGGCCTATTGTATGGGGAATAGCCTCAGCTTTTTCGGTCGTAAGGAAATGGCCGGCTTTATGGAGCGCATCGCCGGCTCGCTTCGCGAAGGAGGAACTGCTGTATTGCACAGTGCCATGCTGGCTGAAAGCGTTATGCCGGCTTTCCAGTCCAATGCCTGGATGGAGGTTGGAGAAGGAGAGGAAGCCGTACACTACCTGGTTTTAAATGATTACGACCCTGTAGGAGGTGTCATAAACGCTACGCTCACTTTTCTGAGTGAAGGGCAGAAGCATGTTTACAAAGCGGAGCAGCATATCTATACACTCGGCGAACTGAAAGCTATAGCCGAAGCGGCAGGGCTCGAAGTACAGGAAGTTTTCTCAGCTATCGATGGGGAACCATTCAGGCTCGGAGACGAAGAAGCTTTTATTTTATTGAAAAAATCCCGGGCTTAAACCCGGGATCTTTTCAATAATTCATAATTCACAATTCTTTTACACCCTGAGATTCCAGCCGAAAATATCTTCGCTTCTGCCGGTCCGGAGCTTTTCCAGGAAATCTTTAACTCTTACGGGGAACGAGGCTTCTGTCAGTTCAGGCAGCGCATAGTCGACTCCTTCGTAGGCAATATGCGAGAAAGGAGATACGACGGCAGCCGTTCCGGCTCCGAAAGCTGCGTCCAGGCGCCCTTCTTTTGCCGCATCTATGATCTCGGCTACAGATACTCTTCGCTCCTCGACCGGAATGTTCCAGTATTCTGCTACTGCGATGATGCTTTTACGCGTAACACCGTCGAGAATGCTGCTGGAAACTGCCGGCGTAATAAGCTTGCCGTCTATGACGAACATTGCGTTCATGGTTCCCGATTCTTCTACATAAAGGTGCTCTTTGGCGTCTGTCCAGATGAGCTGATCGTATCCTTCCTGCTGCGCCAGCCTGGCAGGGTAGAGAGACCCTCCATAGTTACCACCGCATTTCGCAGCTCCTACGCCACCCTCGGCTGCACGTACATACTCTTTTTCTACTCTCACCTTTACCGGCTTGCTGTAGTAGTTTCCTACCGGACAGGTGAAAATAACAAAATAGTAGGTGTCAGACGGTTTTACTCCGATGTACTCATCTGCGGCAAACATATAGGGCCGTATATAAAGTGACTGGCCTGCCCCCTCGGGTACCCAATCGCTGTCGAGGCGGAGGAGCTCCTGGAGGCCCCCGATAAATATTTCTTCCGGTACAGTCGGCATGCACATTCTCTGCGCCGACTGGTTGAACCGCTTCCAGTTATCGAAAGGTCTGAAAATCAGCACTTCGCCATCGGGGCTTTTATAGGCTTTCATTCCTTCGAAAATAGTCTGCCCGTAGTGAAGTGCGGCAGTGGCAGGGCTCAGCGAAAGATTGCCGTACGGTATAATCTGGTTCTGTCCCCACTGCCCGTCCTGGTAGATAGATACAAGCATGTGGTCAGAAAAGCTGCGGCCAAAAACAAGGTTGGAAAAGTCTACCTCCGCGATACGCGAACGCTCTGTTTTCCTGATTTCAAATGTGGTGGTCTCCGTTGCCATAACAACTAATCAATTTAATATTTTGCCCCCTGGAAATAGCTGTTGCGGGGGTGCTTGCAAGTTAGAAAAAATAATTCTATCGGGCTGACAGAATTTCTCAAAACAATATTTCAGCG
>CAZLTN010000172.1:0-9268 GCA_964562455.1 uncultured Cytophagales bacterium
AGCTGGATCTACTTCAGAGTCGGTAAGGAAAAAGCAGCTAAGCACCTCCCTCCCGGCACAAAAATCGAAAAACCGTTCGGTCCCAGGAATTTGGGGGCAGGCCCAACCGGGATTGCGAGGATCAATGTTAAAACCGGCGAAGTCGCCCACGTCGTTTCTGTCCCCTTCCAGGTGGGCCATATCCAGGCCAACTTCTGGGTCCCGGGCGAAATTGTCTTTTGCTGGGAAACCGGAGGGAAGTCGCCTCAAAGAACCTGGACGGTGAAATCGGACGGCTCAGATCTCCGGCCGCTTTATCCCGAAGCCGACTACGAATGGGTCACACACGAAGCCATATTCTCACCCGACGAAGTGGCATTTGCGATCATGGGCGACAGAAAAGCCACCTACAATCCCGATAGCCGCACCTTCTCGGATGCTTCCGATTGGGGGCCGGCCGGAATCCGGATGAAACCTTCAGGACTGGCTGTATTCAATCTGCGAACAAACGAAATGCAAATTGCCGGGCAGGCGCCCAAAGGAGGAAGTTTCTGGCATGTTACAGGTTCGGCCGACGGAAAATGGCTTGCGGGCGATACCTTCGAAAGAAATGTTTACGTGATTAACCGTGAAAACAACCGGATGACGCTCCTTACTGCAGGACACAACCGGAAAGCGCCCGACCACGTTCATCCGTCGTTCAGCCCCGACGGCACACGGATTCAAATACAATCTTCTTTTCTCTCGGAAGACGGAAGCGCCATGCATATCTGTATCATCAGGCTCCCGGAGAATCTCTGAATGCCAGACTTTCTATAACTCATAATTTGTAGTAATATTGAGATGCAGAAAACCGGGCTATACCTCATTGTTAACTATGAATCTTAACCTTAAATCAAAAAAACAGAATACCTACGACGCGATTGTCGTCGGTTCCGGGATAACCGGCGGATGGGCCGCCAAAGAGCTTACAGAAAAGGGGCTCCGTGTGCTTATGCTGGAAAGAGGCCCCGACGTAAAGCATATCGAGGGGTATACTACGGCTATGAAGGCTCCATGGGAGTTTCCGCACAGGGAACGCATAACCAATGAGATAAAAGAGCAGTACCCGGTCCAGGCCCGGAAATATGCGCTTACAGAAGCCACTACCGGCCTCATGACCCGTGACGTACTGTATCCCTATATAGAAGAAAAGCCTTTTCAATGGACCCGCGCGTTTGTTGTCGGCGGACGGTCGCTGGTCTGGGGCCGGCAAAGCTACAGGTGGAGCGATCTGGATTTTGAAGCCAATCTCAAAGACGGGCACGGAGTCGACTGGCCGATCAGGTACCGCGATATCTCACCCTGGTACGACTATGTAGAACGCTTTGTAGGAGTGAGCGGCTCAAAAGAAGGGCTCCCCCAGCTTCCTGACGGCCAATTCCAGCCTCCTATGGACCTGACCTGTGTCGAAAAGCAGGTACAGGCCGGCATCGATCAGCGTTGGAAAGGAAAAAGGAGGCTCATGATCGGAAGAGCCGCAAACCTGACCGCCCCGACTCCCGAACAAATAAAGCTCGGCAGAGCATCCTGCCAGTTCCGGAATATGTGCTCAAGAGGATGTCCTTACGGCGCTTATTTCAGCACACAATCGGCCACGCTTCCCGCAGCCCTGGCAACGGGTAACCTCACCCTCAGGCCCGATTCACTGGTGCATGAAGTCATCTATGACGAGGAAAAACAAAGGGCTACCGGCGTGAAGGTCATAGATCAGCAAACCCGCGAAGAGCATATCTTCCATGCAAAAATCATTTTTCTCAATGCCTCCACCCTGGCAACCAACTTCCTCCTTCTAAACTCCGTTTCTTCCAGGTTCCCGGAAGGATTGGGCAATGACAGCGGAGCGCTCGGCAAGTGTATAATGGACCATCACCAGCAAGCAGGCGCCAGGGGCACTTTCGATGGTTTTGACGACAAGTACTTTTTCGGCCGGAGGGCTAACGGGATTTATATTCCCCAATACCGCAACTTCCTCGAGAAAGGCAACGGGTACGTCAGAGGATTCGGATACCAGGGCGGCGGCTCAAGGAGCAGTTGGCAGAGAGGCAACTCTCAAAAAGGCTTCGGAGCCGCATTCAAGGAAATGCTGACCAGGCCGGGAGGCTGGTCCATGAGCCTCAATGGCTATGGGGAATGCCTGCCGTATGAAGACAACCGGGTTTATCTCGACAAGTCTAAAACCGATCCATGGGGACTACCAATGCTGGTGACAGACGCTGAGTACAAAGAGAATGAAAAGGCGATGCGGAAAGAAATGATAGCCGATGCCGTCGAGATGCTCGAAGCCTCGGGCGCACGCAATATTTCAACGGTAGACGACATAAAATACATGGGCTTCTGTACCCACGAAATGGGAGGTGTAAGAATGGGAAGGGATCCTAAAACGTCGATGCTTAACGAATGGAACCAGCTCCATACCGTTTCTAACGTTTTCGTCACCGATGGTGCGTGCATGACCTCATCAAGCTGCTCAAACCCTTCATTGACCTACATGGCGCTTACGGCCCGCGCAGCAGATTATGCGGTAAAGGCGCTGAAAAAACGCAACCTGTAGAGACCGACGGCCGTCGGTCTATGAAAAACAGGCCCCCGGCCGTCGGTTAATGCAACAGGTGTAGACCGACGGCCGTCGGTCTCTACTAACGCACCGAAAATGTCCCCTCTCCGATCAGGAAACCTTCGCTGAAAAGCTGCACCGCGTACGTCCCGGACGTAAAATCGCCGGAGCGATCATACAATATGCTTACGTCCTGGTTGTTGCTGGTGTAATTCACTTCTTTGGAGAAAGTATATTGGTGCGTTTCACCGTTGTACTGGAATGTACCCGAACCAGTCCCGGTATCGGAGATCGTAGCGCCGCTGGGATCAAGTATGCGCAGGTAAATCAGCTTGGTATTCTGCTCTGCCAACGGGTTTTTCTCCAGCATGAAATCGACACGGATCTTATCGACGCGCCTCGAACGGACTTTTTCTCCTTCCCTTACCTTTCCTTTGGAAGAAACCGCATAAGTTTTAACGTTACGAGCCTTCAGCGCCGAAGCCAGGTGTACTTTTCCTTCAAGTTCTTCCGTCTTTGCCAAAGCTCCCGACAGCGATTCGGTTACCGTCTCCTTCTCTTTTGTAAGCGTCTGGTTAGCGGTAATCAGCTCTTCTTTCTCACTAAGCAATTGCTGGTTTTCCTCCCTGAGCTGGACAATCTCCTCATCCTTTTGCTTAAGGAATATCTCGTACTCTTTGATTTTGGTGCTGAGATTCGCATTCCCTTTACGCAGGTTCGCCCTGTCGACTTCCAGTTGCTGCTTCATTTTGGTCAACTCGGCAATATCTCCGCCGAGACCTTCAACCTCTGCGATCTTTGCATCAAGCTCTCTCGAAATACTGTCGAGCTTGACCTCCATGGAGGCGAGCTCGGCAACGCGTACCTGCAGATCCTGCGTTTGTCTCGAAGTGAATTGCTTTTCCTGGTAATACAGGTATGCAAAAACTCCTGCCAGAATGGTCATAATAACTAATGCTGCCAGGACTCCGGTGTTACTTCTTTGTTCCATAAAGTGTTTATATATTTTTTAAAATACACAATACAAAAACTATACCATCTACACGTCAGGATCGCTGTGCACTGAAAATAAAGCCCCTGCATCCGCGAACTGACCGGAATTATATACGTTTGTGCGGATTTTGCGGAAGATTTTCTTTCTCATATTCCGGCCGTTCTTCA
Organism: uncultured Cytophagales bacterium; assembly: GCA_964562455.1. Taxonomy (GTDB): domain Bacteria; phylum Bacteroidota; class Bacteroidia; order Cytophagales; family Spirosomataceae; genus Ravibacter. The sequence goes on from CAZLTN010000172.1 coordinate 3,737, forward strand.
CAGTCAGCCACCGCAAAATGTGGAAATCTGTGGGATAACAAGCTCTCCCTCTTCTCCAGACGGGAAAGAACACTAATCCCCGCAGCTCATGGCTATTTATTAAGTCTTTTGTATTTTTGCGCCCTGAACAATTCTTACAAGAAGCAATACCGATGGGAAGAGCCTTCGAATATAGAAAAGCAAGAAAATTCAAACGTTGGGGCCAGATGGCCAAAGTATTTACCCGGATCGGTAAAGACATAGTCCTGGCCATAAAAAACGGCACCGCCGATCCTTCCACTAACTCGAGGCTAAGAGCTGTGCTCCAGAATGCACGGGCGGCGAACATGCCTAAAGAAAATGTGGAGCGGGCCATCAAGAGGGCTACTTCCAAAGACCAGGAGGATTATAAGGAAATGGTATACGAGGGATACGGCCCCCACGGTATCGCTATCCTTGTAGAAAGTACTACAGATAACCCGACCCGTACCGTTGCCAATGTAAGAAGCTATTTCAATAAGCTCGGAGGAAGCCTGGGAACTACCGGCATGCTCGACTTTATATTTGAACGCAAGTGTATTTTCAAAGTCAGGAACAACGGTGCGGAGCTGGAAGATCTCGAACTGGAGCTCATCGACTTCGGCGCCGACGAGGTTTTCCTTGATGAAGAAAGCGGGCTGGTATTCGTTTACGGTGAATTCACTGCTTTCGGAGCTCTTCAGAACTACCTGGAAGAGAACAATTTTGAAATAGTGGAAGCCGACTTTGAAAGAATACCTAACGATGTCAAAACCCTCACTCCGGAGCAGACCGCCGAAGTGGAAAAGCTTATCGAAAGGATCGAGGAAGACGACGACGTACAGCGGGTATTCCACAATATGCAATAAGCTGCCGCTTCACCATACCGCCAGGTCTGGCGCCCGCCCCTCGGGAAAACCGGAGCGGACATTATCGTGGTTATTTATCCTTTACCTCCTCGTAATCAATATACTCTCCGCCTTTGATGGAAGGAGAACTGCTCCCGGGCTGTGAGTCTATGTTGATCCCTCCTTTGCCCGGGTTTTTGCGATAGGTGGCATTTGCTTTTTTCTGCTCCTTGACAAGCTGGCGCCCGACGAGCATATGAAATAGAAACCGACGGAAAATCGGGACGAATATGATCAGGAAAACGAATATGAGAAAGATATTTAATAACAGCTTCATCAGAATATTAAACTATATAAAAGATCCTAAGCGATTATAAAGTAAACGAAAAAAAACCGGAAATATTCACTCCCGGTTACGAAAGGCCGAAAACGGGATACCAACGGTCGTAATGAAGGAAAGATCCCGCCTCAAGTCCCTACAGGTACTTAAAATACCGGTCGTATTCATCTGCTCCCAACGAGGCCAGTATTCCTTTGGCCACATGTCCGGCCTGGACATTATGATCCTGATCTTTCAGCAGGTAAAGGGCATGCGGCACCCGCACGCTCACCAGCCGTTCCGACAGCAATGTCTGCTGCCGCATCGAAACTACATTATCCCTTAAACCGTACAGGAGGATGGTCCTCGGGGCGTCGACATCCGCCAGATAAACAGGGCTTGCCTTTATGAGCGAATCCCTGCCCACATTGTTTTCCTTATATCCTGTAAGTTCCTTGATATTCCACCAGAGATCGGGCGATAGCAACCGTGTTTCGCTCAATTCGGTAATCGAACTCATCCCGACCACTGTATGAATCTTCGACTTTCCTTTCGTATAAGAATAGGAAAGCGCCAGATGCGCGCCAGCGCTCGCCCCCATTATGGCAAACTTATCGTCACGGATATTGTACCTGGCATGGTTCCGACGCAGGAAATTAACGCAACTGTCCAGGTCGGCCACCTGGTATTCAAACAGTGATTTTTTGCGATCCGGATTGACCAGCCTGTAGTTGATATTGACAATCGTGAGGTTCTTCCTGGCCTTTTTCAACTCTTCGACCGAAGGATCAAGGAACCACTTGTCACCGTAGGTCCAGCCTCCCCCATGTACCAGTATGACTACATCGGAAGGTTTGGAATATACATTCGTCGGATAATAGATATCAAAGCCCTGGAATTCGTTCTTCCCGTAGAAAACATCTTTTTGCTGCTTATAGCCGGTTATCGGTTCATTAACCCGGGATACGTACTGATCCTTGTTCAGCTCATCCAGCATATCGCACGACCACATGAAAACCAACGGGCAAAACCACAACAATCTGCTCAGCTTCATCTGCTTAAAAATAGTTGAAAGTTGAGAGTTGAAAGTTGAAAGTTGTGAGTTTTCAATTTTCAACTCTCAACTTTCAACTCTCAACTACAACCGCAAATTTAGCGCTAGCCTTCAGAAACCGCTCAGATTTTGATAAAAATCTTCCGTACGTACATCCAGCGCAGGATCAGCCACATTACCGCCAGTTGAAGCGCACCGCTTACAAGATACCGGTAGGGCTCCCCGAACCAGTTTGCATATGACTCACCGAAGTGGATCTGAAAAGAACCATCGATGAACCCGGGCAGGACTTCCGCCATCACATACGCGAAGATCGAGTTGGCACCTATGACAATCAGGAAATAAAACGGTTTGCGGATGCCTTTCACGTCGGCCAGGTAATAAAATCCAGCCAGTATAAGAAAACACCAGCCGCCGCTTAACAGCACCCAGCCGGGCGTCCATATGCGCTTTACTATCGGATTGACCCCAATCCACGACAGCAGGACCGCTAACCCCAGCATCACGATACCGGTTACCACCAGGTCTTTTACGAGCGACGCCTTCTTGTCGCGCAGCCACTGGCCGGCGAAAAGCCCGAGGACCATTGTTCCCAGGGTCGGGATAAAGCTGAGGGTAGAATATCCGCCACGGTTAAACAGGAAAGGTGCCTCTCTGGGGAACAGGTTCAGGAACCACCGGTCGAAAGCCCATGCCGGGTTCGTGTTTTTGTTCCAGTGGGCGGCAAATCCGCGCAGATGATGCTCCCAATCGGCCGCTACCCCGGCCTGGCTCCAGTCGAATCCCGTTCCGGGCAAAGGATATACGGCAAACCAAAGCCAGTACCCGATCAGGATTGCCCCAAAAACTCCCCATTGTACTTTCGGTTTTGCAAACCCCAGGGCAAACAGGAAAGGATAGCCAAGGCCTATCTGGGTAAGCGTATCTTCAAAAGTAAAGTTGGTCTGGGTGCTGTGCATGGAGCGCAGGAATATCCCCAGGAAAATCAGTATCAGCGACCGCTTCAGGGTATGGATCCACAACGCCCGCCTGCTTTTTCCCTTGTTCGTCCTGGACATAAGCGAAAACGGCAGCGCCACCCCGACGAGAAATGAAAAAGAAGGCTGTATCAGATCATGAAGAGAACATCCCGTCCAGGGCACATGACTCTGGTGAAAAGCCAGAAATTCCCAGAAAGAGCTTTCGGGTAACTCTTTTGAAATACGTCCCAGCCTGAGCACTTCTGCCATCATCAGGAACATTACAAATCCCCGGTATGCGTCTACAGACGCGACGCGCTGCGGCTGACCGGATACAGTATCTAAAGCCATAAAGTGCAAGGGTACGGGTTCTCCGCCGTCGAACGGATTGAATTTTATAGTTAATACCTGAAAGCAGGAATCCGGGCTACCTATACTCTAAAAATGTTTTCGCAGTTAAGCTGGCGCCTGAAGGCAAGGCTTAATAACTTTGTGCTTTCAACAACCGTCAACTAAGATTTTTATGGAATTAAGCCAGGGATACCAGCATGTTTTTTTTATCGGTATCGGCGGCATCGGTATGAGCGCAATTGCCAGGTGGTTCCACATAAACGGCTATCATACGGGAGGTTATGACAAGACTCCTACCGCACTTACCGCTACCCTGGAGGAAGAAGGCCTGGGAATAATCTTTGAAGATTCGGTCAGCGCCCTGCCTGCCGGGTTTACGGACCCTGAAAACACACTGGTAGTCTTCACACCCGCCATCCCGAAAGACAACGAGCTGCTTCATTACTTCCGTTCCAACGGCTTTCCGGTAAAAAAGCGATCGGAGATTCTCGGCCTGCTCGCCTCCCGGATGAAAACCATAGCGATTGCCGGTACCCACGGAAAAACTACCACTTCCAGTATGACGGCGCATATCATCCGGTCTTCCGGTACCAACTGCGCCGCATTCCTCGGCGGGATTACCGTCAATTACAACAGCAACTTTCTTCTCAACGAGCCTGAAGAAGACATGAGCCGGGTGATCTGCGTCGTGGAAGCCGACGAATTCGACCGGTCCTTCCTTACGCTCTTCCCGCATGTGGCGGTGGTCACTTCGACCGATGCCGATCACCTGGACATTTATGGAAACCATGGCGAACTACTGTCGTCTTTCCAGGGATTTGCCGACCAGATCGATCGCGGCGGCGTTCTGTTCCTTAAACAGGGCCTGTCCCTTCGCGGGCCGGAACACACCTTTTCCTACGGTCTCGGCACAGGGGCTTACAGCGCCGAAAACATAAGGATAGAAAACGCCCGCTTTGTATTTGACCTCCACACCCCGGATATCAGGATCGAAGATATACACCTGAGGACCCCGGGCTTCCACAATGTTGAAAACGCCGTTGCCGCTTCTGCTGCGGCTCTTTCTGTCGGGGTCACCCCGGAACAGGTCAGGGAAGGGCTGAATACCTTCAAAGGGGTCAAAAGACGGTTCGAATATATTGTTGAAGGAGAAAGGATCTATATTGACGACTACGCCCACCACCCGTCTGAAATCACGGCTTTCCTCACGTCTGTAAGAGCCCTTTACCCCAACCGGCATCTGACTGCAGTTTTCCAGCCGCACCTTTTCTCCCGGACGCGTGATTTCGCCGCTGAATTTGCCCGGAGCCTGGCGCTGGCTGATACCATTTACCTGCTCGACATTTATCCCGCGCGCGAGCTTCCAATCGAAGGAGTCGATTCAGCCATGCTGCTTGCGAAGATTCCCGCTACCGACAAACACCTCGTCGCCAGGGAAGACCTGCTCGGCCGGATTGCCGCTTCTCCTCCCGAATTACTGGTCACGATAGGGGCCGGCGATATCGATAAATTAGTTTCTCCGATAAAATCCATTTTGCAATCGACTAATATTCCATAATTTATAAAGATTTATTAATATTACATCCATGTTAAAAAACGACGGATTTTGGAGGAAAGGAGCTAAATTCATCCTTTGGGGGATGGTTTTAGCGCTTTGCGTGGGGATGGCCGAGAGAAAACTTTTGTCGCAGCGCTGTGAGGAAATCGTGGTCAACTTCCCCGATACGGAAGCTGCCTCTTTTTTCTCAAAGGCCGATATACTGGAGCTGATTAACAAAGGCGGTCCGGTTTTGGGCAGGAAAATGGACCTGATCAACCTGGCGGAGATAGAGGAGGCCGTAAAAGGTAACAGGCTTGTCAAAAATTGCGAAGCAAAAAAAGACTTTTCCGGGAACCTGATCGTTGACATTGAACCCCATAGCCCCGTAGCCAGGTGGATCGATACACCCGGTCATTCGGGCGAATGGAAGAAGGCACGCGGCTTTTATATAAGTGAAGACGGAC
>CAZLTN010000173.1:0-9210 GCA_964562455.1 uncultured Cytophagales bacterium
ATGACAATTATGCCGGACCAGTTCCGGTATACTATCCCGGAAAATGACTTTTATGAATTGCTGGGCTATCTGTCGAGTGTGAAATGAAATTATTCAATTTAATCCCATTTTGTAATGAACAGATCGATTCTCTTCGCATTGGGCCTGGTATGGCAGATCGGGACAGGCTGTGCACAGGATCAGAAAGGCGGGGAAGCGAAATACACTAAACATACCCTGACCCGGGAGTTTATTGCAGAAGGCGTAGCGACGGGCGACGTAAACAGGGACGGAAAGCCGGATATCCTGGCGGGTTCCTACTGGTTCGAGGCGCCCGATTGGAAACAGCACGAGCTGGCGCCGCCCCTTTCGTTTGCCGTTAACACCTACGGCAACGCTTTCCTGCATTTTACGATGGATGTAAACCGGGATGGTTGGATAGATTATATACGTATCGACCATCCGGGAAAGGCCGCCTACTGGTATGAAAATCCGAAGGGCGGGCAGGGGCACTGGCCCATGCATCTGCTGCATACTTCCGTTGGCAATGAGTCTCCTCTTTTTGAGGATGTCGATGGGGATGGAATCCGGGATATTATCTGCAACGATTCGGAAGCAAAGGAATTTATCTGGCTGAAAGCGCCTTCAGAGAAAGGAAAAACACAGTGGGACAAATTTGTGATCAGCGACAATGACACGCTGGCTACCCATAAATATACCCATGGACTGGGCTTTGCCGATATGAACGGCGATGGCCGTAAGGATGTGATTATCACGCAGGGATGGTGGGAAGCGCCGCAAGACCGGAAACAAAGAAACTGGACGTTTCACCGGGCGGATTTCGGAGAGCCCAGCGCCCAGATGTATGCGCATGATTTCAACCGCGACGGGTTGATAGATGTGATTTCAACCTCTGCTCATAAGTTCGGCGTCTGGTGGTTTGAACAACGGAAGGGAAGGGACGGCGATCCTGAATGGAAGACCAATCTTATTGACCAGTCGCTGGCCCAGACGCATAGCCTGGCATTTACCGATATTAACGGCGACGGCCATCCTGACCTGGTTACCGGGAAGCGTTTCTTTGCGCATAACGGCAATGATCCCGGTGAGCATGACCCACCCCTGCTGATCTGGTACGAGTTTATACCGGGTAAAAACCCTGCGTGGAAACGGCATGTACTGGATGATAACTCGGGGTCAGGATTGCAACTGGTTGTTACCGATATGAACGGTGACGGGAAGGACGATCTTGTGATAGGCAATAAGCGCGGGGTTTTCTATTTTGAAAGAGAGAAATAGAGGTTAGGGACACGGAGGACCGCAGAGAAAAAATTGAGGACCACGGAGAAATGAAGAACTGTGCCTTTGCGGCTCTCTTCAAAACCTCCGTGGTCCTCTGTGTAACAATCCTTATCTCAAGGATAAAGCCTTATTTTGCCACATCCACATTCACAAATTTCCCTTTGATCGTGTTCCCGTCCATTGCATGGAGCACTGAACGGACATCGCGCTCAGGGATATCGACATAAGTGAATTTGTCGTGAATATCGATCGCACCGATGGAAGTTCCGGGAATATTGGCTTCACCGGCGATCGCACCGACAAAATCGCGCGGTTGCAGGTGATCCTGTCTTCCCAGGTTGAAAAACAACCGGGTCATGCCGGGCTCCGACTGCCCTCTTCCGCGCCGTCCCTCGTTACGCCCGCCGAAACCACCGCGCTCTCCGCCACGGCGATCGCGCTCTCCAAACCTGTCGCCTCTTCTTTCTCCGCCGCGGCTTTCAAAACGTCCGCCGCCTTTCCTGTCTCCGCCGCTGCGTCTGTCGCCGCGTTCATCCCCGCGCCTGTCGCTCCTTCTTTCTTCCCAGGCGAGATTACCATCGGCATATTCGTTTTTCTGAACGCCCATGATTTTCTGAGCCATGGCAGCGATTACCTGCTCAACGGTATAGCCGCTGTGGCGCAGCGACTCAAGTACATCGGCATAAGAAGCAATGTCGTCACTTTCATTGATCGTCGCGGCGATATTGTCCACGAAACGCGCTTTACGTACGCCTAGGATGTCTTCGAAAGAAGGAATAACACCTTTTTCGATTTTAGCTTTGGCATATGCCTCTATTCCTCTCAGCCTGTATTTTTCGTCGCGGGCTACCAGGGAAAATGCTTTACCGGACATACCGGCGCGGCCGGTACGGCCAATACGGTGTACGTAATATTCTTCGTCAAGAGGAATATCATGGTTGATGACCGCGTCGAGCCCGCTCACATCGATACCCCGGGCGGCAACGTCGGTAGCTACCAGTATCGTAGTCACCCCGGCTTTGAACTTGCTCATTACGTTGTTGCGCTGCTGCTGGCGCAGGTCGCCGTGAAGTCCTTCTGCCGCATATCCGCGTAGTTGAAGCTCTTCAACGATTTCGTCTACCTTTCGTTTTGTATTACAGAACACCAGGAGCGATTTGATATCGTGCATATCGATCAGGCGGGTCATAACCTCGACCTTTGCCTGAGGTTTTACCTCGAAATAAACCTGCTCGATGTTCTGGTTAGTCAGCTCGTTCCTGACTACCTTGATCAGCACCGGGTTGTCCTGGAATTTCCTTGTGATAGCCATAATAGGCTTCGACATAGTTGCTGAAAAAAGGATCGTCTGCCTTTCTTCGGGCATGTCGGTAAGGATGCTTTCAATGTCCTCGCGGAAGCCCATGTCAAGCATTTCGTCAGCTTCGTCGAGCACCATCATTTTAACATTGTCGAGATTGAGCGTCCCTCTTTCGAGATGATCCATCACGCGGCCGGGGGTACCCACAACGATGTGAACACCCTTGCGCAGCGATCTTATCTGGCGCTCGATCGAATCGCCTCCATAAATGGCCTCAATCTTGATCTGCGGAAGATATTTGCCTATTTTCCTGATCTCTTCAGAAACCTGTACGGCCAGCTCACGCGTCGGGCACAGTATAAGGGCCTGGGTCGTATTTTCGGAGGCGTCGATCCTTTCCAGCACAGGGATACCGAAGGCGGCAGTCTTGCCCGTCCCGGTTTGGGCCTGTCCTATCACGTCATTCCCTTCCAGCACCGGCGGGATTCCCTGCGCCTGTATCGGCGAGGGTTTTTCGATCCCCATGGCTGCAAGGCCTTTCAGGATTTCTTCCGAAACACCCAGTTCACCGAATGTCTCAACAATTGAATTACTTTCAATAACTGTCATTTTTGTTTTACTTTTAATTCAGTACAATTGAACATTTTTAATTTGACAGTGGTAACCGATTCAGTGTATCGGCTGAAAATAACCATGTTGAATAAACATATCCAGCTACACCGGAACATTGAAGGAGCATCTTTCAATGAGCCTCGGAAGAGAATAGTTAAGCCGATTTCACCATTTTGGTTTACCAAAGCCTTCCGCGATACACCCGGAGGCTCTGCAGGACCATACTGAAGGCCAAAACAAGTTGGCTGTGTAGTGGACGGAAATACCCTGGTATTTCGTCTGTTAAGCAGAGAAACGAACGGATGTGTTCGCTAAAATTTCCGCAAAGGTAGAGATTGTATTTTTCTAATGCAAGGGTTTTGTGTCTTTTTTTGAAAGAAACACTATCTCCATTGGACAAGCGCGGAATTCAATGCCTCTTCCACCCTGATCCGGGGTTTATGGAAATAAATCAGCCCGTGACCCGGGAGCATGATATCGACATCGATCCTGGAAAGTTTGAGAAGGGATTGGATATAGACGGGCTTATTGAAATCGATACTGCCGTCCCAGCCGAAATCGCCGCCCAGAAGGGTCCCGATCACATCGCCGCTGAAGTTGAGGAGCCTGCCTTCCCAGGGAAGCAGGTATGCGGTACAGCCCATGCTGTGCCCGGGTACATGGACAGTCTTGAATTTCAGCCCGAGAACCTCAAAATCTTCCCCGTCTTTCACCTTTTGGTCTACTTCAAACGGGATGAAAGTTTTATGGTAAAGATAGCCGCAGCACCTTTCATCGCCCGATGCGACGGCGTCTGCGGTTTCTTCAACAGCGATAAACTTCACTCCAAGCTCCTTGAGCTTATGTCCGCCGCCGGCATGGTCGAAATGCGGGTGGGTAAGAATACAATACCTGATAGAGGAGGGCTCGAGGTTCCAGTAGCGCATATTACTGAAGATCTGCTCCAGCGTATCGCCGCAACCGCAATCGATCATCACCAGCCCTTTACCGGTATCAATGACATAGCTGTTCGCGTCGTTCCATAGTGCGCGCGGCTCATCGAAAGTAATACCGTTCAAATCGCCGCCCACCTGATATATATTTCGTAATACCTGCATCTGTATGATCTGTTAATACCTGGGGTCGACTCCTGCCGACCGTATATGGAAAGCGGTAGGGGCCTGTATAAGGCTCCTGCCTGCCTTTTTATCATTAACTACTGTAAAATAATCCCACAGTACTAATTACATTTCGGCGTTTTGATGTAAAAAAGCAAACAGCCCGGCGCGTTTGCTACCGGGCTGCTTTCCTACTGGTATGTCTTAATTACAGTTCAAACGATATGTCGCCGATGGAAAAAAGCTGCTTCCCTTTAGCCCCTGGATTGACAAAGACAAAGTACAACGGCCGCTTTTTCGATACATTTCCCGGCTTTAAGCCGATCTGAACGGGTTGAGTGGAATCTTCGGCAACGGTAGCTTCCCCGATCTTCGGTCCGTCCGGTGTGTCCAGCCTTACTTCCAGTTTTCCTCCGGCCATCCGGTCTTTTGACGATGCAGCGGAAACTGCAATCTTCTTCACATTCGAAATATCTATATCGTCGAAGCGGATGAAAGCACGGTTCGACGCACCGATAATAACCTCCTGTCCGGCGTTGGGCGCGTTTTCAGGTATTTTGTACTTCACAATGTTAAGGCCGTTATCATAGGTATTGGCCGGAAGTACCGACGGGCGCAGGGATATGGTTTGTCCGCCGGTAAGAGGCCCCATTGAATGGGTACCCTTGTCGGTATAGCTGGCCGAGAAAATATATGACCCCGGCTTGTCTTTCGATTCGGGCAGGTAGTTCCCTTTCAGGGGACTGTTCGCTTTTTGCTCTTTTGCAAGAGAAAGGATATATTTCACCATATCTTCCGTTTCCGACAGCTTGTGCTGCGGGTGAGGCGCCATTACCTGCTCTCCCCATACGCCGCCGCCGCCTTCGATTATTTTTTTGGCAAGCGTTTTCTGGGCATTGTTGTCCTTCTCATACTTTTTGGCAATGTCGGTATAAGTAGGGCCGATCGACTTCTGGTTGACCGTATGACAGGCCTGGCAATCGCTGAGCTCGATTAGCCTCTTCCCGGTCGCAAACCCGGTATTGGCCTGGTGGCCTTGTGCGAGCAGGGTTTTGTCAAAGCCCTCCAGGTAGTTGATATGCACATAGATATCTTCTGACGCTATGGTTTTTGCAGCCAGCGAGCCATCCTCTTTATCGGTTACCTTTACTTCGTAGCTTACGGGCTTATTTTTCCAGTAAAAGCTCTGGTTCCCCTTAATGGCGATTTCTACTTTCGGCGGCTCGTTGCCTGCCCTGATCACGACGTTTGAGCTCCTGGCATTTCCATGAGCATCGGTAACGGTAAGCACAGCGGTATATTCGCCGGATTTCCTGTAAATGAAAGAAGGGTTCGCTTCGGTGCTTTTACCCTGTCCCCTTCCGAAATTCCATGAATAGCTGACTGCGTCCCCGTCGTAATCCAGTGACCCTTTGGAAGAAAACCTGACGGTTAACGGTACTGCCCCGGTTGTTCTGTCGGCCGAAGCCACGGCTTTAGGCGCACGGTTGCCCGGGTTGAAGGTGATGTGTGAAAGCCGCGCGTCGTCGTTCTGCGCAAACCATTTGTTGCCATATTCAAGAACATACAATGAGCCGTCCTTTGCAAACTGCATATCGATGGGATGGCTGAATTTCTCGCCGGGCATAAAACGCTCGATATACGTAAGATCACCGCTTTTATTCATGCTGACGATATTGATATAATCGCGGATCCAGTCGTAGGCGAAAAATTTGCCGTTGTAGTAACGGGGAAATTTATCTTTCCCGTTTTCAAAATCGTCAAAATAGTAAACCGGTCCTGCCATGGCGTTTCTTCCTCCTTTACCGACGATAGGGCCGAATTCGGGAGAATCGGCATAAGGATAGTAGATGAAAGCCGGTTGGGCGGGAGGCAGCTCACGTAGCCCGGTATTGTGGGGCGAATCGTTGACAGGCCTGGCCGCGTCATATTTTTCACCCGAAACCTGGGTATCGAAATCATAACGATTGTAAGCCCGGTTATCGGCAACAAACAGGGGCCATCCGAAATATCCTGCCTTACGGGCCTGGTTTACCTCATCGTGACCTCTCGGGCCTCTATCTGGCTTATCGTTGGCAGCATCGGGCCCCACTTCTCCCCAATACAGATAGCCGGTGCGTTTGTCTACCGAAATCCGGTAGGGGTTCCGGTTACCCATCACGTAGATCTCCGGCCTGGCTTTAGGGTTACCCTGGGGAAAGAGATTTCCTTCGGGAATGGTATAGGTGCCGTCATCCTTCGGTTTGATCCGGAGTATCTTGCCGCGAAGGTCATTGGTATTGGAAGAGGTTGCCATTGCATTCCAACCCTCACGGCCCGGCCTGCCGTCCGAAGGGCTGAAGCCGTTTGATGCGAAAGGATTGGTATCGTCGCCGGTCGAAAGGTAGAGGTTGCCCTTTGAATCCCATTCGATCGAGCCGCCCGTATGACAGCAGTCGGTACGTTTCACCGGTACGGTCAGCAGTACTTTTTCAGTGTCGAGCAAAAGGGTATCCCGGACGGTGTCGTACACAAACCTGGAGAGGTGCTGGGCGGTATCGGCAGCAGTAGACAAGGGGGAATAGAAAAGATAAATCCACTTATTGGTGCGGAAATCAGGGTCTATGTTCATACCCATCAGACCGTATTCGAATTTCGTATAAACCGGAACTTCAGCTACCACCCTGATTTTCCCTGTTTCGGGATCATATAATTTGACCGCTCCTTTACGCTCGGAAAACAGCACTTTGTGGTTGTCGAGCACTACAAGCTCTGTAGGTTCATCGAGGCCTTCCACAAGCACGTTCCTGGTGAAGCGGTTCTCTTCGGGCCTGGCTTTCGTATAGTCTATCCTGTCTGCCCAGACATACTGTATTCCACCCAGCAGATGCTTCAGGAAAACAGGATTTTCATAAGTAGCATCTTCGTGTCCGAAATTGGTATAAAAGGCTTTTCCTCCGTCAAATTCGTGGTACCACGACATAGGATGGTCGTCTCCCATTTTTCCGCCTTTATAGGTCTTCTCGTCAATTTTGATCAATACATTGACGTCTTTGTTGAACGATTTAAAATCATAGAACTCGTCCTTTATTTTCCACCGGTCCGGGAAACCGAACATGGAAGGGTGGTTTTTATTGACGGCATAGGCTTCCCCTTCCTGGACATTGGGATTGCTCGGATGGCTCAGGAAATAGGCACCCGAAAGCTTGTTGTACCATGGCCATTCATACTCGGTATCGGTAGCGGCGTGTATACCTACATAGCCGCCTCCTCCCTGGATATACCTTTCAAATGCGCTTTGCTGCTCAGCATCGAGTATATCACCTGTTGTATTCAGGAAAACTATCGCTCCATAACGGCCGAGGTTATCTTCCGTGAAAACTGCGGAATTTTCCGTAGTATCCACCACAATGCCGTTTTCCGCCCCGAGCTTCAGGAGCGCTTCCTGCCCGGCCGGGATCGATTTGTGCCTGAAAGCTTTGGTTTTGGAAAACACCAGCATCCTTTTGCCGGTCTGAGAAGAAGCTGAAAAGGGTAAGCACGCGAGGAGGGAGACTATCGCTGCCAGCACCTCATACCTTATGGATTTAGCCATGAATGAATTGAAATTTTTTACAAATGTACTTTTTACATTTGTAAGGAAAAAGTCTTTCCTGATTCCCGGGACGAATATTGAACGCGCATCTGCCGTCATAGAGAAAATCGATGGAAAAAAATCGCTTTCACAAATGAAAAAATGCTACTTTTGTTAGAAAAATAGTAAAATGGCGAGCTATAAAAAACATAAAGCAGAAAAAGCCGCTCTTACGGTTTCAAAAGCTGCAGGAGTGTATAGCGCCAGGCCGGCATTTCGTCATTTCGTTATCAAAGATGAATACGCTCTGGTCAAAAAGGCGAGGTCAGGCGTAAAAACAGAGGTATTTTATTCCCTGGCAAACGCCATCAAAATGCCCGAGAAAACCCTTGCCTCCGTCATTAACCTGTCTCCGCGGACGATAAGTAATTATAAGGAACAGGAAAAATACCTGGATCCGACTTACAGTGAGCATCTTCTGAAGCTGATCAATCTTTATAGTTTTGGAGAGGAAATATTTGGCTCATTAGAAGAGCTTACGCTCTGGATGAACCGCCCGTTCTGGAATTCTGAGGAAAGACCGATAGACCTTATCACTACTTCCGGAGGGGTAGACCTGGTGTATGAAGAGATTGAAAAGTTAGCGCAAGGTTATTCTCTGTAATGCTGGTTTACAGGATTGTACATAAGAAGTACGCGGGTGCTCTGTTTGCGGGCGGCCTGGCAGGCAGATGGAATAGCGAAGGCAAAAAAGTGCTTTATACAGCCGAAAGCGTCTCGCTGGCTTATCTTGAAACGATGCATTACCGGAAAGGCTTCGGGTTTAATGCTGATTTCAGGATTATGATTATCAGGATACCTTCAAACGCGGCTTTCCTGGAAGTAGACACGGCTGAACTACCCGGGAACTGGCGGGATTTCAGAAATTACCAGGAGTGCCGGAAAATAGGGGATGAGTGGTTTGACAACGCGGAATATCTGTGTCTGAAAGTCCCCTCGGCAGTAGTGCCGGAAAATAGCAATATTGTCGTCAATACCCTTCACAAGGGCTATCAGGAAGTTGAAATGATCGATACATTGGACTTTATTCCTGATGAAAGACTGGAAAATATTATCAAGAGCTATAAGTAATTCCGCCCTATTTTCCCATCAATGCTTCAAAGAACGAATCCCGGTAAAAATTCAGGGAGATGATGTGCAGGTTTTTATGTCGAAAAATAAACCGAGACGACCGGTAGCCGGAGTCAGTTCAACAAAATGATTTTTTTTTCAGTATATTGTTTCCCTTTCGGTGGGGTTGCGCGACTAACCTTGAAATACTCCCCTTAAACTGGACGGCTACTAAAATTCGTAACTTAGTAGTTGAT
>CAZLTN010000174.1:0-9207 GCA_964562455.1 uncultured Cytophagales bacterium
CGTAAATGAATTTAAATTTATCCATAAGCTGTCCTCTGAATAGGGAGTACCTCACTCTGTATTCTTTCCAAGCTTAAACCCTCAACCTGAAAAGCACCATATTTTTCTCTTACCCCCATTACCACTACACCACCCTGTGTGTTTGAAAAAGCAGAATAGGTCGACCAAAAACTATCAGGGAATCCCCCGGCAGCAGATTTGTACTCCAAATCAATGGACTCGTTATCAGGAAATAACTGATAAAGCTCATCCAGGATAGGGTACCCCTCATTATCAAATAAACTCAGCTGATTACTCGACATTAATGCTAATCATTATCACGAACAAACCATTTTCTTAAAAATGCCCTAGCTCCTACAGATCAAATTACCCGACCCAACTCCCCATTCCACTAGTAAAGATAGCTTTTGTCCTTAGTAAAGTATCCTATTCTTTAAAACAGACTGTACCGCTGACATCCCTCTTGTTACAAAACCAATCCAAAACTATTTTCCTTACCTCGTAACCAGGCCGCCAAATCATAGTCTCTTTCCTGAACAGCCTTGTTTTTCTGCTGACGGAAATGTTCCTTTATACGGGTGTAGTAACCGAGTTGGGGCAGCACAGGGGGGGCTTGCAACGGATTCTCTTTTAAATCCAGAAGTTGGAGATGTTTCAGTTCCGACAGTGA
This sequence comes from uncultured Cytophagales bacterium, assembly GCA_964562455.1. Classification (GTDB taxonomy): domain Bacteria; phylum Bacteroidota; class Bacteroidia; order Cytophagales; family Spirosomataceae; genus Ravibacter. Next base: position 671 of record CAZLTN010000174.1, read on the forward strand.
TGTCGGCACGTCGGTGAGCTGGTTGTTGTTCAAAATCAACCGCTGGAGGCGGGAAAGGCGGCCCAACGTATCAGGTAGGTTACTGAGGCGGTTGTACCCCAAATCGAGCTCTTCCAGTGCCGGTAGCTGGCCGACGCGCGCATCGAGCGTTTGCAGGTACCTGGGTACCAACAAGTCTTGCTGCAACTCACGTTCGGCTTCTTCGTAGTAGGCCAGGAGTTCTTCATCTTTGCTGTGGCCCCGCTTTCGGAGGCTATCGATAAACGACTGATGGCTCGCATACAGTAGATTGCAGACGCGTAACACACGCAGGTTCCGGAGGTTGAATACCTCGTCGGGGAGAGTCGTGAGATCAAAATGGCTAAGGTCGAGCGTGTCGGTCTGTCTATCCCGAACCGCCTCGATACGTTGCTCAACTGTTTGATACATGCTGTTGCCGGACTGGTTCATTAAAGGAAAGATAAGAAAAATAGCTGTACTTCCGATTTCGCTTCGCCCTTATCATCATAGAACAGTAGATTACCTGCTGGTCCATCAGCTTGACAGGTTCAGCCGGGATGCAGGTGAAGCTGTTACAGCATAAATAAATATCCAGATAGTAAGCGTTATTAAGAGGTACGAAAGGAGCTCCAACTCCCAAAAAACACAAAAGCCCCGCACTACTGCGGGGCTCCGTGAAGTGAGGGGGATTGCAATCGAACACCTGATTCCGTTTTTGAGTTTTTTGGATGGGGTTAAGTGGTTGTGATTTAGTCATATAGATACAAAATTGGTTTTGGTCGCCGTAGACTGTGTGGGTTTGTCCGGCTAATTTGTTTAACAAATACATTTTCATAGAATAGGCTTATCTTTGCTGTAGATCCAAATAAAAGTGACCACAATGGATGCTAAACAAAAAGAGTTGTTGGGCCGCATTACGATCAAGCCGGGCTTGATGGGTGGGCGACCTACTGTTCGTGGCTTAAGGTTTCCGATTAGTGATGTCCTTGAATTATTGGCTAGCGGGCTGACAGAAGCTGAAATATTGGAACAGCATCCCGTTTTAGAACAGCAGGATATTCAGGCAGCCCTTCTTTATGCCTCCATGAAGGTAAAAAACACGGCTGTAATCTATGCCGCCTAATAAGCCTACTGTTTGCAGCTAACAGGGTTATTATTCTTTTTAACTTCGTCCAAAGCGAGACATATATGATATCTGCCTACTCTTCCGAGCCGGATTTTACAGCCCCCCTCCCGCGTAGTTAAAGATCTCTGCCCCGTGAAACAGGTAACTTCCAGAAAGAATTTTAGCATTGCCTCCGGTGATCTCTACCCCGTCGAGGATACACTCTTCGGTTACGTTCATCATCAGTACGACATGGAAGCTGTCGTCAGTTTCGGTTTCGGGATCAAAAGTTCCGGATAAGACAGTCGGATTGGCCGATGGGTTCCGCAGTTGCCATTTGGGGCTGCCCGTAGCCGGGAACCCTCCGAAAATCCGGACGTCCTTGCGTATTGAAAACTTTCTTGCCTTAGCGTCTATTTCGGCGTACAGTTCGGAAGGGTAGTAGGTACCTGCGGCGACGAATATAGTGTCGACAGCCGTTTCAGAGGAAGCGTCGATCATGGCTTGCAGGCTGTTGCGGCATTTTCCCAGGAGCTCCCTTCGCCCGTCGCTGAACCGGACGTGTTAACATACCGGATTTTAGATTCGGCAGGAGAGGAGATTAGAAGCAGAAGGGAGATCATCGGCAACCAAACTTTTTTTGGCTCCGAATGATAAAGCTTTTCGTTCCATGGAGTGTAAACATGTTTTTCATACTATCGCTCGTAACGGTTTAGATTCTATATAAATACCGGATTGTAATAAACCAGCAATTCTGTAGGTCAAACAATAGTACTTTGTACTAATTTATGTATAGAAATTGCTTCATGATGTATATAGTATGGAAGCTGGCAAATTCCTTTTGCGCCTCCACTCCCTTCGACCAGAGAAGATCCTGCAAAACGTCTATCCCTTTATGAACCAAAAGTAACAAAGCCTGTTCCCGGCTTTTGACTTTATTATATGATTTTGACGGCGGATGAACCTTGGCAGAGCTATCGCAAAAAAGCATACTAAATCCGGCATGTTTTTCCGGATATTCCGGGCCTTTGATAAAACTGGATTTCCAATCCGTTTTATTCGGAGCTGCGCATTGCTGCTACGCTCCCGGTAAGCGCTACCATTGTCACGATAAAGTCAAAAGCGAAACCCGCTGCGACAGACTCGTGCGTAGAGATCGCAAAAAAGGCAGCCCCCTGGAGAAATACCAGTTCGCGTATGCCAACTCCGCCGACGCTGAACGGAAGCATAGCGGCGATCGACGACAGCAGGAAAATCAGGCTATGGGCAAAATAATCGGAATGTACCCCCAGCGCCGCCAGGATAAGCAGGATGCTGACGACCTGGCATAGCTGTATGGCGAGTGACAGTACCAGCAAGAGCGGGAGGCTGCCCAGCAGGCGAGGCATCCAGCGCTTTGCGGCGTAATAAATTACGGTCAGCATCAGGATCAATGCCGCCGGTACTGCTCCGTAGACCCAGGGGAATTGCCTGAATGCCGGCATACCGGCTGCCATCGCCAGGGAAATGAGCGCTGTCAAGCCCGCCAGGCGGTCGGCAAGCAGGTCTTTTGCCAGTCCGGCGGCAGGGTTCTTCCCGGGATAACGGGGCCTCAGCCGGATGAGCTTGTAAGCGTCTGCCCCCAGTCCTCCCGGCAGGAACATGCCGTAAAACATGCTGGCCCACTGCAGGCTGATATTCTCTTTTAGGGATAATGAAAGGTCATCCTGCCTGAGGATAATCCCCAGCCTGTAAGCGCCCAGCAGACGGGAAATTACGTACGGGAACACGGCAAAAAGCAGAAGAAGATGGTCTGCCCCACGGACTGCCGAAATTACGTGATCCATATCGAGCTGGAAAGCCACCCATAGCAGCAGGCCCGTCGTGAGCCCGGTGCGCACCATTCCTTTCCATAAGTTTTTTATTTTCATCAATTAAAACTCTGTTCTCTCTCTCTTGCTTCGACAGGAGCGGCAATCTCACACTTCACCGCTTCCTGAACTGAACCAGCGAAACCTTTGTACATGCATCCTCCCGCGTGGCAGGATCCAGGAACAGGCGCTTCAGCTTACTCGTATGGTAATCCAGGAATGGATAGGACGCTACTATTTCGAGGGAATCGGCTGCAGACAGGACCTTTTCCGACGGACCTACTACCCAGAACTGATGGGCGCTTTCCGGGAGGGATTCGAGAGTTTCCGGGAAGGCGCCCAGGTAATAGTTCAGCGACGGGGATTCCCAGGAGCTGTCGTAGTAAAAGAGCGTTTCAGGCGCTATTCCCAGCTCTTTGGCTTTCGCTGCTATTCTGTGGCCGGCCTGGTATTGCTGGACCTGCGGGTAAAAACTGCCGTTCATCAGCAGATTGGCAAAAATAGATACGCCCAGCGATAGGTAGACCAGTTTGCGGCGCCAGTGGGCCGGTGTAATCCATTCATACACTATAAGGCCGGCTGCCAGGAGCGCCGGTACGGCGGGAAGCCACGACTGTATCGGAAACAGATAGCCGCTGATGATCAGGATCATCAGGACCATTACTACCGCTACGAACTTCTGGACGTTGAGCAGCTTCCTTCCTTCGGTAATCTCCTGCAGTGTTCCTGCGATCAGCAATGCGAAAAAGGGAAACAGGATGTTGAGATAATGCGGTAGTTTGAAGCCTGACATCGATAAGATGGTGAACATCACCGTAATGGTCCCCCAACTGATTATTTCCCCACCGGGCTGCTCCCGGAATTTTTGTGTAAAAAGTGTCCTGCTCTTTTTAAAATAGGCCCAATAGGCCAGAAGGCACCACGGAAGGAGTGCCCACAGCAGGGTATGGAAAAAGAAAAACGGGTCGTTTGCTCCGGAACCACCCCAATTGACGCCGGTAAATCGTTCGGTATTCTGAGAAAATAGAATAAAAGCTACTCCTGAAATATTGCTGCTGCCCCTTATGACCTTTTCAGGATGGAGATCGAACTGCAGGTAGTAACAGTAAAGTACCGGGCTAATGAACAGGAAAAACAGGAGGACCGCCCATAGCCATTTAAAAGAAAGCAGAAATTTCCAGTTTCGGGAATAAAGCAGCTGCAGCCCCACAGCGATCACCGGTACTGCCACTCCTGACATCCCTTTTGTTGCAAAGGCCAGCGCCAGGAATACGCTCCCTGATAGAAGGTGTGAGAAGCGGCCGGTGATTGTATAATAGTATAAAAACCAGGTTGCAGATACCATAAACGACATGAGCAGAGCGTCCATCCGCACATCGTTTAGCGAAAGAATAAAGGCCTGCGTCGACAATAGGATGACGACGGCATAGATACCGGCCTGCTTCCCGTAAAAGTGTTTTCCCAGCCGGTAGGTAGCGTAGATACCGGGCAGGGACAGGATTACGCTGGGGAGCTTGTAGGCCAGCGTCCCCGTTCCCCATAATTGATTTCCCAGAGCGCTGAGCCAGAACAGCAGATGCGGCTTATCAAGGTAGTCCTTCCCCCGGTCCATCAGCTCTACATAGTTGCCCGTCAGGTACATGCGCATGCCGATCAAGGCATGGTGGGAGCTGTCATGGTCAAAAAGGGGTATGCTGCACCCCATCGCATATACAATGATGAGCAGCAGCGTATACAGCAGGGCGGCAGGGTGTAAATTTTTTGTCATCTGTGGTAGTTTCGGGTTGTCTTCTATACTGGTTCGGAAGCGGCCGTGCCCCGGAATACCTTGCGGATGGTATAGGGCGTTTTGCTTTGTCCCTCGTAGTAAGACCTCAGTTGGATTTCAGCCAGAAAGCCAATAGCAATCAGCAGCAGGCCGCCCAGGAGAAAAACCGAGCCGGGTGCCCAGTCGGCAACAGCCGGGGCAGACGCTGTAAACAGCCACTTCCATGACAGGAAAGCATAAGACGCCAGGCCTCCGAATATAAAAGCGGTTCCCGTGGTTCCGAAGAGGTGCATGGGTTTTTTCATCCATCGCTGCAGGTAGACGACCAGCAGCAAATCGCTTATTACCTTGAATGTCCTCCCCAGACCATACTTTGATTTCCCGTGAATCCTGGGATGGTGACGAACCGGCAGCTCAGTCATACGGGCGCCCTGTATTTCGCAGAGAACAGGTATGAACCGGTGCAGTTCCCCGTACAGACCCAGGCCGGAGGCTATGTCTTTCCGGAACACTTTGAGCGTGCAGCCGTAGTCGTGCAGATAGACGCCGGTCAGGCGCCGGATAAGGGCGTTGGCAATCCTGCTCGGAAGCTTCCGGAGCAGCCAGCCGTCGCGGCGCTTCTGGCGTATGCCTGCTACGACGTCCCACCCACCCTCGAGGGCGTGTCCGAGCAAGGCCGGAATGTCCCCCGGGTCATTCTGAAGGTCTCCGTCGAGCGTGGCCACATACCGGCCGTTTGCAAGTGAGATCCCGGCGCTCATAGCGCTGGTCTGACCGTAGTTGCGTCTCAATGAGACTATCCTGGTGTTTTCGTTGCCATAGATACGGGCGATTTCCAGCGTACGGTCGGTCGAGCCGTCGTCTACCAGGATGAGTTCGTAGGGTAAATGTCCTACTGCCTTATAGATGCTTTCGAGCATGAGCCTGACGTTGTCTTCTTCATTATACACTGGTATAACGACAGAGAGAAGGGGCTCCAAAGCGTAATGCCGTCCGTCAAGGACATCGAAGGTTGCATCAGCAGGGTTGCTCATATCAATGTACATGTTTTGGATTGATGCAAAGCGTGTTGATAATGATGTGATCGTAAGGCCTGCGCTGTCAGCACTCTACGGTAAGCCCTGACATCAGGTGAGTCCCGAGTGACCGGTAAATGAGCATATTTCTTATTCCGTCGACCAGGAGTGTGGACGGTTCGTATCCAAAGCAGTTCCGCGCCTTGGTGATGTCGGCGAAAGTTGCCCTGACGTCGCCCTGCTGCTCGGGGAAATACTCCCGTATCGCCTTTCGGCCGGTGACAGTTTCAATAGTTTCGATCAGCTCATTGAGTGATATTGTCCTGCCGCTCCCCAGGTTGAAAACCTGGAACCCGTTTATGTAGGGGAGCGCCGAGAATATACCCTCCGTGATATCCTTAATATAGGTATAGTCTCTTACGCTCTGGCCGTCTCCGAAAATCCGGATCGGAATCCCCTGGAGAATATTGTTGAGGAAAAGGGAAATAGCCATTTCGGGTCGCTGCCCCGGTCCGTAGACCGTAAAGAAACGCATAGAGAAAATATTCAGCCCATATAGCTCGGAATAGTTTGCGCAAAGCATTTCGTCGGTCAGCTTCGTGATCGCGTATGGCGATATGGGAGCGAGCGCTGTATCGCTTTCCTTAAACGGAGCATTCGGGCTGTTGCCGTACACTGAAGAAGAGGAAGCGAACAGCAGTTTCCTGACGCCCTTGTTGCGCATACTGTCCAGTATCGAAAGCGTCCCCCGGATGTTGGTATCGATATAGGCGGCCGGGTCGGTAACTGAAGGCCTCACGCCGGCCAGCGCCGCCAGGTGCACGACAGTATCGATCGGGTATTCATCCATCAGTTGTTCCAGGGCGGCCCCATTCCTGATATCGAGGGAATACAGCCTGAAATTCGGATGATTCCGGAACGCTGCTATCCGCTCCCATTTAACAAAAGGATCGTAGGTGTTGTTGAAATTGTCCACGCATATGACGCCAAGACCTTCCGACAGTGCTTTTTGAGCGAGGTGAGATCCTATGAATCCGGCGCCCCCGGTAATCATCAAGAATTTCATAGTTTTGTTGTTTTCCGCGTCGACTTGTGGTCAGGAAACGCCGGTATATATATAAAGTTCATCCTTTTCTCTCTTTTAAGCTCACTTCCCTAGCTAGGGAACTTCGATTGTTTTCAGCCTAACCGAGCGTGCAAAGCTCAATGTCCGCCGGTAGTTTAAAAGCAGGATTTGCCATGCAATAAAATAAGACAAACCTGCTGATCCAAGCACATAAAGCGTGAAGCGGCCAAAACGCCCGCCTAAAGAGACATAACGGGACCTGTACGTCCGGATCTTGACAGATGACTGCCGATAGGAGGCTTCCGGTAGCAGTCAAGTTTTAACAGACCCGGGTACGATCAGTGCGGAAATAGGAAATGGGCTTTTAAGATTTCGGGCAAAGTATAGTCAACACAATCTTGGTATGCCCTCTTTGCGACCAAAAACTCAGCGGAAGCTTTTCGCGGGGCTCAACAAGAAGATATCCATACTACCATTGCCAAGGGAGGGGCAAGACAAGAATCAATGCTTTCTTTCTCAATGATTGCTACCGGCAAAAACTTCAGCAACAGGTACTTTCAAATGGAGCTGTTGGATTATTCAGGCGTATTTTGGAAGATTGGATTACAAATACACAAAAAGCATCGTCAATCTTATCCCTACGCTTGAGGTTGATTTCCAAACAGGGAATATTTCCTTGGAGTTGAATAGTGCGTTATCAAAAATATTATCATCGAAATGCCAAGTAAAAAAGCAAGAAATATGAATTTTATAGATAAAAAGGTTTCAGTTGGGGGAGCAATCGCGATTTTGGCAAAGAATGGTATTGAGGTGGATGATGAGGAAGCGGCCGTTATACTAGACTTCCTCTATCTCATGGCAAAGAACAGCAAGATACCCGGGAAAGGTCAATTCTTCGAAACCCCAGGTAGAAATCGAACTTCCGAAAAAGTGCCGTAAATATACCGCGAAGCAGGTTTTTTAGGGAATCTTATACGTCAACTTAAAAATTCCGGTCACAAAAATCGAACTAGAAATGTCATGGCAGTAACAGGCTGGCCCACAGGCTCTTATTGACATAAAAAAAGCTGATAAGCTCAAACCCGGGCTATTTTAAGTTCAAAAAGTCGACAATTTGAGCTTCAAAAGAATATAACTTGAGCTTATTTTTTTTATATAAGCTCAGATTTTTTGATAAATAAGCTCATTTATGCTTAGATTTGGGCTTATAAAAGAAAATTTGTGAGCTTAATTATGGCACTGATCGATAACGATATCATAAAATTCCTGCAGGAGAACCCCTTAAGCTCCTCTCCGGAAATCCACAAAGGTATCGGTAAGGGTTCCTATGCTACCGTCAAGCGGGCCATTGCTCATCTGTTGGAAAGCGGTCAGATTGTTTCCGAGGGGCAGCGCCGTGCCACCCGGTACCGGATAAGCCCGGCAAATCAGCTTTTGAGACATATCGATACGACCTCGTATTTTGAAAAAGAGATTGACGAACGGGATATTCGGGAAGGATTTAATTTTCAACTGATCAGAGAAGTGCTGGCTCGGATTGATATTTTCACAGCCGATGAAATAAACAGTTTAATGCAATTGCAGGAAGAATTCCGGCGAAATGTAGCGCATATGAACACCGGTTTATACAACAGGGAAATGGAACGGCTTGCCATAGACCTTAGCTGGAAATCATCGCAAATTGAAGGTAACACCTATTCATTGCTGGAAACAGAACGCTTGCTAAAGGACA
>CAZLTN010000175.1:0-9109 GCA_964562455.1 uncultured Cytophagales bacterium
AGATTAAAATCCCTGATTTTTTAAGTCATAAAAAACGTCTTGGACACGTGTGATTCGACACCCGTTTCTTTGGCTAAAGGAGGTTCAATAATGAATTGTCTATAGCCCGGTTTGTCCGGTTTAATACCGGAAAGTCCGTCAATGTACCAGGCTCCGGGATATAAAAAAGAGCTATGCAGCATCGAATGTCCGGGCAGATCCTTTTCCCACATTTCCCAGATGGTGGTGGCGCCGTTTTCTTTCATGAACCCCCAGCCCGGATAGGTGGTTTGCGACGTCATAGAGTAGATAAGGTCATCCCGGCCCTCCTCCCGCAATACTTTGAAGAGCATGGCTCCCCCGGTAATGCCCACGTCGATATGCCCGTTTTGGTTGACGAGGATTTCTTTTGTCAGGGTTTCCATCACTTTATGCCGTAATTCAGTTGGCATGATATCACCATAAAGGGCTGCTGCGAGGCTTCGCATCGATCTGTCGGAGTAGTTGTTGTCTTGCGGATGATAGTATTTGGCATGGATAGCTTTCGACGACCGTTCCGCCTGCCGTGTCCACCGCTCGGATTCTTCGGTTTTCCCGATTACCCTGGCAATTTGAGCGGCAGTCTTCAGGTTATACACCCGGTAGCAGTTGTTGAAGAAAAGATTTTCATCGGAATCGTTGTTCATTTTGGCCCCGGGCCACAGCCAGTCTCCCAGGAAATCCCAACGCCCACCGTAGCGTTTGAGCATATCGTTCTCCACATGGGTATCAAGGAACTCCAGCCATCCTTTGATCATTGCGAAATTTTCTTCGAGGATCCGTAAGTCTCCCTGGTATTGATACATGAACCAGGGAAGGGTAACTACTATTCCACCCCACGCCGGGCCGCCGCCGCCGTGATAGGTAGGCGCAGTCTGGGGTAATATGCCTCCGCCCAGTACCCTGCCGCTTCCTTCCTGCTTGCGCGCCCATTCCGGATCGTTCATATTGCCTGTCATCGGCTCTGTTCCCTGCACATCGCGCCAGTCCTCCAACCATTTGCTGTAGAAAGCGCCCAGTTTAAAGTTGGCGAGCCCGGTTTCGGAAGTGGCATGTGCATCTCCGCCATAGCCGAAGCGTTCGCGTTGCGGGCAGTCGACGATAAATCCGCCCAGGGACAGGTTTTCGAAAGTCCATTTTACAGTATTGTATATCCAGTTCTGCAACGGATCGGAACATTCGAATCGGGCAGCCTTGCCAAAAGCGGTACGTACCATCCATCCTTTTACATCCTCTTTTTTGGGAGGCGATTTCAAGCCTTTGATTGTGATCCATCGGCCGGAACTGTAATTGAACCGGTTCTCAAACGTGCCTTTTCCGGAAGCTCCGATCACATAAGTGTTCATCATACCGTATGTCATCTCATCCTGCACCCTTTCCGAGAACATAAACCTTATACTATCTCCGGGGCTTCCCTGTACAGAGATCCGGGTCCATCCCGCGAAATTCACGCCCATATCTACACGGTAAGCCCCATCTGGACGGGATTCGACGGCAACGGGATCGATTTCGTCAAACAGGCTATTGGTTTCCACCTGCTGGGCCGACAGTTTCAGGGCCGGTGTGTGGATCGTGGCATTTTTCCAGTCGCTATCATTCAGTGTTACCAGGTTCCATCCCTTTATCTCTTTGTTTGCATCCCAGATTTCGCCTCCGTAACCGCCAACAGGGAATCCCCAGTTCCCGGTCAGCATATTGGGACTTGGATGCGTTTTCCACGACTCGTCGGTGATAATCCTTTTCAACTTCTGATCGTTCAGGCCATAAATATCAGCCTGGGCGATCACGAGCGGCGCGCGGGGCTTATCCGCGGTTGCATAGGGCCCGAAAATAGACCATGACGTCCCCAGCCATAACGCAATGACATTAGCGCCTGAGGTAAGTGCCGGTGCAATATCGTAGGCAATGTACCGGGCCCGTTTGGTATGGTCGGTGGCTGCCGGAGCAAGTACGTGATCGTTAATTTTTTGCCCGTTGACATATACCTCATGATACCCTACCGAGGCTACAAACAGTATTGATTTAGATGGTTTTACTTCCAGATCGAACGTTTTACGGAACCAGGGGTCCTGCATCTTGTTGGGACCTTCCTCCGGCTTATACGCTTCGCCGGTACCGATCCACTTTGCAGTCCACTCTTCCTGTGAAAACAATCCGGTACTCCATTTCGCCAATTTCCCGTAGGATGATTCATTGCCTTTTTCATCCTTTACCGCCACTGTCCAATAATATTCTTTATCCGACTGAAGCGGTTTGCCTTTGTATTCAATCAGTTGCATATTGTCTGATCCGACCCATCCACTATCCCACATATCGCCGGAATTGCCAGTCTTTTTTTGTTTTGAACTGCCGACGAGTATACGGTATGCCGTCTGTTTCCCTGTGAAAACTGACTGATTCTTAGGTTCCAACACCCAGCTAAAGCGGGGCTTTCTGACGTCCAGGCCTTTCGGTTCGGCGAGGTATTCTACTTGTAACCTGACCGGGGTCAGATTGGATTGCGCCTGTACCCAAACTACAATGAATAATTGTAGCGTTAGGAACGGAAAAAATATTTTTGCGTTCTTCATGCTTTTGAAAACTACTTATAAGGCTTCAAAGATACTCCCTGGAAATGATAAATATTAACCGTACCTCTATAGGTTTGGTGAGAGGGTATCGGGTGAATATAGCCAGGCAATCCTACTCGTCGTCGTCTAACTTTGAGATTTCGATCACCTCGGAGTCAATATATTCCGGGCAGTTTTTGTTCCTGCCGATTTCTTTGAATCTGACATTTATCTTGTCTCCGGATCGAAAAGAAATTACATCTTCCAGGGCGACGACCAGCGTTTCACCATTGTCGAGCCGGATTTGTTGAGCACAATAGTACAAACCGCCGCTCAGCCAGACTTCTCCGTTTTCCTGCTTAACAGGAATTTCATTGTAGTCGTTTTTGCAGGACAAAGCAACCAGTAGCGTAAAACCAAACAATGGCGTGTTTTTCAGGAACTTCATAACTTTTTGGCATTGACGGAAATCGTTTATAAATCTAACAAAAAAACCGAAACGTCCCGTCTGTATTCTTTCGCTCTCATTTTCTTTAGCACCATCTGCTTTAAAAGGATTGGAAACCCGTTTGGAAACAAGGCGGCATTCCAAGCGAAGAGACAATCTTCGTTTAACATTTTCTTTGAAAAAGTTTTTCTGTATTTCTGATAGAATAACAGTGATCGACGCTTTAGATCTTCAGAAAGCTTTACCGGACCTATATGAAAATCAAAGAAATAGAACCGTTCATTTTGCATATCCCGGTCACCGGGAATAACATCGCCGATAGTACCCATTCGATCACGCATTGGGGAGTAGTAGGCGCCAAGGTGACAGACTCGGGAGGACGGACCGGGTGGGGATTTACAGGAACGCATGCTTTCCTGCCTGGAGACCGGCTGATCGCATCCTGCATCAGGGATTGTTTCGCGCCGATATTGATCGGTGAACCCACTTTTGACATCCAGAGGCTATGGACAAAAATGTCAAGGTATCCTGCAATGCAGTGGATTGGAAGAATGGGGATCACCCAGCTTGCCATTGGCGCTATAGACACTGCGCTGTGGGATCTGAAAGCCAAACATATGCAGGTGCCGCTCTGGAGCCTGCTCGGTGGAGCTACAAAAGAGCAGTTACCTGCATATAATACCGATATAGGGTGGCTTTCGATTCCCGCTCGCCGGTTAGTTGAAGGCGCTAAGCGCACGGTGGAAGAAGAAGGCTTTAAGGGGATCAAGCTCAAAGTAGGCTCGGATGATCCGTATACCGATATAAAAAGAATCGAGGATGTACGCAAAGCAATCGGGCCGGGTATTATGCTCGCCGTCGACGGGAACGGGAAATGGGATCTGCCTACCTGCGTCAGATTTTGCCGGGAAGCGGAACACTTTGATATTTACTGGTTCGAAGAGCCTTTGTGGCACGACGATGTGCGCGGGCATTCGGAACTGGTAAAAAAGACGTGCATCCCTGTCGCCCTGGGTGAGCAGCTGTACAATTCCGATGCGTTCCAGGCATTTATAGAGGCTGATGCCGTTCATTATGTACAGCCCGATGTCACCAGGCTGGGAGGTATTACGGAGTTTCTGACTGTAGCAGACATGGCGCTCGGGAGAAGGCTGCCAGTAGCGCCTCACGCGGGTGAGATGGGCCAGGTTCATGTGCATCTGGCTTACAGTCATCCGGCGTGCCGGATCATGGAATATATTCCCTGGATAAAAGATGCTTTTGAGGAACCTGTTTCGGTCAGGGAAGGCCATTACGTTAAGCCTCAACAGCCGGGCGCCGGAACTACGCCAAAGCGGGAGGCGTTGGAACGATATTCTCAACCTGTATCCTGACAGCCCGAAAGTTGGTTAATCGGTATTTTTTCTTTTTTAAGGTATGGATTCTAAGACAGAAAGTAGCCCGCTAACCAGGCTCTGCGTACAGCCCTTATAAATTTAACTTACTTACAATAATTGAGACCAGCTTACTGTTATGAAAATGATAGTTGCTTTGACCGGTAGTCCTGTTTTTTACCATTTCATTCCAGCTCATGGCTAATTTTGCGTTGTGAGTGACGCCTGTTAATCTACATGGACGAGGTTTAGTTCCTATCGAGCGGCGAACCCTTTGATCCAGACCAATGACAGACCTCATCGGCCAACAATACCTTCACGGAATTATTACGTTTCTTTTTTTTCTTCCCCCGGTCGATATTCTTGCTCAAAGCATAAACCTGAACGGCTACGTTTCCGACGCCCAAACCGGGGAGGCGATAATTGGTGCGAACCTGATAAGTAAGGAAAAGTCATCCGGGGCCGTTTCGAACAGTTATGGATATTTTAACCTGACTTTATCATCAGGTAGCTCCACAGTAATCATCTCCCACATTGGTTATGTATCCCTGACCCTTGATGTGACCGGAGATACCACTCTGAATATCAAATTATCTCCTGCCGTCAGGGAATTGAGTGAAGTACAAATAAAGGCTAAAAGTTCTCTTTCCCGATCCACCGCCGGATATTTAAGCATTCCTGTCAACAGGTTAAAAGCGATTCCGATCCTGTTCGGCGAGGCCGATATCATTAAAGCCCTGGCGCTCACACCTGGCGTTACTACCGGGAATGAAGGGACAACCGGCCTTTTGGTCCGTGGTGGTACGCCGGATCAGAATCTGATCCTGCTCGATGACGCGCCGGTTTATAATACAGCTCACTTGTTCGGGATCGTGTCTGTATTCAATACGGATGCGGTCAAAAATGTGGAGATGTATAAAGGAGGTTTTCCTGCCCGCTACGGCGGAAGGCTTTCGTCGATATTCGACATATCCATGAAAGAAGGGAATAAAATAGAAAGAAAGGCGGAACTTACAGTTGGCCTGGTCAGTTCCCGGATGCTCTGGGAAGGGCCTTTGTCTCTGAATGACAAGCACTACGGGAAGTCGAGCTATATGATCGCTGCCAGGACATCCTATCTCACACTGTTTTTGCTGCCCAAATACCTGCTATATAAAGCCGGAAAAACTCCCAACTATCATAACTACTGGCTGTATGATATCAATGCAAAAGTCAACTACCAGATAAGCCCCGGAAGCCGGGTATTCCTTAGCTTGTATAACGGGAACGATTTCTATTCCGCCGAAGAAAAAACCGGCGGGGATCGCGTCAGGGGAGGTATTGCCTGGGGGAATACTACAGTGACTACAAGGTACAATTACGTAATCCGCCCCCAATTATTCCTTAAAAGTATTTTGTCATTTTCAAGATACCACTACAGTATTTCTGCAAAAAATTTCGAAAAAAACGGGAAAGACTGGGATGAAAACGGCTCGCTCAAATCTACTTCCATTGTCAATGATCTGACCAACAAGACCTCTGTCGAATGGTTTCCCGGGTCCAACCATACGCTCAGGGCGGGCGCGCAGGCGTCGTTGTACCGGTATAGGCCGACTTCGGTGAAAACTACTCTTGAGATACCGGCCGACTCCCTGTCGAAGATCAATTCTTCCATATTTACCAACGAGGTTGCGGCCTTTATAGAATATGAACTGGCAATTGGTAATTGGTTAAAAACCAATATCGGCGGCAGGGCTGCCAGTATGTCCGTAAACTCAAAAAGCTACGGGAACCTGGAGCCCAGGGCAAGTATCAATTTTATGCTGCCAGGCGATTTTGCATTGAAAGGCGCCTATTCCAGGATGAATCAATATATCCATTTGCTGACCAGCAACGGCGTAGGCCTGCCCAACGATGTGTGGGTACCTGCAACCGAAACAATCAAACCGTCTTCTTCTAAGCAGTACACGGTCGGTATTTCGAAATCATTGGGAAGTCAGATTGAAATAAGTATCGATGCGTATGACAAATCGCTGACAAACCTTATCGATTACTCCACAAGCAACAGTTTTTTTATGAGCATCAATAAATCCTGGCAAAGCCTGATTGAGCAAAATGGTGTAGGAAAAATCCGGGGGATTGAGTTGTTTGTCAATAAAACCAAAGGTGATTTTACAGGCTGGGCCGGCTATACATGGTCCAAAAACGAAAGACGGTTCGACAATATAGATCAGGGCGCATGGTATCCTTCCAATTTTGACCGGAGACACGTGGTTTCCCTGGTGGGAAACTATACAAATCCCAATAACAATGATGCTTTTTCTGCCTCATGGGTATACCAGTCCGGAGCCCCTGTTTCCATGCCTGTTGCAGCACATAAGCAATTTGATGAGGGTGAGGGTGTTTATTCAGGATATCCGGTATTTATTTACGGAGCCAGGAATAACGTCAGGTTACCTGCTTATCACAGGCTCGATTTCAGCTTTAGCTGTGATGTAAAAGCGGGAAAGCGCAGGCATGGCCGTTTTACACTGGGCGTATACAATCTTTACAACCGGGTAAATCCCTATTACCTGACGGTTAATCTCAGGCAATATCCCCGGAAAAGCCCTTTCGAGGGAGTAGGGCAATACAAAGGATTTGAAGGGGTGGTCAACAAAGTTGGCGTACTTCCGTTTTTACCTTATGTAAGTTATACAGTCAAGTTATAATGAAGCAGTTGATCATATTATTGACACTTTTAATCCCTTTCGGCTGTAAAGAAAGGCCTATCGACTTTGAACTCCCTTATGAGGGAGACAAACTCGTGCTGTTCGGCCAGGTCAGAGCAGGTGATACTGTGCGTATAGAAGTGCAGAAAACATATCCGCCGACCGGTACATCGACTTACATAGACGGGATAGCGGACGCGACGGTCCGATTATTTGATGAGCAAGGTCTCCTGGAAACGCTCGGGCACATAAGCAAAGGTATCTATGTTTCTGCTTCCGGACGCAAATGGCAGCAGGGAAGCAAATACAGGATTGAGGTTGAAGCGCCCGGATTCCCACTGAGCTCGACGGATCTGGAAACGATGCCCGCCGCACCCGTTGTCAGTTACGAATTTGGCAGATCGATTGATTCGAAGTATAACCCGGGAGTACCTTCTAAAGAGTTGATTATCAGTATCCAGGATGATGCAAATGAAGAGAATTATTACATGGTCGGCGTCAACAGGAGCATTGGAAAGGACACGTTTGGGGTAAGTGTATTCAATATGGATATGGATAATCCGATGGATGATTTCGGTGATCCCTGCCAGTTTAGTTACCTTTCAGATATTGTACTGACTGACTTATGTAATTCGAATGGAATCATAACGTTAAGGTTAGGGATTGAAATCAGTCATCCCTTCCATTTGGATGTTGATTTGACTGCGCCGGATAAAATTACGGTTTTCACAAAGCAGATAAGCAAAAGCTATTACGAATTCTGTAAAACCTATTATAACGAAAATGACCTGATGGTGGCCTTCAAAACGCCTTACCCGAGGTATACGAACGTTACCGGTGGTTATGGGATCTTTACCGGTTATAATGAGACCAGGAAGGAGTTTCGAACATTTTGATTATACCGGTTCACTTATTCGTATTTTTCAATATGTTCGATCGTGCTGCTCAGAATCGTTATCTGATCGGGGGGCAGTTGATTATTGAAAGTGCTTCCCAACCCGGTAAGGCCGGGGCATGTACTAATAAACTTCGTTGTTGTTCTTATACCGGATCAGCCTTTTTTTTGAGCGGTTAATCTTACCCAGTATCTTATTTTTTTCGTCCGGGGAAAGATACCCGTCGATCAACGCGAGCTCGATGCTTTTGTTGATGAGCTGGTGTTCTTCTATCATTTTGTTGTATTCGTTCTCGGTAAGGGCCTTGCTTTTATAGGATTTCTCAATTTCGGCTTTCAGCCTCCGGTGCAGGACGCGGACGTCTTCCTGAGCACGGGCAGAAAGTGGAGAAAGGAATAAAATGACCGGAATAGCTAACAGGTATGATTTCATGGTAGGATATATGATTTGGTGCATAGAAAGTTAAATATAGTACATAACGGTCTAAAAATCAAAGTCGTATCTAGCGTTTGGGAAAGGCGGTAATCAGAACACCGCCGGTAATGATCAGAGCCATACCGGCAATGACTCCGGCGGAAGGCGCTGATTCCCCGAGCGCCAGGCCCAGAAGTGTAGAGAATAAAATGCTGAAATAGCCGATAGGGGCAACCTGGTTGACTTTGCCGCAGGCAAAAGCATTGGTCATCAGCACTTGCCCGGCAAGGGCCGTCAAGCCCAGTACCAGGAAAAGGATCCAGTGGAGCGGCTGGTCGGGCCACCTGAAATGACCGAGAAGGAACCCCATCTCTTTCCAATCGAAATACCTGCCGGCAGTTATGGATATAAGAGGCAGGACAATACCGCTTAGCATAAAGGAAAGCACGATGTAACGGGAATCGTAGTAGTAGCTGAGCTGCTTGATGGCAAGATAGGCGAATGTGGTGAGGAGCGCATTCCCGAGGCCTATCATATGGCTTTGCAGAGGTACGTGCACGTCGGGCCTGAATATCAGCCAGACCCCGGTCATACCGGTAAGGATCGCTGCGATCTCTCTCTTGGAAGGTATTTCACTAAAAAGAAAATACGAAAATATCGCCATAAACAGCGGGTACGTATACTGGTAGGTAATGGATCTCGCCATTCCCAGGGTGCTGAT
>CAZLTN010000176.1:0-8747 GCA_964562455.1 uncultured Cytophagales bacterium
TAAAGACGAATACAGCTATACAGCAAATATTGAATGAAAATTTTCAATATCAAAACACATTTGAGGAAAATTTTATATGACTACATTCTCTGAAAGATTAAGCCAGTTCATTGCAAGTATTGGCGAAACTCCCACCTCATTCGAATTAAAGATCGGAGTATCAAAAGGAGCAATTTATAAGCCTGTCAGGAACGGGAAAACGGTAGGTTTGGAAATATTGGTGAAAATTTTCTCCAATTATCCTGAATTAGATATAGAGTGGCTGATCATCGGTTCAGGGACAATGTTCCGGAAAGGCGCCCGCACATCCGCCGGAGATGCGATGATAGCCGAGGATCTGTCAGTCGGGTACAGCGTCATGAAAGGCCCCAAGTCTATCGTGCGCCTGATAGCCATTCAGCAGGCGACAGGCTGGGACGGGATATTCGAAGGCCACGAGCAACTGGTGGATTCCTCTTTTTACCTTCCCGGCCGGATGTTGCCGGGAGGCCGGGATTATGTCGGTTTCCCGGTGATAGAGAACAGCATGGAGCCTACATTGCCGATTAAATCCATGCTGATTACTGAATTGGTAGCGCCGGAAAGCTATCACCGCATAAAGTCCGGACAGGTGTATGTCGTTATCACCCGGTATGGTACGCTGATCAGGAGAATAACAAACCGGTTGGAGGAAAAAGGTGTTTTGCAGGCTCTTGCCGACAATAGCGACTACGGCCCTTCCGATATACCTGTAGCCGAAATTTCGTCGGTCTGGAAAGCCAGGGCTTTTTTTTCGACCGGGTTCCCGGGTGAATCCCGCCAGTTGTACCAGCTTTACCAGGATCTGGAAGAACGGATCAGGCTGCTCGAAAGCAGGGGCGGCGACCCGGACTGACGGAAGCTGCCTCAGAATAAAAACCTGTGTCGGGATATTTATCCCGACGTAAACGTTTAAACGATTTCTTCGGGATAATGAATGCTTCCGCCGGAGTGGAACAGGAATAATGGATGTTTGAAATTTGCTGGCAGTACTTCACCAGACTTTCACCATTATGAAACCTGAATCCGGTTATTCACGGCCAAGTAAGGCCGGATCCGTTTCCCGAGAGCTTATGGAAGAAATCCGTTCTTTTTTTGATGCGACGGATCCGGGTTCTTTTAAAACAACACTTTTTAATATTTTGCTTGCTTACGGCGGGCCTTACTATTATAATTCGGGCGAGCCCATTGAAGTGGTCGAAACCCTCGACCGGCTGGGGCAGCTTCTTGCCGTGGTCAAAAGCCAGGCCGGTAATCCTGAAGCTTCGCTGGCGCACTTTTTTGAAGACGACCAGTACCTGAACATAGAAGGTACCCTTCGCTCAATCCGTTTTTTTGCCTTATGCCGCCAATCCGGGATGGAAGACGGCGCTGCCATAGATACTCTGAAATTCTACCATGACGTCACCATCCTTATAGACGCTTGTGATTCCATTCTGAAGGCGTCTGCCGGCGGCTGATTGTGTTTTCTGCTGGTGGCAGCTCTTGCAGCATTGCACAGCACGTATGAGCGGGTAGTAGTCGCAAAATTGAAAAAATTATAAAATATCAAAAGATCCGGCAATTTTAATTCTTGTAAAATTGCTTTTTTCGAAATTATTGAACTGTTTTATTGTAGTATGAAGAATTTTTTCACATAATTTGTGGCAAATACAGAATAGATTAATAAAAGTATTCTATTTTTGTTTCTGTGATAGTGAGGTATTGATTGGGGTAGGTGTATACGTAGTTTGGCTTCAGGCAGGTTTCGGAATATTGATGACGTTTTCAGGAAAATACATATTCTTATCAGCGCTTCTCTTCCTGGCAGGAATTGCAGCTCCTGCTGAGAAAGTTTCTGATGCTGAACGTGATGCGTATGCAATAGCAGCTTGTCAGCCCGGCAAGTCCCTCGATGTTTATCACACAGCATCTGAGGTCGGGCAGACATTCGGGCTGTTAAAACACGCCTTTCATGAAGCAGTTTTCGCTGAAGAGAGCGAGGTTAGCCACCACGAGCCTGAATTTCACGGGAAAGAGCAGAAGTACGGTTTTCTTTACCTGCACCCCGGCATCCTGTCGCCGGAATTTTCTTCCGGGAAAATAAGCAGCCCCTTTAAAGGAGAAAATTACTTACCCTACCAGTTTTCACACAAATATCTTCTCTTCAGGTCCCTCCTGATCTGATTAACGGCATTTGCCAGTAATCAGGTGCACAAATTCCATATCGTATTGTATGACAGACCGGTTTCGGAATGAAACCACAGGTACTGTATGCGCCTGACGTACCGTTAATCCAAGTACTTTTTTAACCAATACCAGTTGTCATGAAAAGTGTTTTCGTGGTAGTGGCATCACTTGCCCTGCTCTTTAATATAGGTTGTGAGTCAAAAAACGAGGAGGAAGAATCAGAAATAAAATTACTGGTAACAAGCCCCCTGGAAAAGGATACCATTGTTACCAGGGAATATGTAAGCCAGATCAGGTCTGTAAGCCATATCGAGCTGCGGACACTGGAGAAAGGATACCTGCATAAAATCTTTGTAGACGAAGGACAATTCGTAAGAAAAGGACAGCTCATGTTCCAGATCATGCCTATGATACTGGAAGCGGAGCAGCAGAAAGCTAAAGCCGAAGCCGGCTTTGCTGAAATAGAGTACCAGAATACCAAATCGCTCGCCGATAGCAACGTTGTTTCCCAGAATGAGCTGGCGCTCGCCAAAGCGAGGCTGGATAAAGCCAGGGCAGAGCTCGCCCTCGCCAATGTACATCTGGCATTTACCGAAATAAAGGCTCCTTTTGATGGGATAATGGACCAGTTCCAGGTCCGGCTGGGCAGCCTTGTAGATGAAGGAGACCTGTTGACTACGCTGTCGGACAACAGCAAGATGTGGGTGTACTTCAATGTGCCCGAAGCGGAGTATCTCGATTACAAAATGCGCTCCGGGCAGAATGACCAGGGCAAAGTGAAGCTGATGATGGCCAATCATCAGCTGTTTGAATATCCCGGCGTCGTCGAAACGATCGAGGCGGATTTTAATAACGAAACCGGTAACATAGCGTTCAGGGCTACCTTCCCGAATCCCAAAGGATTGCTACGCCATGGGCAGACAGGGAATGTGCTGGTAGAGGCACCGCTGAAAAAAGCGCTGATCATACCTCAGAAAGCTACATTCGAAGTGCTGGAGAAAAAGTTCGTCTTCGTGGTCGATAAGGACAATGTGGTCCATACACGGGAGATTACGATCGGGGCGGAAATACCCGACCTCTATGTTATTACCGAGGGGCTTTCTACAGAAGATAAAATCCTGCTGGAGGGTATACGCAAAGTGAAGGAGGATGAGAAGATCCACTTCAACTATGAAAAGCCGGAGACTGTGATCGCCGGCCTGAAAGTGTATTCCGAGTAATGTGGTAAACCCCAATCCAGGTAAAAGATGTTTAGTAATTTCATACAGAGACCGGTATTTGCAATCCTGATATCGTTCGCAATCGTTTTTGTGGGGCTGTTGGCTATGCGAACCCTGCCCACGTCCCAGTTTCCCGAAATTTCGCCGCCGATGGTCATCGTCAGGGCATCGTACCCCGGCGCCAGTGCCGAAGTATTGACCGAATCGGTTCTGATCCCTCTTGAACAGGCAGTCAACGGTGTGCCGGGCATGAAGTATATGACCTCTGATGCTACCAGCGCGGGCGAATCCAATATCCAGATCGTTTTTGACCTGGGCACCGATCCTGATCAGGCCGTGGTCAACGTCAATACGCGTATAGCCCAGGTGCTCAACAGGCTGCCTATCCTCGTACAGCGCGAAGGCGTTATCGTAAACAGGATAATCCCGAGTATGCTGATGTACGTAAACCTTTACAGTACCGACCCGAAATCCGACATGAAGTTCCTCTTCAACTATGCCGGGGTGAATATGCTGCCGGAATTGCAGCGGATCAGCGGGATCGGGCAGGCGAGCATGCTGGGAAGCCGGCAGTATGCGATGCGCATCTGGCTCAAGCCCGACCGGATGCGTGCTTATAACATATCGGTCGACGAAATCATGGAAGCACTCGACGACCAGAGCGTGATCGGCTCACCCGGCCGGATAGGGCGCAGCGATGGCAAGAGGGCAGAGGCGCTCGAATATGTGCTTACCTACGAAGGTAGGTTCAGTAATGTAGAGCAATACAATAACGTGATCCTGAGGTCGAACCCCAACGGTGAGAACCTGCGCCTCAGAGATGTCGCCAATATCGAGCTGGGGAGTGAGTACTACGACATTTACTCCAACCTGAACAACCTGCCGTCAGCGGCGATCGTGCTGAAACAGACTTACGGAAGCAACGCGACCGAGGTGATCCAGAATGTCAAAAATAAGCTGACGGAGCTCAAAAAGGACTTTCCCCAGGGGATGGACTACAAGATAAGCTACGACGTTTCGAGCTTTTTGAATGCCTCGACCGACAACGTGATCCATACGCTCCGCGATGCGTTTATACTCGTGGCCCTGGTTGTGTTTATTTTCCTCGGCGACTGGCGCTCTACACTTATCCCGACTCTGGCAGTCCCCGTCTCCCTCATCGGCTCCTTTGCCTGTATGCAGGCGTTCGGCCTTACGATCAATATGATCACGCTTTTTGCTCTGGTACTGGCGATAGGAATCGTTGTGGACAATGCGATTGTGGTGGTGGAGGCCGTGCATACCAAAATGGAGGAAGAGCACGTGTCGCCGTACGTTGCGGTCCGGAAAGTGTTGGGTGAGATCAGCGGCGCTGTAATCGCCATTACACTCATGATGACCGCCGTGTTTATTCCCGTTGCTTTCATGACCGGGCCGGTGGGGATTTTCTACCGGCAGTTTTCCATTACGATGGCGAGCTCGATTATTATTTCCGGGATAGTGGCGCTTACGCTTACACCTGTGCTTTGTGCCATGATCCTGAAAAACACGCACGGCCAACCCAGGAAGAAAACCTGGATGAACCGGGCGCTCGACAGTTTTAACAGGTGGTTTGAAAGGCTCACCGGGAAATACGTCGGGTTGCTCCGATTCATTGTCAACCGCAGGGTCATCACGTTTGGCATGCTGCTCGCCTTCAGCTTTGGAATATTCGGTATCAACCTCCGGCTTCCTTCAGGGTTCATACCCAGCGAAGACCAGGGGATGATCTATGCAGTAGTTCAGACCCCCCCCCGGATCGACCCTGGAGCGTACGAACGATATTTCGCGGAAGCTCCAGGCGATTGCTGAAGAGGTGGACGGGATAGAATCGGTTACGGCACTGGCCGGTTATGAGGTGCTTACAGAAGGGCGCGGATCCAACGCCGGTACCTGTCTGATCAACCTGAAGCCCTGGGATGAGCGTCATCATACCGTGACCCAGATTATCCATGAGCTCGAAGAAAAATCGAGGGTAATACCAGGTGCTACAATTGAGTTTTTCGATCCTCCGGCCGTTCCCGGCTATGGCGCTGCGGGTGGTTTCGCGCTCCAGTTGCTGGATAAGACCAACAGCGGAGATTATAAGGAGCTTGAGAAAGTGAACGACGAGTTTATGGACGAGCTGCGTAAGCGTAAGGAGTTATCGGGGTTGTTCACTTTTTTCAGTGCCAAGTATCCTCAGTACGAGTTGCGGATCGATAATGAGCTGGCCATGCAGAAAGGCGTTTCTATCGGGAATGCTATGAACACCCTTTCTATCCTTATCGGAAGTAGCTATGAGCTGGGGTTCATCAAGTTCCAGCGGTTTTTCAAAGTGTTTGTGCAGGCTTCGCCCGAATACAGGGCGCTGCCCGAAGATATCCTGAAGCTGTATGTGAAGAACAACCGCGATGAAATGGTTCCTTTCTCCTCTTTTATGAAAATTGTCAAATCGCAGGGAGCCAACGAGATCAACCGTTACAACATGTACAATACCGCTTCGATACGGGGCCAGCCGGCCCAGGGGTTCAGTAGCGGTGAAGCCATTAAGGCAGTGCAGGAAGTAGCGGCCAAAACGCTTCCGAGAGGGTACGACATTGACTGGGCAGGCCTTTCGAAAGACGAAGTGGTGCGGGGCAACGAAGCGATCTATATTTTCTTAGTGGTGCTGATATTCGTCTATATTGTCCTTGCGTCACAATATGAAAGCTTCATTATCCCGCTTGCAGTTATCTTTTCTCTGCCTGCCGGTATTTTCGGTTCTTTCTTCCTGATCAAAGTCATGGGGCTTGCCAACGATATCTATGCCCAGGTGGGATTGGTAATGCTGGTCGGATTACTCGGTAAGAATGCGGTGCTTATCGTCGAATTCGCTATGCAGAAGCATCATGAAGGAGCAACTGTACTCGAAGCCGCCATAGAAGGCGCTAAAGTGCGTTTCCGCCCTATCCTTATGACTTCCTTCGCTTTTATAGCGGGGTTGATACCACTTGTGCTGTCCCACGGCGCCGGCGCGATCGGGAACCGTACCATCGGGGCCAGCGCTCTGGGGGGAATGCTCTTCGGAACGGTGTTTGGAGTGATCGTGATCCCGGGCTTGTACTACGTCTTTGGCAAGCTGGCCGAAGGCCGGAGCCTGATCAGGAACGAGGGCGACACCTCGCTTACCGAAGAATTTGTTCATACGATCGATAAGTTTCCATATACCGAAGAGAGCACAGACAATGAATAGGAAGAAAATAATGACCGGGGTAATCCTGGCATATACGGCGCTGTTCCTCTTTGCCTGCAGCTTGCCCGTACTGGTACAGAAAACTCAAAAACAGGAACTGCCGTCAGTCTTTGGCAGCAAAAGCGACCCGGCCAACACGGCGACAGGAGGCTGGCGGGAATTTTTCAATGATGCAAACCTCGCGGCATTGATAGATTCTGCCCTGGCCAATAACCAGGAACTGAACATTATCCTCCAGGAAATCGGGATGTCGGAAAATGAAATAGAGGCCCGCAAGGGAGAATATCTTCCTTTTGTGACGCTCGGCGGTGGAATGGGAGTGGAAAAAGCCCCCCGCTACACACAGTTAGGGGCGAGCGAAGCTACTACCGATATCAAGCCGGGAAAGGAAATGCCGGAGCCACTGGGCGATTTCAAGCTGGGTGCCAATGCGCGCTGGGAGGTAGACATTTGGCATAAGCTGAGGAACGCGAAAAAGGCCGCTGTGCATCGTTACCTGGCGTCGATAGAGGGAAGGAACTTTAT
The DNA here is from genome assembly GCA_964562455.1 of uncultured Cytophagales bacterium. GTDB lineage: Bacteria > Bacteroidota > Bacteroidia > Cytophagales > Spirosomataceae > Ravibacter. The sequence goes on from CAZLTN010000176.1 coordinate 7,165, forward strand.
GGTTACCAACCTGATCAGTGAGATAGCTACCTCTTACTATGAGCTTCTGGCCCTGGATAACCAGTTGCTGATAGTAGAGCAGAATATCGGTATTCAGCAAAATGCGCTGAGAATGGTAAAGCTTCAGAAAGAAGCTACCAGGGTGACCGAACTGGCCGTGAAGAGATTTGAAGCGCAGCTTCTGAACACGCAGAGCATGCAGTTTGAGATCCGTCAACGGATCGTCGAGACAGAAAACCGCATCAACCTGCTGGTCGGGCGGTTCCCTCAGCCGGTCGAACGGGATCACCGCAGCTTTTCGGAACTTGCCCTGGCGAAAATTCACATCGGGACCCCTGCGGATTTGCTTGGAAACCGGGCGGATATCCGACAGGCGGAGCAGGAGCTGGCTGCTGCAAAGCTTGATATCGAGGTAGCCCGTGCCGCCTTTTATCCGTCGCTGGGGCTATCGGCCAGCTTTGGCATACAGGCGTTTAACCCGGTTTACCTGGCTAAGCTGCCAGCCTCTCTTTTCTCGACGCTGATAGGCGATATGGCAGGCCCTATTGTAAACAAGAAGGCGATACGGGCCGAATATCTCAATGCCAATGCGCGTCAGATCCAGGCCATCTTCAAATACGAACAAACGGTACTGAATGCATTCGTAGAAGTAGCCAACCAGGTATCGAAGATCGATAACCTGGAAAAGAGCTACGACATGAAGTCGAAGGAAGTGGATACGCTCAACGAGTCAGTCACCATTTCAAACCGGCTGTTCGGGTCTGCCCGCGCCGATTATACGGAAGTGCTGCTCACCCAGCGGGACGCCATAGAATCGAGATTTGAGCTGGTCGAAACCAAAATGCAGCAGGCTAGCGCTATGGTAGGTGCTTACCGGGCCCTCGGAGGAGGCTGGAAGTAAGGTACGGTCCTTCCGGTAAAAACAGCGAGCATAAGTGGTACACAAAGTATGGGTAATCAACAGCCTCTACTCTGTGTACCTCTGTGCCTTCCTCCGTAAACTCCGTGGTTAAACTCACGGAAGAAACCTGACTACCACCGGATAGTGGTCGGAAAGATAATCCGTATAACGATCGTGGATAATATCCGCAGAAACGATCTTTCCGGCAAGATTCGGTGAAGTAAACACAAAGTCAATCCGGCGCCCGAATTCGGAATCATATTGCTTCGTCGGGATACTGTGTTTGAACGCCTTGTTCATTTTATGAAAGGCATCCGTATAACCGGCTTTCTTCATCTGATCGATAACGCCATAATCGATCTGCCCGTTTTTGAGGTTACGGATATGCGCTTCTTTCGTTTCGCGCTCCTGCATCGACCGGACCAGGGCGTCGGTGTACTGCGCTTTGTCTGTTTCGGATACCGCGTTGAAATCACCGGAGAAAATGATCTTGGCGTTGGGCGGCAGGAGTTTGGCATGGGCTATGATCTGGGCGATTTCCCTGTTGCGCTTTTCCTGGTTATGAGGTGAGAGGTGCAACACGAAGATATGGTAGTCCAGCACGTTGGCATAGATATAGCCGTGCCACATCACACGTGTCCAAAATAAAACCTGAAAGCACATAAAAAGGGAGACTCTCACT
>CAZLTN010000177.1:0-8607 GCA_964562455.1 uncultured Cytophagales bacterium
GGTGCATGGGAGCCGAGTCGTTGACATAATTCATCAGGGCTCCTTCCATCAGGGCTGCAGATTGCAGGAAAGAGAGCTTCCCGCAGAGATTCGTTACGTTTTTACGGCTACCGGCCAGTTTTTCGGCAATAGCCGTATCGGCAGGACCGCCTAAAAGATAGACCGGGTGTTGTGAAGGCAGAAGGCTGATGAGTCTGCTCCACTGTTCCGGCGGAAACTGTTTGGTAAACCATACCGAGGTGGGCGCAATGCAATAATAGGGCCTTTGTTGCAAGTGTGAAATGCTCCGGTAATCGTCTTCCCGGGGGTATAATTTCGGTTTTTGAAGCGGGGCATCCGTTATCCCGCCTGCCAGCAGGTAATTCCTGTCCGTTTCATGTAAGCCCTCTTCAAAGTGGTGGGGATAACGGCGGGAAAAGAGAAAAGAAAGCGGGTTTTTATCGAAGCCGACCGTATTCCCGGCTTCCGAAAAAGCAGTCAGCAGCCCTGTTGCACCATATCGCTGAAGATTAATGACATGATCGTAGCGTTGTTTGCGAATACGTTGAAGCAGCTTGAAAAGGCTTTTGTATTTACCTCCTTTTTTATCCCAGATCAGTACGTTACGCAGAAACGGATGTTCCAGGAACAGCGTTTCATTGCCTTTCCTGACGGCGATGTCTATTTCCACGCCAGGGAGCCCCAGATGAAGGGTTTCCAGAAGGGAAGTGGCAAGGATGACGTCTCCGATGAATGCAGTCTGGATAACTAATATTTGTTTCGGAAGCATAACGCGGGATTATCCCGTGGTTTTTGAGATAGGTTATAATTGGGTAAAATTGAGTAATTTTGTTGTAACGCACGAGGAATTTGTGCTGATTTTTAGAGCAATGGCCTATTACAACACGAAGCAAAGACTCGCAGGGGGAGTGCCGCTGAATACTCTTAAAGAGGAATACGAACTATATACATTTTCCAATGGCATACGCCTGGCGCACAAGCAGGTATCGAACACGCGTATCGCGCATTGCGGTATTATGCTCGACATCGGTAGCCGTGATGAAAAGCCCGAACAGGAAGGTCTGGCGCATTTCTGGGAGCACATGGCTTTTAAAGGAACGGAAAAAAGGCGCTCTCACCATATCATCAACAGCCTGGAAAGAGTAGGGGGCGAGCTCAATGCGTATACTACCAAAGAAAAGATCTGCTTCCACGCCTCCGTGCTTGACGAGCACTTTTCAAAAGCAGCCGATCTACTGACCGACATTACCTTTCATTCCGTTTTTCCCGAAAAGCAGATCGACCGTGAACGGAACGTAATACTGGAGGAAATGGCAATGTACCGCGATTCTCCCGAGGACGCCATTCAGGATGATTTCGATGCGATGGTTTTCGGAGGACATTCGCTGGGATATAATATTCTCGGGACTGCTGAGACGGTCGGTTCCTTCACCAAAGAAGACCTCGGCAAATTTATTAAGGATAACCTCGATACCTCCCGTATCATATTTTCTTCGGTAAGCCGGTTCCCGATGCAGAAGGTTATCAGGATTGTAGGCAAATACCTCGAAGATATTCCTGCTACCAGCGTGGTACGCAGCAGGGTGAGCCCTTCGGTTTACAGTCCCCAGACGAAAACTGTAAGCCGGGACCTTGTGCAGGTGCAATGCGCGCTCGGAAAAACTGCCTATTCCCTGGACGATGAAAGAAGGCTTCATCTTTTTATCCTAACCAACCTGTTAGGAGGACCAGGTATGAATTCGCGGTTTAATATGGCTTTACGGGAAAAGCATGGGTTCGTATATGCTATCGACGCCAGCTATACCCCGTATCTCGACAGCGGCTTTTTCGGGGTTTTTTTCGGGACGGAGCGGAAGCACCTCGACAAGAGCATTTCCCTCGTTATGAAAGAGTTCAGGAAATTGAGGGAAACCCCGCTTACCGGCGCTCAGTTACACTATACGAAAGGCCAGATCATGGGACAACTGGCTATGTCGGAAGAAAGTAACAACAGCTTCATGCTTATGATGGCAAAAAGCCTCCTGGACGTCCGTAAAGTAGAATCGCTTTCCGAGATTTTCGAGAAAATAAGGCTTATAACCTCTTCGCAGCTCCATGAAGTAGCCCGGGATATGTTTGATGAAAGCCAATTCAGCTGCCTGACTTATTTTCCGGAGGAATAAACTCTTCTGCTAATACACAACTCTTTATTATAACAAACTATAATCAACAATCTCCAATCAGAATAATGTTAAGAAAATTTTTACTCGTCGCAATCCTCCTGCTTGCCGGCGTCCAGCCCGGGCTTGCCCAGAAAAAGAAGAAAGGCGGAGAAGACTCCAAAACGGAGGCGCCAAAACCCAATGCTGCTCCCGAGAAGCCCAAGAGCCCTCCTGCAAAAGGCCCCAAACCCTTTTCGGAAGTTATCGACAGCACTGCGAAAAGCCAGTATGGGTTGATGGGCGTCCATTTTGTCGCTGATAAATGGTACCTGGAAGTCCCTGACTCATTGTTAGGAAGAGATATTATGTCGGTTACGCGTTTTTCGCGTACGGCAGGCGGTGCGGGAGTTTTCGGAGGAGAAGAGGTAAAAAGGCAGATGATCCGTTGGGAAAAAGGACCGGCCCATCAGCTTCTTTTGCGTTCCGTTACAGTTTTGACGGTTAGCCCCGACAGCGCAAGCCCGATCGCTGAAGCTGTCCGGAATTCGGCTGCCGATCCGATCATCGGGGTGTTCGATGTGAAAGCATTGAAGAAAACGGGCGCGCACCAGAGCTATGTAGCTGATGTTACGGATTTCTTTAACGCCGATAATCCTGCATTTTCGCTCAGCTCGGTGAGGAAACAATTGCTGAAACTGTCTGCTTTTAAAAAAGAAGCTTCATTTGTGGACCGCATAAGCGCTTACCCAACGAACGTCGAAATCAGGACCACCAAGACTTTTACCATTGTTCCTGAGATGATTACAACCTCGCCGGCTCCGCAGGTAGGAGTTTATTTTCCTTCCGGAAGAGATGCAGGCGTGGTTACACTGGAAATGAACACTTCAATGATCGTACTTCCTAAAGTACCGATGGAAACCCGCCTTTTCGATAACAGGGTAGGGTATTTTGCAAATAAGTACACAGTATTCGGAGAAGAGTCGCAAAAGTCGGAGGAGCAGGTTTTTGCCGTCAGGTGGAGGCTGGAGCCCAAAAATGAAGCCGATGCGAGGCTTCAGAAAGCCGGAACGCCGATCGAACCTGCGAAACCTATTGTATTTTATATAGATCCCGCCACACCACTTAAATGGAGGAAATACCTGAAGGATGGGGTGAATGACTGGCAGCCGGCTTTTGAAAACGCCGGGTGGAAAAATGCGATACGAGCTGAAGACTGGCCGGAGTCCGACACCACAATGAGCCTTGAAGACGCCAGATTTTCAGTGATCCGGTACTTTGCGGCCGACATACAGAATGCATACGGACCCAATGTACATGACCCGAGAAGCGGGGAGATCATAGAGAGTCATATCGGATGGTACCATAATGTGATGCGGCTGCTACGCAACTGGTACCTGGTCCAAACTGCTGCGGTGGATCCGCGTGCGAGAAAGAAGACCTTTGATGACAAGCTGATGGGAGAGCTGGTAAGGTTTGTAGCGGCGCACGAAGTAGGGCATACACTTGGATTGAGGCATAACTTCGGGGCAAGTTCGGCTACGCCGGTCGAGAAGCTGAGAGACAATGAGTGGCTGACCAAAAACGGACATACTTCGTCAATAATGGATTATGCCCGGTTTAACTACGTAGCACAGCCGGGAGACGGTGTAACTCATTTTTTTCCGGGCGTGGGCGATTACGATAAATGGGCGATCAAGTGGGGGTACAGCTACTTCGGCAAAAACGACGACGACAGGTCGATCCTGAATTCATGGACAAAAGAAGCTTACAAACAGGCCAGGCTGCGATTCGGCACCGAGCTTAACCCCTACGATCCGAGGTACCAGTCGGAAGACCTCGGGGATAATGCCATGAAAGCATCCGCCTACGGGATCCTAAATCTTCAGCGTATACTACCCAATCTTAATGAATGGAGCCGCGAAGACGGGCAAAGTTATAAGGAGCTTGAGGAACTCTATAGCAATGTAGTGTCGCAGTACAGGCGGTATATGGGGCATGTCACGAAGAATATCGGCGGAGTTTACGATAATCCCATGACCTATGATATGGAAGGGGCGGCGTTCATAGCCGTGCCGAAGCAGGTTCAGAAAGAGGCTGTTACGTTTCTTAATGAGCAGCTCTTCAAAACACCGAAATGGCTGCTTGATTCGACAGTGATCAACAAACTGAAGCCGGAAACGGGAGTGGAAGCGCTGAAAGAGATCCAATCGACAATATTGGCATCCATTTTTGCCGGAGACAAGGCGGTACGCCTGATGGAAACAGGAACTTCCGAAGCCCACTATACCCTCGACGAGCTGTATACCGACCTGGAGAAAGGCATCTGGTCGGAGCTGAGCTCTGGGCGTACTATCGATATTTTCAGGCGCAACCTCCAAAAAGTATACCTCGAAAACCTGATAACGAAGCTGAAACCGGGAAGAGCGACCGTCGCTTCCGTACCGCCGGGGATTACCTATGGTTTTTCGGCACGTTCGGTAGATCTTGCCGAAACGGATCAGCCGTCTGTAGCGCGCGGGCATCTGGAGGCGCTAAAGAGGCAGATCCAGGCGACCATTCCCCGTACGACCGACAGGTTGAGCAGGTTTCACCTGGAAGATCTGAACAGGAGGGTTTCTTTAGCGCTCGATCCGAATAAATAGGAGGAGGCTTTCTTTGAACCAAAAAGCCTGGCGCTGAGCATCAGCGCCGGGCTTTTTGATGGGAACCGGATACTAGGATAATATTTCCTTTCTCCTCTTTTCCAATCTTTCTTTTGTTTTCTGAAGCTCCGCCTTTTTTTCGGCAGTCGCGGTTTTTAATTCTTCATCAATACGTTTGAGCTCTTTTTCCAGGCTTTCATATTCGGCTTTAGCGGCCTGGTTAAGCTTGCTTACCTTCTCATTGATCTTCTCCGATGCATTATTTGCCGCGTCTTTTACGTCAGAAGCAACATCCTTGGCGCCTTCTTTAATGTCGCTCGCAACATTATCAAGTTTTTGCCCGGTAGCATCGGCAGCATCCCTTACGTCCTGTGCGGCGGACTCTGCCGCTTCTTTTGCTTCCTCTTTGGTGTTTTTAGAACATGAACTGAAAGTCAGCCCCCCGATAACCATCAGAGAACCGATGAACAAAGCTGTCTTTTTCATTTTTAATTGTGGTTATAGTTTGTATAAAAACGTTAATTTTCTTCAAAGCGTATGTATAACCTTTTTCAAATGACCTTAAGTAGCTTAAACGGTGTTTCAGGGGACGGAAAATGAGATGATGTCCGATTTGCCCTCCTGATTCAAAGAGGTTACAAGGAACCTGTCGGGCGAAAGTTCGACGTATTCCGGGATGTAGTTGGTAGCGCCGTATGCTTTCATGTAAACTTTGTCGCCGGATTCAAATCCACAAGCTTTTAAGCCGGACTTCCTGATTGTGATGGTATTATCCCCGTTTTCTACCAGGAAAGCTTTCGATACATTTTTTACCAGTGATGAGATGTAAAGGCCGGCATCAGGTTCTGTAGACGTAATGAACCGGATGTATTTCGGTTTGGATGTTTGGGGAAAAGATACATTTACAACCAGTTGTATGGTGTCGGAAACTTCGTTTGCCGCAAGGGATTTGACAATAACCGGGCTTATTTCCCGGATAATTCCCCCGATTTTCTGCTTACCTGCATTCAGGTTAGCTACCAACGATTTCGGAAGGGATTCTTTACGGGTAGTGAAGCCGGGTTTGCTAAAGGTTACGATCTGATCTTTCGACGCATCCAATTGAGGCAGCAGAAAATTTCCGTCCTCGTTGGTAACAACCCGGATCAGGGGATCAGATCCTTCTATTTCTATCGCCACACCCGCATTTTCGGACAGAAGGCGCGATTCATATTCGTCTAACACCAGAATATTGCCGGAGAATCCGGCCAGTGCGCCGGGGTCTTGTCCGACCTCCATATTCTTCTTTGAACAACCGATTGTCCCTGATACCAGAGAAAGGAAAAGTAGCAGCTTTTTCATAATAGCCTTATTAGTATGCTAGTAAAATGATAAGGTTAACTGAATCGAAAACGTTTCAATTGAACCTTTATTTTAAAGTATCCGGGGAAAGTTGTTCTTATTCCGGGAACAGATCTCTTGTGCGTTTGAGAGCCGACCCTATTACCTGGTGCATGTCGTAATAGCGGTACTCGGCGAGCCGACCACCAAATATGACATTTTCTTCACGTTCGGCGAGTTCTTTATATTGCCGGAAGATCCCGTCATTTTTGGCATCGTTGACAGGATAATATGGTTCAGCGCCTTTTTCCCATTCCTGCGGATATTCGTAGGTGACGACGGTTTTGGGTTGAGTGCCGAATTCGAAATGCTTGTGTTCTATAATCCTGGTATAAGGGATTTCCGCTTCGGTATAGTTGACCACGGCATTGCCCTGGAAATTGTCGGTATCCAGGATCTCATGGTCGAAGCGGAGGCTGCGATAATCGAGACTGCCGAACCGGAAGTCGAAATATTCGTCAATCTTACCGGTATAGACAACCGTATGGGCAAGCGAATCCAGCGCATTCCGGTCTGCGAAGTAGTCAACGTCCAGCCTTACCTCGCTCCCTTCCAGCAACCCCTCCGAGAGTTTGTTGTAACCGCCTATCGGGATACCCTGGTATTTGTCGTTGAAATAGTTATTGTCATAGGTAAACCTTACCGGTAGCCTTTTGATAATAAAAGCCGGCAAATCTGTGGCTTTTCTTCCCCACTGTTTTTCCGTGTAGCCTTTGATAAGCTTGTAATAGATATCGGTGCCGACCAGCGAGATAGCCTGTTCTTCCAGGTTCTGCGGATCGGTAATGTTGGCTTCCCGTACCTGCTCATCTATTTTTGCTCTCGCCTCTTCCGGCGTTTTTACCTTCCACAGTGCGTAAAAGGTATTCATATTGAACGGCAGGTTGTACAGATCTCCTTTGTAATTGGCAAGCGGGGAGTTCGTGTAGCGGTTAAATTCCACAAATGAATTGACAAAATCCCAGATCGCCTTGTCGTTTGTGTGAAAGATGTGCGCTCCGTACTTGTGAACGTTGATACCCTCTACATTTTCACAATAGGTATTGCCGCCGATATGTGATCTCCGGTCAATGACCAGGCACTTTTTTCCATGTTTGGTGGCCTGGTGTGCGAAGACGCAACCCCAGAGGCCGGCACCTACAATTAAATAATCGAAAGTTTTTGAAGACGGATCGGTCGAAATACTCACTTGAAAATCCCGTATTGGTTGTGTGGAAATTAATGGACAAGCCCTGCGGCAAAACTACGCCTTTTTTGTCAGGGAAGCAATCTGAGTTCCACCCTACGGTTTTTCTGCAGCCCTTCGCGGCTGGCTCCGTCGGCGATCGGCTTGAATGAACCGAAATAGTCGGTCATGATTTTGCCGGCGCCTACGCCACCTTCCCTGACAAGGAATTCTTTTACAGCCTCGACGCGGCGTTTGGAAAGCCCCAGGTTGTAGCGGTCGGAAGCCCTCCTGTCGGCGTGTCCCGCCAATTGAAGCCTGCACCCGTTTTTATTCATCACCCGGGCCACATTCATAAGGATTTCCTTTGCTTCGGCATTCAGGATGTTCTTGTCGGTTTCGAATGGAATATTGGCAAATACTTCCGAACAGCCCAGTTGTGTGCTAAGCGCATTTTTGACATAAGAATCGAAATCTATCACCCGGCCGCTTCCGTCAACGATGCTTCCGGCCGGGGAAGCGGGCTCTTTATCGAAGAAGTCGGACACGCCGTCACCGTCGGTATCCAGCAGCAGGCGCGGATCGATATCGTCGGGCCTGTTTGCTTTTGCCACTGAGTCCATTTCTTCAAGCGAAAGGATTTTAGGCGGTTTTATCAACACCTTCGGATCGGTATAGCGAAGATTATAGTAACCTGAGCCGTCTTCCGGATGGTATGCCCATTTGCCGTTCTCTTTTTTTACCCTGAGCGGCTTTTTCCCCAGCTTATAGGTAAGGACTATGGAAGTTCCGCCATATACATCCACCGCCGACGTTCCTTTCCTGGAAGTGGTGGCATTAGGCGCTTCTCCCGGGTCGGCGCCGCCGTAGGTAGCGTCGAGGTAGTCGGAATTTACCCTGTTAAGACGGAAATCCAGTCCTATGTCAAACTTCGGAGAAAGCTCGTAATTCCAGGACATGCCGACAGGGATAATCCAGTCATTGCGGGTTCCGCCGGTAGACCGGAGAGGCGCTCCGGTTCCGAGCTGGTAAGCTTCTGAATTATACCATACCTGACCGGCACCGACCGAAAGATCGACCTTCCATCTTTTCATCTTGTTGGGGCCCATCAGCAACCCTTTGAGGTTGACCGTACCGGAAATTGCAAAGTCCGTATAAGTGCCTGTGAAATAGCTGTAGTAAAGCCTTCTCTTCATTCCGTTCAGCCCGCCGAAGGACAAGTCTGCTCTTGCTCCGAAAAGATAGGACAACTGTTTGTGCAGCGTAACCCCGCCCTGGA
>CAZLTN010000178.1:0-8387 GCA_964562455.1 uncultured Cytophagales bacterium
TGCTGATCACCCTGATCGTCCTGGGGGTAAGCACCATTACCGAAACGGTCCAGAGCTGGCAAAAAAACCTGAGAGCGAGAGAAGAACTTGAAAATCAGAAGCTTGAGTCAGAGCTCTCTTTTCTGAAAGCCCAGATAAACCCACATTTTTTCTTTAACACGCTTAATAATATCTACGCGCTTACTCAGATCGACAATGAAAAGGCGGGCGCGGCAGTACACAAATTATCCAGGATGATGCGCTATGTCCTATACGACACGCTGCAGGACAAGGTCATGCTGAGGCAGGAAGTAGCTTTCCTGGAGGACTACGTCGAGCTGATGAAACTGAGGCTTACCCACAAGGTCGATCTGGATTTCGACGTGTCTACCCCCATATCCGACGTACAGGTAGCGCCCATGCTTTTCCTGCCTTTTGTTGAAAACGCTTTCAAGCACGGCACCAGCGCCACGGAAGCCAGCACTATCCGGATCAATATCAAACAGTTGCCGGGAGAGATCCATCTTTATGTGAGCAATACACTGTTTTCCGACAAAAAACCCGGCCTCGATGAAAGCAACGGCATAGGGCTGACCAACACGCGGCGGAGGCTGGATATTCTTTATCCGGGCAGCTACGACCTGAAGGTCGACGAAAATGCTGCAGAAAAAAGATTTACCGTTTATCTTAAACTGAAAGTAAGTTGAAACTGAATTGCATAGCTGTCGACGACGAACCCCTTGCGCTCGGGTTGGTATGCACCTTCATCGAAAAGACTCCTTTTCTTTCATTGAAAGGAAGCTTTTCGAACGGTATAGACGCACTGCATGCCATTCAGAACGACAACATAGAGATTGCCTTCCTGGATATACAGATGCCTGACCTTACGGGTCTTGAGCTGGCCCGTATCCTTGACAAAGTGCCCGAAAAAGCTCCCCGGATAATTTTCACGACGGCCTTCAACCAGTTTGCGCACGAGGGCTACAAGGTCGACGCCCTGGATTACCTTCTGAAACCTTTCAATTACGAGGAATTTTTGAGGGCAGCCACAAAAGCCCAGCAGCATTTCGACCTGGTAAGACGTGCGGAAGAACAATCCGTTCAGCAGCCGGCACAGAAAGACAATTATCTCTTTCTGAAGGTCGAATACCAGATGGTACGGGTCGTATTCGAAGATATTCTCTATATAGAAGGGCTCAAGGACTATGTAAAAGTGCACCTGGAAAGCAACAGCAGGCCTTTATTGTCCCTGACAAGCCTCAAATCGCTGGAAGAGAAGTTAGCCGGTAAAGGGTTCATGCGCGTCCACCGGTCGTTTATAGTCAACCTTTCCAAAATAGGCGCTGTCTCCAAAACCAGCATAAGCATCGGAGCCGAGAGTATCCCGGTTAGCGACCAGTACAAAGACGATTTCAACCGCTATCTGAGCCAATGGATGTGATTCTACAGCACTGATTGGTATATTTCCTAATTTAGTGCCTTTTATGTCCATTGTCACCTAATTAAATTGTCTCTAATGTTTCGTCGAAATTTTGTTAAGTCAGCTTTCGGTTTGGCCGGAGCAGCCTCTGTAGGCGCTTTCAGTGCTGGTTCAGCTTTTAGCTCTCCTCCGGCAAAAAACAGCTTCAAGCTGCGCTATGCCCCTCACTTCGGAATGTTCCAGAACAGCGCGGGCAAAGACCTGATCGATCAACTGAAATTTATGGCAGACCAAGGCTTTACGGCGCTCGAAGATAACGGGATGATGGGCCGGCCCGTTCAGGACCAGGAGAAAATAGCACGGGAGATGGAGCGCCTGGGAATGAAAATGGGTGTGTTCGTGGTCGATAAGGGTGGAAACGGGGCAAATACCCTGGCTGCCGGGAAAAAAGAACACCTGGATATTTTCCTCAACGGCTGTAAACGTGCGGTAGAAGTAGCCAAGAGAGTCAACGCCAAATGGATGACGGTAGTGCCCGGAGATTATGAGCGGTCCTTACCGCTGGGGATCCAGACCGGCCATGTGATCGATGCACTCAGAAGAGGGGCCGAAATACTGGAACCGCACGGGCTTGTGATGGTCCTGGAACCTCTGAGCGACACCCCTAACCTGTTTCTACGCTATTCGGATCAGACGTACGAAATTTGCCGCGGCGTCAACAGCTCCGCCTGCAAGATCCTTTACGACGCCTACCACATGCAGAAAAACGAAGGCCGTCTGATCTATAATATCAACCAGACCTGGTCGGAAATAGGGTACTTCCAGGTAGGCGACGAGCCGGGCCGTAAAGAGCCAACTACGGGCGAAATCAACTATAAAAACGTATTCAAGTACATCCACGACCGGAGCAAAGCCGAAAACCTTGACTTTATCGTCGGGATGGAGCACGGAAATGCGAAACCTGGAAAGGAAGGAGAAATAGCCCTGATTAAGGCCTACCAGGAAAGCGACAGCTTCTGATATTGGGGTTAACCACAGAGGACACAGAGATTGCACGGAGTTGATACCTTTATGCGTTCTCTGTGTCCTTTGTGCCTCTGTGATAAAAATTACAGTACGACTACCGAGTTTTCTTCTTCAGCTACTCCGGCAGGTACATACTTGTCAGCTTCCTGATCGTTGACCCACTTCTCACCGTCTAAAAGATAACGGAACTGATATTCACGCCCGCCTGTAAGCTCGACTGCTCCTTTGTAGGAACCGTCTTTCTGCTTTTTCAGCTGAGCTGCTTCTTTAGGATCCCAACCGTTGAACTCACCTAGCACTGATACTTCTTTTACGCCAGCAGCTAACTCAGCAGGAACAGAGAATGTTACCTTGAAAGCAGACTTGCTTTTGATAAATTGTTTAGATAATGCCATTTCTTTTGTGATGTTTGATTTAACGTTACAAATATACAAACATCAAAAATACAATTACATGATTATCAAATAAATAAGTCACACTACACTTAAAATAGTTATGTTTTTACAATTTAAAAACAGTAAAATGCAATAACCTTGCTCGTATAGCCACGCCAGTAGGCATATGACATGTTGAAATCATGACCATCCGCCCGGGTTCCGCTTCCATTTCAGGAAGCTCTGCTATGAGGCCGGAAGACACTGTCAATGAGTTCAGAAGACTCTGGTGTGATGGCATACCGGGAAAGGCAGAACCGTTCAGGTTGTAGCTTGTGAAGGGGTAGCTCGTTAACCAGACAAGGTGGAACGGCACGCTTAGCGAAGATAACTGGTCTGCGCCGAGGCAGCCCGAAAAGTGTTCTCTAACTAACGCTGCCGAAGATGTAATTCACTTCAGGATGAAGCCTTATGCCGTATTTTTCTTCTACCGATTCAATTATCCTGGAAGCCAGGCCCCTGACTTCATCGCCGGTCGCGCCTCCATGGTTGACTATCACCAGCGCCTGGCGATCGTGAACCCCGACGTTCCCTTCCCTGTATCCTTTCCAACCGTTCGATTCTATCAGCCAGCCGGCAGGGATCTTCACCTCTCCACTCCCGGTATGATAGCCGGGTATCGTCGGATAACGTTCCTTCAGGCCCAGGAATACTTCCTGCGGTACTTCGGGATTTTTGAAAAAACTTCCGGCATTCCCGATTTCAGCCGGGTCGGGCAGCTTGCTGCGCCTGATCTGTATTACCGCACGGCTTACGTCTGCTATGCCGGGATGTTCTGCACCCATCGTCCGCAGCACCTCCCGGATATCGCCATACGATGTATTGACCTGCGCGGTCTTCGTGAGCCGGAAAGTCACGGATATGATAATCCACCGGCCTTTTTCCTCGCGTTTGAAAATGCTGTCACGGTAACCGAACCGGCAGTCCGCATGAGAAAAAACCCGCATACTGCCTGTACTAAGGTTTATTGCCTCCAGGTTTTCGAAAACGTCCCTGATCTCTGTTCCATAGGCGCCGATATTCTGGATTGGCGCCGCTCCGACAGTTCCCGGTATGAGAGAGAGATTCTCTACTCCTCCCCAACCCTTCTCCACTGCATAAGAGACCAGGTCATGCCATACGACTCCTCCTCCAACCCTGAGGCGAACAATTTCTCTGTTTTCTTCCAGGACCTCTATCCCGTGAAGATTATTCTTTAACACGAAGCGATCCGTATCTCCAAGCAGCAGGATGTTGCTCCCTCCTCCCAACACAAACAGCTGCTTATTTCTGGCATGGGCATATTCCAGGGCCTCCATAAGCTCGTCCATATTCGCTGCAACCGAAAAAAAAGCCGCCCTGGCTTCGATGCCAAAAGTGTTCAGGGAACGCAGAGAGTAGTTTTCTAAGAATTGCACTTATCGATCCTGTTATATTTGTCGTTATAAAGTAAACGGTCAAATTTAAACTTTTTCCCCGGTGCTACCCGCCAGGAGCAGGGTTTTGGAAACATTTTGAGACCACCGGTTGCCGTGCTTACTTTACCCGGCCTGTTCATAAGTCTTTTTTATGTACTTTTGCCGCAGTATTACCCGTTTTATAAAACGTCGAGATGCGTGTTTTTTTTTCATATATATTTTTTGCCTGTCTTGCCGGACTAGTTGTCTCCTCCTGTGCACCGGCTATCCGGCCCGGCAGCAGCAGCCCCTATCAGCAGGACCTCTCCAAGGTGCGGCCCAGATACCAGTTCAATGACGACGATGTTATGGTAAAAGGTACTGCGCCGGCAACGAAAACCGGCGATACCCCTGCCAGCAGCTCGAAAAGCACGGAAACATCTGCATCCCTTGTCAACAATGAGCTTGCCGAAATAATCCAGACTATAAACCAGCAGAACAAATCGGTCAGATACATGCCTGGCTACAGGATCCAGTTGTATGTAGGTAATATCAGGTCGGAAGCAGATGCCGCCAAATCATTCATATACAGGAGTTTCCCGGAGTTGGCACCGTACATCACGTTCAATCAGCCTACATACCGGGTCAAGGCGGGTGATTTTATGAGCAAAACGGAAGCCGAGCACGTACTCTCCTCTATAAAAATGCAATACGCTTCCGCCGTAATCATTCCTGATAAAATAGAAATCGAAAAGGGCCTGCTGCAGGCTATGGACGACAGATAAGAACGAATCACATCAATCTACACAAATGAAAAAGGCTTTAATCACCGGGATTACCGGGCAGGACGGAGCATACCTGGCAGAATTGTTGCTTAAAAAAGGGTATGAAGTTCACGGGATCAAGAGAAGAACCTCGCTGTTCAATACACAAAGGATAGATCACCTTTACGAGGACCCTCATGAAACACATCCCCGCCTGATCCTGCATTTCGGCGATCTCAGCGACTCTACCAACATTATCAGGATCATCCAGGAAGTCCAGCCCGACGAAATTTACAATCTCGGAGCCATGTCTCACGTACGGGTAAGCTTTGAAGAGCCTGAATATACGGCGAATGTCGACGGAATAGGAACCTTGCGGATACTGGAGGCTGTGCGGCTGCTTGGACTTACTGAAAAGACGAGGATTTACCAGGCATCGACTTCTGAGCTATACGGGCTGGTACAGGAAGTTCCGCAGTCGGAAAAAACGCCTTTCTATCCCCGGTCTCCATATGCAGTCGCCAAAATGTACGCTTACTGGATTACCGTCAATTACAGGGAGGCCTATAATATGTTTGCCTGCAATGGTATTCTCTTCAATCATGAATCACCCCTCAGGGGAGAGACTTTCGTAACCCGGAAAATCACCCGGGCCGTATCACGGATTGTTCTCGGTCTCCAGGACAGGGTACACCTTGGCAACCTGGACGCCCGGCGGGACTGGGGTCATGCCAGAGATTATGTCGAGGCTATGTGGCTGATACTGCAACAGGAAAAACCGGAAGACTTTGTAATCGCAACAGGTACTACTACCAGCATAAGGGACTTTGTAAGGCTTGCCTTTGCTGAAGTAGGAATAGAAATAGAATTCAGGGGTGAAGGTGTAAACGAGACAGGACATATCCTGAAATGCAATAACCCCGACTACCAGTTACCGGCCGGAAAGCTGGTACTCGCCATTGATGAACGCTATTTCAGGCCGACTGAAGTAGATCTCCTCATAGGCGACCCCACCAAGTCAAAAACAAAGCTGGGCTGGGAACCTAAATACGACCTGAAAGGGCTCGTTAACGACATGATGCAGGCTGATCTTGAACTGTTCAAAAAAGACCAGTTGCTGGAACAATCCGGCCATGCTCCTTTGAATTACTACGAATAGAAAAACGGGGCATAAAAAAAGAGGTCCGGCTCCGGACCTCTTTTTTTATGCCCCGTTACGGCCGGGCCGTAACGGAAGCAGGGCTTATTTTGTCAGTGTAATCGTTACCCCTGTAGTGACCAGCACTATTTTGTCGCAAGTGCGCTCCTGGACGCCAAGCGAAAAAGGTATCGGGTTGCCTTGCGAGGTAGCAGTGATTTCGACAATCGTATCGCCTGTCGTTTTGTATTTAATAAGCTCGTCGATAGTCCCGACTCCCGGCATCAAAGCCAGGTACTGGGACAGGTTCCCCTGGACTTCCCCGTTCTCCGTGAATGTAAGGTCAACCTTACCCAAAGAGGTGGAAAGTGCTGTGATATCCGCATGCCAGACTCCTTTAAGCTGGGTGGAAAGCGCCGGGGGAACACACTCCTCCTCCTCTTCATCTTTTTTGCACGAGGTTAAGAACGATAACAGGAAAAGGCACAGAAACAGGCCTTTGAGGGAAAAAACAGTTTTCAATTCCATTGAGATAGAAATTTTAAAAAATGATTTATAGACAACTCGTTTAAAACTTAAAACCCTTAACCAAAACGCAAATACCTGCCGGCTATTGTTTTCCGGCAGCTCATGCTACCGTATTGGTGAGGACCCCGATATGCTGAATGGTAATTTGTATTACATCCCCCGTATTCAACGTAAACTCGGAAGGCGGTATAACCCCGGTCCCGGTCATCAGGTAAACCCCTGACGGAAAGGTCATTTCCCTGAAAAGATAGTGCAGAAGCTCTTCCGGCTTTCTTTTCATCTGCGCAACCGTCACCTCACCCTCGAAAACCTCTATGCCATCTCTGAAGATTCCTATATGGATGGATGTATCCGAAGGAATCGGCTCTTCCGGCACATACAGGCAGGGGCCTATGGCGGTGGAGCCGTTATAGCTCTTCGCCTGCGGAAGATAGAGCGGGTTCTCCCCCTCTATACTTCTCGAGCTCATATCGTTACCTATCGTATATCCTACCAGCTTTCCTGAAGAGGTAGCAAAAAGGGTCAGCTCAGGCTCCGGGACATTCCAGTGAGAATCCCGCCTTATACGAACCTCCCCGCCGCTTCCCTGCGCTCTCCAGGCCAGTGATTTGAAAAACAGTTCCGGCCGCTCGGCGTCGTAAACCCTGTCGTAAAAGCTGCCTCCGCCTGCTTTTTCCGACTCCTCCATACGGGCTTCCTTACTCCTGAAATAAGTTACTCCGGAAGCCCATATCTCCTGGCTTCCTATCGGCGCCAGCACTTCCGGCATCGGCTGATCGGAATTGAACCTGACCGGGGCGATGCCTTCAATTTCCTTGAGGAGCCACTCATGCAGGTTATCCCGGTTAACTATTTCATCCCATTCCAGGCCATTGACAGGATAATAAATCCCGTCTTTTTCTACCAAAACAGAATGCGGAACCTTGTAAAGCTTCATTCGAATATTTTTTTGTAAACCCCCAAATATACGCACCCGTCAGTAAGACTGGTAGAAATTTCTTAATTTCCGTGTCAGTTGATCGTACAACGGCTTGCTGAACTCTATGAACAGATCCTGAGGTGCCGGCGGCTGTAATTCCTGTTGCTTTGCCATCGACTTCTGCACCGGCGTCAGCGCACGCTCATCGCCTGTGTAGCTTCCCCATTCGCATACCCACGTATATTCGCCCGATAGTTTATCCTGGTGAACCCTCCGGCCGGTCCCGAATTCTTCGATGTTCAGATCGAGTATTCCCCCGGAAACAACCGTTTTCCGCGAATGTGTAAATTTTGCCGTGACCTTGCCGTAAACCGGCTGCGGCTTGTCCCTGACCTTCGTCTCTCCCACTTTGACACTATCCTTACTTGTCATCGTTTCAGTATTCCTTTCCAGGAGCGTCTGTCCCACCACAAAATCATCAAACTGAAGCGTAATGACGTGATCGGGCTTCAGCCGGCCTGCTTCCGCTTCAGCCGGCGTATAAAAGCGCACAAAACGGTTTTCTTTGTTTGATTTCAGGAATTCGTTTATCCTGTCCTGGAAATAGACGTTGCTGAGCTGGTATAGCTTTGATGTTACCAGGACCTGTTCTACAACCACCTTGAAAGTCGCACGATCCAGGGATTCGGTTAACCTCGATTCCACATCGCGGTAACCCGGCACCATCCGGTCGGCGGTTTCAAAATGAGCATATGCCTTCCGCGCGCTTTCCCTCGACCTGTCAGCCAGCCACTTCTCGCCCT
>CAZLTN010000179.1:0-8262 GCA_964562455.1 uncultured Cytophagales bacterium
AAGGGGGTGGGGTCAACATCACCGGATTGGGGGTCAATATCGCCGGAATCTACAGTGCACGCGGGCCGCCTTCAAAAACCCTATCCAGATCGGCGTCATAATCAGCGCCCCCAAACCACCCAGCACCAGCGCAGCACCATGCGGACCCGTCGTATCCTTAAACCCGGGCGAAAGCAGGAAAAACCACGCCAAGGCCAGCAGGGATGCCCCTACGACGGCCGACGAAATAATCAGATCACGTTTGATGACAATCATAGTGCTTTAGTTAATATGGGTTGTTGAGCATACTTTACAAATATACAATGTAGATTACCATAAGCGATTGATTATGAGCCATGAATGCACGAATTAAAAGCCTTTTTATTCGTGCATTCGTGGCCTACCTTTTTAGAGCGATATTTTCGGATCATCAAAACTAGATACCAGCCGCCAAGCAACGCAAGGTTGAGCTGGATTTGTACCGGGCTATTTCGAAGGACGAAAGCTTTAAACTGGCGATGCAGGATACGATTAAGAGGATTTTGGGGATGATGTAAAGGGGATAATCGTCGGGCACTCGAATAGTGGCCCCTCATTTACTCTGTAAAAACCGCCCTCTTTTAGCAAATCGCAAACAGATAACAAACACACGCACCCGCAAAATCACCCAACCGCGTACACTTACTCCCGGGATATCAGCCGGGTACAAAAAGCCCGGAAAAACCGAATCGACCAACATTCCGGGCTGTCCGGAAAGCTGTGACCTACTACAAATTAAGTATTTCCTGCAGGAACTGGAAGTCGGAATTTTGCTGATGTACCGCGGTTGCCGGTGTATCAAAACTTCCAGCCTTATGACAAACATTTCCAACATCAGAAACCTGCTTCCAACCATCGCCATCCTGCTGATGGCGATGATTTTCACTGCGCCGTCTTTCGCGACGGACTACCATTTTAACCCGGTCGGAGGGAATGTGAACTGGAACCATACAGCCAATTGGTCGCCGTCGTATCCGGGTGTAGCCATTCAGGCGGCAGACCGGGTCTATATCCACGGGAGTTGCGACGTAAGCAACCTGAACATCATCAATTTGGGAAGTATGTACCTGCTGGGTAACTATACCGGACCCGGCTTTTTGTTCATGCAATTTCTGGGGAACGCCACACTCACCAACGGAAATACGGGAGGCGTAAGCGGCACGATCGAACTCAAAGGAAACGCAGGGACGGAATTCGGCGACCAATCTGAATTTCACAATTACAGCAACTACATCATCACGCAATGGGGTGGACTCCGCGCAAGGGACGCCGGCAAAATTTACAACTATACGCCCGCCACGATCGACTGCCGGATCTTTTTCGGCGCCGATCCCGGCAGTGGTGCAGTAGGCGGAGGTATTTTTCTCTGGGACGCCTCCAGTCAATTGATCAATACCGGCATTGTCAAAGTAAACGGCGGTCAGCTCTATAATAACGGCATCATTTCGACTACCAACGGTTCGCTGACCACCACCAACGGCACCACCATCGAAGGCTCCGGAAGCTATAACGGCGCGATGACTAACTACGGCTCCATGAACTACACCGGCCAGATTTCGGGGAATTACGACAACTACGGCAACCTGGTTATGAATGGCAGCATCACCGGCAACGTTGTCAATTACGGCTTTATCGACGGCAGCGGCAATTACCACGGGTCGTTTTTCAACAACGGCAACCTTACCGGGGGAAGTAATTTTTACAGCGGAATTGGTACGGAGCTATCTGTCTTTCAGAATAGCGGAGGCATATCACCCGGACATTCGCCCGGCAAAATACGGATCGAAATGCCGTTTGAAACAGTAACCGGTCCGGATAAAAATCCCACCCTTAGCATGGAATTGGGAGGGTACACCCAGGGTTCCGGATACGATTGGCTGGAAATCACAGAAGCGGCGACTCTTGCAGGTAAGTTAACGGTATCCATTTACGATAATTTTCAACCCGCTCCCGGTTCCGAGTTCACCATCATCACGGCAGGTGCGATCACCGGCTTTTTCAGCCAGGTTCACTTTGTTGGTTTCAATGGCGACATTACCTATAATACTAATTCGGTGGTGATAAAAGTTCGATCCGTCTCTGCCAGGAAACCCGGTAGTGGTTCGGCACTCTCGTTTGACGCCGCATCGGGTCAATACGTGGAATTAGGCACCAACATGGACCAGGGTGATTCGTTCACGTTCGAAACCTGGGCCCGGAGATCCAGGTTGGACGGCGCTGACGCCGACAACAGCGAAACGCTGATCTGCTCGAAAGATAACGGCGGTTTTGGCGTAGGGTTCATCCCTTCAACCGGCAGACTGTACCTGACCAAAGTAGGCGTCAGCAACGTACAGTCCAGCGAGTCTATTCTGGATACAAAATGGCATCACATTGCTGTGACTTACGACATCGAAAACCACCTGGTCACCTTTTATATAGACGGCGTTCAGGCCGGAAGTACCACCTTTAATTTTGGAGGTTTTAATGCCGTAGGAGGCATTTACCAGCTGGCAGGACGCAACTACGGCGGCCACGCCAACTACCTGAACGGCAGCATGGATGAGGTACGGATATGGGACATCGCGCTGTCGCAGGAACAGGTCCGGGAGCGTATTTGCCGGAAAATAAAATCTGACGACGTTCTGTATACAAACCTTGTTGCTTATTATAACTTTGATGAGGGAGTCGGTGAAACCATTACCGATTTGTCTCCGCAAAATCATTCGGGAACGTTAAAAAACAGCCCTTCCTGGGTCATCAGCGGCGCGTACCTCGGCGACAGAAGCTCCTATAGCTACGACGGATGGGAAATTTCGCTGGATGCCTCCGAAGGAGAATCACTGGAAGTAACAGGCATAAGCGGTTCCCCGACGGGGCTGCACATCTACATCGTAAACGAAAAGCCGGCTTCTACAACCGGAATAGAAGGAATCGGAACCAACAACCGCTACTTCGGCGTGTATCATTTTGGAGGAGATGAAGTCTCCTACCAGGCCACCTATCACTACGAAGGCAATGAGATGGTCACCGAAGCTTCGGAACCGGGATTAAAACTATATGTCAGGACGGGCAATGAATCAAATACCTGGACCGATAGTCAGGCTGAAAGAGACCAGGATACCAAAACATTGGTTACCGTACAAACCGGTACGGAATATATGCTGGGCAGCACCAGCGGGCCGCTTCCGGTAAGCCTGGTATCATTTGATGTCCGCAAAAACGAAACTAATCAGGTTTCACTGGAGTGGTCGACTACCCAAGAAACCAATAGCGACTATTTTGAAATCCAGCACAGTGCCGACGGAATTCGCTGGCAGGATCTCGCGCATATTTCCAGCCAAAAGCAGAGTCAGACACTGCATCGTTATAACTATACACACGCATCCCCGGTAAACGGCCTTAATTATTACCGCCTCAAAATGGTAGATCAGGATCGCTCATTTGACTACAGCCGCATAAGAAGTATTTCCATTGGCATTGATACGAACCCGGTTACCGTTTTCCCAAATCCTGTTTCGGAGCGGCTCTTTATACGTTTGGATCGCGAAATGGTTAGCGAAATAAAGATAATTAACCCGGCCGGAGCTATGATTTACAATACCACTACTCTGCCCGATGCCGGTATTGATCTGACAGGCCTTTCTACGGGGATATACTTCGTGAAAATAAAAACTGCCGGCAGCGTGTTGACGAAAAAAATTGTTGTGACGCGGTAAAAGGCAAATACCCGAATTTCGTAAAACGAAATCCTTTCAGGATACAACCGGAGATATAAATCGGTTATCCCAGGTAACGGTTGACCAGAAGAAAATAGCGTCATGCCGGAAACACGTACGCTGTTTCCGGCATTTTTCACAAATGCGTGCTATCTTTCCTTCAAAAAAACGGATATCGTGAGCAAAATAATTCGCCTTCTGTTGATAACGTGTATACTTTGGGGCGGGAGGCCCTTTCTTTTTGCACAGGAAACAGCATCATGGACCTACACCGATGCGCGCCAACTTACGCTTGTCGGGAAAATCTTCCCTGGCGGGCCGTTTTACCACCGGCTGGATACCACATCCTACCCGATGATCCCACGTAATGTAAAGTTCCTGGCTACGCAGTCTGCAGGATTGGCTGTCAGCTTTATAACTAACAGCTCAAAAATTTCGGCCAAATGGTGTTCAGGCCGTCGTGCACCGAGCGACAACATGACGGGTATCGCATTCGAAGGGATGGATCTGTATATTCAACGGGATGGCCGCTGGCAGTACGCGGGTGTTGCCCGACCCAAAACGCACGATTGTTCCGAAGGGGTTATCGTTGAAAATATGACACCGGTTGAAAAGACCTGCCTGCTGTTTCTACCCACCTACGACGAAACGGTATCCCTTGAAATCGGCACCGAAAACGGAGCAACGATTACTGCCGGAAGCCCCCCCTTTAAGAAGAATATCGTCGTATACGGATCCAGTATTGTACAGGGAGCATCCGCGAGCCGGCCGGGGCTGGCATACCCTGCCAGACTATCCCGCGAAACCGGTTATCATTTTATCAACCTCGGCTTCAGTGGCAACGGAAAAATGGAACCCGAGGTAGCCGATATGATTGCTCCGTTGCCGGCAGATGCCTTTATCCTGGACTGCGTGCCGAATCCCTCGCCGGAAGAGGTACTGGCTCGCACAGCCAATCTGATTCGTACCATCCGGAAGTTCCACCCCAAAGCTCCCATCATTGCTATTCAAAGCGTTGCCCGCGAAAAAGGCAATTTTGACCAGAAAATCGCCGCGCGCGTTGCCCGGAAAAATCAATACTTCAGGCAAGAAATTGAAAAGCTTCAACAGAGCGACAGCCACTTGTACCTGATCCCGGCAGACGGTCTTTTGGGAGATGACCAGGAGGGTACTACAGACGGCATACACCCGAACGATCTGGGGTTCGACAGGATGCTGGAGAAGATCCGGCCGATCGTGCTGAGCATCCTTGCCCGCCATGGTATCTGAGTTGCCCTAGTAAGTCGGAAAAAACCGGGGGTTCGGTTAACCATCTGACAAGTTATTGTAGACCAGGTTTTTCTTCTCTATAGATCATTTGGTGACCGGATTTTCGGTTCCTGATTCCGTTTTCTCAGGTTTTCGCCGCGGTATTTTTTAATTTTTATACTTTATCTGAAAATTGCCCCTAATTCTCCTGGCTTTATTCGTTTATAGGCCATCCGGTTGTTGATGCTCCGCCGTTCCAATAGGTTGTTGTGCACAAGCAGAACATTGATATAACTCAACATTTAAAGCGCTCCCTCAACCACCCATCTGAACAATTCATTCAATTTACATGTGTCGGGTTGGTCAGGCTGATCCAGCGATTGGACGTATTCCTTGTAGAACAGGATCTTCTCTTCCAGAAAATCATTCAGCACCTGGATTTTCGGTTCCTCATCCAGCTCCCCTCCCGACATTTTTCTCACTAACAGGTTTTGAACTTCCCGCTTAACATCCGGCTCGGTCAACTGGCTATCCAAAAGCACTTGAAATTCCATCGGAGCCATGCTATTGGTTTCTCTGATCCACTCGCAGGCGAATAACGGCCGCAATACGTAGAAGTACCTTTTCACACGTACCTGGTTTCTTTGTAAATAGTCTCTGTAATTCCCCTCGGCCATATGCAGGTAATGATGAAGGCAGGATTTCGGGTTAAAATATTCCGCCGTTAACTGCCTGAGCCACTCTGCAAAGGCCTCGTGCTGCCAATAAACCATCGGACTTCTCAGCCATTCCAGCATGGGCGGGTTGGATTTCCGGAAAAGTCGTAATGCTTTCTTTAGCTCCCAGCCGGCAAAGTCGATATCATTAGGCAGGATTTCATCCTGACTATCCTTTTTGCCGTCAATACTCAAATACCAATCAATTTTATGAACATATATGTACCTGACATCCCAATCACTGTCAGCCGACGCGAAGCCCCAGACCCGACTGCCGCTTTCTACGGCATACAGGATTTTGATTCCGTGTTGTTGTTCGAGTCGTAAGAGCTCTCTTTTTATTTCTTGTTGCATTACAATTACTACTCATTATTATAAATTCCCTGAATCATCGTCCTTAAGATCGATTACAAGGGATATTAAAAACTGAAAGAGCAACAAGCCAGCTGTATATTTTCAGGATTCGAACCTGGGCTGTTTTCACAGCTTCTACCAGCGAAGTACTACATCTGTACGGCATCTTTCATTTTGTTAAGAAGGGTAAAAAGCAATGCATGACATATACACCTTACGGTGTCCTGCTCTACCAACTGAGCTATCCCGCCAGGGCGGGAGCCGGACTCGAACCGGCGACCCGGGATGTGACAGATCGAAGTAACACACATTTACGACACCTTCTTATTTCTTTATATTGTAAGGAGCGACAGGCAAAACGAGACGGGGGACCGCTGTTGAGGACTCGAACCTCCATCATATGTTGCCATACAATGCCCTCCCCCTTAAATGGTAGCGAAGTAGCCCGTTTTTACGGCATCCTTATTTTTTATGGATAGAAATCGATAAGTCCGGCCTTACTTCCCCCAACTCCTTCACAAGAAGCCGGGGGAACACGAAGTAATGTCGATATGCTCGATTTCATCCAATGCTTTCCTCCCGTTTTCCAGGGCCTCAAGCACGCCGAAGATCTTATCGCTCCATCCGGCCAGCAGGTAAACCTCATTCTGGATGATCTGTATGGGTGGGCGTCCATACCCCATCAGGTCAAAAAGGTATAACCTGGCATCAGGCGCTACGGTGCGTTTGTATTCCAGCCATAACGCATAGATGTTTTTTGTACCGGTCATACTGTTCCATAACTGGCAGTCTGTGAAGAGCATCACTTTATCCATTACCGCTTTGCGTTTCAACAGATCTGCGATCACCAGGAAACCATTAGTGGCATAGCCTACCTCTCCTTCTCTCTTATAAAACTCCTGCACATTGGCCAGGATGTTGCTTTTAGGTACCGGGATCAGTTTCCAGGTATCGCCAAACATACCGACCCTTACGTTCCGGCAACGGCTTTGAAGCAGCATGGCCAGCATCAGCCCGACGTCATACAGCAATACCTTCGACTTCGGTGAAACCGGTTGCTGCATGGAGCCCGATACGTCGCAGGCCAGCAATACCCTGGTATTTTCATCAAACCCGGCTATCGCGGACGCACTTTGAACAACAGCTTTTTCAAGCGCTTCCAGCAACTCACCGACATACCCGTCACTCCCGGTGAAAAGACTTTTCAGCTTTTCTGAAAGACTGCCCTTTCCTGCAGGCAAAGACATTGCCAGCAACTCCCGGTAAGCTGCCAGGTACCGAAAAGGAAACTGTTTGGCATTAGCCACTTTCTCCGGCGCCGAAAGCTGATCCGCTACCTTGCGGATGTGGGGGTAAGATACGCCCGCCTCCAGCATATTCCGCAGGTTACGAAGCGTAGCCATGTAACCCAGTTTCCTACTGTCGATCAGTTCTTCCCATTTAGCTTTAAATGCTGCTTCCTTTTCAGCGTCACGCTCATAGAAAACCTGGCCCAGGGCTGACAGCTCTGTCTCCCAGGTATAAGGTGTTTCAAGCCTGTTGTCTGCAATTTTGTTAAAAAGCTGTTGCTGCGCTTCATCTTTCGGCTTCGGGTGCACCATGAAAAGCGCATCCCGTAGCCGGATTTCGGCCGGACGATCGTATTTGGCAAACTGGTATTCGTCAAACCTGTTAAAAGCCGCAGACAATCCTTTCTGCAATTGTTTGGACAAGCCACCCAGCTTTTTAAAGCCTTTGCGCTTGTTTAAGACCTGGTAACAGGCCAGCAACTCCGTGATCTCGTCAGCACGTGCAATGACCTTTGCAGTAGCTTTGGACACCAAGTCGTCGCCGGAATGTACCCGGGCCAGTTCGGTCAGCAACACCAGCGGCGCTGACCGCATATACATTTTATGACGGGTGTAAACTGCCAGCTTTGCGACAAACAACGGATCATTTTCCGCTACCAGCTTCCTGATGCGCAGCAGGCGGTCATTATCCTTTTCATAAAACGAATCACTGACAGACCAGGTCACTACGGCAGTATATAGCTCCATAGCAGGATCAAGCCTGAAGGCTTTCTCTCCTTCATAATTTTTCACCTGCATACTCCCGCTGTTGACTGTATTAAATCTCATCACATTCTTTGTTTTAATTGAATGTTCAAATCTCAAACTCAACTGCGCGGTCTTTCTGCGCAGTTAAAACTTTTTTTAGTCCTCCGGCTTTTCTTTAGGATCGGCCATCCT
>CAZLTN010000180.1:0-8097 GCA_964562455.1 uncultured Cytophagales bacterium
TCAACTGACCTATATACCGATGCTGTCAATCTGGCAGAATTGAAATGATTTTTTGGTGCTGGAACGCAATTTTGTGTTTTCATATCGCAATCATTAAAAAAAGTAGTTTAAAGAAACAAAGTATATATGGAGACCATACAACAGGAAAAAGGTTCACTCAGCATTCATACCGAGAATATATTTCCGATTATCAAGAAATTTCTATATTCGGATCACGAGATCTTTCTCAGGGAACTGGTGGCAAACGCAGTAGATGCTACCCAGAAAATCAGGCAGTTGTCGTCGATCGGAGAGTTTGAAGGCGAATTGGGAGAGCTTAAAGTGACTGTTAAGCTGGACGAAGCGGCGAAGACCATTACCGTTAGCGACAGCGGGATCGGAATGACCGCCGATGAAATTAAAAAGTACATCAACCAGATCGCCTTTTCGGGCGCGACCGAATTTGTCGAAAAGTACAAAGATAAAGGGTCGGAAAATGGAATAATCGGGCACTTTGGGCTTGGATTCTATTCGGCCTATATGGTTGCCTCAAAAGTGGAAATATTTACCCGCTCCTACAGGGAAGGCGCCCAGGCGGTGAGGTGGGAATGTGACGGTTCGACAGAATTTACCATTGAGCCGACTGAAAAAGAAGGGCGCGGTACCGATATCGTCCTGCATATAGGGCCGGACTCGGAAGAATTTCTGCAGGCGTATCGGCTGCAGCAGATACTGGAGAAATACGGCAAATTTTTGCCCGTTCCCATCGAATTCCAGGAGAAGGTTATCAATAATCCTATTCCGATCTGGGTCAAAAATCCGGCAGACCTCACAGACGAAGATTACCTGGCGTTTTACAAAGAACTCTATCCCTATAGCGAAGACCCGCTGTTCTGGATCCATCTCAATGTAGATTACCCGTTCAACCTGACGGGCGTTCTCTACTTCCCGAAATTGAAGAACGACTTCCAGCTTCAGCGCGAAAAGATACAACTTTACAGCAGGCAGGTCTTTATTACCGACGAGGTAAAAGATATCGTCCCCGATTTCCTTCAGCTCCTTCATGGCGTAATCGACTCTCCCGATATCCCGCTGAACGTTTCCAGGAGCTATCTGCAGGCTGACGGCAACGTAAAAAAAATCGGGAGCTACATAACCCGGAAAGTGGCTGACAAACTTGCAGAGCTATTCAGGAATGACAGGGAAGGGTTTGAAAAGAAATTTGAGGATATCGGTCTTTTCGTAAAATACGGCGCTATCAGTGACGAGAAATTTTATGAGAAAGCTAAAGATTTCTGCCTCCTCAAGAATACGGAAGGGAAGTTCTTTACTTTCGATGAATACCGTGAGAAAGTTAAGGAAAACCAAACCGAAAAGGACGATAAGCAGGTATGGCTGTACACTTCAGACGCCAAAAAGCAGGATGCATTTGTATCGGCTGCCCTGAAAAAAGGCTACGATGTGCTCGTGCTCGACAGCCCTATCGACTCACATTTTATCAACAGCCTGGAGCAGAAGCTCGAAAAAGTCAGTGTCAAGCGGGTTGACGCGGATACGGTCGACAAGCTGATCGAAAAAGATACCAGGCCGGAAAGCCTCCTTAGCAAAAAGGACGAAGAGAAGGTCAAGGAGGTGTTCGAAGCGGTAATCGACAATAAGTCGGTTACGGTCAACGTAGAAGCCCTGTCCGGTGACGAGCTGCCGGTTGTTGTCACCTTCCCCGAATTTATCAGGAGGATGATGGATATGCAGGCTACTTCGGGGCAAAGAAGTATGTTTGGTGAGATGCCCATGATGTATACTGTTTCTGTCAATGCCAATCATCCGCTGGTGGGTAAAATCCTTGCTGACGAAGGAGCAGATGAACAGGGTAAGCTTGCCAGGCAATTGTACGACCTTGCGCTTCTCTCGCAGGGAATGCTTTCCGGAAGCGGCCTGACGGAGTTTATCCGCCGGACTGTTTCCACGCTTTAGAAGCGTAAAAGCGGAAAGGAATAGGTAATAAAAAAGGGTAATCCGGCTTTGCAACCAGATTACCCTTTTTTATTTGCCCGGTTCCTCTTTTACAGTACGGCCTCAGCCAATACCAATATTTTATTATTGAGCACTTCCACAACACCGCCGTCGACGGTGTAGGATTGCCTGCCGGAACCGGTGTCGATCAGAACCTCACCTTTACCAAGCGTACTCACGAGCGGCGCATGGTTGTTCAGGACCTGAAACTGTCCCTCTGTTCCCGGGAAAGTAACAGATACAGCTTCTCCCGTGAAAACCTTCTTGTCAGGTGTAATGATTTCCAGATTCATTTTTAATAATTTTTATAGTCGCCGGATAATTACCTCGACGCCTCAGCAAGCATTTTCTCTCCTTTTCTCACTGCATCCTCGATAGTTCCAACAAGGTTGAAGGCCATTTCGGGAAGGTGGTCAAACTCTCCGTCTATGATCTGGTTGAAACCTTTGATCGTATCGTTGATGTCGACAAGCACCCCTTCCAGACCTGTGAATTGCGATGCAACGAAGAACGGTTGGGAAAGGAAACGCTCCACGCGGCGGGCGCGGGATACAACCAGTTTGTCCTCTTCCGAAAGTTCTTCAAGACCAAGGATGGCGATGATGTCCTGGAGCTCCTTGTAACGCTGAAGGATATTTTTTACGCGCTGAGCACAGGAGTAATGGGCATCGCCAAGCGATTCCGCAGAAAGGATGCGGGAAGTCGAATCGAGAGGATCCACCGCAGGGTAAATACCTTTCTCTGCAACCTTACGGCTAAGCACCGTCGTCGCATCAAGGTGAGCGAAGGTCGTAGCCGGAGCAGGGTCAGTCAAGTCATCGGCAGGTACGTAAACGGCCTGAACGGAAGTGATAGAACCATTTTTGGTAGAGGTGATACGTTCCTGCATGGCACCCATCTCAGTGGCCAGCGTGGGCTGGTAACCTACGGCAGACGGCATACGACCCAGAAGAGCCGATACTTCGGAACCTGCCTGGGTAAACCGGAATATATTGTCGATGAAGAAAAGAATGTCGCGGCCTTTGCCATCGCCTTCGCCGTCACGGAAATACTCGGCTACGGTAAGCCCTGAAAGCGCTACACGGGCACGGGCTCCGGGAGGCTCGTTCATCTGGCCGAACACGAAAGTAGCCTGGGAATCCTTCAGCTCGTCATAGTCGACGCTGTCGAGATCCCAACCTCCGTTTTCCATGCTGTGCTTGAATTTCTCGCCGTACTTGATGATACCGGCTTCGATCATTTCACGCATGAGGTCATTTCCTTCGCGGGTACGCTCACCGACGCCGGCGAATACCGAAAGACCTGAATATGCTTTTGCGATATTGTTGATAAGCTCCTGGATCAAAACGGTCTTTCCTACCCCTGCACCACCGAACAAACCGATTTTACCGCCCTTTACATACGGGGCAAGCAGGTCGATTACTTTGATACCGGTGTAAAGGATTTCAGTAGCGGTAGCCAGATCCTCGAATTTGGGCGCAGATCTGTGAATGGATATACCATTGCTGCTATCCACGTCCTTCAAACCATCAATGGCATCTCCGACAACATTGAAAAGACGACCTTTGATTTGCTCACCGACAGGCATTTTGATAGGAGATCCCTTGGCGATTACCTCCATACCTCTTTGTAAGCCTTCGGTACCTTCCATAGCAATTGCACGTACCCGGTCTTCACCTAAGTGTTGCTGGCACTCCAATACCACTTTCTGGCCATTGGCTTTGACGACCTCGAGGGCATCCAGAATCGCAGGCATCTGGCTGTGATTTTCAAACGATACGTCTACTACCGGTCCGATTACCTGGGTAATTTTCCCTATGTTTGCCGCATTTGACATTGTTTCGCTATATTTTATTGGCGTATATTAATTTTGAGACCGCAAAAGTAGTTTATAAAACAATCATAACAAACGTTTCGGGGGGGCAAATATTGGATATTTTCCAGAAAATGCCTTGCGGACAGGCAAGACACGTATTAATCTCTGAAGGAGAATTCGTTTATACGAAATGAAAAAACTTTTTTTTTGGAAATCCTGGAGTACGGCCGAGAGAATAATCGCTCTCGCAGTGCTTCTCCTGATCGCCTCTTCGCTCGTTTACCTGCTTATCTCGTCGGGTATTTTTCCCGGTACCGGCAATGTAAAATGGGATATCATTTCTCTCGTACATGATGCGGCGGTGCCCGTTAACCGGCTCAGCCTGGGCAACTTTGAGTTTGTCATCCCGGCGCCGTCGGTATATGTAACGGAGCAGTACGCCGCTCCGCTGATGCTGCCCGATGTTGTAGCGGGGATATTTTTCCTGGTGATCGCTCTTTCAGGCCTTTCGATCGTGCTGGCAGCATTGACGACTCTCTCCAGGTTCTGGTTTCTGGGAGGGCTTGCCGTCCTGACTCCGCTACTGGTTTTTTCCAGGACCGAAATGTTGGTTTTTCCCGGCCTGCCCGAACGCACCCTGCTTCTTCTTGCGCTTGCAATGTACGGCGGAACGGGGTACTATCTCCAGGCATTCCGTCAGGGTATGGGTATAGCAAGCCGTATAGCTGTTTTTGCTGTGATCTCGGCTGTACTTGCGCTGGTTACGGTTGCCGGGTCTTCCGCCCCTGCCCCCGCCTATACTTTCCTGGTATATAGCCTGCCGCTATGGCTGATACCGGCTGTTATTTTCCTGCTTATATCGGCTACCGAAGTGCTGTACGGAATAGTCTGGCTGGCTACCTCGAAGCATACCGGTACGGGAAACCGGTCCCTGCTTAATTTTTCCGCCCTTGCAGGCCTTTATCTGCTGATCCTGGTTTTCGCCTATGTGAGCAACACGAAAAAAGCAGACTGGGGCATGATGCTGATGCCCGCCTGGTTACTTGGAGCCGCTGGCGCTGTTATCGGGCTGACCGGGTTCCGGTTGAGGTGTGAAAGCACGGAAGGGCAACTGTCTTTCAGGGAATCGGGTTTCTGGCTATATTCGGGCTTGTTCCTGGTTACGGCAGGGGCAGTCGGAATGGCGGTGGCTGCCGGCAACGATCCTTTGCTGGAAGTGCTGGAAGATAGCGTCATCAACAGCCAGCTGGGTATGGGACTGGCGTTCGTGTTTTATATCATAGCAAATTTCCTACCGTTGTTAAAGAAGGGGCTGCAGGTACATAAAGTGCTGTACAAGCCTCTGAATTTCAGCCTGACGCGGACGAGGATCATCGGTGTGGCGCTGGTAGCGGGGTTGTTTTCAATGCAGAATCTTTTCCCGGTCCGGCAGGGAATAGCGGCTTATTTCAACGGGCTCGGCGATTTGCATACGCTTACGAACCAGTATGCGCTGGCCGAGCAATACTATAAAATGTCGTTGCAGCAGGAGTTTCAGAACCATAAAGGGAATTATGCGCTGGCTTCCCTTGCGAGGATACAGGGAGATCGTAACGCTGCTGTTTTTTATTTCAGACAAGCTACGCTCAAGAAGCCGTCACCGCAGGCTTTTATCGGATTAAGCAACCTGCTGGCGCAGGATGACCTGTATTTTGAAGCGATGTTCAGTCTCAGGGAGGGGCAGTTGCTTTTTCCCCGCCATGCTCCCATTCTCAATAATATCGGGCTGCTGTATGCCCGGACAAACCTTTCCGACTCTGCCTACTACTTTCTGAGCTCGGCCGAGAAGCTGTCCGGCGACGGAATTGCACCTTCCAATATCCTGGGTGTACTTTCAGGTGTCCTGGATCCTGCCGCTCTGGATTCCCTGGCGGGTAGCGCCGTTTTCAGCAATAACCTGTCGTGGAATGCCAACAGGCTTCTTGTCAGTAACCTGGCCGGGAGAAACCGGAACGAGAAAAACAGGAATGATGCGATCCGGGCTGATTCCCTGCTGAGCGCCGCCGGTTTTGCCTACTGGATGAACTATGCCTACAACCAGGGGCCGAACGATAGTTCGCTGGCGATGAAAATGCGGCGGATAGCATCAAAAAATGACCTGATGGCCGACAACCTCCTGCTGGCGTCGGCTCATGCCGATTTCTATGGGGGAGATAAGACAAGAGCGATCGAAACGCTTCTTTCGCTGGCCGGCAACGAGGGAGAAGAGGCGGCTTTATTCCATAAGATATTGGGTCACTGGTTTTTGCAGACTGGTCTTTATGATAAGGCGATAGCACAATTTTCTGAAGTAAACGCGCCGGATGCTGTCATCGGGCATGCCGTGGCCCAGTCTTTGTCGGGCAATCCCGTTTCAGGAAGTATAGTCCTGGAGCGGTTGAAGGAATCGGGGACGGACAGCCTGGAAATATCGCGCCTTCAGAAAGCTGTGGTTGCTCTTGTCCCGCCGCGTAATAATGCCGATTCCCTGCTGGCGATTGCCCGGAAAGAAGGGACCGAAAAAGCATTCAGGGCAGCGCTGCGGCATAATCCATACGATCCGGCGTTGGTGGCAGGAGCAGCGGCGTACCTCAGTCAGCAGAAATCAGGTATCCCTAAGGCTTATGCCGTCGTAGTAGACGCGCTTCGCTTTAACGAAAACGCTCCCGTGCTGTGGGCGGAATATGCTTTGCTGAGTCTTGATATGGGGCTCACCGATCAGGCAGAGGAGGCCAGGGGTAAGGTAAGTAAATTGGCCGGCGATACAGGTTATCATGATTTTTTTACCCGTTATCATGCCAAATGGACGCTCAAACAAAAAGAGAAAGAAGAATTCAGATAAATGGTATCTTCGTTCCGGCAACAAAAACCGGATCGTTTTGTACGGTATGGATATGTTGAAATGGAGGCTGAAGGGAATTGCGGGTTCCGAACTGGTTGTCCTGCAGGACCGCCTGCTGGTAGGATTGCTGAAAGCATCTCCGTGGAGCAGCAGTGCATACGGAGAACTGAGGGGAAGGATGCTCCGCTTCGACCGGAAAAGTTTTTGCTCCCGTACTTTTGTGATACGGAATATAGAGGGTGATTCGGAAAGGGGCAGGATCAGGCTGAGCATGTCCGGGAGCCGGGCCGACATCCAGCTGGATGGCAGGCAGTACAACTGGGAGAAAACCGGTTGGCCGAATCGCGGCAGCCTGGTAAGGGATGAAGAAGGAGAGGTGTTGCGGATCATAAGCGACCGCTTTTTAGGGCGTAGCGGCTCTCTTCAGTTTGAATATAATGACCCGGCAGTTTTCCTGGTAGGTTTATATCTAACCATACAAGGTAAAAAGTGGAGGGCATACAGGTAAAATAGCCATTAAGATACCCGGGTATAGCCGCAGGGCTCTGTGGCTTTAGTGTCGCGAAATTAATATAGATAATAAGCTCATTCATATATTTATACACATGAACATCATTGAGATGAGCGGTATTTCCCGCCGTTATATTATGGGAGCGGAGATAATCGATGCGCTTAAATCGGTAACGCTCCAGATAGAAAAAGGCGAGTATGTGGCTTTCATGGGACCTTCCGGCTCCGGGAAATCGACCCTGATGAACATCATCGGTTGCCTTGATACCCCGTCGACAGGGCAGTATGTACTGAACGGAAAGGATGTGAGCGATATGACCGAAGCAGAGCTGGCTGAAATCAGGAACCGGGAAATCGGTTTTGTATTCCAGACTTTTAACCTTCTGCCGCGTATGACCTCCCTCGACAATGTAGCGCTTCCCCTTATATATGCCGGGCTGAGTAAAGCCGATCGCACGGAAAAGGCCATGACAGCCTTAAAAAATGTAGGGCTTGAGAACAGGGCGCACCATAAGCCCAATGAGTTGTCGGGCGGGCAGAGGCAAAGGGTGGCGGTAGCGCGTGCTCTGGTTAACGATCCGAGTATCCTGCTGGCTGATGAACCCACGGGGAACCTGGATACAAAAACGTCATACGAGATAATGGATCTTTTCGACCAGTTGTATACCAAAGGAAATACTATCGTGATGGTTACACACGAAGAAGATATAGCCCACTATGCCCATCGTATCGTGAGGCTGCGCGACGGCCTGGTGGAATCCGACACCGTTAACCCCAACCCGACCAAGGTCATTATGTCCGCGTAGAGACGCACGGCCGTGCGTCTTCACTGTATGCCGGCGCACGACCGTGCGCCCCTACGGCGGCTTCCCTTTAAAGGCGTAATATTCTGATATTTAGCATTTTGCATAAAATTAAA
>CAZLTN010000181.1:0-7876 GCA_964562455.1 uncultured Cytophagales bacterium
GAAGGCCGATCTTCAAACCCTGCCTTTTCGCTTTATAGCAGGTCAGGAAGGGGTTGAAGCCGTGGAGCAACTGGATGAAGATTTCGACTTGCTAGCACTGACCCTGGTAGAGCATGGTTTCTTTGAGCGGCTTTTTTCAAAAAGCATGGCCAGAGAATTGATTCATCAGTCGAAACTACCGGTATTTTTAGCTTCCGGCCTGTCCTGAAGGTATGTTGTGCCCTGGGGATTAGTGGGTGGTTAACCTATATCTAAAACCCGCCCTCCGGGAAATGTTGCATTCCGGGAGGAACACTTTTTAAATGGAATCGTAAGAGGGCTGGTATATGAGCAGGATTTTAATCATAGATGACGAGGAAAAACTGAGAAAGCTGATTGCCCGCGTAATTGCCCTGGAGCATGAAGCGCTTGAAATTTCTGAAGCGGCGAGCGTCAAGGAAGCAGTCCGGTTACTCTCTTCCGAAGAGTTTGACGTGATCATCAGCGACGTCAAGCTTCCGGATGGGAATGGCGTCGACCTGGTAAAGGTAATCAAGGGCCGGTACCCTTTTTGCGAGGTGATTCTCCTGACGGCTTACGGAAATATTGAAGACAGCGTAAAAGCCATTAAAAGCGGGGCATTCGACTATATTACCAAAGGGGATGACAGCAAGAAGATTATCCCATTGCTCTATAAAGCCCTGGAAAAAGCGGTGCTTGCCAAACGGGTTCTCCAACTTGAGAAACAGTTGGGCGCCAGGCTTTCATTTGACAACATCATAGGGAAGTCCGTGCAAATCACCAGGGCCATCGAACTGGCTAAAAAGGTAGCCGGCACCGATACTACGGTATTGCTGACAGGAGAAACCGGAACGGGAAAAGAGGTGTTTGCACAGGCGATACACCAGGCCAGTGACCGGAACAAAAGGGGATTTGTAGCTATTAATTGCTCCGCATTTGGTAAGGATCTGCTGGAAAATGAGCTCTTCGGGCATAGAGCCGGCGCTTTTACCGGAGCGATAAAAGATCAGAAAGGTCTTTTTGAAGAGGCTCATAACGGGACAATCTTTCTGGATGAAATAGGTGAGATGGCCCTGGAGCTGCAGGCTAAGATCTTGAGGGTCTTGGAAACAGGAGAGTTTTTGAAAGTCGGAGATTCTAAAACCACCAGGGTAAATGTCAGGATTATTGCCGCCACCAACCGGAATCTTCAGGAAGAGATCGTAAATGGGAATTTTCGCAGTGATTTGTTTTACCGGCTTTCCGTATTTACCATTCAACTGCCCGCCCTACGGCAGCGGAAAGAGGATGTGAAGTTGCTGGCGGAATACTACGCCGCTTCTTTTGCAGTCAAAATGGGGAAAAAGCACATTTTCTTAACCAGAGATTATATTGACGCACTCGAAAAAGCCGAGTGGAAAGGAAATATCAGAGAGTTAAAGAATGTCATCGAAAGGAGTGTTATCCTTTCGGAAACAGAAGCGCTGGACATAGATACGCTCCCTGGCGATGTGCAGTACCCTGTAGAAACCGACAAGCCGCTGTCTGCCTTTTCGATGGCTAGCGTGGAGAAGTTGCATATTCAAAAGGTACTGATCCATACACAGGGCAATAAAACAGAAGCCGCACGTCTGCTGGAAATAGGTCCGGCCACGCTGTACCGGAAAATAGAAGAATACGGAATTTCCACAAATTGAGTTTAACAGAACCAGTATCTCCCTTTTTTGAGACATGAATCCACCTATTTTGACGATTACGCTTAATCCTTCTGTTGATAAGAGTAGTTCAGTACACGGAATTGTACCCGACAAGAAATTACGATGCGTTACGCCCCGGTATGAACCGGGCGGCGGGGGAATCAATGTTTCCCGCGCTTTGAAAAGGTTGGGCGTAGTGTCTTCCGCTTTTTTTGTATCTGGAGGCCGGACAGGCAAACTACTCGAGCAACTTCTAAAAGAAGAGAATCTAAATATTCTTCCTCTCCCTGTTTCGGGAGAAACCCGGGAAAGCTTCATCGTAGTGGACGCTTCCAATAACCAGCAATACCGTTTCGGATTCCCGGGAGAGCACATGTCGCCGGCCGAACAATCGGCAGTACTAGAAACCCTGGGCAAAATCGAAAATTTTCCGGAGATCTCGGTGATAAGCGGCAGCCTTCCTGCTGGAGTCAGCCCCGCTTTTATAAGGGAGCTGATAGGAATTTGTAAAGCAAAGGGTGCCAAAGTGATTGTCGATACCTCCGGGCAAGCGCTTCACGAAACGGTCGAGGAAGGAGTATTCCTGATCAAGCCGAATATCGGAGAGCTGGCCTCCCTCTCAGGAGTAGAAGAGTTAGATGAGGCATCAATGGACAAGGCAGCGGTTAAGTTAGTTGCTGACGGAAAGTCTGAGGTCGTAGTTGTCTCGCTCGGGGCCAGCGGGGCCGTGCTCTATTCAAAGGACGAAAAAGTACAGCTTCCGGCGCCAGTGGTGAAGAAACGTAGCACAGTGGGGGCCGGAGACAGTATGGTGGCAGGGATGGTGTCCGTATTGGTGTCGGGGGGGGAGCAGGGAACAGATGCTCAAAATGGGCATTGCCTGCGGGGCAGCAACCACAATGGCGGAGGGAACCGGACTTTTCAGGAAGGCAGATGTGGATCGTCTGATGGCGCAGATAGTCAGGTAGAGCTTTTAAGGACGATAGTACATGCGATCGGGCCGAAGGGCTATCAATTTTTAGATGTGGTTATTTCTTTTGAGTGTAGCTCATTCCGACCAGCCTTGAAATCACAATAGCCGGAAACAGCACCCCTATAGCTGATAGAAATACCGACATGATTTTGGTTTCCATCGATACCGGAAAGACATCGCCGAAGCCAACGGTAGTAAGAGAAACCAGGCTGAAGTAGATAAAATGGACATAGTCTTCATCTGTCCCTTTTAAGTTAATGTTTCCTGCAATGGAGGTTCCCGTCAGGGCATTGATTACCTCAAAGGACAACGCCCCCATCAATGCCAGAAGGAGATAGATGTTAATCGCTCCAATGATCCTATAGGTATTGACGCTCTCGTTCCTGAACAGCAGGTTAAAGTTGATTACTATAAAGACAAGGGTATTTAAAATGGCGATGACGTTTTCCTCAACGTAAAAGGAGTACGGGTTTTCAGCAAACCTGACAAGTCTGAGGGCGCAATGGACTGCGAACAGCGAAGCGGAAATAGAAGCCAGCCACCTGTTTCGGGTAGAAAAGATACCCGAGAAAAACACGCTTAGTAAAATCAGGTTAAAAAGGGCTACCCCATGAGTGCTTCTATGCATTACGATGGGAATGATGAAAACGACCGATAGCAACATCGCCAACAATACGGCAAAGCTTAAATCTTCTAGCCAGAAAGACTGAAATCTGGTAAGCACCTTTTTCATAGAACAAAAACCTGTTTTCCCTGGATACCGGAAGATACCCCGTCCGCAAACTTACTTAATCTAACCTATTTACTTATAGGTTGACCATTCTATTGATCCGGTTGAGAACACCTATTGCAGCAACAGCTCATATACAGGTTTCTCATTTTGAGAATGATCCTATCAAAATGATAGACTTTTTTTTAGCATTCTTTACTTCATAAAGAGGGTATCTATCTGATTGTCAATTGATTGTTGGTTTGCGTTGCTATGCTGGCATGTGGTTTGACTCCTATGTCTGAAAAACTTAAAAAATACATGGAAAACCTACAGCACAGAGCCGGCCGGAGACGCCACCTCATTAAGTATCCAAGCTGGATGAAGTCTTATCATCTCATCATCATTTTAACCATTATCGTATTGGTTTTTGGAAGAATCCTTAAGGCTTTAGAAAGTATATGAAAAGATATAGAATCAAAAAAGACGAACTGGCTGAAATTGTGCAAAATGAAATACCGGAATCTAAGCAAGAAATCGAGAAGCTGACACAAAAGGATAACGTCGCGGGTATCGTTCAGATTCTGGCTAGCCTTTTAAAAGATTTAGTCCGGTCAAAATCGTGGATAAGAGTCAAATGGGTTTTAATGTTTACCGGATGGCTTTACGACCGGGGAGAAAACTACATAAAAGATATAATCGAGAATATTTTTGTAAGGGCACTGGGAAGTGTAAACAAAATGTGCACCGCAAGAGAATGGGGTTATATTAAACAGAGCACCCCGGTAAGAATATATAGAATATACCTGTCAATGAACAAAATGATCTCTTACCAATAAGTCCATTTTTTTCGAAACAAGGTAAGTTCGTATCTATATTAGGTGGCTTTATATGGATTACATCTTCAATTAATATAACATATAAATTACAATGGCATTGTTGTTAATAGTATCGGGTTTAATTTGCTTTGGATTGTTTTTTAAATCAATTGAATTTTTCGACAAAATATAAGAAGAAATGGTTGCAAAAATAACAAAGACAATAAAGGAATGGGTCCCAGAGGTTGCAGATTTTATTTTAGATCGACACAAATTGAATGAGCATATTTCGGACTATATATTGTTACAGGAACTAGCAACTATTTGTGCGTGTAAAATTAATTCTGGATCAGAGAAAGACTTAGAGAGAGTACAAGAAATAGCTAAAATAGTTAATGTGCTTTATCAGGGTGAAAATCAATATGTTCGGAATGCTATTGAAAATGAATTCTTAACGAACCTGTCATCCGGAGTATGTCCCGAAAGTATAAAAAAATATCTTGGCCTATTTCCCATTCAGTTAAAAGAGGGGTACATTAAAACAATTTTGAATAGCTAAACGAAATTACTATAAATAAAAGGAAAAATAATTGGTCAATTAAAGCGAAAAAAGCCGCCTTAGGCGTTTTCCTCTTTTTGTTAGCAGCAGTATCTGTAAGACCGGGTGGATTTGCTGGCATCATAATCGGATTTGTCTTTTTCTTTTTATTTCTTCAGTTAATAACCAGGTAGAAATTGTATAAAAATCAATTATAAAAAACAATTCAAGGTAACTGTATTGAAATACTTATTATATCCTAAAAATAAAAATAAATCTATGGCATTGTTATTTTTTATAGCATTAGGTGTATTTGCTTACATCTGCTATGTATTGATAAAGCCGGAAAAATTTTAGATTTTTTCTTGCTATGAAAAACGATAAAAAAGACAAAATAAAAGAATGGATATCCATCATATTCTGGATACTGCTTTTTATTTCGATGATCTATTTGCTTGTCGTCAAGATAAAGATTATGATCTCATATTAAGCGTATATAATTTATATTTTAGAGAAGAATACCGACTCATATAGAGTTTATATGCCAGTTGTATTGGGGATCTGCCAAGCTTTTTTTGATAGATTATATAAAACCATTAAAAAAAATGAATACAGAAATTTTAGGTATAATAGTCATGTTTTTGTTGTCGGTATTACTGGCTATACCATTCGGAAAATACATTGCTAAGGTCTACGGAGATAAAAGAATGTTATCCGATCCTATATTTAATCCGATTGAACGCATTTTTTATAGAATCAGTGGAATCAAGCCGCAGACAGAAATGAGCTGGAAGGAGCAAATGGCTGCCTTGCTTACGATTAACATGGTATGGTTCCTGCTCGGGATGCTCATTCTTATGACACAGGGGAGTCTTCCCTTAAATCCGGACAATAACCCAAGTATGTCAGCAGATCTGGCTTTTAATACCGTTATCTCATTTGTAGTAAACTGTAATTTACAGCACTACTCAGGGGAATCAGGCCTGAGCTACCTGGGGCAATATTGGCTGATGTTCTTACAGTTCGTAAGTGCGGGAACAGGAATGGCTGCGGCTGTAGTGGTATTCAGGGCATTCAGAGATAAATCTACAGATAGGCTTGGGAACTTCTATAACTACTTCGTGAAATCGTGTACACGTATATTGCTTCCGGTTTCATTCGTGATTGCCGTCATTCTCGCTTTTGAAGGTACGCCGATGACTTTTGAAGGAAAAGAAGCTATTACGACGCTACAGGGGGACACAGTGGAAGTATCCCGTGGACCCGCCGCTGCATTTGTTGCGATCAAACACGTAGGAACCAATGGCGGTGGATTTTTCGGCGTAAACTCGGCCCATCCTTTCGAAAATCCGTCATACCTGAGCAATATGGTGGAGATGATCGCACAACTCATTGTGCCGATGGCCATGATTTTTGCATTCGGATACTTTATCAAGAGAAGAAAACTGTCATGGATGATATTCGGAGTCATGACAATTGGTTTCCTGATGCTTGCTGTGCCCAATATCAATATGGAAATGAAGGGGAATCCTGCTATTGCCGCCAGGGGAATAGATAACTCCCTGGGGGCCATGGAAGGAAAAGAAACGCGGTTGGGAGCGCCGGCTTCCGGATTCTGGAGTATCGTAACGACAGTAATTTCCACCGGTTCAGTAAACTCCATGCACGATAGTTCTATGGCATTGTCCGGAATGAACGAGTTGGTGGCCATGATGATTAATTCCTTTTATGGCGGAGTCGGCGTAGGAATATTGAACTTCTTTATATTCATCATATTGGCTGTTTTCATCAGTGGGTTAATGGTAGGTAGAACCCCGGAATTTCTGGGTAAAAAAGTAGAAGCAAGGGAAATGAAAATAGCCATGATCATTGCACTGCTGCACCCCTTCCTGATACTTGCCGGAACTGCGCTGGCTGCTGCTTTACCCCAGTATACCGCGGCATCATTGAACAACCCGGGATTCCATGGGTTGAGTGAAATGCTTTATGAATACACTTCCTCGTCTGCCAACAACGGTAGTGGCTTCGAGGGATTGGGAGATAATACGCTTTGGTGGAATATCAGCACGGGATTTGTCCTGATACTTTCCCGCTTCCTGCCGATCATAGGGCCCGTAGCGATAGCAGGACTGCTGGCTGAGAAAAAGTTTATTCCCGAGGGAGATGGAACTTTAAAGACTGATACGGCCACTTTTGGTTTGATGGTTTTTGCAGTGATCGCCATTGTCGCAGCGCTGTCCTTCTTCCCCGTATTGGCTTTAGGCCCGATCGCCGAATACTTTTCACTTTATTAAAACAGGTAAAACACATGTGTCCAAAATAAAACCTGAGGGAGAATAAAAAAAAGGGAGACTCCACCCAAAAGTGCTAGGTTGTAGTTGCGAAACAAAAACCTAAGAGTCTCCCGATGGTAAAAATATCACTTTTCAGTCAAATGCTCAGTCTGATTCCCCGAGATAAGTTCGACCGCTTAGTATCTAAGCACTCGTCTGACAAGCATCAGAAGGGAATCAATTCGTGGACACATCTGGTATCGATGTTGTTTTGCCACATCGGCGGCGCCGCTTCTGTTCGGGATATCAGTAATGGTTTGACCAGTACGACCGGCAATCTGTCCCATTTGGGTGTCGATCGTGTTCCTAGCAAGTCCAGCCTATCGTATATCAATAGGAATCGAACACCGGAATTATTCAAAGCGGTATATTTTATGTTACTGGAGCATTTAAGCGGTGCTCATAAATTTTCCAGATCCGGGCTGTCACGGCTTAGGAGGAAGATTTTTCTCGCCGACGCCAGCATTATTCCCCTGTGCCTGAAGGTCTTCGATTGGGCCTGTTACCGCAGTCAAAAGGGGGCAGTCAAGCTGCATACCGTGCTGGATTACGACGGCCTACTCCCCGTATTTGTAAAACTCACCGAGGCCCAAACACATGAAATAAAAGTAGCTAAAGAAATGACTTTCCCGAAAGGAAGCGTCGTAGTAGTGGATCGGGGCTACTTGGATTTTGGCTGGCTGAAGGTCTTGGACAGCAGGGGATGTTTCTTTGTGACCCGGGCAAAGTCGAATATGGCGTATCAAGTCAAGGGGCAATATGATGTAGAAGGCCGAGTGCTTGAGGATGAGGATATTTACCTGACATCCTACGCTTCCAAGAAGGAATA
>CAZLTN010000182.1:0-7618 GCA_964562455.1 uncultured Cytophagales bacterium
TACAACGAAAGATAATGTCCTGTACATGCTAAAGGGCTATGTTTCCGGTGAGATTTTATTTGCAGAAAATTAATAAAATCTCACCGGATTTTTCAGCCCTTTAATTTATTACGATCAGCGTCTTCCTGAATTGTTGCCCGTCGAGAGTGGTAAAATGAAGCAGGTAAGTCCCGGAAGGCCAGTTTGCCGTGTCTAACGACGTGCTTTCCTTAAATTCAACACTATGGTGCCTGATGCCGAGATTATTATAGACTTTGAGGCTTACCATACCCTTCCCGATTGTTTTTATGTTAAGCGCTCCGCGCAGGGAAGGGTTAGGGTATAGTGATATTACTTCTCCGGAACGGACGGCTTCAACGGACCGGATTATCGAAAATTCTGTTTTCCCGTCTGCAGCGCTGATGCCCAGGCGATAATAGGTTTTTTGCCTGAAAGTTGCCGGGTCTTCATCCCGGAAGGAAAACCGGTATTGGCCGCTGACCGCGGGGATGCGGTGTATTGCCTCAAAATGATGTCCGTTGAAAGAACGTAGTATTTCAAATACGGTACCATCCTCGTAATCGGCCGTTTGCCAGGAAATGTCCACAGCATGTTCGTTGCGGGCCGCCCCGAAAGATACGAGTGTGACGGGTAGGGCATCATCGACACCGGTGATGATATCGGAAGCGAATTTTCTGAAGTTCTTTTGGGAAAGGTCCTGGGCATCGATGCCGTCGTTATAGTACACGCTGCTTCCGTTGTCGCTTATCACCTGCAGTTTGTCAGTCGCGAAATCGGCGGTCCTCATATTTCGCTGATCTGAAGTGTTTTCCGTTGCGGCGACCTCCATTACTCCTTCAGCATTGAGCTGGCTGATATCGAAAGAGGGGATCAATACCGCGGGCTCGCCGGCATTGCCGGACCAGCCATATACAGCTCCGCCCGGACCGGACCCCCCATAGTTGCCGGCCAGGATGATGTATTTCCCGTTGGACAGCCGTACGATTTCCCGGATACCCCTCAACCCCAGGTCAAGCTCGATAGGGGCTCCGATAACCGGAGAACCGGCCGGAGCGCCGTCATTAAACCAGCTTTCAAAATTAAGGACGGGGGCCAGCAGTGCTTTGGTACGGGCGCCGGTCGGCACGAGAGGAGCCCTGAAGCCAATATAAAGGGTAGTGTTATCGGGTGCGAAAACAGCGCCCTCTACGTTAAAGCCATCGATCGCCCTGGGATCTTTCCCATCGGCAGCGCTCGCGCTCAGGTCATAGCCGTGGGAATCTCCCCAACTGGTCAGATGGCTGCGCAGCCTGGCATACCCTGCATTCGAAAAGGCAGTACCTGCTCCTGTACCTGTTACCGTGACTGCAAAAACCCGGTCACGGTTGGGTTTGGTGTTGGCGCTGGCGCTGTTGCTCATAGAGCCGAAGAAGTATATCCTGCCTGGCTGGGCAGCGCTTTTTACACCGGTTTCTATATCTGTTTCGGCAAAGGGGGCAGATACAGGATCGGTAAGATCGAGAATATTACCCTGGTTGAAATCATAGGCAGCTACAGGCAGGCCCGACTGATGGCGGTCGTACACGTAAAGAAAGTTTACCTGGTTGTCGGACACGATCATATAATCATTGTCGAGCGCAATAGCTGTAGAAGCATCGGAAGCTCCGGTATGCCACCTGGTCGCAGCTCCGGGGGCGGCATATGAAGCGGCATAGGAGAGGACGTAGAGCGTGGTATGGGTACCGTCGCTCGCGCTGACCGTAATATTGGAATA
The DNA here is from genome assembly GCA_964562455.1 of uncultured Cytophagales bacterium. Lineage (GTDB taxonomy): Bacteria > Bacteroidota > Bacteroidia > Cytophagales > Spirosomataceae > Ravibacter. The sequence continues at coordinate 1,754 of CAZLTN010000182.1, forward strand.
CCCTGCCAGAAGGGCGGGCGTGATCGTAAGATGCCGGGAAGCCCCGCTGCCGGTCAGGTTCAATCCTGATTGGGGAACTACTGCAGCGTTGCTGGTCGCTACGGCTATTGTAAGATTTTCGACAGGGGTGTCGTTGTCACTGATGGTAAAGTGAATCCCTTCATAACGGGCAGGATCGGTTTCATCGTTGATCACCCCGCTGATAGAATAAGGGCTCGCCGGTGAAACGCTTGCGCCGCCATCCAGAAAGTTGGAGGTGCCCGTTACATCTATTACGATAACAGGGGCCGCTTCTGTAACCGCGCAGGGATCAAACGTAACAGTAGCGCGTGTACTTTTACCGGGGCTTCCGTATTGCCCGCCCGTAGAGGCGAACGACCCTTCAGCATCGCCGGAAGAGGAAAGGGTCCATTTGCTGATATCGTTCATCCCCAATCCATCTGCCCGGACCCAGGCGCTGTGTTCATGAGTCCTCACGGTGCCAGGGAAGTTCTGGTCGCCGTAGATCAGCCGGTCGACCAGGTTGTTTTCGGCATCATAAAGATTGATTTCATCATTCCTGCCGAGATTGGCGCTATTGTCACCGATTATTTTTACCTGCGCGCAGAGATTCCATTGTTCCCTGAAGGTTGCTGCAGGAGATTCAGACAATATCACCGATTCACCCGGCTGGACGATCCCGAAAGCGCTCAGGCTGACAGTACCGGGGACAGGGTTGTCGTCATCGAAGCTCCACCCGGTCATATCGACCGGAACGGTGCCAATGTTGGTAAACTCGATAAATTCCAAGCCGTTGTACATGTATTCCGTTATCCTGATCGGCGGGACGGCAGCCAGAGATGTTGCGGAAATTGCAGACCACAACGCTGTCGAAAAAAATACAAGCAACGTTTTCTTTATGCTGCCGGCGACACGAGATATGGGAAAAGCCGTGCGGGAAAGTTTGGAAAAGGCGTAAAAGGTAGCAGTCCGGGTCATATGTTGGCTATTGGTATAAAGTTAAGGCCGGCATTCGGTCGGCTGAACAGTTTCAAATCCGGTAAATATCGGAAGTGTATGTGAAGCAGGTATTGTCTGTAAGTTAACAAATTAATATCTGTTTCGATAAAATCCGGGCATATAAAAAACACCCGGGAAAACAGTCGTCCTGCTTCCCCGGGTGCCTTTATTACTTCTCAGCTTTTTTATGCTATTTCCTCAGGATTTTTTCGAAACCATTTGTCTCTTATCCTTTCGTTGACGTAGTACATACACGGTACCAGCACCAGTGTAAGCACGGTTGAGAAAGTAAGACCGAAAATGATAGTCCATGCAAGGATATTCCAGAAAACGGCACTTGGCCCGCCTATGATCAGGTCAGGGGAAAGGTCGCGGAACAGGCCGACAAAATCGATCGTGATACCGAAAGCCAGCGGGATCAGCCCGAGAACCGCAGCTGAAGCGGTCAGGAGGACCGGTGTGAGCCTTATCGCACCTCCTTCGATAACGGCTTCGCGCATCGGCACACCGCGGTCTCTCAGCTCATCGATAAATTCTATCAGCAGGATACCATTTTTTACCACGATACCGGCCAGAGCGATCATCCCCACACCCGACATAATCACCGAGAATTCCTTGTCGAAGATCACGAATCCCAGGAATACCCCGATGAGGGAAAGCAGGATCGTAAAGAAGATAATAAAGGGCTTTACAACCGAATTGAACTGGGTAGCCAGGATCAGGTAGATCAGCAGCACCGCACCTAAAAATGCCGTACCGAGGAAAGCCATGGATTCGGCTTGCTCTTCTTGCTCGCCGCCCATTGAAATGGTATAGCCGTTAGGGATATCCATCGTCGAAATCAGTTGGTTGATCTGGCCGACGATGACGTTTGCATTGTATCCGGGCACCACGTCCGAGCCCAGGGTTACGATCCTGCGCTGATCCTTCCGGTTGATCTGGCTGAAAGTAGTCGAGTATTTGATATCGGCAACCGAGGTAATGGGTACCTGGCGAAGCGCCCCGCCCATGGTCATGTCACGATATACGATGTTGAGGCTTAACAGCTTCTCAATATTCTCGCGGTCGTCTTTTTTGAGACGCAGCATGATAGGGTATTCATCCTTGTCATCGCGGAATTTGGAAATTTCAAGCCCGAAAAGACTGGTACGGATGGCCATGGCAATCTGCTGTGAGCTGATTCCTTCCCGCTGGGCCTTTTCCCGGTCGATATCGATAACGATCTCCGGCTTGTTGGTGACAAGATCGGAACGAAGCTGGTCTATACCTTCGATACCCGACTGCTCGATCAGCTTCAGCACGTCCTTTTCGAGTTTCTGAAGCACATCAAACTCGTCGCCGGTGATTTCGATGGAGATTGGTTTCCCGGTAGGAGGGCCTACCGCCTCCCTTTCTACCGATATTTCGGTGCCGGGAATGTTGATGACCGCCTCCCTGATTTTGTTCAGGATGACTTCGGTAGATTTGCCGCCCCTTTCGGTGCCGTATACAAAGGCTACGGTTACTTTCGATTTGTGGGGAGTAGCAGAGCGGTCGGGGTTGTACGGGTCGCCTGCATTCTTGCCAACGTTCGCGATTACGGAGTTGACAATCCCCATCGCGTCCTCTTTCTCAAGCACATCGAATACCCGCTGCTCGATAATCCTGGTAAGCGAATCCGTCACTGCGGCGTCGGTACCGACCGGCATTTTATTGTAGACATATACGTAGTCGGGGTCGCCGCTCGGGAAGAATACTACTTCGGGCTTGGCGATTGCCAATACAAAGAAAGTCAGGATAAACAGGACGACCATGCCGGCTATCGCCCAGATCGGCCTCCATCCCACGAGCAGCCACCTGATCAGGCGCCCGTAGCCGTTTTTAAGAGCAGGCAGGAGTCTTTCCTGGAAGGGAAGTAGTATTCTCGGGGTAAGGATATAATGATTGAAGAGGAAAAGGAGCAGGATAAAGATAAAGAAGTTTCCGATCCCGCGGTCAATCAGATACCCGAGCACGGCGCCGACAGCGAGGATAATGATCGGGCGTTTGATGCTTCCGAAGCTGAAATCGTAGTTGGCCTTTTCTTCCGCATGTCTTCCCATAAACGACACCGCGAAAACCGGGTTCATGACATATGCGACAAACAGCGAAGCTCCCAGCGTAATGATCAGTGTGAGCGGCATGAACTTCATGAATTCACCGACTATCCCCACCCAGAACAGCAGCGGTACGAAAGGAGCGATGGTGGTAAGCGTTCCGGACAATACCGGGACAAATACCTCTCCGGCTGCCGCTTTTACGGCCTGCTGTATGGTCCAGTCTTTATGCTGATTGAACAGCCGGTGCGTATTTTCGATCACCACGATGGCGTCGTCCACCACGAGCCCTATTCCAAGCAGGAACGCAAAAAGGACAATAGTGTTGAGGGTAAAGTCGGTGCCGAATATGGGTCCTATGATCGGCATAAGCACGAATGCTACCAGGGCTGAAAGCGGCACCGCCATTGCGACGAATATGGCGTCGCGGACTCCCATGAAAAACATCAGCACGCACACCACGAAAATAAACCCGAGTATTACGGTATTGATCAGGTCATGGATATCGGCGCGGGTCTGCACCGACTGGTCGGCGGTGATCTTAATATCCAGCGCTTCAGGGAAGCGGTTTTCTTTATATTCATCGATCACTTCCTGTATCTTGTCGGAAGCGTCGACCAGGTTTTCGCCCGATCGTTTGATGACGTTGAGCGTTATAACGGATTTCCCGTCGAGACGGGCAAAGTCCTGCTGCTCTTCAAAGCTGTCGGTTACTTCCGCTACGTCTCCCAGCCGTATTACCGCACCGGTAGCGCTGCGGATACGCATGTTGGCCATTTCATTGACGTCGGTATATTCGCCCTTAACGCGCAGTGTCCTCCTTACCCCGTACACATTCAGCTCACCCCCTGAGATATTGATGTTTTCTCCCTGCAAGGCTGCCTGTATATCATAGAAAGAAAGCCCGGAAGCCTGCATCCTGGGCAGGTCTACGTTGATCTGGATTTCGCGGTTGAGCGCGCCCAGTATATCGACACGGGTAATCTCGGGCAGCGCTTCAATGCCGTCCTGGAGGTCTTCGGCAAATTCCTTCAGCTGTTTCAGGGAGAAGTCCCCCGCCATGTTGACGTTCATGATAGGGAATTCCGAGAAATTGACATCCTGTGCTGTAGGACCGGCGTCGAGGTTCTGGGGAAGATCGGTTTTGGACTTGTCAATGGCGTCGCGCACCCGTTGAAGCGCGTCTTCGACGCGTACGGTCGGGACAAATTCGACGAGGATTACCGATACGTCCTGCAGGGCGTTGGATTTTACTCTTTTTACACCGTTGAGCGATTTAAGCTGCTTTTCGATCGGTTTGTTGATCGTATTCTCGATGTCTGCTGGGGCAGTTCCGAAGTAGATCGTGTTGATATATATCTGCGGGATCTTGATGTCGGGAAACTGCTCTTTTGGCAGGTTGTTGTACACCATGAAACCCGCCAGCGCGATGATGAATGTGAAAATGTAGACCGTGGTCCTGTTTTCCACACACCAGTTCGTAAAGCCCAGGGTTTTGTATTCGTGAAATTTCATACAAGTCTATATTTTTAATGATCTCTGTCAGAGGAAGACCACGGAGGGCTAGTACGATACAACCTGGCCGTCTACTACCTCCTGGTAACCCTGCGTAATGAGCATATCGCCCGCGGTAAGCCCGCTCAGTATTTCAATTTTGCCGTTATATGAGAGGCCGGTCTCCACTACTTTCGCTTCTGCGATTTTTTCGTTCCCCCGGGCAATTGCTACGAACACGACCTTTCCTTTTTCGGTATTCTGTACGAGATTCTGGTCGACTACCAGTGCATCTTTACGGGTAGCGTCGTTGACCTGTACCTGCGCCATCATATTGGGTTTCAGGTCTTTGGTGGCAGGAAGATTGGCTTCGATCGTAAATGTCCGGGAAAGGGGGTCGACCGTTGTGCCCACAAAGGAAATCCTTGCGTTGTATTCCCGCTGAAGATCCGGGAATTTAACAATAACTTCATCGCCTTTTTTGACGCTGGCTACATAGGAGTCGGCTATTTTGGCCACAACTTTAAGATTGGACAGGTTGACTACCCTGACTACACCCAGCCCGGGTTGGGCCATCTCGCCTATCTTGATGTTGACCAGGTCGATTGTACCGGCGATCGGGGAGGTGATGCTGGATTGCGAAAGCTGCGTTTGCAGAGTAGCCAGTTTCTTTTCAAGCGCCTCCTTGTTGTTTTTAGCCTGCAAATACTGGATTTCCGTTCCTATTTTCTGATTCCAGAGTGATTGCTGCTTTTCAAACAGGGTATTGACGAGCGCAAGCTGGGTTTTCAGTTCTTCGATGCTCTCGCGCAGGATACTGTCGTCTACCTTGGCAATAGTCGATCCTACGTTGACATAATCGCCTTCCTTTACATACATAGCCGTTACCGCACCCGGTGTTTTGGGAGTAACCAGCACGCTGTTTTTGGCGTCGACAGCCCCCTGTAGCTCGATATAATGCTTGAATTCCCCGGTGTGAAGGGGGGTAACGGTAACTAGCTTCACCCTGCTTTCGGATTTACGGGTGGTATCCAGCTTCGCAATTTCCGTTTCCAGTGTTTTGATCTGCTGCTCGATTTCGATACGCTGTGTTTTCAGGCCGGCGAGCTCCTCTTTTTTTGCTTCGAGTCCTTCTTTTTTGGAGCCTCCGCAGGCGGCCAGGAGTACGACGACAGGTAGAATTATGGATTGACGTAACATGTTTTTCGTGAATTATTGTTTGAAAGCCAGGCCGTAAGGCCCGGCTTTGAGAATTATTTTTGTGCAGTATACAGCTCTCCACGCGCTTTCTGAAGAT
>CAZLTN010000183.1:0-7372 GCA_964562455.1 uncultured Cytophagales bacterium
AGGTCTTCATCCAGCCCCGTAAGCGCGAGCGTTTCCTCTATGATCTTTTTTTTCTCAGAAGCGCTTTTTCCCTTTAGCCCGAAGCCTACATTATCTGCGATGGTCATATGCGGGAACAAAGCATAGTCCTGGAACACCATTCCTATGTTCCGCTGATAGGCAGGGACCGATTTCCTGCCTTCCGAAATGACGCTGCCCGACAGGACGAGCGAGCCACCGTCCGGATGTTCCAGGCCGGCTATCGTTCTTAGCAGGGTGGTTTTTCCCGAGCCGCTTTCCCCGACAAGAGCGAGTATGTCGCCTTTCTCAACTTCCAGGGAAACATTGTCTACCGCTTTACCGGCCGATCCCGGGTAAGACTTTGAAATATTCCGTAATTCTAAAACAGGATGCATGCTAAGTATTATTTCGGATGATTCTGTTAAGTAAAACTATAGGCAGTATCCCGGTTAGGATTACAATGAGCGAGGCATTGGCCGACTCGGCGATTTGTTCGTTGGTAGCCATATCAAAAGCTTTCGTAGCCAGTGTATGGAAGTTGAAAGGACGGAGTATCAACGTGAGCGGCAGCTCTTTTATCACATCGACAAAAACCAGGAGCAGGCCTGCTGAGATGCTTTTACGGATCAGCGGCAGATCTACACGCCAGAGGGTTTTCCATGAATTATAACCCAAGGTTGTGGCTGCGTCGTTGACGTCTTTGCCTATTTTCTGAAAGCCGCCGTCGATCGCATTATAGCCGACTGCCATAAAACGAACCGCGTACGCGAAAATGAGCATGAATAAGCCTGAAGAAAGCAGAAGCGGGCCATGCTGGTTGGTAATACGGAGGAGCCATTTGTCGAAGCCGATTACCGGGGCCATAATTCCCACTGCTATGACGGCGCCGGGAATCGCATATCCCAGGGAAGCGATGCGTGTTACGTATCGCATGCGGTAAATCCCCGAAACCCTAACGGTGTAGAGCAGGATAATGGCGAGAACAACGATGAGCAGCGACGAAAAGGAAGCCAGTAAAAAGCTCTTTAAGACAATCAATCCGAATGTATGATCGAGCACCTTGTGCGCGGTTTTGACAGCCCAGTATACCAACTGTCCAAACGGAAAGACAAAGGCAATACCGGCAATTGCCGCACAAAAAGCCGAAACCAACCATTTCCTCATACCGTTCAGGGAAAGCCTTACGGCTGGGGCGTTTCGCCCGCTTTTAGCTGCCCATCTTTTATTCCCTCGTTGGAAATACTCGGCCCAGAGCAGCAGCAGGACGATCAATGTAAGTATCGATGCCAGCTTTATGGCGCTGTCAAGATCGCCGAGCGTAAGCCAGGCTCTGAAAATACCGGTTGTGAAAGTGTTAAGACCGAAGTACTTAACGGTGCCGTAATCATTGAGGACTTCCATAGAAGCCAGCGCGATTCCTCCTGCTATTGCGGGCCTGGCCATTGGCAGCGCGACAGAAAAGAAGGTCCGCCAGGGGCCGCTGCCCAGGAGTGATGCGGCCTCCTGTACTTCCCTGGAGCTCGACAGGAAAGAAGTACGGGCGAATAGATAAACGTAAGGGAACAGGGTAATACTGAAAATAAAAATCCCGCCCGGCAGGTTCATCAGGTCGATGAGTGGTCCGGAAAGCTGCCATCCGGCTGTATTCCGGAGGAAACTGTGGATAGGACCGGTGTATTCGAGAAGCCCGATGTAGCTGTAAGCCATCATGTAGGAAGGGAAGGCCATCGGAAGAATGAGCAGCCACTCCATGTACTTCCTGCCCGGGAACTCGTAAGAAGACATGATCCATGCGGCGCTTGTCCCGATCAGGAACGTACAAAGCGCTACACCGCCCAGAAGGATAAGGGTATCCTTCAGATAGCTGTCGACAATTTTAGGAGCTACGAGCCCCCATTGATCACTGGCGGACGTTGCCAGGTGCGTCAGCAGTGTGAATACCGGCACGCACACCAGTATCAGTAAAACCGTTGCAGCCAGTACCCAGCCGTTCCACCAAATGTATCTCTTCTTCAATCTTTCGTTGGTTTTGCCCTGTTCCTGCCGGGACTATTTCCATCCGGCTGCCTCCATCAGGAGCACTGCTTTTTCATTGTTACGCCCGATGAGTGAAATGCTGGCAGTATCCTTTCTGAAATCGCCCCATGCCTGTAATTGCCCCGGAAACGGAATAGCAGTATTGGCAGGATACTCATAGTTTGTGCCGGCAAACACTCCCTGTGCCTGTTCGCCGGAAAGGAATTCGAGGAATCTGATTGCATTTTCTTTATTCGGCGCATGCCGGGTTACACCGGCAGCACTGATGTTGATGTGCGTACCCCGATTGTCCTGGTTCGGAAACACCAGGGTAATGCCCTCGGCAGCTTTCTTTTCTTCTTCGTTTTCGCTGTGAAGCATCAGGCCGATGTAATAGCTGTTCACGATAGCGATGTCGCCTTCGCCGGCAGCTATTGCTTTTACCTGGTCCCGGTCATTGCCTTTAGGCGACCTGGCAAAATTCGCAACCAGCCCTTTAGCCCATTCGGCAGCTTTTTCTTCACCGTCGGCAAGGATCATGGAAGCGGTTAGCGACTGGTTATAGACATGCTCCGAAGACCGTACAAGAATTTTGCCCTTCCATTTGGGGTCGGCAAGGTCCTCGTAATTGAGGATTTGCCCTGCAGGGACACGGTCTTTGGAGTGGACAATAATACGTGCCCTGTAGGTCATGCCGTACCAGTGGCCTGACCGCTCACGGAATTGCTCGGGGATATTCCGGTTAAGAATTTCAGACTGGACCGGCTGCAAAAGCCCTTTGTCCATCGCGCGGTTGAGCCTGCCGCCATCGACTGTTATAAGAATATCTGCGGGCGAGTTGGACCCTTCGCTTTCAAGCCGTTGGATCAGCTCATCGGCATTGGCATTGATCACGTTGACTTTGATACCGGTTTCGTCGGTAAATTTTTTGTACAATTCATTGTCGGCCTCATAGTGACGGTGGGTATAGACATTCACAACCTGTTCGTCGTTATTACCGCCGCAGGCCAGGAAAATTGCCGACGAAAAGAGCGCCAGGGCGATTGAGCGTAATTTTAACATCTTGTATAAATTAGTTTTGATAGTTGAAAAAAATCAATCCCCGTCGTTGTCACTGAATGTAAGGATAATACCAAGCTGGTTGACTAGATCCGTCCCGATCAGGACCTGGAGCTTTTTCAGGGAATCGTAAAAAGCTCGGACCTTCTCCGTCTCTTGCGTTATAGCCGTATCCAAAGGCAGGCTGATCGACTCTGAAGCCCTGTCGACTTCGGCAAACTGGCCGGCGATTACCTGGCTGAGCAGCTTGTCTCCATGCATGGCGTTCAACTGGTCGAGAAGCGCATACAGACCGGCAACTTTTTCGTTGCCAAAGCATTTTTGTACACCTGCTATTTCACTTCTGATCAACGCCATTGAAGTACCGCTCAGCCTGCCTTCGATTGAAGCGGGATCGGGATTGCCCCCGTTTCTCATACCCAGCGGTACGGCAAGCCGCTCATCCTTAATGAGATTTACCTGGGTTATGCATTTGTTGACCAGGATGCTCAGCGAGCTTTTGATATCTCTTCCGTCGGCGTTGCCGAATGTAGCGGCAAAAGGAGCGTCGGAGCCTTTCCAGGCTTCGAGGACTTTGCCGGCCTGTACAACCAGGTTGGATGCCAGGGCGGAAAGGTATTCGCGGCGTTTCGGTGACGAAGTGAAATCGCGTACGACAGTCCCGGCATCGGCATCTTTATAAAGAAGATATTCTATCGCTTTCAGGCCTTTCAGGCTACTTCCCCTCGACACGATATAAGAATCGTCTATAACGGTTCCGGAGCTGATACTCTTCTCGATATTCGGATAGTGAACGCCGGGATAGTCTATAGAGCCTGACAAAAAATGATCATCGATCGGGCCAAAAGAGTAGGTGCCCGCTATTTTCCAGGATAAGGCCGTGTTTTTCCACTGGCGCCGGGCTTGTTCCAGGGATGCGATTCCGGGCTTTCCGACAAATACTTTCGTTGCTTCCAGAAGGGAGTCCGCCCGGTCAGCAAAATCCTGGAAAGAAGGGAGGATAACTTCTTTCGTAATACTGTTCAGGATTACCTTCCTGTCGGCGTTCCCGATTTCACGCTTGCTGTCCCCGCAGGAAGCAACTATAAGACCCGCTGTCAGCAATATGCAGTATTTCAGGCTTTTATGGTGAATTTCCATCTTTTCTTGAGTAACCACTACAAAGATTCTATAAACCGGATCACCAATTCGCGATCTTTCTTTTTAAGGGCTTTAAAATTGCTTTTGGCCTTTTCTGCCTCACCTCCATGCCACAGGATAGCCTCTTCTATGCTCCTCGCTCTCCCGTCGTGAAGGAAAAAAGTATGCTTACTGACTGTCTTTTGCAAGCCGATACCCCATAAAGGAGCCGTCCTCCATTCATTCCCGTCGGCGCCACCGTCAGGCCGGTTATCGGCGAGCCCTTCTCCCATATCGTGGAGAAGAAGGTCGGTATAGGGCCTGATGGTTTGTCCTGCGAGGTATCCCGGAGTAATATTTTTTCCCGTCGTCATTTCGGGCCGGTGGCAGGACGTGCAGCCCGTTTTGGTGAAGAGTTCCTTCCCTTTCAGTACCTCAGGCAGCTCCCAGTCACGACGCGCCGGTACAGCCAATGTACGAATGTAGAAAACTACATTTTCGAGCGCGCTTTCATCCAGCTCAGGAGAGCCGCCGCCGGGTAGCCCGCCGTACAACCCCGCCTGCTTTTCCGATAGTGCTTCCGCCGGGAAAATCGCGGAAGTTATCCCTATGTCGTTTACAAAGGCAGAAGCGATCTGCTGTTCGGCGGTAGGCTCATTTGCTTTCCACCCGAACTTCCCGATGGCCTTTTTTTGCTGTCGTACTTCCCAAATATAATTCGGCTTTCCTGAAATCCCGTCACCGTCTCTGTCATCCGGATCGGCCATTTCGAGAATCGTGCTTTCTGCCACCGCATCGAGCAACCCTATTCCCGCCATATGAGGCGCTATTCTCGGGGAAATCATGAGGGAAGTATGCATGGGGCCGTATCCCTGGTTTTCTATTTCGTAAGAAGGTTTTCGAAGGCTGTAAGGCGTACCGTCAGGATAGCTTCCCGGTTGCTCTTCATAGGTAATCTTAACCTTGCCTTCGGGAGTAGCCCCGGCGATGGACTGGTGCTGGAGTTGTCCGCCATAGACAGGTTCCGGTACGACCTGCCCGGTTTGATCGAGGGCTGACAATCTGAAAAGGAGCGCCTGTGTAGGCTGACCGGCGCTGTTGAATGGCAATCCGCGCCCGTCGCGGGCGTGGCAGCCTGCACAGGCGGAGGCATTGAACAATGGCCCCAAACCGTCGCGGGCAGTAGTGGAAGAAGGGGCTGCCACCCAGTTATTCCTGTTAAGGGAATTCCCGATCTGGAACTTCCGTATCTCTTCATGGGTAAGGCTGCCAAACGGCTGTCCGAACGCGTCGACCGACTTGAGAAAGACCGTTCCTTCCTTTCCACCCGATAATTCCTCGTCTTTTTCGGGAGACGGACGGTGGCAGGCAACCGGAGGTAGCAGCGAAATAAAGGAAAGAAGGATGCTTATGCCGAACGGATAGGAGCGAAAGACAGTTGACACTATTCGTTTGTTTCTGGAATAACCAATATAAGGCCTATTGCCTGTGCAATATTCTGAATTTCATCAGATTGCGCACGCAGCTCCCTGATAGCAGCCTGAATTTTTTCCGGCTGATGGATAATGGCCTGGTCAAACGGAGCGGGGATGGCTTCTGTCGCTGCAAGGGTTTTGTTGATATGATCGTCGATCGATTGTGACAACGCCTTGTCCTTCAGCGCCACCAGGTCGGCAAACCCGGGCCCGCTTATTTCAGAGCCGTCTGTTCTTTTATAACTGCCGCGATAGACGTTCTGAATCCCTAGTTGATTGTAAATGATGTCATAGCGTGTATTATCAGAGAAGCAGGAGTGTTCATCTTCCTGGTCCTTGTTTTCAAGGGCTACCGTCATCCGCTCGCCGGCAAGCTCTCCCTTGCTCAGTTTCCCGAGCCCTGAAAGTATACTGGTGAGGGAGCTTTCGATATTCTCTTTTTTTGCAAATGCCGACCGGTACGTGCTCCCGGGCTCCCAGGCGTCGCGCACTTCGGTAAGATGATCGACCAGGAGGTCGGTAACTATCCTGAGGTAAGCTTTGCGCCTCTCACCGTTGGGAGCTGTGGCGCCGGCACCCGTCAGGTAGTCGGTATAAGGACGCTTACCGGGGCTTTCGTCATACAGGTCCTGACCCCAAAGCAGGAATTCGATTGCATGGTAGCCGATTTTAACATCCGCTTCACCGTGAACTTCATTTTCTTTGATCAACAGATCGGCGGTGAGCTCAGGGAAGTCGGCGGGATTGTTGATGACTCCGCCATACACAGGCTTTCCTGTCGTCTCGTCCACCACATAGTCAATAAAATTTTCATCGAGCGGCCATGCGTTGATAAATCCTTCCAGGCCGTCTTCACCATCAATCGGGCCGTCGTAGAAACGGTATGCTTCTGTCTGCAGGTAGGCCGGTCGTGCATCTATCCAGGCCTTTTTAGCTGCTTCCATAGTTTCGGCGGTAGGATCAGCCAGGAAAGTATGAATGGCCGAGCGGAGGCGGATTGCCTCGTTAACGGCGTCATCGTAGCTGGCATAGACCATATCGGCATAGTTTTCCACCACTTTTTGCCTGAGTTGTTCCTGCTCGCCGGCGCATCCGGTAATCAAAACACCCAATGCGATAAAAGATAAAATCCTGTACATCACTGAATAAATTTGGGAGTCGGGGAGAAGCGCCTGCTTTCCCTGACCAGACTTATAAATTGAAGTGCAAAAATAGTCGATTATGGCGATAAATAGTCAAATTATTGAGATATAATTTATACTTATTCTAAATAATTGCCTTATCCGGAAGCAGTATTGCCTGCTATCGGTTGCCGGGATCGGAAGGAGTAGCTAATACATCCTTATTCCTGAGCCAGACGGCCTGGTTAAGTTGTTTGGAAGCGGTCATGTTGATGGGCGCAGCGATAAGCCCGGTGCCGAGAGAAGTCCAGAAGAATGGCCGCCAGTCGATCTTGTCCCGGTTAAGAAGTGCATAAAGCGATCCGGCTGTGCCGAGAAGGGAAATTGCCAGAGCGATGTTCCTGTTTCTACGGGAGCGTACATACAGATCGAGGCCTCCGGGAGAAACGCTGAATTCTTTCATCAAGAGCTTGTTTCCCGAGTAGTAGGTGTTGTTTTTGATATACCCGTTTGCGCCGTGGAGATAAATTGTTTTTTCGGAGTAATCGCTTAACCGGAAAGAGCTGCCTTGAGCTAATAAAT
>CAZLTN010000184.1:0-7154 GCA_964562455.1 uncultured Cytophagales bacterium
GTCCTGTTTTTCAGTTTGAGCATCGTATCATAATCCAGGTGGTCCCAATGGTCGTGAGTGATGATCAGATAGTCGATGTCCGGCATATCTTCCGGGTGATAGATACCCGTCCCGGCGAAAGCCTGATTGGTAAAGGGAACCGGAGAAGCTGAAACCAGCACCGGGTCGGTCAGTATCCGTTTCCCGTCGATCTGGAGGTACAGCGAAGAGTGGCCCAGCCAAACGAGCACATCCTCGTTGTGATCAAATTTTTTCAGGTCGGTTTTTATCACCCGAAGGTTTTCAGACGGCTGCAGGTCTTTGACTTTTACAAAGAGGAACTCCAGCAGCACACGGGCTCTCGATTTGTCTTTTACCAGCATCTCGGTCGGAGACTGGTTTTGGAATTGCCCGTATTTATAGTTGGCTGACTTCCGGATCTTTTCCAGCCGCGCACCTTCGGGCAGCCTTCCAAACATCGGATGCCGTAAAAAAAGAAAAGCTGCCAAAGCCAGCAGCGCCGCCAGGCTAATAATTCCAAAAATCATTTTTCTTAATATTTTCTTCGTTTTCAGATTCATCACAGTTCGTGTAAGCTGCGTCAGCCTATAAGGATACCGGCAAAAGTAGCGGAAAGGTAGGAGGCAAGCGTCCCGCAGATAAGTGCTCTGAAACCCAGCCTGGCCAGATCGGCCCGCCGTTCAGGGGCGAGTTCTCCGATCCCTCCGACCTGGATGGCTATTGAGCTGAAATTTGCAAATCCGCACAGCGCGAAGCTGGTAATAATCATCGTTTTTGGTGACAGGGTATCTTTTACCTTGATCAGGTCGAGATAAGCGACGAATTCATTAATGACCATTTTGGTCCCCATCAGGGCTCCGGCTGTTTCAATGTCCCCGGCAGGTACTCCCATAGCCCAGGCAAAAACCGAGAAAAGCTTGCCGAGGATATAATTAAAACTGAGTTCCGGGAAATTAAAAACCATTCCCAAACGGCCAAGCAGGTAGTCGGATAAAGCTACCAGGGCTATAAAACCGATGAGCATGGCCACTACGTTCAATCCTACCTTCAGACCTTCGCCGGCACCGGCCGCGATGGAGTCCAGCAGGTTGGCGTGATTCTTGCTGACTTCTATCCTGGCAGTTCCGCCGGTTTCGGAGTACTCTGTCTCCGGGTAAACTATTTTCGAAATGACGAGCGCGCCGGGAGCAGCCATCAGGCTGGCGGCGATCAGGTAGGGCGCGGGTATCCCGAGAGAAATATAAACGGCCATTACTCCGCCTGCGATACAGGCAAAACTCCCTGTCATCGAGGCCATAAGCTCGGAACGAGTCATTTTCCGCAGATAGGGTTTTATCATGATCTGGGCTTCGACCTGGCCCACAAAAGCGCTGGCTACGTTTGAGAGCGCTTCCGCTCCGCTGACACCCATCAGCCTGTATACTCCGCGTGCTATAAATGAAACCACTCTCTGCATGATCCCCACGTGATAGAGCATATTGACCAGGACGGCCACGAATATGATGGTGGGGACGACCTTGAAAAAGAAAATAAAATCGTTGCCGGTACCGAAAGCCCTGGTCATCAGGGGCGTATTAACAAGTGGTCCGAAAACGAATTCCGCTCCTTTGTCCGAGAATGAAAGCAGCTTCTGTATCTTCTCACCCAGCCACTGGAAAACGGCATGGCCGATGGTTGTCCTGAGGATAAAAACGGCAATTCCGAACTGCAGCAGGAGCCCTGCCGCGACGGTACGGAAATTGATCGCTTTCCGGTTATTGGAAAATGCGAAGGCAATACCCAGGATGAGGACAATGCCTATTATTCCTTTAAACCTCTCCATAGGTTATTTTTCCTTATTTATCCTGGCGGAAAAGCGCCGCATTCCTGACGTCTTCCAGGGTTATCCTGTAAAACTCTTCATGGATATTGAAGCGCTCGGATTCTGCGCCGGGTACAACCTTTGAATAGGAACCGTCTTCGTTGAGCACATAGGCGTTGACATTATCCCTCAGGTTATACTCCAGCATAGCGATCGTTTCCTGTTTCACATCCTCGTCCACAAAAGCAAAAAGGGATTCGATACGCCTGTCGAAACTACGTACCATGATATCGGCGCTGCCGCCATATACGATAGGGTTGTTTGCGTTGTGGAAATAGTACAGGCGAGAATGCTCCAGGAGGTCGCCGACTATCGACCGCACCTCTATATTCTCGCTCAGGCCCTCACGCCCCGGTCGCAGGCAGCATATCCCCCTCACGATCAACCTGATGGGCACACCCGCCTGGGAAGCCTCATAGAGCTTCATGATTACCTCCCGGTCTTCAAGAGAGTTGATCTTGATACAGATCCCCGACGGCAGCCCTGCCTGCGCATTGGCTGCTTCTTTCAGAATCAGCTCGATAAGCCCGTCACGCATGTGGCGCGGGGCCGTAATAAGATTGGCATATTGGTTGGGTACGGAATGCCCGGTAATTACGTTGAAAAACTCCGAAATATCGCGCGTGTACTCTTCCCGTGAAGTAAGCAACCCTATGTCGGTGTAGAGCCTGGCAGTCTCTTCGTTGTAGTTGCCGCTCGACATATGTGCGTACCTGGTCACATTATTGCCCTCATTACGGATAATCAGGAGGAGCTTTGTATGGGTTTTCAGCAGTCCTATGCCGTAAATAATGAAGCAGCCTGCTTTTTGCAGGCGTTGGGCCTCCCTGATGTTGTTTTCTTCATCGAACCGCGCCTTTACTTCGAACAGGACCGCAACGTGCTTGCCGTTTTCAGCCGCCTTCAGGAGTGCATTGGTAACTCTCGAATTTTTTGCCAGCCTGTAGATCGTCAGCTTAATGGACAGTACCTTCGGATCTTCGGCAGCCTGTTCGAGCAACTGGATCACAGGCTCGAAATTGTTATACGGGTGGTGCAGGAGTATGTCTTTTTCCTGGATTACCTCAAAAATGTTACCGGCTTTTTCCCGGCCGATGCCCAGTGGCGGAACCGGAGGGTGGGCCGGGGGCATCTGATCCTTGAACTCGGGGAACCTGACGATCTGCCAGAGCCCGGTGTAATCGATAAGTCCGCGGTTAAAGAAAATATTGTGCTCGTCGACTTCCCAGCGTTTCCTCAAAAGTTTCAGCAGCTTATTGCTTGCATTTTCCTCGATTTCAACCCTTACTACCCTTCCCAGGCGCCTGTTTTTAATTTTTTGCTTAAGCTCATCCACAAGGTCGGCTTCGATATCGTCGCTGTCTTCAAGTGAAAAGTCCTCGTTACGCATGATCCTGAAGATCGTCGTGGAGCATATCTCGATATTCCGGTATAGTTTCCTGATATGCGAGCGGACGATGCTTTCGATTGGGATAAAAAGCACTTCTTCCGCGCGTTCGACTATATAAAAGCGGGGAAGGTTGGCCGGCAACTGGACAAAAGAAAGCTTTTCTTCCTCCTGTTCGTCGCGGCTGTTGGTCTTGGTCGTCACTGCAAGGATGAGGACCTTGGCAAGCAAAACCGGGAAAGCATGTGTATAATCGTACAGCATGGGGGTCAGCATAGGGTATACTGTCCTGTCGAAAAAGCCGCCGGCTTTTTCGCTTTCTTCCGGTTCCAGCTCTTCGATCTGCACGACCCTGAACTTGTGTTTTTCAAAGAGCGGCCTGAGCTCATCGAGGTACAGGCTGTTTTGCTCCTCGACAAACTGCTGGGCTGTTGTAAGAAGCAGTTTTTTGAAAGGGATTTCTCTCAGGCCCGAATAGTCGATCCTTTGCTTTCCGTAATCGAGGTAATTGTACAGGTTTCCAACCCGGATAGTAAAGAATTCATCGAGGTTGGAGCTGGTAATAGCCAGGAATTTGAGGCGGTCGAAGATATTCCGGTCTCTGTGTCTTGCCTGGTCCAGAACCCTTTCGTTGAATCTTAACCAACTGAGGTCGCGGCTGATAAGGTCACTTTGGGCGACGGTCTGCGCAACTTTTTCAGGGTTTTTTCTAAAAGGGCTTTCTTCTTCTTCCTCACGGGTCGGGCTGAAAAAAGAGAACAGGTCGGAAAAAGATGATTTTTTTTTATCGTTTTGAAGAAAACTGGAATGATCCGAAGGCATGGTGATGGCAAAGTGGAATTGCAGATATTTTTCTGGCTTTTTGCAAGCTCCAAATTAGCCAATTTTTGCAGATAAAAAAAGCACTTTTTTCAGGAGAAAGGCTTTACGGGTCCAGCCTGGAACGGTATGGAGAAGGCCCGGCGTTGCCCGGGGTGTACGTTTTGAGCTCTCCTCTCCTGATGCCGGTCATGAAGCGAAAGGAAACACCGAAATTCCAGCCTGTTCCGTCAGACTTGAGAAAGCCGGTATCGTTTACCTTTTTGTTGTCGGCAAAGGTGAGTTCGGTAGAGATGGCCGTACCGTATCCCCAGTGCCTGCGGATGAAAATAGCGGCATCTAACCATTCATTCACTTTGAACGCATATTCGGCGGATGCTTCCATTCCATACGTCCATTTTTTAACGATAGTGGTCTTGCTGCTGACATAGGTGGTATCGGCACCTCCCCTGTTGTCGTAGTGGTAAATGATATACGCTTTAGGATCGCGTTCCCCTCCGGAGTTGGGAACACCCCATACCCCGCCGCCTATCCACAGTCCCGGTCGCCGGAGCCCCATTTTTCCGAATTCCAGCAGGAACTTCGTGCGGAGAAAAAACGCGTTTCCGTCATTGGAAAATTTAAAGCCCCCCTTATTGGTGGTGTTCAGGACTGTAGTATTATGAATTTTGCTATGCGCATATCCTCCCTCCACAGCGAGCTGCTCACGGAAAATCCAGCCGACCTGGCCGGAAAAAGAAAAGTCAACGGTGCTGGCGAAGGAGGACTTGAAAAGATACCTGTAGTTGTTATCGAGGCTGGTGATATCCGAGCGGCCGAATAAATCGGCTCCCACGTACCACCGGCTCAGGATTTTTACACTTTGTATCTGCTTTTCAGCCTCTTTTTTCATCCTGAGCTTCTGGATAGTAGGCGTTTCGGAGGTATAGTATTTTTCGTCAGGAGCAGGTGTTTCCTGGGCTTTCAGCACCGGGAATGATAAGATGGTCAGTATAAAAACAAAGGAGATGTGTCTCATGCTCTTTGCGCTGATCTTTTATTGGGACCTCTAAAAACCCCTGATACTGCGTTTCGCCATTTTCTCAACTTCCTCATTTACAATAGTAAACTCCGGGGTTTCAAAATTGGCGCGCCTTGTCTGAAGTGCTTTTAGAGGTCTCCTTTTAACATTATTACGGTTCGGTTGTGAAAAATGTTGCTTGAGATGAAAAAAAGCGGATGGTCGTTTACAGTAAGACCACCCGCTTTGTAATAAGGTTGTAATGCCGGTCAGATATCTATACGGGCATATTTTGCATTTTTTTCGATAAACTCCCGGCGGGGCGCCACTTCATCTCCCATGAGCATGGAAAAGAGGTGATCCGCTTCGGCAGCAGATTCGATAGTTACCTGTTTGAGGCTGCGCTGATCGGGATCCATAGTGGTATGCCAGAGCTGCTCGGCGTTCATCTCGCCAAGACCTTTATAGCGCTGCACGTTAACAGAGTCCTCTTTGCCGCCGCCTATTTCCCTGATTGCCGCTTCTCTCTGGGCTTCAGTCCAACAGTAGCGCTCTTCTTTGCCTTTCTTTACCAGGTAGAGCGGAGGTTGGGCAATGTAGATATAGCCGTTTTCTATCAGTACCTTCATGTACCTGAAGAAGAACGTAAGAATAAGTGTCCGGATATGACTGCCGTCGACGTCGGCATCGGTCATGATGATGATCTTGTGATAGCGAAGCTTATCGATGTTCAACGCTCTTTCATCACCTTCCCGGCCTATCTGTACGCCCATGGCAGTGAACATATTCTTGATCTCTTCGTTCTCGTAGATCTTGTATTCCTGGGCTTTTTCGACGTTCAGGATCTTACCTCTCAAAGGCAGGATCGCCTGGAACATCCGGTTGCGCCCTTGTTTGGCGGTTCCGCCCGCAGAGTCCCCCTCCACCAGGTACAGCTCGCATATTTCCGGGTCAGTTTCAGAGCAGTCGGCAAGCTTTCCGGGTAGCCCGGTACCTGTAAGCACATTCTTACGCTGGACCATTTCCCTGGCTTTGCGCGCGGCAATCCTTGCTTTAGCAGCCAGTATCACCTTGTCGATGATCATACGGGCCTCTTTCGGGTGCTCTTCGAGGTAGGTTTCAAGCATATCGGAAACCACCTGGCTCACAGCCCCGGCAACGTCTCCGTTCCCAAGCTTGGTTTTCGTCTGTCCTTCGAACTGGGGCTCGGCAACTTTAACCGAAATCACAGCTGTCAGTCCTTCCCTGAAGTCGTCGCCGCTGATCTCTATCTTTTCTTTTGCGAGGATCCCTGATTTGTCGGCATAGTTCTTAAGCGTCCTGGTCAGCGCCATCCTGAAGCCGGAAACGTGCGTTCCACCTTCTATCGTATTAATATTATTAACGTACGAAAATACGTTTTCCGAGTAGGAAGTATTGTAGATCAGGGCCACTTCGACCGGTACCGCCACCTTGAGATTTTCCATGTACACGGGCTCGGGAATAAGCGCCGGACGGGTACTGTCGAGGTAGGTAACAAATTCGGTGAGCCCGCCTTCCGAGAAAAAATCTTCCTGGCGGGGCTGCCCGTTTTCATCCAGCTCCCGGTTGTCGGTAAGCGTCAGCCTGATCCCGCGGTTGAGGAAAGAAAGCTCCCGCAACCTGGAAGCTACGGTTTCATATTTATATTCGGTAGCGGTAAAAATGGTATCATCCGGCTTGAAATGGATGACCGTCCCGGTAATGTCGGAATCGCCGATCACCCTTACCGGGTAGAGCGGTTTACCCTGGGAGTATTCCTGCTCGAAGACCTGCCCTTCCCGGTGTACTTCCGCCCTGAACTCGATAGAAAGGGCGTTAACGCAGGATACCCCTACGCCGTGCAGACCACCGGAAACCTTATAGGTGTCTTTATCGAACTTACCTCCGGCATGGAGGACGGTCATAACGACTTCAAGCGCCGATCGCTTTTCTTTCGGGTGCATGCCTGTCGGTATACCCCGGCCGTTATCTTTTACCGTTATGGAGTTGTCGGGTTCAATCGTTACATAGATGGTGTCGCAATAACCGGCTAAAGCTTCATCGATGGAGTTGTCAACTACTTCCCA
>CAZLTN010000185.1:0-7089 GCA_964562455.1 uncultured Cytophagales bacterium
ATCAACTACTAAGTTATAAATTTTAGTAGCTGTCCAGTTTAAGGGGAGTGTTTCATATACAGCTTGTTGATTTTAATTTCGCTGTCGGCATGTGACGACAATTTCTTGAATCGTCCGCCGCTGGATGCGATCAGTACGGATGCCTACTGGCAAAAGGCAAAAGACCTGGAAAATTATGTTTTACAATATTATCCTACATTGCCGGGGCACGGGACCTATGCGGGCGGCTACGGTTATTCTGTTAATCATTCGGACGATGCCATCCTGATCACTCCAAGCAATGAGATGAACGGTGTGAGAGGAATGGTAGGAGGGCGTTGGATCTCCGACTGGACCCTTATCAGGAGCATTAACATTTTCTTTGACAACTATCAGAAGTGTAAGGACGATTTTGGGCTTTACAAGCATTACGTGGGAGAAGCTCATTTTTTCAGGGCCTGGAATTATTTCATTCTGCTGAAAAAATACGGTAGTGTCCCCTGGTATTCTTCTGAGCTCAGGCCCGATATGTCTGAAGAACTGGGCAGGCCGAGAACACCCCGCCATGAAGTGGTGGATTACATTCTTGACGACCTGGATAAAGCCGCTGAATACCTGTCTTTAAGAAACGTCGTAGGCAATAACAGGCTTAACAAGGAAACCGCCCTTGCTTTCAAAACCAGGGTAGCCCTTTACGAAGGTACCTGGCAGAAATATCATGCCGGAACTGAGTTTGCTACGCAGGGGGCAGACCCGAATAAGCATTTTCAGGCTGTTGTAGATGCTTACCGGGAATTGTCAGGAAAAAGTGAATACCTGGCCGGGCTGCACGGTGATTACTACGAAATGTTCGGGCTTGACGATATGTCTGCGGTAAAAGAGGTTTTGTTCTATAAGACTTATAATTATGCCGATGGATTGAGTAATGATGTACAATACGCGACAATTTTGTACCCGGTTGAGATCGGCATTACCTGGGGCCTGGTTTCATCCTACCTGGATAAGACAGGAAAGCCCTATGATTTTGCCGCCCAAGCCCAGAAAAAGCGAGGTAATGATTTCCTTGCGCAGCTAAGCGCCGATCTGGATCCCCGGTATAACGCTACGGTTTGGTCTCCGGGCGACCTCCAGGTCGGTAATACTAATCTTCGTTTTGATAAGCCGCCGATAGATCAGTCGGGGATGAATCTTTGCACAACCGGTTTTCAGTTAAAGAAAGGTTCAAATCCGCGTTCAACGGGGGCGGGTAAGGGCGGAAGCGGGAATAGTGAAACCGGGTATATCTATTTCAGGTATGCAGAGGTTATTCTCAACTATGCGGAGGCTTTGTATGAATTGAGTGGCAAAGTAGATTACGAGGCGCTGAATATGCTGAGACACAGGGTAGGCATGCCCGATTTCGAGGTTATCCCGGGACAATCTGATCCTGGGAAGATAGATTATGGGTATCCGGTACCGGACGCCCTTTACGAAATACGGAGAGAGCGAAGGATCGAGCTGGCAATGGAAGGCCACCGAGCGGACGACTACAAACGCTGGGCGGCTCATAAACTGTTCAAAGGAAAGAGGCCTAAAGGATATCCTTTTAAAAAGGAAGAGTTTCCGGCCTTTAACGCCCGTGTTGATGAGGACGGCTTGATCGATTACTACCAGGCCAGCATGCCGGCAGGATACGGTTTCAGGGAAAACCAGGATTACCTGAGTCCCATACCCCACGATGAGCTTTCGATAAACCCGAATCTGGTACAGAATCCCGGGTGGGAGTAGTGCGGGGGGGACTGACTGTCAGAATTGGAGAGGTACAGGTGCGCATTAATCACAATTCCCCCATCAACCTCACCACCCCCATCAGCTCCTGCACAACCTTACTGCTGGAATCGGGAACGTACCGGTGGGCGTTGATCACAAAGCTGAGCCTGCTGCCCGAGCGGGTGTTGATGTAACCGGCATAAGCGCGGGTCCCTTCGATGGACCCGCTCTTTGCCCTGATATTGAGGTTGCGACCGAAGCTTTTGCTCCTTACCGTTCCGGATTCGCCGGCTACAGGGATACTTTCATAAAACAGCGGAAATGATCTGAAACGTGCGGCAGCGTTGAGAATATCGGTAATGTTGCGCGGGGTCATCAGGGCTGTGCCCGACAACCCGCTGCCGTCCTTGAGCAGCATACCGCTTACATTAACGCCTTTTAGTATCCAGAACGAGGTTAGCGCCTCGGCAGCCGATTTGAAGTCGGTCTTTCCTGTCATCTTTTTAGCTGTCATTTTCAGAAGAGCCTCTGCGTAGAGATTGAGGCTCCACCAGTTGGTTTGCCTGCAAAGGTCTGAGATCGGCGGCGATCGGTGGGTATGCAGGGTTTTTCTTGCAGGCGCCGTTCCCGGTTCAGTCCCGGATGGAATCCCGGATGGAATCCAGACGGCCGCTTTATCTCCTACGCGAATGCCGTTACTAATGAGAAATTCCGTGAAAAAGCCGGCGAGCAGGAGCTCAGGATTGAAAATCGCACCTCTTATGCTGTATTCGCGCTTTGACCGCGGAACGGTCCCGTCAATGACCAGCATCCGGGCATGGCCTGAAGGCCTGATGAGCGTTTTGTCGCCGGAGCCGGGCGGTCCCGTCGTGACCAGGTTGAGGTACCTGGTGTCGGGCAGAGCAGGTTCGACCCGCAGGAGCTGCGCTGCGTCGCCGGTCCGCGCTCCCGTCCGGAAGTAGAGGCGGCAGGCATTTTCATTCCAGTTCAGTCCGCTGATGCCGGCGCCGTAGGCATTGGCTACGTCGCCCCATTCCCAGGAATCCCCGATGCCACGCGGGTCGAAATAGCCGGCATCAGCAAAAATCCTGCCCTGTATGGCCCGTATCCCTGCGTTCCGGATCGCCAGAAGCCAGTTGTTGAATACGGTAGCGGAATCGGTCCTGTCTTTGAACCGCGGGCTCCCCAGGCTGGGATCGCCGGTTCCTCGTATATAAAGATTACCTCTCAGGATGCCGTCAGATAGGATGCCATCGTGTTCGAGGTACGTTTCGAAAGTGAAATTTTCTCCCAAAACTTCCAGGGCCGTGGCGGTGGTAACAAGTTTCAGGGTTGATGCCGGAGGAAGCGACTGGTCCGGGTTGATACCGACGAGGGTTTCGGAAGTCCCGGCCGAACTGATCAGGACTCCCAGCGTGCCATGACGCATCAGGCTGCTGCCCTGCAGCTCTCTGATAGCATAGGTGATCTTTGAGAGGGCCAGAGAATCAGCAGCTTGCCCGCCGGCTAGAAATGGGAGCAGAACGCAGAATGCGATGCAGTATTGTCTCATGGAAGCTTCATGCTGAAATGACTGTTGCTTAAACTTAAAGTAATAAAGCGAGAAATGATTATCCATTTTTAGATTATTTGTAGTTTTGGCCGCAAAAAGGACGTGCCTGGTCGAAAACAAAAATGCCTTTCCGCTCTGACGGCGGATGGAACAAGGCTGCCGGACACGGAAGTAGATTACTATGAGATTGACGTTTTGGGGTGCGACCCGACAGGTAACAGGTAGCATGTATCTTCTTGAAGTGGATGATTACCGGATCCTGGTTGACTGCGGGCTGGATTTTGACCTCGATGAGAAAGGAAGGAAGCTGCTTTACGAAGAACAAAAGAGTGTTTTCCCGTTTGAAGCTTCGATGATCAACATAGTGTTGCTGACTCATGCGCACATAGATCACTCGGGACATATTCCCAACCTGTTTAAGGAAGGCTTTGAAGGCCGTGTCGTATGCACGGAGCCGACCGTGGCCTTATCGGAGCTGCTTCTCAACGACGTGGCGAGGGTAAACCGGAGACGCGTCGACAGCAGGAGTCAGCCAGGCAAAAAGAAGAAAAAGAAGAAGGAGCTGCCACGGGATATCTATCTTGAAAAAGACGTGGCTGATGCGATGAACAATTTTGTGCCTGTTGCGTTCGGAAAAAGCTACCGGGTTTCGGATAATGTAAAAGTTACCTATTACCAGGCCGGGCACCTGCTGGGGGCCGCTCATATTTACCTGGAGGTTTTCGAACACGGGCAGAAAAAGACCATCTGCTTTTCGGGAGATATCGGGCGGGTGAACTATCCGCTGGTGGTTGATCCTGTACCTGTTCCCCAGGCCGATTACGTTATTTGTGAAAGTACCTACGGAAACCGTACGCACGTCGATACCAAAAGCCCTGACGATGCATTGATGGAAGTTATTCAGCGTACCTGCGTGGATAAGCCGGGCCGCCTGATCATACCGGCTTTCAGCGTGGGGAGGACGCAGGCTTTGCTTTATGTTCTAAACCGCCTGTATGTTGACCGGAAGCTGCCGCCAATAAAGGTGTTTTCAGATAGTCCCCTGGCTCATGCATCCATGCGTGTTTACCAGCGCTTTTACAGGATGCTGAACCGGCCGGCGAGGGAATTCCAGGAAGACAACGGGGAGATTTTCGATTTTGAAAACCTGACCTTTATCGCGAGTACTGCCGAAAGCCAGAACCTGAGCAACTACAAGGAGCCTTCCATCATTATTTCGGCTTCCGGGATGATCCAGGGCGGGCGCGTAGAACACCATGTAGCTGCCAATATCCAGAACCCCTATGCCACGATCCTGCTGATCGGCTATGCCTCAGAAGGGACCCTGGGCTGGCGCCTTCTGAATGGGCAGGAGCACATAAACCTGAAAGGTGAAGCGGTAAAAGTTCTCGCAAATGTTGAAAAAATTGACGTATTTAGCGGTCACGGCGATCTGACCGATCTCGAAAATTTCATCAGACAACAAGACCCCGCCAGTCTGAAAAAAATATTCCTGGTTCATGGAGAGCCGGAAAGCATGGAGTTTTTCAGGTCGGTATTGGGCGGACTTCACTACCGGCATGTTGAAATACCGCAACGGGGGAGTTCGTACGAATTATAACAGGAACACGAGTAGAGCGACGGTCAATATTAACCCATTTTCATGAGAACTTACCTCGATTTCGAAAAACCAATAGCAGAACTTGAAAATAAGCTGGCGGAAATGAAAAAGCTGGCTGAAGAGAATAAAGTAGATGTTACGGAGGCGGCTAAGTCGCTTGAAAACAGCATAGTAAAGCTTAGGGATGAGATCTTTTCTAATCTTACTCCCTGGCAGCGGGTTCAGCTTTCCAGGCATCCTGACAGGCCTTATACCCTGGATTATATCGAGCTGATGTGCGAGGAGTTTATCGAACTGCACGGCGACCGACAGGTTCGCGATGATCCGGCTATTATCGGCGGCCTCGGTAAGATAGGCGGTGAGACCGTCATGGTAATCGGGCAGCAGAAAGGAAGAAATACCAAGCAGCGTCAGTACCGGAATTTCGGAATGCCCAACCCTGAAGGATATCGTAAGGCGTTGAGGCTGATGAAGCTGGCTGAAAAGTTTAATAAACCTATCGTGACGCTTATCGATACCCCCGGAGCATTTCCCGGGCTGGAAGCGGAAGAGAGGGGCCAGGGAGAGGCGATCGCCCGGAACCTGAAGGAGATGTTCATGCTGAAAGTGCCGGTTATCTGCGTGGTAATAGGAGAGGGGGCCTCGGGCGGAGCATTGGGAATTGCCATTGGCGACAGGGTATTTATGCTCGAAAACACCTGGTATTCCGTTATATCGCCTGAAAACTGTTCGACGATCCTTTGGCGCAGTTGGGATTATAAGGAGCAGGCAGCAGAAGCGATGAAAATTACGTCGACGGATATGCTCGACCTGAAACTGATAGACGGCATTATAGAGGAACCTGTTGGCGGCGCCCATCTCAGCCACGAAGAAATGGCAGAAATACTGAAAGGCAAGATACTGGATAGCCTGAAGGTGCTTTCCAAAATGTCGGCCGAGAAACGCATTTCGTCACGGATCGACAAATTCTGCTCGATGGGAGTAGTGCTTGAAAAGTAAAAAGTTATGGCTGAGCCATATAGGACCATTACCCTTGGGAATTATTCCCACGACAGCACCCGGAGCCGGGTGCTTGTCATTTATACGGGCGGTACTTTTGGAATGGTGTACCAGTCGAAGGGAAAGCAATTGGTCCCTTTCGATTTTGAGTATGCGCTCGACTACTTACCGGAGCTGCACCGGCTCGAAAGGGAAGTAGTGTTCCTTTGCCTGCATCAACCTATCGATTCTTCAGATATCACCCCTGAAATATGGATAGAGCTCGGGCAGATCATCAGGGACCGTTATGATCAATTCGACGGGTTTGTTATCCTGCATGGCACGGATACAATGGCTTTCACGGCTTCTGCCCTCAGTTACCTGCTGGAAGGGTTGAATAAGCCTGTAATCCTGACGGGCGCCCAGCTTCCCGTGGGGATCGCCAGGTCTGATGCCCGCGAAAATCTCCTGACGGCATTGGAAATTGCAGCCACCCGGAAAGACGACGGCACACCTATGGTTTCCGAGGTGTGTATTTTCTTTAATTCGCTGCTGCTGCGCGGAAACCGGGCGCGTAAAAAAGAGACGTCACAGTTCAATGCCTTCTATTCTGAAAACTACCCGGTGCTGGCCAATGCCGGGGTAAGAATTGATTACAGCACTCCTTACCTGAAGCCTTTTGAGGTAGATTCGCAACTGAAGCTCCATTGCAGGCTTGATACAAATGTCGCGTTTATCAAGCTTTTTCCAGGGATAGAACCGCGTGTCATCCGGTCAATATTAGCCACGGAAGGGCTAAAGGGCATAGTCCTCGAAACCTTCGGCGCCGGCAATGCCCCCCAGGCCCCGCCCTATGTGGAAGCATTGGCCGAGGCTATTCAAAGCGGTATCGTGGTGCTGAATGTTACCCAATGTGAGGGAGGAAGAGTGGTGCAGGGCCAATACGGAGTAAGTAAGCGGCTCGCCGGGATCGGGGTAGTAAGCGGCTCGGACATCACACCCGAAGCGGCGATCACCAAGCTGATGTTTTTACTTGGCCGGGACTATCCCTACCGGGAACTGTGCAGGAAGCTTGCTACCCCCTTTTGCGGCGAGATGAGTGTTTGAATTTTATTACATCCACTGGTGCCGGTAACGGAAAATTACTACCTTTGCACCCACTTAATACAGAGAGGTGCCCGAGTGGTTGAAGGGGCTACCCTGGAAAGGTAGTATGTGGGTAACTGCATCG
>CAZLTN010000186.1:0-7075 GCA_964562455.1 uncultured Cytophagales bacterium
TCCAACGAATACCAATTCCTGATGATGATTGTCAACCACGGGGGGAAGGAAGACTGGAACCGTCTTAAATACGTGATAGACCTGAAAGCGTATATGGATCGCCACGGGCAGTATACAGACTGGGCACTGGTAAACCGGATCGCCGGAAAAAAAGGCATAAAAAACCTGGTAGGCCGCGGTCTCGGGATCCTTCGGGAACTCGGATACGACTGGAAGCCAGGATTTCCGGCGGTAAGTCAAAATGTCGAGATAGAGAATCTGCTGAAGACCTGGCACCACCTCGCTCCTCTCCCGGGCAATGCTTCATGGACTTACTTCAGGCATTCCATTGCAACGCGGGATTTTTCTCACAAATTCAGAATATTGAAAGCACACCTCAGCTTCCTTGCCAATTTCCGGTTACACGGGCAAAAGCTGAAATGGTACAGGCAGCGCCCCGACTGACCGGCTTAACTTTCAATCGTTGCTTTCTATCAGGGTGAACAAATCCCCCAGCGAAGCTACCGCCCTGATTTCCAGCCCCTGCGTATTTCTCTCTACTCCGTCCTTCAGGTTGTACCTGGACAGGTATATTCTCTTAAAACCCAGCTTAGCTGCCTCGTTGATCCTCGCCTCTATCCTGTTAACGGCCCTGATCTCGCCGCCGAGGCCAACCTCGCCGACAAAACACGTATCCATGGCAACGGGAATATCTTCGTAGGACGAATACAATGACACTGCTACCGCCAGGTCTATGGCAGGATCCTCCACGCGTATTCCGCCGGCAACATTCAGGAATACGTCCTGCACGCCGAATTTATAACCTCCCCTCTTTTCAAGTACGGCCAGGAGCATCTGGAGCCGCCTGGTGTCGTACCCGTTACTCGTCCTCTGCGGTGTTCCGTAGGTCGCAACGCTTACCAGCGACTGGATCTCAATCTTCAATGGCCGGTTTCCTTCCAGCACCGACCCTATCACAACTCCGCTCACCGGCCCCTCACGCTGGGGTATAAGCAGTTCGGAGGGATTGTTGACCTGGCGCAAGCCTGAAGACTGCATTTCGTAGATACCAAGCTCGGAAGTATTACCGAACCGGTTTTTGCTGGTCCTGAGTATCCGGTAGGTCGTGTGGCGGTCACCCTCAAACTGGATCACCGTATCTACCATATGTTCAAGGGTTTTTGGTCCGGCAATGGACCCGTCTTTTGTAATATGGCCTATCAGGAAAACCGGGATACCCGTTTCTTTAGCATATTTCATCAGTTCCGATGCCGACTGGCGTACCTGGGCTATGCTGCCCGGTGACGATTCCAGCAACGGCGATTGAAGCGTTTGGACCGAATCGATTATCATCAGGTGCGGCTGCAGGTCTTCAGCATGCCTGAAAATACTATCGGTAAAGGTTTCTGCCAGGACAAAACAGTTTTCACCGGTTCCTGGCATCCTTTCCGCCCTGAGCTTGATCTGACTCTCCGATTCCTCGCCCGAAACATACAGGACCCGGTGGTTTTTGAGCGCCATTGCCACCTGAAGCATCAGCGTCGACTTTCCTATACCCGGCTCTCCCCCTATCAGGATAAGTGATCCGGGCACAATTCCACCGCCCAGAACCCTGTCCAGCTCCAGGTCGCCGGTAACAAGACGAGGCTCCTTTTCATAAACAATAGCGGGGATCGGCCTGGGTTTTCCTGAAACGGCGACAGATTTCCACACCTGCCTCGCCCTTTCCTCCCTCGGCTCGGAAATCTCCTCCACCAGGGAATTCCATGCATGACAGGAAGGGCACCTTCCCAACCATTTGGCGGAACTATGCCCGCATTCCTGGCAAACAAATACCGTTTTTTGCTTCGACATTTTGTTATTCTGTTGGCATGCCCGTCAGCCGCGACGATCTGCATAGATCAGGATACTATGACTGGCATGATTATTTCGCAAGATAGTCAACCGGGGGAAAGTACGGGGAATTTTAAAAAAAATAGACCCGGTTATGTATTAACAGTCACTCAGAGCGTTATTCATCCGGCTAAGGGCTGCCGGAATGCGGAGAACTCTCCCACCGTCAGGCAACTTCGCAACAAGAAGCTTTATAAACAACGCAATACAATGAAAAAGAACTTCACAATTGCCTTCATTTTTGTCCTTGCTTTGGCAGTGAATGCGGCAAATGCACAAGGTAAAAAGTTCTCGATGGGAATAAAAGGCGGTGTCAATCTCTCCCAGCTATCGATGGGAAATTTCCTCACGACCCGATATGATGCCCAGGGAAACCCTTATCTGAATTATGACGGACATGTAGTAAGGGACAACCTGCAGGAAAGCTTCGACAGCAAGACAGGCTGGTCGGGCGGGATCTATATGCGATTCGGCTCCGGATTCTATGTACAACCTGAAGTGCTCGTCTCCACTAAAGGAGGACGTTTCGACATCAGGCGCAACGATGGCGATACGCCGGTGGTAAAACAGATAGACTATAAGTTCAGCAGCATTGATGTACCGCTGCTGTTCGGATTGAAAGGTGGCCCGTTCAGGGTAAATGCAGGGCCGGTTGCCTCTTTCAGAATAGGTGACAATCAGAATATCCGCGAGGCCATCAGGTATTATACAACGGCCCCGCAAGCCATGTCGGAAGCTATTTTCGGCTATCAACTGGGCGCCGGGATTGACATTTTCGGCCTGAGCATCGATGTCAGGCGGGAAGGCACCATCTCCAATCTGAATTCTTTCCAGATCAATACCGGAGACAATACGACTACAGTCAAGCAAAAGCTGAAATCGTGGCAGATCACGCTGGGGCTTCGCCTGATCTAGCTTACAAGCTCCATTTCTTCCCCGAAACGGTTGTGAAATTTAAATTCGGTAATCCCGATAGAACTGTCGGCGATAAGCGTCACCCAGGTCTTATGCTTCAGGAACCATCTTACCTGCCTGGAAAGAATCCCTTTGGTAAAATAAGCGTATAAATAAGGGTGTAAAACGATGCTGATCCCCTTTTCGTTTTGCTTTGTAAGCATATAATCGAGATGGCCTTCGATAGAGTCGGTTACCAGGATACTTGCCTGGATGTTGCCGGTTCCGTTACAGGTAGGACAGGTTTCGCGTGTTACTACATTCAGCTCCGGCCGTACCCGCTGCCGGGTGATCTGCATCAGCCCGAATTTGGACAATGGCAGGATCGTATACTTGGAACGCTCCGTTTTCATCACTTCGCGCATCATTTCGTATACCGTCTTCCTGTTTTCGGCCTTCTTCATATCAATGAAGTCGACGACTATAATGCCACCCATATCCCGGAGCCTGAGCTGGCGGGCTATTTCCTTGGCCGCCTCGATATTCACGCTAAGCGCGGTAGCTTCCTGGTCTTCCTCCGAATTGGATTTATTTCCGCTGTTGACGTCAATCACGTGGAGGGCCTCGGTATGCTCTATAATGAGATAACCGCCGCCGGGCAGGCTTACGGAGCGCCCAAAAAGAGACTTTATCTGCTTTTCAAGCCCGAACTGCTCGAAGATTTTGGTTTTACCCGAATACAGCTTTACTATGTTTTCCTTATCCGGGGCAATCGTACGGATAAACGACTTCGTATCTTCGTATACCTCTTTTGAGTCTATCGTAATGCTGTCGAAAGATTCGTTCAGCATATCGCGCAGAATAGAGGAAGTACGGTTCATTTCACCGATGATACGTTCTCTCGGCCGGGCTTCCCGCAGCAGCTTCATTCCGTTCTCCCACTTCTCGAGGCAGTTTTTAAGATCCCTGTCAAGCTCTTCCACATCCCTCCCCTGCGCCACTGTACGTACAATAACGCCAAAATTGGCGGGTTTGATAGAAGACATCAGGCGCTGGAGCCGCTGACGCTCCTGCCGCTCGGTAATTTTCTTTGAAAGATTGACCGACTCGCCGAAAGGAACCAAAACGATATACCGCCCCGCGATGGAAATATCGCAGGACAGCCTGGGCCCTTTGGTTGAGATGGGCTCCTTGACAATCTGTACCAGGATAGGCTGGCCTTTTGTCAATACCTTATCGATCTTGCCCTGCTTGTCAATATCAGCCTCGATCTTTACATCTTTAAGGCTACCGGTGCTGGCTCGCTTGGCAATAACGTCTTTGGTATATTGATTCAGCGAATTGATTTTGGGGCCCAGATCCAGGTAATGCAAAAAAGCATCCTTTTCGTAGCCTACGTCTACGAAAGCAGCATTTAACCCTGCAACCAGTTTTTTTACTGTGCCCAGGTAAATATCCCCGACAGTAAAACTCTGATTGGATGATTCTACATGATATTCAAGAAGCCTCTTATTCTGCAAAAGGGCGATACGTTCTCCCTTTTCAGTAGAGTTGATTACTAGTTCGTTACTCAATGCTAGCCAAGTACATGGTGTTGGTATAAGAATATACAGGCTAATACCAGCATAATACGAAAATCCGGCCTAACCCGCTAAAACAGCGGCAGACGGACTTCCTATGACTGGTAAAAGTAACATAAGAAGAAAATTATTTCTTCTTATGTCTGTTTTTTCTAAGGCGTTTTTTCCTCTTGTGCGTAGCAATCTTGTGACGTTTTCTTTTCTTACCGCAAGGCATAATTTAAATACGTTTAATAATTATTTAAAACTTAGTTTCTGTTAAAATTTCTTCGGACTTCCCGGGATCCCCCTGCCCTTACAGTCTTTCTTCCAACTCGGCTATCGCCTTCTGGATCATCGGGTCCTTTTCTTTGTCTTTCACTTCATCCAGCAATTTCCGGGCTTCCTCCTGCTTCCCGGTCTCTAAAAGGCTCAATGCCAGATAAAATTTTGCCTTTATATTGCCCGGGTTATTGGTGACAATCTGGCTGAACCGCTGCACCGCCCTTCCATACTGGTTGGACCTCATCGAAAGAACCCCCATATTGAACAGGGCTATTTCGTTTGTAGGATCCTCATCCAGGATTTCCCTGAGCATCATAATACCCTGCATAGGGTTATCGGTATTCACGTAGGTCATCGCCATATTGGCTTTGGCCATAGTATAGTTGGGATTCAGCTCCAGTGCCTTCTGATAGAACTCACGGGTTTTCACTCCCAGGGGCGCCGATTTTTCACTCCCGACCGCAAAAGTATAAGCTTCGTAGTACCTGTCACCGGCTTTTAAGTAATTTGGAGCTGTAGGCTGTAATTCAGCTACTTTAGCGGCATAAACCGCTGCGCTGTCAAATTTCTGAAACCTGAAAAAAGCATCGGAAACAGCCGCAAATACTCCGGCATCGGGACCTGCGGCCAAGCCACTCTTCAACTTCGCAATTTCAGCAGCCTGCTCCGGCAAAAGAGGATTGGAACCATGTGTAACCGCCTCTGTTCCCGCAGGAGCTGATACGGAATCGCTCTTTTCACCACCCCCTTCGGCAGGCACTTCCTTAGACTGGCTGCTTACCACCCCCTTTGGGAGGCTGTACAACAGCCCCACCAAACCGACGGAAAGTAACACAACTAAAAAAGTGGCTTTGTTCATTTAATCTTACAACTGGGCCTTTAATTCTTCGCTTTCCTTGACCTGCTCGACAAATACTTTTGCCGGCTTGAAGCTTGGCACGAAATGCTCGTCGATAATAATTGTACTCCTCAAAGAAATGTTCCTGGCTACCTTCTTGGCACGCTTCTTGTTGATGAAACTTCCGAAACCACGAACATAAATATTTTCACCGGCAGCAAGCGTGTCTTTAACTACTGTGAAAAATGATTCAAGTGTCTGCTGTACATCAACCTTCTCAACACCGGTTTTCTCCGATATCTGAGCTATTACTTCTGCTTTAGTCACTTTATACTAACTTTTTAGATAAACTATTACTGAATACTTATTTTTAAGCGCAAATTTTGAAAACACAAAGTTACATCTTTTTCACTAAGTTAAAAAGACGAACCGCTGAACATTTTTCACCGGCCTGCAGGGAGAACCCTCTCTCCGCGGACGCATTTTTCAAAGAACACGGGTGCTTATCGATAATTTTGGACATAAACTGGTTGCGTGGTATAAAAAATATCACAGGGAACTCCCATGGAGAGAAACCCGCGACCCCTACAAAATATGGCTGTCGGAAATTATCCTTCAGCAAACCAGGGTAGCCCAGGGGTATCCTTACTACGAAAAATTCACACGACAGTACCCCGATGTCCGGAGCCTGGCCGCGGCATCTGAAAAAGAGGTGCTGCACCTGTGGCAGGGATTGGGATACTACTCAAGGGCCCGCAACATGCATGCTACCGCAAAAATCATTTGCGACCAGTACAACGGGACGTTCCCCGGCTCTTACCAGGAGCTTGTCAGGCTGAAAGGAATAGGCGATTACACGGCTTCCGCTATCGCATCATTTGCATTCGACGAACAGACCGCGGTTGTCGACGGGAACGTCTTTCGTGTCCTTGCCCGGTATTACGGCATTCATGAAGACATCAGCTCGCCGGCTTCCAGGAAAATCTTCAAGGAAGCTGCCATTACTGCTATGCCCGCGGGCCAGGCCGCCCTGTTCAACCAGGCTGTCATGGAATTTGGCGCCCTGCAGTGCGTTCCGGTGTCGCCGGCATGTGATACATGTCCTGTAAACGATTCCTGCTACGCTTTTCATCACAAGATTCAGAACGTCCTGCCGGTCAAAACAAAGAAAACAAAAGTAAAACAGCGCCCGATTCATTACCTGGTCATCATGGCGCAGGGCCGGATCGCGATGAGGGAGCGCAGGGGGAAAGATATCTGGCAGGGGCTTTACGACTTTTTCTCCGTAGAGGCGGAAGCCATAAACGAGTGGAACAGCCTCCTGCCCGAAACCCTGGGAGATCTGAAGCCCAGGCTCACCGCCGGCCCGCTTAAGCATATTCTTACCCATCAGCGTTTGTCGATCCACTACTGGCTGGCAGAGCTGCCCGAGCTCCGGGAACTGCCGGAGGAGCTTCAGTGGTATACCCCCGAACAGGTCCGTGACCTGCCGAAGCCTCTCCCCGTAAACATCTATTTAAAGGATTTTTTGTAACTTTATATTTTGTGGCTTTGTCAGCTATTAGTTGAAAGTTGAAAGTTGAAAGTTGAAAGTTGAAAGTTGAAAGTTGAAAGTTGAGAGTTGAAA
>CAZLTN010000187.1:0-7023 GCA_964562455.1 uncultured Cytophagales bacterium
ACCCGGAACAGGGCTATAAAACAATAGAGGGATATGATGAGGGATAGCACGAGGGCAACTTCCCGTACAACACGCCTTAGCCATACCACATAATACAACAACAAAGCATCCGCTTTACACCAGTTATCCGGGCGTCGGTGCTGAGAATAAAAAGAACTAGCCTCAAATACCGGGAAAATCAGCAAATTTTCTGCGGAATAAAAAAGTTATGCAATCCGGTCATTTAGCTATCAATTAAGGATTTAGGGGCGAACTAGAAACAATATATTTGTCACATGAACAATTCGACTTCAAAACACGCCGCCTTCATCCGGGCTATTATGGGAAAACCGACCATAGCCCGAGATTACTTCCGAACCTGCTTTCCAACGCATGTCATTGGAAGATTAGATTTTTCTACTCTGACGCGGCTTCCGGACACGTATGTACCAGAAGAGCTTTACGAAACCATTTCGGATATCGTGTATTCCTGCCAACGGATGGACCGAAAAGACGATGTGAAAATATCGCTACTTATCAGCCACGGAAACTATCTGGACAACCATACCTCCATCCTGATCGGCAGTTATCTATTTTCGGGCCTGGCCAAACAGAGCAATAATGGGCTTCGCCCTTCCCTGATAATACCCGTGTTACTCTATCACGGAAAAGAAAGCAGGAAAGACCCATCTCAGAAAAGCTTATTTTCTGAGATGGATGCCGATCTTTCTGAATTTGTTCCAAGCCCGGAATACATCTTTCATAACCTGAGAGATCTGTCAGATGACACAATCAGAGAAAATGATAATAAATTTCTGGCCGCCTCGCTCCTTGCCATTAAATACAGCTTTTCAAAAAGTCAGCTCAAACAGATGATACCCAATATTCTGAGTCTGTCCTCCGCACAGAAAGACGAGGATCTTCAAAACCATTTGATAGGTTATATTTTAGAAAGTACTGGACTGGAAGCGGATCAGCTCATAGCGATTACCCAAAATCTGTCACCCAAAACAAAAGAAGCGGAGGTAAACACTTTGGATCTATTCGCCCAGAGAGGATACCTGAAGGGATACCAAAAGGGGGTCGAAGAAGCCCGCGAGAAAATGGTACGCAACCTTATCAAGATTCCAGATCTGACCGATGAGCTGATAGCGACAGCCACCGACTTGCCAATTGATCGCGTAGTCAGTATCCGGAAAGAGACAAAAACGGAGGAATAAGTCCTGAGTTTCAAATACACCCGCTACAAAATTATTGAAGCCTGCAAACAAGTAAAGGCTAAAATGAATGACTCCTTCCAGTCGTCAGCCTTGACTTGTTCTCCGGCCTTCAATGTTAAAACGTGCGAGTGATTTGAAAGAAAGTAAAAAAATAACTTCACAAAAGAGGATTCTTCCTCACCATCCAGCACGCTGCAACCAACTCGCAGACCGAATTATATAAATATAAGGTATCCTCCTTACACCCTCCCTCATCCGGATCATCCGTGCTTAGCGCAAAAAACAGGACATGCCGCAAACACCTTTTCCACTCCTCAAGGCCCCTTGTCTGGAAGAACTGCCGGATAGTCGAATGAGCACTTCCTATTACTGGCATCCCCTCCGGCGCTTCATCCAGAAAGCCTTCCCCGGAAAGCCGCTGATAAATCTCATGGGCTGCTTTAATCAGATCGGTTAATTTCTCAATGGCATATACTACATCCGAGGGACTACCTTGTTTATAATAGTCCTGAGCGGAATAGGCTTCCAGAATCGCGCGCCACCGGACTGCAAAATGCTCGGGCTTGTAGGAGTCAAAAAATAAGGACAGCTCAGACTCAATACTATCCCTGCCAGCCAGAGCAGAAAAGCTACTCAGCCTGCTCCCCTCATCCTTGTATACGAGCAAGCCCTCAGAATCCACACCAGCGGATTCCTCGACTACTACTTCTTCTTCCTCACCCGGTGACCTATCGGTAGCAGTTTCCGAAATTTGGTTTACCAGATAGACAGCTTCGATCATCGCCACGATGTTTTCGAAAAAATAAACCTGGCTACCGGAAGACGCCCCAATGGGCTGAGAGTCGGAAGCAATAGAGTTGCAAAGCATCTGCCATAAATAGAAGCGGCATTCTGATAAACCCCAAGAGCGGCAAAAATCAGAAATAAATTCCTCTGGTTCTTTCCTCTCTTCGGGAGACATCCAAACGGGATCTTGAAATTTAGGATCAGAAGTGGTATATCGCATGATCGGGATATTTAGACGTTGACAGCACCGAAATTCCCGGCTATCAGGTTTCTATTGCATCCCTACTCGGTATGTTTTATTCAGAAAACAACACCATACTCCCAAACAAGCCGCTAAAATCTTATATTTGAGTGTTTATATCATATCTGCATTATGAGCAAGACCATACATCAAGGAAGAAATATCAAGCGATTTCGGGAAATGCTGCAAATCAAGCAAGAGGCACTTGCCTGGGAGTTGGGAGAGGACTGGAGCCAGAAGAGGGTTTCCCTGCTAGAACAAAAAGAAGTAATCGAACAGGATATTTTGGACCAGGTAGCGAAAATCCTGAAAGTAAGCCCCGAAGCAATAAAAAATTTTGATGAAGAATCTGTCGTCAACAACATCAATACCTTCTACGACCAAAGTGCTTTTAACTTCCAATGCACCTTCAACCCGATTGAAAAATGGGTTGAAGCGCTAGATGAAAACAAAAAACTGTACGAACGGTTGCTCCAATCGGAAAGAGAGAAAGTCGAATTACTGCAGAAAGTGTTGGATAAAAATTAGATTTTCATTTTCGCCTGCTACCAGCTTAGGCGATGTCTAGGCTATTTTTCGATTTCTCCCTGAAAAACACTGACTCTGATCGGTAAAAAATCAAAGCCCAACGAAAGTCACTCTTAGAGTACCCAGAGCGATATCCACAATATCAAAAAGAAAGGTCCAAATTGAAAGTCTGAAAAGAAAATAAACCAGCGCAAAACATAAGGAAACCAATATTAAGCTGGACAAATAATCAGACGTCAACTCTTCCGAATGTAACTTTTTTTATCCATATTTAACGGATTCAGTCCTCCAGGGACTGAATCCGTTGTTTTTTACTGATTTTAGTACCGTGTAAACCTTATTATGGCCAAAAAGAAAGAGGCTCAGGAAGAACCCTTAGAAAGACAGTTATGGAAAGCTGCTGACAAACTCCGTAAAAATATTGATGCCGCTGAATACAAGCATATTGTATTGGGTCTGATATTTCTCAAATACATTTCGGATGCATTTGAGGAGCTGTATACAAAACTGAAAGCTGAAGAAGAACAGGGAGCGGATCCGGAAGACAAAGACGAGTACAATGCTGAAAATGTATTTTTCGTACCCAAGGACGCGCGTTGGAGTTTTTTGCAATCGCAGGCTAAGCAGCCGGAAATTGGCAAAGTGGTAGATGATGCCATGGATGCCATTGAAAAAGAAAATGCATCTTTAAAAGGGGTACTGCCCAAAGTATATGCCCGCCAGAACCTAGACCCGACCAGCCTGGGCGAGTTGATTGATTTGGTCGGAAATATTGCGCTCGGTGATGCTAAATCAAGGAGCGCAGATGTGCTGGGGCATGTTTTTGAATACTTTTTGGGTGAGTTCGCCTTGGCCGAAGGAAAGAAAGGTGGACAGTTTTATACGCCGCGCAGCGTTGTTGAGCTATTGGTTGAAATGCTGGAACCTTATAATGGCCGCGTATTTGACCCTTGCTGTGGATCAGGTGGGATGTTTGTCCAATCAGAGAAGTTTGTTACGGATCACCGGGGCCGCGTAAACGATATTTCTATTTACGGCCAGGAGAGTAACCAAACCACCTGGCGTCTGGCGAAAATGAACCTGGCCATCCGTGGTATAGATAGTTCACAGGTGAAATGGAATAGTGAAGGTTCCTTCCTCAATGATGCGCATAAGGATTTAAGGGCTGATTATATTATAGCCAATCCACCTTTTAACGTAAGTGATTGGGGAGGAGATTTGCTTCGTACAGATGGCCGCTGGCAATATGGTGTCCCCCCTGTAGGGAATGCCAATTTTGGCTGGCTACAGCATTTTATTTATCACCTGGCGCCAAGCGGGCAGGCAGGGGTTGTATTGGCAAAAGGAGCACTGACATCCAAAACTTCCGGAGAGGGAGAAATCCGGAAAGCACTCATAGAGGCAGGGTTAATCGATTGTATCGTCAACCTTCCAGCGAAGCTTTTCCTGAATACACAAATCCCTGCGGCATTATGGTTTATGAGTCGCAACCGCACCAATGGTAAGTTCAGAGACCGCAGTAACGAAATTCTATTTATTGATGCCCGCAATCTGGGGCATCTGATCAATCGAAGAACGCGGGAGTTATCCGATGGCTCGAAGGATCCGGAGGACAACGATATTGGCAAGATTGCCGGAACGTATCATAATTGGCGTAACCTGGATGGTGTATATGAAGATGTGCCCGGCTTCTGTGCGTCCGTTCGGGTGAGCAGAGTTGCCGAACTGGATTATGTACTCACGCCCGGCAGATACGTCGGTTTGCCTGATGAAGAAGATGACTTTAACTTCACCGAACGGTTTACCGCTCTGAAAGCCGAACTGGAGGAGCAACTCAAAGAAGAAGCCAGGCTAAATGAGGTGATTGTGCAGAATCTGGCCAAGATTATCATCTCATAGTTTACTGGCAAGTTTTAAAAAATTATCTGGCTAAAAGTAAAATACAGTTTCCGTTGTTTTACTTTTGATCAATAAAGTAAAACAACGAGATTCTTATTGTAGTTTTGACGAATGATCTACTTAGAAAAATTTAAAGCCGGGTATCAGCGGAAAGGGATTGGTTACCAGTACTTTGCCCCTGAGAAAATTAATCAGGATTGGACATGGAACCAACCAGAGATCAATTCTTTGCTGGAGAAAGCGGCCATACGACTTGGTGAACTCAATTCCTTTTCTCGATTTGTACCCAATGTAGATCTCTTTATCCAACTGCACGTTACCAAAGAAGCCGTGGTTTCCAGTCGGATTGAGGGAACTCAAACAAACATAAATGAAGCTTTACTGCCAGAGATTGAAATTAATCCGGAAAGACGAAACGACTGGCGCGAGGTAAACAACTACGTTCGGGCAATGAACCATTCCATTGAGGAGTTGCAAACCCTGCCGCTTTCAGGGCGCTTGCTCCGGCAAACACATAAGATACTACTTGATAGCGTAAGGGGAGAGTTTAAAATGCCTGGCGAATACCGCACCAGCCAGAATTGGATCGGAGGTGCATCCTTAAAAGACGCTGTGTTTATTCCACCACATCACGATCTGGTGCACGAGCTCATGGGCGACCTTGAAAACTTCCTTCATAACGACCATCTGCAAGTTCCCGACCTGATCCGTATTGCCTTGGCACATTATCAGTTTGAGACTATACACCCGTTTCTGGACGGAAATGGCCGGATTGGCAGGTTGCTGATTACGCTGTTTTTGGTGGATAAAAAGATACTGGAAAAGCCGCTGCTTTACCTTTCGGCTTTTTTTGAACGCAACAAAGCGTTGTATTACGACAACCTGACAAGGGTACGTACGCACAACGAACTGGTACAATGGATCAAGTATTTTCTAGTTGGCATTGAGCAGACCGCCACCGAAGCGATAAACAAATTACAACAGGCCATTCAGATCAAAGAACAACTGGAGCTGCATATACAGCAGCACTATGGCCGGCGTACTACGTCAGGCATGGCGTTGACCAGACATTTGCTGCAGCATCCTATTCTAACGATAGAAGAAGCAGCCAAGGCTACCGGGCTCACCTACAAGGCCGCAAACGACCTGGTAGCCCTGATGGTGAAAGATGAATGGCTGAGCGAAATAACCGGACAAAGTCGGAACCGGATTTTCCTGTTGGGCAGCTATGTAAAGGCCTTTGGCAATGATTAAACGCTTATCTAGCTGGAAACGATGGTGTTAAACGAAATAAGAAAAATAAAAATCGAAAAGGATGATGAGTGAGTGGAAGAACACAACTTTGAGTTTTGCATGTAAGACTATCCTAACTGGCGGAACTCCCTTGACAAGTATTAAAGAATATTATGATAGTGAAGACGTGGCTTGGCTAAAAACCAAAGAGGTGAATTTTAACAGAATAACCAAAACCGAAAACTATATAAGTTACAATGGGTTGGCAAACTCTTCCGCAAAGCTGATACCAATCAATAGTATAATAGTCGCAATGTATGGGCAGGGTGATACAGCTGGAAGGGTGGCGATTAATAAGATACCACTCACTACAAATCAGGCCTGCTGCAATCTGGTAATAGATGAAAATAAAGCGGACTACAACTTTATCTATTATTTTCTTAGCAATTCATATGAAGAACTCGTTGCCCGAAAGACAGGTAGTGCGCAACCGAACTTGAATACAAAATTAATTGGTGGGTTTCCATTATTACTACCAACCCTTTCCGAACAAACCGACATCGCCTCCATTCTCTCTAGCCTGGATGATAAAATAGACCTGCTGCACCGCCAGAACCAAACCCTGGAAAAAATGGCCGAAACGCTTTTCAGGCAGTGGTTTGTGGAGGAGGCGATGGAGGAGTGGGAGGTGGTTCAACTTAAAAGAGTAGTCGAGATTGGTATTGGAAGGACTCCTCCAAGAAAGGAATTCCATTGGTTTACAAATAACCCAGCGGACGTGAAATGGATTTCCATCAAAGATTTAGGAAATGATGGTGTCTACATCTCAAACACATCTGAGTATTTAACAATAGATGCTGTGAAGAAATTTAACATACCTATTATCCCTAAAGACACTGTGGTCCTTAGTTTCAAGATGACTGTCGGGCGAGTTGCTATTACGGCTGAGGAGATGCTTTCAAATGAAGCAATTGCGCATTTTAAGTTTAATAGGAATACCCCATTTTCAAAAGAGTATTTATATTTATTCCTTAAGACATTTAAATATGATTTATTAGGAAGTACCTCATCCATTGTTACCGCGGTATTGTTAAACACATATAGATAACTGATTATTGAGTTTCATCATCAGTAGAT
>CAZLTN010000188.1:0-6971 GCA_964562455.1 uncultured Cytophagales bacterium
CATGATCGTGTAGGCTATCACGATTTTGTTTTTCAGGATATCGAGCGCTATGTATTTGAGAATTCTGGTCATGTTTCGTGATTTCAGGCTCTCCCTCTTCTCCAGAAGGGGTCGCCCAGACGGGGGCGCCCAGACGAAGGGAGTGTGGCTCCGGTCTCTGACCGGTAAATAATTATTTATTCACGTGCCGGTCGGAGACCGGCTTTCGCGCTTCCACTGTCAGAAGACGGGGAAGAGCAGATTGTAAAGTCGCTTGTCGCGCGCATCTTCACTCCCTCTCACAATCCACCCCTACTTCTCCCGATCTCAGAAGCTGTAACACCGACTTTGCCACCGTATCCTGACCGGTTATATTTTTAAGTTCGTCAACATCTTTATGAAGCACCACGCGTCCTTCCTGCATGAAAATAAGCTGGCTGATAAGGTCTTCCAGCTCACTCAGAAGATGAGAGGTGATCAGGGTGAGGCAGCCTTCCTGCCTGGATTTTATAATCTTGTCTTTAAGGATACCGGCTGCCAACGGATCGAGGCCGGCGGTCGGCTCATCCAGGATGAGCACCCGGGGATTGAACATAAAAGCCAGCGTAGCGCTTACTTTCTGCGTCGTTCCCCCGCTGAGGGTCCTCATGCGTTTGTCGAGCAGCCTGCTTATCCCGAATTCTTCGTAAAGCTCCATGTCAGGGGCTGAACTGCTGTTACGTATGCCTGCCACCATGTCGATAACCTGGCCTATGGTCATATTTTCCGGGTACCGGCCGATTTGGGGCATGTAGCCGATCCGGGCGCGGTAGAGATTGTCATTGCAGATGTCCCTGCCTTCAAAGAAAATACTTCCTTCATCGGGCAGGACCATAGCAAGGATGGATTTGATCAGTGTCGTTTTACCGCAGCCGTTGGGCCCGATCAGCGCTATACACTCTCCCGGATCGAGCTGCAGGCTGACGTTGTTCAGCACTTTCAGCTTCCCGAAGCTTTTGGAAATATGACGGATCGTAATCATAAGCGGATCGGTTTGGTAAGTGGCCGCCTGTCTATAAAGTTGTCGGGCGTAAGACTGGGCAGCAGCTTCTCGGATTTATCAAGCAGGTTGATCATAAAGCTCCGGAAAAGCAGCATGGCCGGCGGATTTTTTTCGACGATAATGGAATAAAGGCTGAGTGGATGGTAAGGAACATCGCCTACCCCGTCTTTGTCGAGATCGTATCCTTCGTATTTATCCCAATAGTTTTCGCTGAACTCATTGAGGGTCAGGGACCCGTTCGTGCCAACGTCGAAGGTATTCCCGGTAAAGTTATTCCGTCGGATTTTGTTATCCATACAGTTGGCCTGGAGGCGCATGGCCCAACCGTTGGACTTTAATATGTTCCGCTCCATGGTAATCCGGTTTGAGCCGTCGAAAAAAATACCTGTCGTATTTTTTGTAAAAGTATTCCCGGAAAGGAAGCAGTCCGAAATTTCTTTCAGAAGCAGGCCGTAAGCCGAATCGCCCCAGTTTTCCTCGAAAGTATTGTTCATCATTACCACTTTTTTGGTGAACATGACCGCCACGCCTGCTCCGTTGTTCCTGAAATAATTGGTGATATAGGAATCGTCGTTGGAAAACATGAAATGCAGCCCGTACCTGAGGTTATTTTCTGAAATGTTTCGCCATATCACCGAGTGCGTCACAAATTCAAAGTAAATACCATCCCGGTGCCCGGAGATACGGTTCCCTATAACCCGCAGATTGGTGCTTTTCCAGCAATGTATTCCGTTGCCTGACTGGTATTCCTGCTTTTGTGAAGCTTTTACTACGTTGTTCCTGATAACACAGTCGGTACCGTATTGGATGTAGATGCCAAAAAAATTGTCTGTGAGCTCGTTCGCTTCTATGGTGACCCGCGCCGAATCATAAATTTTGATCCCGCCGGGGTCGTTCATGGATCCCCGGCCCGAATTCTGAATGCGCAGCCCCCTGATGGTGACATCGCTTTTTTTTACCGAAAGTACCTCGTATTTATTTTCGCCGTCGAGCACGGGCATGCCCTCACCCAGCAGGCAGATCGACTTGTCGATAACCAGGTTGCCTTCTTTATAAACACCTTTCGAAACGATAACGGTATCGCCGTCTTCGCAGGCGACCAGCGCTGCTGTAATCGATGAGTGGGCATGGGTGGAACCGACATGGATGGTCCTGCTGTCGGCAGGTCTGCTGAAAAGGAAGAGCGCTGCCAACGAAAAAAACAGGGACCGCCCAGACGGGTTAATGATGGTGGCCATGGTCATTCTGGTGGTGATGTTCCCCTTCGCTGACACTCTTCCAGTCACCGACGGTCGCCCCGTATTCTGCGGCAAATGCTTCTGCAGCCTGCCTGGATGAAAAAGCAGCCGTATTCCCACCCATCGGGCTTCTTATATTTTTATGGGTTACATACCAGGCTTTCGTTGCATCCGTCAGGTGGTTGTTTTCCGGGAAATCACATACATAATAGTTTTTGATGTTGCCGGCGTCGTTTTCGTGCAGATAGGCGACCATACAACTCAGGTCGTCGAATGTATACACCCGTCCTTTTTTTGTTGTGATTTCAGCCCCGAATTTCCCGTCTGAAATGGTCATCCGGCAAAAATCGCAACCGTCGATGTTCAGTTTGAGAGCCTGGGGGCCGTCACTACCGCATGAAAAGAGAGTTGTGGCGAGAAGTATTGCTGAAAGTCCTGCCGTTTTCATAGCATAGCGGAGACGCCTTTTTCTGAACGTCGTTTCGTTTAGTAAAGCCGCCACAACCAGCAGGCCGGCAGTAATAAAGAGCCATCCGCCGGTATCAGGAATAGAAAACGCCCCGAAATTCAGGAGTTGTTTAAACCCGATGAGCGGGGGCTGGTAAGTCATTCCCGGAACCTTGATCGCTGCGTTAGGGTCGAGTGTGTGCCCGTAATCGTATTCCCAGTACCAGAAATCTGCCATAGCTACAATCCCGAACAGAATAAAGGCTGCCAGAGCTGCAATAAGCGCCTTTT
Organism: uncultured Cytophagales bacterium; assembly: GCA_964562455.1. Taxonomy (GTDB): domain Bacteria; phylum Bacteroidota; class Bacteroidia; order Cytophagales; family Spirosomataceae; genus Ravibacter. The sequence continues at coordinate 2,998 of CAZLTN010000188.1, forward strand.
TGGATCGTAAGATCGCCACCAGAAGAAAAACCAGCACAAACGTTCCTATCAGGTACGGCAATATGGTAAATTCAGGAAAATCGTCGCTATGGAGCGTTTTCATGCCGATATAGTGGTTCAATCCGTTAATGATTTCCACATCTCCGGCGATTTTATGGGCCCATATTTCGAGCTTTAGCCCTTCCGGGTACTGGGGCGCATCCAGGTCTATCTGCCAGATAGGGACGTAGAGCGAAATCGCCAGGCAAATGGAAGCCAATACCAGGAGCAGGCTTGACAGTCTTGAAATTTTTTGGCTCATCTCTTTTTTGGTAAATTGAAGCTGCCGAAAGTGTTTTTAACCACAGAGGCACGAAGGACACAGAGGATACACGGAGTTGATATCTTTAGTGCTCTCTCTGCCTCTGTGGTTAATTGTTTTTCTTTTTCAGGTGCCTTCAATCTTAACGAATATTACTGTGCAGCCACTTTCTCACCCAGGCTGAAGCTGAGTGGAGTATTGCTTCCTTTCGGAGACACTCGGACGTATCCCGACATTTCCTGGTGCAGCGCAGAGCAGAAGTCGGTACAATACATAGGGAAGATGCCTGTTCTGTCCGGAACCCACTTAAGCGTGAGCGTTTCGCCGGGCATGATCAGGAGCTCGGCATTGTTGGCGCCTTTGATGCCGAATCCATGAGGTACGTCCCAGTCCTGCTCAAGGTTGGTTACGTGGAAATAGACTTCATCGCCGAGTTTGATACCTTCGATATTGTCCGGTGCAAAGTGCGAGCGGATCGATGTCATGTAAACGTGCACCTCATTGCCTTTCCTTTCAACCCTGGCTTCGGCCTCCCCGTTTGTTTTATGAGGATGTTTGTTGGCATTGATGTCGTATATCTTAAGCTGGTTTTCACGGATCAGATCGGCAGTGACAGCCTGTGCATAGTGAGGCTCACCGATGGTAGGATAATCGAGGATCAGCTCCATTTTATCGCCGCTGATATCGTACAACTGCGCACTCTGCGACAGCTCGGGGCCGGTAGGCAGATAACGGTCTTTTGTGATTTTGTTATAGGCAACCAGGTATTTTGCATTAGGTTTCTTTGTATTCCCGCCGGGAACCATCAGGTGGCCTACAGAGTAATAGGTGGGTTGACGATCCAGGACTTTAAGGTCTTTTATATTCCATTTTACGACCTCCGATGATACAAAAAACGAGGTGTACGCATTTCCTTTCCCGTCAAATTCGGTATGAAGGGGGCCAAGACCCGGCTTTTCGACCTCGCCATATAGTGCTGCTTCGTATTTGACCACCGGTATACCGCTGTATTTTTCTCCCTCGAAGTTATTCTCGGCAATTGCCTTCTGAAGTTTATCGAAGCTGAAAACAGGGATAAGCGCTGCCAGCTTGCCGCTGCCCACGATATATTCTCCTGTAGGATCGACGTCGCAACCGTGCGGCGATTTCGGGCAGGGAATAAAATAGACGATATCCGGGAATTCGGCTACGTCCAGTACCGTTACTTCGTTTTTGATTTCCGACTTACCGGTATGGGTATGCTCGTCGTACTTATTGTGCGCGTATTTTACCGATTCCTTTTTGCCTTTTCCGGCTTTGATATATTCTTCGGCTTTTTTCCAGTTTACGGCCATGATAAAGTCCTTATCATTTTTGGAGGCGTTGACTTCCAGCAGCGTATTGGCCTGCTCGGTATTGTAGGTGCTGAAGAAGAACCAGCCGTGGGATTTGCCTTTTCCTGCCCGCGCCAGGTCAAAATTAACACCGGGTGTTTTCAGCTGGAAAGCAATGTTCATTTCACCGTTTTCCTTGTCTATACTGACAAAACTGATATGTCCTTTGAAATTCTCCTTATAAGTACCGATGGATACATCTCCGCCCGCACCGTCTTCCGGAACGCTGAATCGCGTACCTGCTACTATATATTCGGAGTTTTCGGTACCGAACGGAGAGCTGTGGTTCCCGCCGCTGTTAGGCAGCTCGATAATTTCGGCCGTACGGAAGGTTTTAAGATCGATCCGTGCCAGGCGAGGCGTATTGTTACCGTTTACAAAAACCCATTTGCCGTCTGCTTCCCCGTTTGTCTGCGACATTTCGACGTGGTGCAGGTCGTCCCAGGGAACGAAGCCATGGGATGTGTTGAGCATAGGCTTGGTTTCTTCGCTGTATCCCCAGCCTTTTTCAGGATCGACTGAAAACACCGGGATTACCCTCAGAAGACGTCCGCTGGGTAATCCGTACACGCTTAGCTGACCGCTGAATCCCCCGGAAACAAAGTTGTAGAATTCGTCGTATTTCCCCGGAGCAACGTATACTTTTGAAGCAGCATCGCCGCTGACAGCGTTACTGGTGCCTTTGGGTTTGCATGAAATCACAGATGCCAGAGCGAGCAGCATCAGACCGGCAGTAATTTGTTTTTTTGCCATGATTTTGGAAGTTGGATTTTATAAACTTTTTTGAGGCGCGTACGGACAGCGTAAAGGCTTACTTAGCCCCGTCGTTCTGGCGCATGTATTCCACTACACTCCTTGCTTCATCATCGGTCAGGTTCTGATTCGGCATGCGCACCAGACACAGTTCAAGCTGGGCCTGCAGCTCCGGATCTTTGTCGATCATAGGATCGGGATTTGTGATGAAGTTCATCAGCCAGTGCAGCGACCTTCTTTCTGTAACACCTTTCCAGCCAGGTCCTACCAGTTTCTCGTCCGTCATCTTGTGGCAGGAATTGCACTTGGTAGCAGATATGTCTTTTCCTTTCCCGGCCATTGCGGCGTCGAGCGGGCCGGCTTCCAGGTTGGAAGCATCGAATTTCCCTTCTCCGCGATTGGGGTCATAGGAGTCTGTCCCTCCGGCTGCAGGAGACGAGGTTTTCGGTGTATCGGAAGTTGATTCCGTCGATGCGCTTCCGCCACCGCAGGCCGCAAGGATAAAAATCCCGGCTGCAAGGCCTATTACTGAAATGTTCTTCTTGTTCATATTGATTATGGGGTATTAATGAATCCGGTTCAAAGTTGAGGCAAGCATCTCTATCGTTTTTATGACTCGAATCATAAAAGCATGAATATCAGTAAGGTTAGCAGAGAAATGTTATATCCGGATTCAGGCTGAATAGCTTCCGGTTTACGGCCGGATGAAGATTATCAGGAAAATGGTTACATTTGCGGACATATATCTTCTTCTTGCACTTTTACAATATTTTAAGTACGAATGTTACGTTCACATACCTGTGGAGAATTAAGACTGGAAAATCTTGGGGAATCAGTAGTACTATCCGGATGGATACAGCGGATCCGCGACAAAGGCGGTATGATCTGGGTCGATCTCCGGGACCGTTACGGTATTACCCAATTACTGCTGGAAGACGGCAAAACTCCGAAAGAAGTTATTCAGCAGGTAAGAAATACAGGCCGGGAATGCGTTGTACGAGCGTTCGGAAAGGTAGTGGAACGGGTATCTAAAAATCCGAACCTGTCTACCGGGGATATTGAAATACGCCTTGAAAACCTGGAATTGCTGAACCCGGCCAAGCTGCCTCCGTTCCTGATAGAGGACGAAACCGACGGGGGAGACGACCTCCGCATGAAGTACCGCTACCTGGACCTCAGGCGCGATACCGTCAGGAAAAACCTGGAGCTCCGGCATTCGGTGGCTCGTTTTACAAGGCAATACCTCGACGGGCTTAATTTTATAGAGGTAGAAACCCCCGTACTGATCAAATCGACACCGGAGGGGGCCCGCGATTTCGTGGTGCCGAGCCGTATGAACCCGGGAGAATTCTATGCTTTGCCCCAGTCGCCGCAAACGTTCAAGCAGCTCTTGATGGTGGCAGGCTTCGACCGGTACTACCAGATAGTGAAATGTTTCCGCGATGAAGACCTGCGCGCCGATCGTCAGCCGGAGTTTACGCAGATAGACTGCGAAATGTCGTTTGTGGAGCAGGAGGACATATTGTCGACATTCGAAGGGCTGACCA
>CAZLTN010000189.1:0-6933 GCA_964562455.1 uncultured Cytophagales bacterium
TCCTGATCTCGTCGGTTTTAAATCTTCTCCCCTTTTTCCTGAATTCAAGCTCTATCAGCGATTCAGGTCCGGACCCTCCGCAAAAAAAGCATTGCGCCATAGGTTTGGCCGAGATTACATAAAATTCGCCGGTCTCATCGACAGGGATCATGTAACCCTTGATCGAGACCGTCTTCCCCTCCAGCGTCTTAACTTTATTCCCGAAAGTCGGGTACATGAAGTACATCTCTTCCTGCTTGTTAAACTTACGGGTATAGGTGATGTCCGTCAATGTTTCCCAGGTAATGGCAATTTCCTCCTTCCCTGCCCCGGGAACAAAAGCCCCGCTTATGCCTAATAGAAACACTAAAGACAACCTTTTAAGCTGCTTTCCCAGTAGCCTCTGACTATTCATTGCGCCAGTGATTTCCTGATCTCTTCGATTGCCGATCTGGCATTCTTCTGGTAATCCAGCATCGACTGATCGGTCATCGAAGGAGCTGCTTTATGGTTGTGCTCATGCGAATGTCCTTCCTCGCCGTGATCGTGCGAATGTTCAAAGCCCGGCACTTCATACAAGCCGTCTTTCCAGTTGTGCAGCAGCTCATGTATACTATCCAGTCGGGCTGTCGCCAGGCTGTCTGCACCGGCCTTCGCTTCTTCCTGCATTTTTTCCAGGAGCTCGTGTGTTTCGTTATAAATTTCCACCGCCTCCAGGTGGACCTGGTTTGCCTCCGTCAGGACCTCACTTGGGCCTTGTCCTGAAGAACAGGACAACAAAACTCCTATACTGCAAACAGAAGCAAACAAAAAGACATTCTTCATAGTGCTTTTAAAATAATACTGTTATAAAATACATCTGTATACTCTTCCCATCCCTGGCGGAACGGTCATACACGCGAACGTTTTCAACAGAGCCTGCTGCCATTCGGGACCGGCCTTTCTACCGAAGTTAAAACGATATCGCCGTTTTCATCGGCGAAGCCGGTAACAAGGCATTCGGACATAAAGGAGCCGATCTGTTTCCTCGGAAAATTCACGACCGCCACCACCTGTCTCCCCGGAAGCTCGTTGACGGTATAATGTTTTGTAATCTGGGCGCTGCTCTTTTTTATCCCCATCTCAGGGCCAAAATCGATCAGGAGCCTGTAGGCAGGCTTCCTCGCCCCCTCCGATACAGACACTTCCGTGATAGTCCCTACCCTCAGCTCCACCTTCTCGAATTGCTGCCAGTCGATTAACTCCATAAATAACAATCAAAACTTCACTTCAAATATACCACACAACTTTGGCAAACGCTTTTGGGGTTCTAAATAAATCCCCTTCGGCTCCGCTAGCTTCGACTCCGCTCAGCTACCTCGACTCCGCTCAGCTACCTCGACTCCGTTCAGCTACCTCGACTCCGCTCAGGGGGCTCCTTTCGGCTTTGCTCGGGGGCGCCTTCCGGACTGCTTCTGTAGCTGACCTCAATTCATAATTCTTAACTCATAATTCCTCCCTGTCTTCCTTAAGCGGGAACGTCGTCAAAATAAGATTGGAAGCGGATTTTGCAATAAGCTTTTCGTCAGAATCCCTGATTTCACATTCGCAATGCACGATATTCCTGCCTTCTCTGACAATCTTAGCGGTAGCGATAAGCCTGGTCCCGATCCGGGCGGCACTCAGAAAATCACAATTCAGGTTTACGGAAGTATGTGCGTACGGATTACCCAGCAGGTATACCATAATCCCGAGCATATCGTCCATTATCATAGCTGCAGCCCCGCCATGCAGCGTCTTCATCGGGTTTACCATATCTTCCCTTACCGTAAATTCGGCCACCAGCCTTCCCCTGCTTACCTCCTTAAGTTTTCCACCCAGCCACCGGGTAGCGCCCGACGGCACCCGCCCGAGAGCTTCTTCCATGTGCTCTCTGAAATATTCGATCCGTGAATTTGTTCCGGCCTGCTGCATCCGACTGTCTTTTTCCATTTTTTGCGCTTGTACAATGTCCTGTTAGGAATTCCAAAATAGGAATTATCTGCGAAAATTGCTTTTACTTCACTCCTATTTATGCATTTTTTTGGTATGGTACCAAGGAAACACTAACTTTGGTCACATAAAACGCCCTAAGGTATACAGGATGAATTATCACTTATTGCAAATCCCTGATAGAACCCCCAAGCCTCGGGAAAGTGGTTTGACGATGATGATGGACAAGGGCTTAAGCCTCCGGCAGGTTGAAGATTGCCTTTCCGTCGCTGAAAATTACATTGATATTGTTAAGCTGGGCTGGGCTACTTCTTACGTTACGCCCAACTTAAAAGAGAAAATAAATGCCTATCACCAGGCGGGAATACCTGTTTATTTCGGCGGAACTTTATTCGAGGCGTTCCTGGTCCGCGACCAGTTTGACGACTACCGTCGTATCCTCGATGAATACAAGATCTTCCATGCCGAAGTATCAGACGGTTCTATAGAACTGGAGCATGATTTGAAATGTCATTTTATACAGGAACTTTCAAAAGACTTCGTTGTCTTATCGGAGGTAGGTTCTAAAGACGAGGAAAAGATCATACCTCCGTACCAGTGGATCAAGCTGATGAATGCGGAATTGCAGGCCGGTGCCTGGAAAGTGATCGGGGAAGCGCGGGAATCAGGGAACGTAGGGCTGTTCAGGGCTTCAGGTGAAGTCCGCCAGGGCCTTATCGATGAAATCCTGACCTCCATTCCCCCGGATAAAATCATCTGGGAAGCCCCCCAAAAGGCGCAGCAAGCCTGGTTCGTCAAATTATGCGGCTCCAACGTTAACCTGGGCAACATTGCCCCCGAGGAAGTGATCCCCCTTGAAACTATTCGTCTGGGATTAAGAGGCGATACTTTCTCTCATTTTCTCAACCAAAAAACTAAAATTGAATGGAAATTATCAGCCAGGTCCTAGATTTCTTCCTACATCTGGATCAGCATTTGGCCGCCATTATATCTGATTACGGAACACTCACCTACGTTATTCTTTTCCTGATTATTTTCATTGAAACAGGCGTGGTGTTCATGCCTTTTCTTCCGGGTGACTCGCTCCTTTTCGCAGCCGGTATGCTTGCAGCTCAATACCCCGAATCGCTTAACGTATGGCTGGTCATAGCGCTGCTCATCATAGCCGCCATCCTTGGCGATACGACCAATTATTTCATAGGCAAATACTTCGGAGAAAAAGCGCTGAAAATCAAGATTTTCGGAAAAAATTTCGTAAAACCCGAACACATAGAAAAGACTCACGGTTTTTACGAAAAATATGGTCCTGCTACTATCGTTATAGCCCGCTTTGTACCGATCGTAAGAACGCTGGCTCCTTTCGTAGGTGGTGTCGGACATATGAATTACAAGGTATTTTTAAGCTACAACGTGATCGGGGGGCTGATTTGGGTAATCGGGCTTACCCTCGCCGGCTACTTCCTGGGCAATATTGACATCGTCAGGAACAATTTTGAAAAAGTGATCCTGCTGATTATATTTATCTCTGTGTTGCCTATGGTATGGCAATTCGTTAAAAGCTCCCTGTCCGGGTCTAAAACGGCTTAAAACCTGATAGCATACAGCCATGCGCAGTGCCTGGTTACTTATTCCGGCAATATTTTACCTGGCCTTTTCCGCGCTGCCGGTACAAGGCCAGGTACCGTCTGTAAGAATAGCAAAGCTTAAATACGGCGGCGGAGGTGACTGGTATGCCAATAAAACGGCCCTCCCTAATCTCATCAGGTTTTGCAACAATCAGCTCCGTACCAATATCCGCCAGGAAGAGGACATTGTTGAAGTCGGGAGCCCGCAGATTTTTTCGTACCCTTTTGTCTACATGACCGGCCATGGCAATGTGCATTTTACACCTGCCGAAGCGGCAAATCTCAGGAATTACCTGCTTTCGGGCGGTTTCCTGCATATAGATGACAACTACGGCCTCGATCCGTTCATAAGGAGGGAAATGAAAAAGGTTTTTCCTGAGCTTGATTTCGTAGAGCTACCCTTCAATCACCCGGTTTACAGGCAAAAGTTCAGGTTTGAGAGCGGTTTGCCTAAAATCCATGAGCACGATAACAAGATAGCCCAGGGGTTCGGGATTATGTGGCAGGGCCGGCTTGTCTGCTTCTATTCCTATGAAAGCGACCTGGGCAACGGCTGGGAAGACGCTTCGGTGCATAACGATCCCGAGCATGTAAGGGAATCAGCTCTCAGGATGGGGGCCAATCTTATCAGTTTTTCCCTTACCAATTTCTGACCGCCGCTTCCATAATAACGCAAAAAAAAGTATTTTCGCAAAATTAGCTGAAATCCGTTTTAATACTTCCTGATAATGTACGTCGTTTTAATAGCTTTCCTTGTTCACTGGTACCTTTCCCTGTTTTGCCAGACATTTTTCCTGCATCGTTACTCTGCCCATAAAATGTTCACAATGAACAAGTTCTGGGAGAGATTCTTTTATTTCCTCACTTATATTTCCCAGGGTTCTTCCTACCTGAGCCCCCGGGCATACGCGATACTGCACCGCATGCACCATGCATTCAGCGACACTGAGAAGGATCCGCATTCACCACATCATACTAAGAATGTCTTTACAATGATGTGGAGCACCAAAGAGATATATAATGCCGTATTGTCAAGAAAAAGAGAAGTCGAACACCGGTTCGAGAGAAATTATCCTGAATGGAACCTGATCGAAAAGCTGGGAGATAGCTGGGTTTCCAGGATAGGCTGGGGCCTGCTTTATTCGGCTTTCTATATACTTGCCTACATCTACCTGGATATGCACTGGGCTTTCTTTTTCCTGCTGCCCATCCACTTCCTGATGGGCCCTATCCACGGAGCTATAGTAAACTGGAGCGGGCATAAATACGGATACCAGAACTTCGATAACCAGGATGAGTCCAAAAATTCGCTGATATTCGACTTCCTAATGTTGGGAGAGCTATTCCAGAACAACCACCACAAGCGTCCTAATTCCATCAATTTCGGACAGAAATGGTTTGAATTCGATCCGACATATCCTGTCATCAAGCTTCTTGACAAGCTTAAGATCATCAAGGTCCGGAAAAAGCACTGACATTTCCCCACATTCCTAAAAAAACTTTGCCCGGTACGTTCTGTACCGGGCAAGTTTTTAATACACACCACAAAAAAATGAAAAGAGTATATCGTTAATTCTCGAATGCTCTATCAGTTATTCAAATCAAATAACTGTTTCTTAAAATGGCGTTAAAGAAATATTAGAATTTGCTTAGCTCCCTGTATTTTATGGACTTTGCAACATTTACTACCTGTCAAGGCTTATCATTTTTTCTGGGGATTTTCGAAGTCTCCATCAGCTCCAGCAGACCGTCGACATACTTTCTGTCATTACTAAGCCGCGGTACTTTATGCTGCCCTCCCAGTTGTCCCCGCCCGCTCATCCAACGGTAAAAGGTCCCGGCGGGTACATGATGTACGACAGGTGGTAGAAGCGCCATGTCCTTATATCGCTTTGCGTCGTAGTCGGAATTGACTTCCCGGAGCTTTTCGTCCAGCACTTTATTGAAGAGCTCCGCATCAGCGGGCTGCGTTTCAAACTCGAAGATCCATTCATGCCCGCCTTTCCCGCTTTCATCCATAAAAATAGGCGCCGCGGTAAACTCCTTTATTTTCGCTCCGGTGCGGGAGCAGGCTTCAGTAACCGAAATATCGGCATTCTCCACGATCACTTCCTCACCGAAAGCATTGATAAAGTGTTTCGTCCTTCCGCTGACCTTTATCCGGAACGGGTATTTGCTCGTGAACTTTATTGTATCGCCTATAAGGTAACGCCATAATCCCGCATTTGTAGACATCACCAGGGCATAGTTGGTGTTCAGTTCCACTTCGTCGAGCGTAAGGGTCCGGGGATGCTTTTTATGCAGTTCACTCATAGGCACAAATTCATAATAAATCCCGTAATCGAGCATCAGGAGCATCTCTCCCACTTTCGATAAGTCATCCTGCACCGCGATGTACCCTTCCGATGCGTTATACACTTCCAGGTAGTCGACTGAAGAAGAAGGAAAATATTTTGTTTTAAACAGGTCGCGGTAGGGAGTAAACGCTACTGCGCCATGCACGAAAACCTGGAAATCGGGCCATATCTCCATCATATTCGAAGCCCCCTTTTTTTCCATGATCCTGTCAAGCAGCACAATCGCCCAGGTAGGTACCCCCAGCATATTGGTGACATTTTCCTCGCTGCATGTTTCGACCATCCTTGCTATTTTGGTTTCCCATTCGTCGAGGAGCGCTATTTCCAGCGTCGGAGTCCGGAGATACTGCGCCCAGGCCGGCAGATTGTTGACGATAATAGCCGAAATGTCGCCTGCTTTCGTATCCGGGTTGTAAGGATTGGCATGAAGGGTACCTCCAATCGACAACCCTTTCCCGTCAAACACGCTGGTGTCCGGCCTGTTCTGAACCAGGAGCGTCATCATGTCCTTGCCTCCTTTGTAGTGACATTCTTCGAGAGACTCGGCAGACACCGGTATAAATTTACTCCTGGCATTGGTAGTACCCGACGATTTGGAAAACCAATCGGAAATTGTAGGCCATAAGACATTAGGTTCACCTTTGAGCACTCTTTCTATAAAAGGGAACAGGTCCTCATAAGAAGAGACAGGGACCTGTTCGGCAAACTCTTTCGCATTTTTTATCTGCCCGTAATTATACCGTTGCCCCCACTCGGTATAACGAGCGGTCTGGAGCAGTTCCTCCAGTACAATCTGCTGTGTTTCGACCGGGTATTTTTTAAAGTGCTCAATGCGCTCGAAGCGCTTCTTCATAAACCAGATTACAATATCATTGATCAGCTTCATTAACGCCTGGGGAGTTTAAGGGGGCAAAAAAAATGGTTAATCGTGTTCCTTATTGCTAAGAAACAAAATTAACCAATAATTTCAGAGGACCTGAGTTTTCTTCCCAAAAGGGGCG
>CAZLTN010000190.1:0-6756 GCA_964562455.1 uncultured Cytophagales bacterium
TCTTCTCCGAAACCGATCTTATAAATACCCAGCATCTGCTGGCCGTTATTCTTATAGGTCTTCTGCTTCCTGGACGACGAGAACACCAGCTCCTTTCCAACCACGGCAGGCCCGAACTCGGCCCCGGGCGTATTGACAGGCAGATTTTCCACCTCGAATTCAGGCTTCTTCAACGCTATCCTGTCCATGATCCTGAGGATCTCGACCTCTCTTAATGCCCGGTTTTTTATATTTTCGGGCACATTGGTAAGATTGGCGGCGGCAAGGAAATACTCTTTTGCCTCGTTGTACTGGCCGGCAGTTTTAAGAGCGTAAGCATATTGAAAACGGGCATCGGCATTGCCCGGATCTTCTTCCACGACTTTCTTAAAATAAGGGATCGCCTCTCTGAACCTGTTGGACAACCTGTAGGATTCGGCAATAAATTTATTTGCTTCCTTTACCTCATAGCTGGCCTCAAGCGCAGCATTGAAATCTTTAATAGCCAGGTCATACTCCCCATCCTTAAACTTGCGAACGCCGGAATTGAAAGTCTTTTTTGCTGAATCGCATGACCATAACCCTGCGCCCAGTAATACTGCCCAGAGCGACAAACGTATATAATTATACCTTTTCATACCTATTTATAACCCGGTATCCCGGCTTTCACACACAGACAGATGGATCCGGTTTTATGTCAAAAAGTTTAAAGCACCTGTTAATAAACGTACTAAGCAACGAAAATATGCTATCAGCCCAAAATTCTGCGGAACTTTAACCGCAAAGTACATTCTCCCGTTCCGCTCTGTAAATTACGAAGGTTTTTCAAAGGATGTGGCAAATCCTCCTTAAAGCGTTGCTTTCAGTCCTCTCCCTGGATGGCGGAATAGCCCGGAACTCCGTTAAATTTATAGAGATTTTCTGTTTTAATCACGTCGTAACCGGCTGATATTAAAGCAGATTGAAGCTCTATTACATCCTGCTGCCGGATCCCGCTCTTCCCGGAAAGATACCTGCAACGCCAATGGTCGGTAATAAATGTTTCAGGGAAAAACCCGGGATATACCTTCGCGCCCCTGTTGGTGATGGCCGACAGCTCCATACCGCCGGCGCCGAGCCCCGCCAGCGAATCCCCGAGGTGATTTGCATTTCCCTCCCAATCGAGGAAAATATCCACGCCTGTAAGCTCTTTCACCTCTCTGACCCGGTCTGTCCTTTCTGTCCGGATCGGGTCAGGGACCTGTGCATAGCTTACAGGCCGGAAATGTACGGGATTCTGCCCCAGCCTTGCGATTACTGCTTCCCCGAATTCCTTTGTTCCTACTTTTTTCCTGCTAAGCTCCTCTTTGTAGATATCCCCGGTATGGATCCCGTCTTCGATGGTTTTCAGCCAGGCATTATGTATTTTTTCCGCCACCGCTCCCTGCCCTATGTGCACGAGCATCATGATAGCTCCGTTCAGTAACCCTGACGGATTTGCAATACCCTTTCCCGCAATATCGGGTGCGGAGCCGTGTATCGCCTCGAACATGGCACATTGGTCTCCCACATTGGCCGAGCCTCCCATTCCTACAGAACCCGCCACCTGGGCGGCTATGTCGGAAATAATGTCGCCATATAGGTTTAGGGTTACAATTACGTCGAACCGCTCCGGCTGGTCGGCAAGCAGGGCCGAACCTATATCGATTATCCAGTGGTCTTTTTCTATTTCGGGGTATTCGGCACCTATCTCGTCAAAGATCCTGTGAAAAAGCCCGTCTGTCATCTTCATAATGTTGTCCTTCGAAAAGCAGGTCACTTTCTTCCTGCCGTAAGCGCGGGCATACTGGAAGCGGCTTTCACACACAGACAGATGGATCCGGTTTTATGTCAAAAAGTTTAAAGCACCTGTTAATAAACGTACTAAGCAACGAAAATATGCTATCAGCCCAAAATTCTGCGGAACTTTAACCGCAAAGTACATTCTCCCGTTCCGCTCTGTAAATTACGAAGGTTTTTCAAAGGATGTGGCAAATCCTCCTTAAAGCGTTGCTTTCAGTCCTCTCCCTGGATGGCGGAATAGCCCGGAACTCCGTTAAATTTATAGAGATTTTCTGTTTTAATCACGTCGTAACCGGCTGATATTAAAGCAGATTGAAGCTCTATTACATCCTGCTGCCGGATCCCGCTCTTCCCGGAAAGATACCTGCAACGCCAATGGTCGGTAATAAATGTTTCAGGGAAAAACCCGGGATATACCTTCGCGCCCCTGTTGGTGATGGCCGACAGCTCCATACCGCCGGCGCCGAGCCCCGCCAGCGAATCCCCGAGGTGATTTGCATTTCCCTCCCAATCGAGGAAAATATCCACGCCTGTAAGCTCTTTCACCTCTCTGACCCGGTCTGTCCTTTCTGTCCGGATCGGGTCAGGGACCTGTGCATAGCTTACAGGCCGGAAATGTACGGGATTCTGCCCCAGCCTTGCGATTACTGCTTCCCCGAATTCCTTTGTTCCTACTTTTTTCCTGCTAAGCTCCTCTTTGTAGATATCCCCGGTATGGATCCCGTCTTCGATGGTTTTCAGCCAGGCATTATGTATTTTTTCCGCCACCGCTCCCTGCCCTATGTGCACGAGCATCATGATAGCTCCGTTCAGTAACCCTGACGGATTTGCAATACCCTTTCCCGCAATATCGGGTGCGGAGCCGTGTATCGCCTCGAACATGGCACATTGGTCTCCCACATTGGCCGAGCCTCCCATTCCTACAGAACCCGCCACCTGGGCGGCTATGTCGGAAATAATGTCGCCATATAGGTTTAGGGTTACAATTACGTCGAACCGCTCCGGCTGGTCGGCAAGCAGGGCCGAACCTATATCGATTATCCAGTGGTCTTTTTCTATTTCGGGGTATTCGGCACCTATCTCGTCAAAGATCCTGTGAAAAAGCCCGTCTGTCATCTTCATAATGTTGTCCTTCGAAAAGCAGGTCACTTTCTTCCTGCCGTAAGCGCGGGCATACTGGAAGGCGTACCGGATAATACGCTCGCAACCGGGCCTGGTGACGAGCTTCAGGGTCTGAAAGGACTGGTCGGTCTGTCGATATTCTATGCCGGTATAAAGATCTTCCTCATTTTCCCGTATGATCACCACATCGAGTTCCGGGTGCCTCGTGCGCACGAAAGGAGCATATGCCTGGTTAGGCCGTACATTTGCATACAGGCCCAGGGCGGTGCGGGTAGTAACGTTAAGGCTTTTGTAGCCGCCCCCCTGCGGAGTCGTTATAGGCGCCTTCAGGAATACTTTGGTTCTTCTCAGCGACTCCCATGCGCTTTCACGGATCCCTCCCGGGACACCGCTCTGGTATACCTTTTCTCCTACCTCTATTATTTCAGGCTCTATCTTAGCGCCGGCTGCTTCCAGGATACTCAATGTAGCAGCCATTATTTCAGGACCTATTCCATCGCCGTAGGCTATAGTTACCGGGACTTTCTCTGTTGATATCATTTATGTAAAACGATGTGATGATGTGTTGATGTGATGATAGGATGATACTTGCCATCGCCCATCTTTTCTTTCACAGCTATTTTACAAAGATATCTTTATCATCCGGAATAGGGCCGGGATAATTTAATTTTCAGTTATCAAGTTAATTTTTCCCTGTCGGGCATCAGTAGCCCCCTACACGCTAAAGAGAGCGGTCCGGCGATCCGGGGGCCGGGGAAAGAGATCCCTCCAATATTTCCCGAACCATTGCCGGCGACCCAACAATAAAAGGTGTCCTCTGATGATAATTTTCCGGGATAATATCAAGTATAGCCTTTTGCCCGTCTGTCGCTACCGCACCCAGCTGCTCGGCCAGAAAGGCCAGCGGATAGCATTCATAGAGAAGCCTCAGCTTTCCGGAAGGTGCTTTTCTTGTAGCAGGGTACAGGTAAACGCCGCCTTTGAGGCTGTTCCTGTGAAAGTCTCCCACCAGTGAGCCGATGTACCTGGCGGTCAGTCCCTTTGCCCTGCATTTCAGCACATACGAACGGATATAATCCTCGTATTCTTCGAAATAACCGTCATTGATGGAGTAAATCGAGCCGTCTTCCGGGCACCGCAGGTTCCTGTGCGACAGGATGTATTCTCCCAGCGAATATTCATAGGTAAAGGCGTTCACACCACTTCCGGTCGAATAAACCAGCATGGTCGAAGAGCCGTATAGTATGTAGCCCGCCGCTACCTGATTCCGCCCGCCCTGCATGAAGTCGGACATGCTGGCCTGCGTTCCGATAGGGGTAACGCGACGATATATCGAAAAGATAGTACCGATCGAAACATTTACATCGATATTGGAAGATCCGTCCAGGGGGTCGATCGCCACCACATACTTACCGTTATCGTTGTTTGTATAAATAATTCCTTCATCTTCTTCCGAAATGATGGCGCACACTTCCCCTCCCCGCTGCAATGCCCTGAGAAACCGGATATTGGCAATTACATCCAGTTTTTGCTGGCTCTCACCCTGGACGTTGGCGTGCCCCATCGCACCCGAAAGGTCGACAAGCCCGGCCCGGTTTACCTCCCGGTTTATTATTTTCCCTGCCAGCGCTATGTCCCTCAGAAGGTGGGAAAGCTCTCCGGTAGCGTAGGGAAACGCACTTTGCTCCTGGTGAATAAAACGGTCGAGCGTAGTTCCTATCAATACGGCCAGCTCCTGGACTGATTTTTTATTCATGATCTCGGTTTATAGTTAAGGTATTTGGAATAGTGTTTTAAAATACACCCCGGAAAAACTGCATCGCCGACCGCCGACGCCAATACAGCTACAATTGGATTTTAAGGGGCAACAACTTTTATTCTCAATTTGTATCGTTAAAAAAAGTTTTCCAAAAGACGATCGCCTGATGTAATATCATTTTGCTCATACACAGCCCAGTGACGATAAAAACAAAACTACACCCCTACCCGGGCTTTTGTATTTTATTTTCTGAAACATCCCGGATCCGCCTCCGGTCTCCTATCCAAAAATTAAACTTTTTTTATATTATCTATTTAAAAACCAACCTCTTTTCTAAATTAACTAATCCCGGGTATAGCGTATTTTCATTACAAAGCGTTTAATTCAAAGCGGAAAAGGCGGAACGGTCGAACCTCCCACCCCTTTATCCCTTATTCATTACGAGTTTAATATGCGAATTGTCGACTATCCGGCTGTTATAAAAGAGGCCTGGCATCATTACGATAAAAACAGGGAAATCGTTTCGATTGAAGATATAAGTGCACGGGTTTCTACCAATCACGTTTTCAGGGTGCGGCTCGACTCCGATGAGATGGTCATCGCCAAATTATCATATTTTGGTGTTTTTGAGCATTTTAAGGAAGACCACCGGATCATACACGCGCTGGCTACCAATTTGCTCTATCCTTATGAAAACGTACTGGCCAAATCGCTCGTCAAAAATAACCAGGTCTATACATATCGTTATAAAAACAGTTTTATCGATACCTGGGTTGTTTTTTATAATCCTATAAGGAGTGCCAACCGGCTCCCGGCAAGGCTTAACGAAGAGCAGATCAGGAAGATGGGTAAAGAAATGGCGACCTTTCATAAGGCGTGTTTCCGTGCCGGGAAAGTGCTTCCCAAATCTTCCAAGACCGTGCGTACGGATATCCAGGAGCTGCTGGGAATTCTGCAGACGGAGACAGGAAAATTTGAATACCGTCTCCATATCGATACGATCAGAACGCATTGCGAGCGGTTTATAAAGAATATCGACCTGATCGGTATAAAAGCATTCGACAAGCTGCCTGTTTTCGTCGACTGGAATATCGGCAATTTTTCTGTTTCGGACGAGCTTCAGCTTTTTTCGCGGTGGGATTATGACTGGTTCCGTATTTCCAACCGGATCATGGATTTCTATTTCTTCAGCCGCGTAGTTTCAGATGTCGGCGACAGGACGGTCTTCAGCTACGGGATCAACACGCTCAGCGAGCCCCGCTTCATGATATTCCTCAAAGAGTATCATGCCGTATATCCTCTTACAGCAAACGAAGTCAGGTTCATGAAAGAAGCCTACCGTTTTTTTATCCTGAATTATGTCATCAAATACGGGCGTTATTTTTTTCACCGGACATACGCAACAAAGCTCCAGAAAGAAGCTTACGAAAAGTATCTTCCGTCTATAGAAAACGGATTTGATGCCGAAGTCATCATCAGGGAACTAGGTATTTCGGACAACTGAAAAAACTCATTTTTCTGCCATCCGGAAATATTTCGGGAATTATGTACTTGTCTTTTAACGTTAACTACAGACAGAAGCACCTCTGGATTACAACCTATGATGCAACAATACCTTGAGCTGCAGCAAACGGGGCAGTTCCCGAAATTACTGATCGATTACCTTGCGGGAAAACCGGAATTAAGCCCTTTCTATTCATATTATCCAAAGCTTGAAAACTTCAGATTCCTGATAGAAAGCAAAGAGAAGTTTGAGCCTGCAAAGCGAAAGCTGCTCGTAGAAGTGCTTACAGAGCAATATAAGGATCTTCCGGACGCACCTGATTTTTCGGTCCTGCTCGATGAAAAGACATTTACGGTCACCACCGGGCATCAGCTCAATATTTTTGGCGGTCCGCTCTATATCATCTATAAGATCATCACCACGATCAACCTGGCCAGGCTGCTTAAAATCACCTATCCAGGTTATAATTTCGTACCGGTATACTGGATGGCAACTGAAGATCATGACTTCATGGAGATCGCCTCCGTCCACCTTTTTGGCAAAACTTTTACCTGGAATACGGAATCGGGCG
>CAZLTN010000191.1:0-6719 GCA_964562455.1 uncultured Cytophagales bacterium
TCGAGCGGGCCGCTCTGCCTGAAAGTAACTTTGCGGTGTATGTCGATATGGCTGTTACTGAAAAAGAAATTCAGAGAGCTCTGCTTTTCTATCTCCCTGAGGACACGCCTCAGCGGAACGCCTTCGAAAGAAAGAGCTACCTTTGTCTGCTGGAAAATATTTACCTCCGCAGCGGGATGCTTAGCCGGCAACGGCTCCCCCGGTGCTGCAGCGCCTACATTGGCTCTGCCCGGCAGGATCTGGAAGAAAAGCAGGACAGCTATTAACATACTTTTCCGCAAATGGATTGATAAGTTCGCCCATACAAATGAGCTGTTTAAAGTATTTCTCATACTTTTGCTGAAGTTTATTGTAAAACAAAACGATAGACCCGGATGCCGTCCCATCTCGCCAAAGACCATGACGGCATCCTTTTTTTATCCGGGAAACAACTCCCTGTCCCCGCTGCAAAATCAGTTTTTATCTTTTCATAAGCGTGTCCGGGAATATCAGGTTAAGGGTTAGGGATGTATATCAATTACAAAGCCGGCCGCTCAAACGCACTCCACCACCGGGCAGGCGCGTCATAGCGGTTCCCGCCGACAGTTCAAAAAAAAGCAGGAGCTGATCCAGTCCTTCATCACCGATTGCCATGCTGAAACGGCAGCCGAGCAGGTCTTCATCTATCTCGAAAGGTACTCCGTACCACTTTTCAAGCTCGGGAAGGATATTCTTTAACGGCTCGTTTTCAAAAACCAGGTTACCATTCCGCCACCCCGTTTCGTAGTAATCCCGGATATCGCCGGGCACAAAGGCGTTCCCCGACCTGACGAAACTGACATGCTGGTTGGGTTCAAGCTCCACCCTGCTGCGTTTCCCTGTCTGCGACTCAAGCAGCACACTTCCTTTCAGAAGAGTGGTCGAAATGTTATCGTCCGACTCGTAAGCCTTCACATTAAAAGAAGTTCCCAACACCTTCACGCGCACTTCGCCTGCGGTTACGAGAAAGGGCCGGTATTCATCTCGTTTTACATCAAAATATGCTTCTCCCGAGAGCTCCACCTCCCTGCCTTTTTCTTTTTCCCGGTACGATATTGTCGAATTGCTGTTCAGCGTCACCAGCGAGCCGTCCGGCAGAATCACGGTCCGTTTCTGGCTTGCGTCAGTTGTATAAGCCAATACCTCACCCCGGCCACGGCTCAGCCACAGCACACCCCCGATACAGCATAGCAGGAAAACAGAGGCAGCCCAGCCTATCCACCTCCAACGGGTAGTCACCGTCCTGCCGGGCTCTCCCATCTTTTCTTCCAGGTTGTCCCACATCCTGCCTGAAATATGAGGCTCCAGCGTCAGCTCTTTCAAAAGCAGATCCTGTGCATTTTCATCTATTACCCCGGCAAGCACTTTTTGTCCTTCTGCGGATTTCAGAAGCTCCGAAAGTTCAGCTCGCTCAGTTCCGGCCAGCTCTCCCTCCAGGTATTTCTGCAACAGGTATCTGGTTTTATGCTGTCTCATGACAATTTAAGGTTCTAAAGGAACCTCTAAAAACCCCTGATGCTGCGTTATGCCGATTTTATAACTTCCTCATTTACATTAGTAAACTCCGGAGTTATAAAATCAGCAAGCCTTGCCTGAGGAGTTTTTAGAGGTCCTTTAATTTTAAATACAGATTTTCGCAACGCCGGACATGCCGGTTTACTAAAAAATTTCAGAAAATCTTTTCGGTAATGATATAGTATCCGGACCTGCCGGGTTATCGGGTTAATTTATATGCCACAGATACACCGATAGTTATTCATAGCAGAAGCTTATAAGCATCTGTGGCCATCTCTACCTATAGAAGCGAGTGGGCCTATCGTCAGACATCCATTAAAAACAGGAGCAGCAGCATGTTGATGCGGATGCCGCTGTATTCTTTCAGATAAAGGCGAAGATGACGCGTGGCTTTCAGCAAGTGATCTTTAATGGTCCCTTTCGTAGTCCCGAGCTCGGAGGCGATCTCCTCGAGGCTCCTGTTTTCGAAGCGGTACATCCGGAATACCCTCTGGCGCTGCGGAGGTAAGGTTAAAATCCCTTTTTCGGCCAGTTCAGTATAGTCCTCCAGTATAATCTTATCAATAGGGTTGTAGTAATCGGCAATCTCTTCGTACTCATCTCGGTCGATTGATTGGAATTCAGGGCCTTTCTTAGCGAGCAGGTTAACCAGGTGGTTCCTGCAGCACCTCACGAGGTATCCTTTTACCGAACGTTCCGGGTCGAGCGTTGTCCTATGTTCCCAAACCTTAAGGAACACGTCCTGGACTGCCTCTTCCGCCATTTCGGACGATTTAAGAAATTTTAAGGACAGGTGATAAATGTAGATATGATAGCGGTCGTAGAAGCTTGCGAACGCATGCCTGTCCCCCGTTCTGATTTTGAGAACCAGTTCAGCATCTGCCAGCAATTTGCTTTCATCGCCCATGCGCTATTGTACAGATTTCAATTTGCCCCCAATACTATAAAAATATCATGATATTAAAATAAGCCCGAATATTCAATCATATAATCACAAAAATACAAAATACCCTTTCCCCGAGGTGAAAATACCTCACGGAAACAATCTGCCGGAAAAAGCTGTTTGTAACAATAGTCACTGAAAAAGCGGTTCTATCTGCCGAAATTTGAAGAAAAAAAGATCTGAAATGGCTCATAAAACTGTAATTCTCACCGCTATCGGCACCCTGGCCGGGGCTTTGGCAGGATACCTGTATTATGCCTACATCGGCTGTGAAACCGGCGCCTGCCCCCTTACGTCGCAACCGGTTCCTTCCACATTATACGGCGCATTTACCGGCGGGCTTATTTTCAATACGTTTACAGGTAGCAAAAAAGAAGAGTCGGCGGGATAAGGGTGATCCGGTAGTGAGCAAAGGGCCGTCTTAACTTTACAAGCCCTGTTTAATTGCAAACTGGATCAGGTCGGCCACTTTGTTGATACCCATTTTAAAGTGGATATTCTTCCGGTGGGTTTTGATCGTTTCCACACTGATATTCAATTGATCCGCAATTTGCTCACTGCTTAATCCTTTACAAATGAGCCGGATAATTTCGATCTCGCGGAAAGTAAGGCTCAGTTTCCGGGCAAAATCATCACCAAAAGGGGCATCGGCGGCATTGACAAATGGCCCGTTCAACGCAAAGAAGGTACCCCCGTTCAGTACAGTACGAATACCTGTCAGCAATTGCCCGGTAGTAGCGTCTTTGAGCAGGTAGCCATGCAAGCCGGCCGCCCGGGCCTCGTCCAGGAGCTTAGGCTGATTGTACATGGTTAGAAGCATCACCTGCAGGCCCGCGAAATTCTGGAGCAACTGGCGCCCGATATCAATGCCATTGGCGCCCTGCAGATTAATGTCTAACAGCACCAACCGCGGATTTAAGCGATGAACGGCTGACATGACGTCAGCCGCCGAGAACACCTGTCCGCAGACGACCAGGTCGTGTTGAGTATCCAGCAGGCTTTTCAGGCCATCATTAAACAACCGATGGTCGTCAACCAGTAGTATTCGAGTTGGGGAAGTTGGTTCCATAAGGTATCGCAGCATAGGGAACATCGATCACTACGAGCGTACCGGCTCCCATTACTTCCCTGCGCATCGATGCCCCGATGTATTCAGCCCTTAAGCTACAATTTTTCAGCCCAAGTCCGATACCTGTTCCGCTGTTTTTTGTTACCTGGTCTCCCAGTCCGTCATCTTCAACTATAACCGACAGGTGATCTTCGTAGTAAAGCAATTGCACCGCAGCACGCCGGGCTCCGGCATGTTTATGAATGTTCTGCACCAGTTCTGACACAATGCGATAAAGATTCAGCTCGGTATCGAGCGGCAGCCTTCGTTCCTGGCCTGCCACTACAAACGAAAAACGGGTGGGTTGTGCCGGCTGGTCCTGTACAAGCTGATCGAGGGCATGCTGCAAACCCAGCCGGTCAAATTCGGGCGGCATCAGGTTATGCGCGATGCGCCGGAGATCATACGTACTTTTTTGTACCAGCGGCTCAAGCTGGCTGAGGGCATCGGCAGCCTGCGGGTCAAGCAGCCGCTGGCGGAGGTCACCCAGCCTGCGCCGGAGTGTAGCCAGGGTACCGCCAAGGTCATCGTGCAGATCGGCTGCCAGGCGTCCGCGCTCAGCTTCCTGCGCGCTGATCACCTGCGTAGTCATCTGGTTCCGTTCCCGGGCCAGGGTCAACTGGAGATTGAGGCTCTGTTGCCGGAAGCCATTAAAGCGTATAGTCAACCCGTAGGCCAGTATGATTTGCTCCAGCAGAAAACCCGGCAACAGCCAGTTGATAGTAAAATGACCTGCATTTAACAGGTTCAGAAGGGTCAGGGCATAGATAACCGTCCCCAGGATCGTGAAACTGAGCGCTGCTACGTAGACATAAGCCGCTTTGTTCCGCTTACGGATTTGCTCGATAAAAATAGCCACTACCAGGACTGCATTGGCGATGATCCAGGTCACCAGCAAAAACTCGCCAAGCTGAAGTACATATACAGGCAGTTCCTGCTGCTGAAACAGGGCTATGGAACACCCTGTAAACGAAATAAACAAAATATACCAGGCCAGCCCGGTGGTAGCCCGGGCATACCGGCTGGTTGATGGATTAAGTCCCAGAAACCGTTTCATAAGAAACAGGTTGGTACTGGCCCAAAGGGCCGACAGCATAGTCATCATAAGTGAATTGCTGAAAAGCATTCGGGGCCATATAAATTCAAACCCATAGCCAAGGCTACTCAGTACATAGAGTGTGGTAGAGGTGAGGTGCGCCATAAAGAACAGGTGCACAGAATCTTTAAGAGACAGCCACAATAAAAAGTTGAACAGGAAGATAAACCCCGCCATCCCGAGAAAAAAAGCGATTACCGCCGAATCAAGCCGAACGGTCTGCAAAAATTTTTCGGAAGAGTATAAGCTTACGTTACCTGAGACAAACTCATGCCGCTTATCCAGCATTATCACGATTTCGGACTGCTCTCCGGCTGCCAGCGGAATCGGAACAGCAAAATAATTGACCTTAATAGGACGGCTATAAAAAGGTAAAGCGTCGCCCGTAAGCGCCAGTGTATCTATTTGCCCGTTACGCCGGCGGAAGCACTGAAAGCGGTGTATGTCAATGCGGTCAAGCATAAAAACGGCTGTTTGAGCGGCTCCTTCATTCTGTATCCTGAAGTATAGCCACACGTAGTCGGGTTCGAGGCCAAGATTAAGGTGACGTTCGGTAAGGACAGTCGCGGGCCCCGTCCGGGCGGCTTCGAAAGCCTGCGCCGGTGTAAGCCGCGAAGTAGTCTTAAACAACAGGAGATGATCAGGCAGCGCCCAGTCCCACTCATTCATAATCCGTATAGGCTCAACAGTCTGCGACCGGACCGCAAGCGCAGCAAACCAAAGGCAAACGAAAATCAGGCCCTTTGTCATCCAAGTAAGATTTACGCTATCAAAGATATTTCATGGCGCTTTACTTAAAAATCCCCCTTTCGTGGTATTGTTCACGGCAGGGATTCGTGGCCAGCTTTGTATGACAATGCAGGTCTTAAATAAAGTAATTTCTAATGTTTAAACCCCCTAAATCAGAAAATCATGATACATCTATTTAAAAAACTGATAGGCTACTTTTGGATCATAGTGGCCGGAATCTTCTTAACAGCCTGTCCGCCGGATCCGGAGCCAAAGCCCACAACAGGCACATACACGTTCTGGATACGATCCGACCTGGGAGTCGGTAATATACAAGTTTCGCTCGACAATAGTAATGTAGGCACGATTTCACATTATGATGTAGACGGAGTTACCTGTGGTAAAGGCGATGTAAATGTAGAAAAGCCCGCAGGGGTCTATTCCTACGTTGCTACAGGGGATAACGGGACCAAGTGGACCGGAACCGCTACATTTGAAAACGGTGAGTGTTTCAGGAAGGAACTCATCCTTTCCGGTAACGGCTCAGGTAGTGGATCAGGGACCGGGCAAGCTGTTTTCTGGACAAGCCAATCAAACGGTTGGAGTAGCATAGATGTTACCGTTGGCGGTACGGCTGTAGGTACCATTACCGGCTACTATACATCAGCCCCTGGCTGCGGCTCCAACTTAACTGTTACCCGGGCTCCAGGTACTTATGCCTACACAGCCAAAAGCAATACGGGAGTTACCTGGAGCGGAAACATCACGATTTCGGCCAATCAATGTGGTGCTCAACGATTGGATTTCCCCTCGACCTCAACCGGTAATTGCGATTGGAATTCGGCGACAAAGTGCGTAACCGTTACCAAAGCCGTTAAGGGGACAAGGTGTGGAAAAAGTAACAGTGTAGATATAGAATGGAAAAATTCGTGTAACTCCAACATTAAGGTAGTAGTATGCATTCAACGCCTGGATGGCACCTGGGCATGTAGCCCCGATGGAACCTTTGACACAGGCATGAAGCCTAATCAAATACTTAGCAATTACGTATGCGAAGGGACTGGGAAATACAGGATTTATGCAATGCCAATTGCCGATTATCTTAAAACGCGGTGTGCATATCCTGAATAGACAATAAATAAAAATCCCCCTTTCGGGGTATTGCCCCCGGCAAGCTTTCCAGGCCAATTTTGTCTGGCAATGAACAAAATTGATCACTATAAATTTTGACCTCCAATTTTATAACAACTATGAAAAATCGGTATTGTTAAATTGATATAGATTTCGTATCTTTGGGCCAAAAGAGATTA
>CAZLTN010000192.1:0-6301 GCA_964562455.1 uncultured Cytophagales bacterium
CAGGTCTACAATTTTCATAATTACACGTAATTTTGACATTGACAGTTCTATAGCCCCGTAAAACTAGTTGGATTTTTCTAATTAACAAAAGATACGGTAAAAAAATACGCTTTTTTAATAGTAAAGCTACTCCGTTCTGACAGTATACTATGCGCAGTTGCCTCAAAACCACTTATAAAGCTTCATAATCAATCAACTCACGGATAGTGCTTATACCGGAAGCTATTTTCTTCTGTCCCAGGCAATTGCCTTCCTGGCAATATTCGTAATCCGTCTGCTCATCGTATATAAGTCCGACTTTCAGCGCATATTGACTATATCCAAGATTATAGGCAACAATCGTATCGCCCCCGCTGTCCCGGCCCGTTACCTGTATCGTATTCTTGAACTCCAGCCCTCCGATAGTCCGTGGCTCATTGATATAATCGTAATAGCAATCTTCCCTATACAGGGAATTGTAGGCATTAATATTCCAGCTTGTAGTGCTCCGAACAGGAAATACCATGGGAGCAGTCGTAACATTGTCGATCGACCGGAGGTATTTGTCTGGGTATTGGGTAACCGTATATTCTTTTACCTTTTGCCAGGCGTCTGCCGGATTGTTTCTGCGGGAACGCGCAAAAGTAAAAACCGGAAAGCCGTCCAGCGACTCTGTACGCCGTATTGCCTCATCTTTTTCAAGCCATGTAGAGATAACAGGTTCCGGGTTTCCTGCAGAATACCGGGTCTCGGTAAGCCGGTAGACAAGGGAATGGCCAAGCCTCAAAGGAAAATAATCATAATCATTTACAGGGTCTTTGTCTCCGCTGTCACAGCCGGAAATGACGACTACACCCAACAAAATACAGACTACACTATATTTCCACTTCATAAGAGGTATCATATTTATCTTCTGTTCCATTCAAAAGCCTGGTACCCGATCAGCAAATCGGACCTGCCTGCCGGAGGCCGGTGATAAATGAGGATATCATAATCATTTTCAGTACCTGAATAATTACCTTCCAGCAATATTTCGTCCCTATTTCCGCCGTCCGGACCTGTCACTACGTACGCGTAATTCACCACACCCTGCTTGATCATAATCATGGCATGATAGGCCTGTTGATCAGGATCGTATACCATTGCATTGATGTCGTTCAGTTGCCAGAGGTTGAACGCTCCGTCAACAAACACTTCCCTATCGGGGATTTCCTCGGTTTTCAGCGTAAAAATTACAGGCGTATAGTCCGCCTGAATACTCCCGTTTCCCGATTCCCGGTGATCGACAATATATTGCCCGTTAAAATCGTCCGTCTGAAAGTAAGGGCCGTCGGACCTCGGCTTGTCGGGCTGCAGGATCAGCTCGGTATATTCGTCTGTCCTTTCTATAGCCCCTATCCCGAAACCCCGCCCGGCAAGGGTCCGGCTATCGAAGTACCGGAATTCATTCCCGCCGGGAAAATTATTTTCAAGTTTAAAGAACTGGAAGTCCAGCGTCTGGTCGAACGGGTTGACAGAGCTGGGCTTGAACCCGGATTTCTGCTGATCCCAGCGAAAATTCTTACGTATCACCACCCTGAGGTCTGTTTGGGGAGAAGCCAGCGGGTACCCCTTATAGTCGATTGTAAAATTTACCTGCTGGGAGGTCCGCTGCTCGCTTATGCCGGAAGAAGCGGTGATCCCACCCCCTACCCTCACCCTGGGGTCGAATATCATGAACCGTCTCGACAATACCGGCTGACGTTCTCTTTCGTCATAGACAACCAACACATAATTCCCCGGCAGCTTTACTTTCGGCAGTTGAAAAACGTAGTGATTATAGGGCACTTTCGTACTGAACGATGCCCTGTAGTCTGTCAGCGGATAGTCGTTGAATTCATATGTAAACTCTACATCGCTAAGTACAGATTTAGTCCAGTCGGCGTTGCAATGAATAAACTTCGCTCTGAAGCTGCTTCCCCTGGTCGTAAGCTGATCAAATTCAAGAACCAGCGGCACGTCCTGGCTTAAAGATACTACCGGCTGCCGCAACAGCCGCCGCGGATCGTCGCGCACGGGTGAGCCGGGGTAAAGCAAAACTGTTTTTATTGTCTCAGAGTATATCCGGTCGTTCAGCTCGAGGTCTGTCCGGGGCTGTCCATGCAAATGCAAAAAAGAAGAGAAAAGAAAAGCCGTTAAGATAGAAAAGGTATAATTTCTCACCAGACCAGATAGCATATTTTCATACTAAACCTCTTAAGAAACGTAAAAACCGGGAGCAGACATATAGTACGTCACAAAAATAGCCGGTTGAAGCTTATCCGGTCCTCCGGATTGTCTTGCCTTTAATTACGCCTGCCTAATTCGTCCCTGAGCTGGGCAGCCTTTTCGTATTCTTCATTCTGAAGCGCTTCTTCGAGCATTTTCTGAAGCTTTTCGGTAGAAAGCCCTCTTAGCTGATCTTTGAAACTGGACTTTACCGACGGCTCTTCCAGGATATCCTCGCTTATCACATCGTCTTCAGGCGGGATATTCACAATACCGGCCTCATCGAGAATGCGCTCAGTAACGTAAATGGGAGCATCGAACCTTAGCCCGATCGCGATAGCATCGGAGGGACGGGCATCGATTTCAACGCTGCCAAGAGAATCCCCGCAGACAATCTGGGCAAAAAATATCCCTTCTCTCAGGTCGGAAATCACGATCTCTTTTACAGTATATTTCAATGCAGCGGCAAAAGACTTGAACAGGTCGTGCGTCATAGGACGGTTAGGAACGATAGATTCCATTTGTACCGCAATAGCCTGCGCCTCAAAGACACCGATAATAATAGGAAGGCGGCGATTTCCCATTTCTTCTCCCAAAACCAGGGCAAATGATCCCTGTTGCGACTGGCTGGGCGATAAACCCAAAATTTCAAGCTTTACTTTTTTCACCTTATACCAGAAAACATAATTCTCACCCCTGCTCCGAACTATTTGAAATGAGACTGCAAAAATAGAAAACCCTTCTTGCATTTAAAACTGAATGACTGGATTTCAAAAGGTCAGGGGATTTTACCGCTTAACCGGACTGTCCCGCCTGTGACGGGCCTACAGGAAGGCTCCCGGTGATCGCTTTTTTATTAAAGACAATAATCGAAATAATGATGATGGCATAAGAAGCTATTTGCACAGTGCTTACTTCCTCATTAAAATAAAATATCGCCATTGCGAAATTAACTATCGGATTTACATACAATAACATCCCTATTCCTGACGAGCTCACTCCCTTCAGCGCAAACAGGTTCAACGCCAGCGGTATGACGGTAAGGAGTATCACCAGGACCGTCATGTGACGGTAGAAAAGAGATTCTGAAGGAATACTGAAAGGATATACCAGGCCTGCTGCCAGAAGAAAGACAAATGAGATACCGACATGAAGGTTCAGCATGACCAGGCTGTCGAAACCACCGTTAGCCCTTTGGCTTACAAGATACGCACCATAGGAAAACGCTACTATAAGGCTATATAAAACATCCTCCCAATGCCCCAGCGATAATAGCCAGCAACCTGATGCACTCATCGCTACCGCAGCCCATTGCCAGGGGTCCAGCTTCTCTTTTAAAAAGATACGCGCCAGTAACGTCGTCACGATGGGGCAAACCAGGTAAGCAAAGGAAGCAGCCTTTACGCTGATATGATTGATCAGGAAAATAAAGAAAAACCAGTTGGAAGTCAGGAACAACCCGCCAAAGAAAGTAAGCAAAAGCACTCGCTTTCGCATTCCCGGATCCATGGATCTATATTTCCTGTAATCGCGCCTTACGACGTCCCTCCGGAAAAACATATTGATGACCAGGATCAGCGCAAGAGAAAACGCAACCCGGTAGAAAAGGATATCAGGCGAAGCATAGCCGGATAAAGGCTTTACCGCCAGGCTACTGAACCCCCATAAAATAAAAGCCGTCAGTCCGGCCAGGTAATACTTCATATTCACCGGAGATTATTCACCGATATTTTACACGTCGGTTTTACTTAACAACCATTCATCCCGCTATTTCCACCATTCAGCCGATTCTAATTCTTTTGCTATTTCCCAGCCACTAATTTTGAACCATCAAATAAATCGAATCTATTAGCCATTATCTAAAAATCTATTAGCCATTTCTAAAAAAACAGCCATGAAAAATCTATTTAAAACCCTTGTATGCACTATGTTGCTCGCTTCTGCTTCTGCATTCGCTACCGGAAACGAACAGGTTGTCAATAGCTCGTCTATCAAAACCGGAGTTTACTTTTCAAAAGACGGTAAGCTGAACATCAACGTAGAAAACAGCCTCAGGAAAATGACGAAGGTCCAGATTATCGACAGCAGGAACCAGGTCGTATTCCAGGACAGCCAAAAGCATCCTAACCGCCTGTCAAAGCTAAAAGTCGATGTTAACCAGCTTCCCGACGGAGCCTACACTGTGCAGGTAACCAACGGGAAAGATACCGTCAACCACAACGTTCAGTTGGAAACTCCCCAAAAAGAAAGAGTCCTCGTTGTAGGGAAGTAGTCAACCCGAATCCATCAGACGGCGCTGTATCATTTACGGCGCCTTTTTTTTGTTACACCATAGAAGCGACGAATCGCCATAGCTCAGAAAGCGATATCCTTCTTTCAGGGCCGTATCGTAGATTTTCCGCCAGCCTTCTCCCACAAATGCGGCTATCAGAAGAATCAGCGTAGATCCGGGCTGATGAAAGTTGGTAATCAGCCCTTCGACCATCCTGAAAGTATATCCCGGGGTAATAAAAATTTCAGTCTCTCCCTCCAGTACGTCAAGCGAGCGGGCCTGCATGTAATCTGCCACAGCCCTGAGCGACTCCCCACGGGAAGGCAACTCCTTAGCATACTCACGGTAAGGATCGTCTTTCCCGATAAAAAAAGACGGCTGCCCCGCCAGGCATTTAACCCCGAACCAGTAAAGGCTCTCCAGCGAACGAAGGGAGGTGGTCCCCACTGCCACGAGCTTCCCGTGATGCGCGCTAAGCCGGTTCACCAGTGCTTTCGTAAATACAATCTGTTCGGAATGCATCCGGTGCTCGCGGACATTTTCGGTTTTGACTGGCTGGAATGTACCAGCCCCGACATGCAGGGTCACAAAAGCCGACTCTATTTTAAGTTCTTCCAGCTCCCCGAGGACTTTTTCCGTAAAATGAAGCCCCGCCGTGGGAGCAGCTACGGCGCCATCCTGTTTCGCATAAACCGTCT
The DNA here is from genome assembly GCA_964562455.1 of uncultured Cytophagales bacterium. Lineage (GTDB taxonomy): Bacteria > Bacteroidota > Bacteroidia > Cytophagales > Spirosomataceae > Ravibacter. Next base: position 5,197 of record CAZLTN010000192.1, read on the forward strand.
GGTAGCTATCGCTGTCGGCCTCTTCCGCCTCTCTTCCCAGGTAAGGCGGAAGCGGAATCTGCCCTACCGCAATTATAACATCGACAAAGAAATCCCCCCCACTCCACGAAAACTCTACGAGGTTTCTTTCCCTGTCTTTCCACTCTGCTTTTAAATCTACCGTTTTCCCGTCGATACTCAGCTCAGTATGCAGCACATCGCCCATTTTCCATTTCTTTTTATTCCCGACCATGCATTCCCAGGTACACCTTTCGGTTACGCGCATGGCCTCGCTTACGATACGGGTCGGATACTCCGGGTGGAGCAGCAGGAGCTCGATACGGGCCCCGGTGGGTTTTGAAAGAATTGCACGGGCCGGTATAACTTTTGTATCGTTAAACACTAGCATACTGCCCGGCGGGATAAATCCGGGCAACAAACTGAAACGGGAGTGCCCTATTGAATGATCTTCTCCGAAAACCAGGAGCCTGGACTGGTCCCGGTCCGACAGAGGATAACGGGCGATGTGATCGTCCGGCAGATCATACTGAAAATCAGACAGGTACATAAAACAAAACTAGGAGACCGGTACAGGAGGCCGTAAAAGCCTGAGCGGAATAATGACAAACACCATGACCAGCAAAAACAGGGAAACATAGTAAAGCCACTCAAAATCGCTTACACTTTGCACGAATTGCTGACTGTTGACGGTCGCTAACGCAAACAGGCCTATACCTAATATAACATTGACGGCGCCAACGATTGCATAAAGCCAGTTCCCCAGGAACTCGTCAAGCTCGGCCCTGCTCTCCCTCCAGCCTTCCTTCGCCGGGACAGGCAGCACCGAAATCGGTATAGAATGGATCTGCTTCTTCATCGCGACGATCAGGACGTTATTCAGCAGGAAAATAGCCGAAGCGAGGTAAAATACCTGTGACTTGGTAAGAAAAAAATCGCCATTCCCGTAAGTATCGTAACTCAGTGCGACATTCTCAGGATTTACTGAATATGTCCACACAATAGCGGCTATCGCCAGGAGCATAGAGCACCATCTCCAGATCAATGCCGCAAAAGTTGAAATTTTCATAAGTAAGAACCAGTCTTCAATTAAATTAAAGTGCAAAAT
>CAZLTN010000193.1:0-6276 GCA_964562455.1 uncultured Cytophagales bacterium
CTTGCTTCGGTCAGGACCTGGGGGATTCAGTAGGAGCTGGTAGTTCTGATCTGCCGATGCAAATTTAAGAAAAAACTCAATCAGGTATTGATTAAATTTGCATTTCTTTTGCGCAACAAAGCGCAGATTATCACAACAACCTATAAATGAAATATTTATATTTTCTCTTCCTGGTTGTGCTTTCCTGCACCAGTTCGTCAGATGCCTATCTCGAAAAAGGAAAAGCGTTGCTCAGGGAAGGCAAAACCCGGGAAGCACTCGAATTTGTCAACAAAGCCGTCAGCAAGGACGACCGGAATTCTGAAGCATTTAACCTCAGAGGGGTTATCTACTTCGAGCTGCGGGAGTATGATAATGCCCTGCTCGACTACGACCGGGCCATAGAACTGGCCCCCGGTACATACCGCCCTTATTTCAACAGGGCCTTGCTTTATACGACAAGAAATGAATTCGGTAAGGCACTCAGCGACTATAATAAAGCGCTGGAGATAGCGCCCGATACTTCCGACATCCTGTTGAACAGGGGACAGGTTTTCTCCTTTCTCGACAGCATCCCGGCTGCAACCAACGACTTTAATAAGGCGGTCAAGCTGCAGGACAGCAACGTACTGGCGTGGTACAATCTTGGGAACGCGCACTATCGCCAGGAAAATTATGAAAGGGCGATCTCCGCATTCAAGCGCGCCACGCAGCTCGATCCGCGTTTTGCCAAAGCCTACTACGGCCTGGGAATGGCACAGTACATGCACGGTGAAAAAGAAGTCGGGTGCGTTTCGATGAAAGAAGCCGAAAGGCTGGGATGGGGGGACGCGACAGCCGCGCTTTCGACCTACTGCGGCCAGGCCGTTCCGGGGCATGCGAATTAATAACCCGAACTTTTACTCCATTTTTTCAAATACCAATATGCGTTACCTCGCTATCATTTTCACCCTCTGCTTCCTGCTGAGCGCATTTGTTCAGTTCAACGACCCCGATCCCGTTATCTGGATCACGCTCTACCTGGTTCCTGCGCTGGTTTCGATTCTTTTCCTGAAAACCCGGCTGAACTCCTACATATACCTCTCCCTGGCCGTTCTCTATTTTGCCATCGCCATTTACCAGTGGCCTCCTGAATTCGAAGGCTTCCTTTTCGGCGAAGTGCAGACGATGCGGAACATGAACATAGAGCTGGCGCGGGAGTCGTTCGGGATGGGAATAGTAGCGGTTGCCATGCTCATTTTGGGTATTCATGTAAGGCGTACCGAGAGCAAAAGCTGACATACGCCTCAAGGTAAAGGAAGCTGCTTACCATACCCATGCAATTTCCTTTACCTCAAACTCCTTCTCTCCGTCGGTAGTGGCTACTTTCAGCCTGCCGCTACGGGTCACTCCCGTGATTATCCCCGAAAAATATTCTTCATTAAACACAAAACTTCTGACTTGCCCCAGCCCCAGCATTTTTCCGGTATACAGCCTGTCGAGTTCTCCTGCTGGTAAAGTCGCCAGGTAACCATAGCATTCTTCGATATGCAGGAGCAGCGCCTCAAGCTCATTTTCCAATGAATATAAAGCTCCTGTTTCGAGAGCAAGAGATGTCGCCCTCGGGTTTGAAAACTTTTTCTGGTTCATATTGAGGCCGATCCCGACAACTGCATTTGTAACCGAAGTACCGCGCAGAGTATTTTCGATAAGGATGCCCGCTACCTTCCTGCTGCCGATCATAATATCGTTCGGCCATTTTATACTCACCCTCTCCCCCACGACCGAATGTACGTAACGCTGAACTCCCAGCGCGACGCATTGCGAAAGGCCGAACTGTTCCGAAACGGCAAGATCTGCGGGCTTCAATATGATGGATAACATGAAGTTCGATCCGGATTCCCCTTCCCACGAATTCCCGTGCATCCCGCGGCCTGCAGTCTGCTGACCGGTAATAATGACATCCCCGTTTTCATCGAGGCCGGAACGAACTTTACCTGCCGCAATGTCGTTTGTTGAATGACAGGATGTCAGATAATATATGTTTTTCCCTATAAATGTTGTTTTCGAAACAGGTTTGTACACTTTTTTGGGGTTTATTTTAATACTTTTACATTTTAACACCTCCCCGTTAAAAACGTCCGATTTCCGGGGATATAAAATTGCGAATGAAACAACGTAAAAATAAAGAAGTTTCCTCTTATGATCTCTGCCAGACAGTAATTAAGGGAATGCACGAAAAAAAAGCCCTTGATGTTGTAGTTCTGGACCTACAGAATGTCAAAAACGCGGTATCGGATTATTTCGTGATCTGTACCGGTACTTCAGATACACATATCAACGCCATAGCAGACTCAGTAATCGATGAAGTAAAAAAAATCTCCGGCACGGAAGGCATCCACTCTGAAGGCATGACCAACCGCGAATGGATACTGATCGATTACCTGGATGTAGTGGTGCATGTGTTTAATAGAGAAAAACGGGCCTATTATGATCTGGAGGGGCTTTGGGGCGACGCTGTGCGGATAGAAGCCTCAGAAGTGCACGCCTGATCGCGAACGACGCACACATCAAACACCCGTCAAATCAGTTTTGAATCTATTACGCTGAGAATATAATGTCAGAAAACGAAAACAAGAGAAATCCCATAAATCCGAAGGGAGCGCCGAGAGGTTATCAAAGCTGGATCATTATCTCGCTTATTGCGGCGATATTGATTATTACTTTTCTCAATAAAAGTACTTCCACCGATATCACCATGAAGAGATTCGAGAAAATGGTGGCCGATAAGGAAGTCAGCAAGGTTACCATTGTCAACGACAATATGGTGGAAGTTACCCTGACGGAAGACGCGCTGAAACAGGAAAAATACCAGAATCTGAACAAGGACAACAACTATCTCGGTCCTCGTTCGGGCCCGCATTACCAGTTCCAGATCACATCGGCAGAAACTTTCAAGAAAGACCTGGCCGAAATACAGAAAGACACTCCGGACAGCGAAAAAATAGAATACAAGATCGATACAAGGAGCGACCTGATGACCTGGCTGGCCAACTGGGGAATTTTTATCATCATGATCGTGGTGATGTACTTCCTGCTGAGCCGGATGACCGGCGGCGTAGGCCCGGGTGGGCAGATATTCAACATCGGGCGTTCGAGGGCCACCCTGTTTGATGCCGAGAATAAAGTCAAAATCACGTTCAGCGATGTGGCCGGCCTCGACGAAGCCAAAGAGGAGATCAAAGAAATCGTAGATTACCTGAAAAGCGCCGATAAATTTAAGAAGCTGGGCGCCAAGATCCCTAAAGGAGCGCTCCTGATCGGGCCTCCGGGTACTGGTAAAACCCTGTTGGCCAAGGCCGTAGCCGGCGAGGCGGGAGTTCCGTTCTTTTCTTTATCCGGCTCCGACTTCGTGGAAATGTTCGTCGGAGTGGGTGCGGCCAGGGTACGCGATCTTTTCAAGCAGGCGAAGGAAAAAGCGCCCTGTATCATTTTTATCGACGAAATCGACGCGATAGGGCGTTCAAGAGGACGGGGCGCTATGCCCGGTGCTAACGACGAAAGGGAAAATACGCTCAACTCGCTCCTGGTGGAGATGGACGGGTTTGCTACCGATTCGGGTATCATTATCCTGGCCGCCACCAACCGTCCCGACGTACTCGACTCGGCTTTGCTGCGCCCCGGGCGTTTTGACCGCCAGATATCGGTCGACAAACCTGATGTTATCGGCCGGGAAGCCATTTTCAGGGTTCACCTGAAGCCGCTGAGCCTGAACGAAGACGTAGACGTACAAAAACTGGCGGTACAGACCCCTGGATTTGCCGGGGCAGAAATCGCGAACGTCTGTAACGAAGCCGCCCTTATTGCCGCCCGGCGCAACAGGGATTCTGTTACCATGCAGGATTTCCAGGATGCGATGGATCGTGTGATAGGTGGTCTGGAAAAGAAAAACAAGCTTATATCCCCGGAAGAGAAGCAGATTGTAGCTTACCACGAAGCAGGGCACGCAGTTGCCGGCTGGTTCCTTGAGCATGCCGATCCTTTGGTCAAAGTAACGATCGTACCCCGCGGGGTGGCGGCTCTCGGGTATGCCCAGTACCTTCCCCGCGAACAATATCTTTACAGGTCAGAGCAACTGTTTGACGAGATGTGTATGACGCTCGGGGGACGGGCTGCCGAAGACGTGGTTTTCGGAAAAATTTCTACCGGTGCGCTCAGCGACCTTGAGCGGGTTACGAAGGTGGCCTACAGCATGGTTACGATGTACGGTATGAACGATAAGATCGGGAATATCTCCTACTATGATTCCAAACAATCTGAGTACGCTTTCACAAAGCCGTATTCGGAAGCGACCGCCGAAGTGATCGACAGCGAAGTAAGGATCCTGGTAGACCAGGCTTACCAGCATGTCAGGCAGCTCCTCTCCAATAAAAGAGAAGAGCTTGAGAAAATAGCCCAGGAACTTCTTAAAAAAGAGATCCTGTTTCAAAGCGACCTGGAGCAACTGATAGGCAAAAGGCCTTATGAAAAAGAAACAAGTTACCAGGCTTATATAAACAGGAAGTCTAAAGAAGAAGAGGAAATCTCGAAGCATGCTCATGAACAGGCTGAAAATCAGCACCTGAATGAGACTGTTGCGGCGCAGACGACAGACAACGATACGCAAAATTCGTAACCCTGGCGCCGGCCGGAAGAAACAGACTATCCCATGCGCCTTCGGAAGTACATTTTAAGCTCTGTTCTTCTTTTCCTCCCGATGCTCGCCATCGCCCAGAAAGAGGTAATGTTTGATCAGTACATCGAAGCGCCGATTGCAATAAATCCTGCTTACACTGGTATACAGGAACATTTCAACCTCAACATTTTACTGCGCCGGCGCTGGTTCTCCATACCGTCGGCCCCTGTCACCCCTACGCTTTACGCCGACGGCACAGTCGCCGGCGGACGCGTGGGGATCGGCTTTATGGCCATGAACGACCAGATGAGCCCCTTTTCCACGACAGGATTCTATGGCAGCACTTCCTATATTCACCGCACAGCTTCAGGGTGGAAGCTTGCACTGGGTGTCCAGGGAGGAATCAACGTGCTCCCCGTTTACGGGCAGGGTTATTCCGGTCGCAAAGTGCTTGGCAGCTTCGGCCTGGGTGTACATGTCCAGAACAACAACTTCTATCTTGGCTTTTCCAAGCCGGAATTGCTCTCACTGAACTTCGGTACTCATATCAGTAGCTGGGATTACCAGCTTCCGCTCTATGCTACCACCGGCGGCAAAATAAGATTGAATGAAGACTTCATCGCTGCCCCTAACGGAACGGTGATTATCAGCAATTCATTCAAAAATGAGATCCATATCGGTTCCAAGCTCTGGTACAAAAAACTGATCGGCGCCGGGGCCTATTTCAGGACCGGGGAGGTAGACAGGATACACGTTACCGCAGAGGTTCAGGTCGGGAAAAATATCCGTGTAGGATATGCCTATGATTCCAGAACCGTAGAGAGCAGGTATACTCCCGTAGGTGTCGGGATATCAGGTATGCACGAATTGATTTTCAGATTTATTCCCAACCCTGTTTCTTTTAATTACTACTGAAAAAACATGTTTTTCAAATATTCTGATTAACACGCGTTTTTTGTGTCTTTTTAAGGCAACATAGCTTACATTTGCATTCACACAAAAAGTATAAAAAATACGTGCTCCTGCAATGGACAACTATTCATTTATAGCCAATTCCGAAATTAATTACATCGAAGGCCTCTACCAGTCTTATAAGTCTGACCCTAAGTCGGTTAGCACTGACTGGCAAAAATTCTTCGAAGGCTTCGACTTTTCCCTTAAATTTTCTCCCAACGGCAACGGCGCTGCAGCAGCCCACGGCGTGGGCGATACAGCTGCGCTTTCCGCAGACCCTGTCCGGATCAACAAAGAGATGGAGGTTGTCCACCTGATCAGGGGCTACCGGTCAAGAGGCCACCTGCTGGCAAACACCAACCCAATCCGTAAAAGGAAAGACAGGGGTGCCCAGTTGTCGCTTGCGGATTTTAAGTTATCCGAGGCCGATCTTGATACAGTATTCGAGGCAGGTATCGAGCTCTTCGGAAAAGCTGCAACGCTGAGAGACATCGTTGCCGGCCTGGACAGGGTTTATACCAACACAATCGGGTTCGATTACTACTATATACGCAATCGCGAGGAAAAAAAATGGCTCCGTCAGAAAATAGAGCAGGATAACCTCAACAGGTCTTATACCATCGAGGAAAAGAAGCATATCCTGTCCAAACTTAATGAAGCGGTCGTTTTTGAAAACTTCCTGCACACTA
>CAZLTN010000194.1:0-6066 GCA_964562455.1 uncultured Cytophagales bacterium
GAAGATTAAAATCCCTGATTTTTTAAGTCATAAAAAACGTCTTGGACACGTGTGCTATCTCATAAAGAGAAGACAAGAATTGGGACACTACTTTACTCAACATTTTTTGAGAACAGCGACTTCTATAATATTATTGGAAGCTTGTGTAAAGTAAAATTGGGCTACAAAGGTTCATCTTTCCTTTTTTGGAAAACGAGAAAGTATGAACGGCTATTAGGGATCGGAGAGAAACAAGATTATCTACTGGAACTTTTAGACGATGCTGAAAAACCAAACATCATTTTGTTCTTTCAACACAATCATTTTAAAGAAATAAGGAACACATTTTTTCATTCCGCTTATTCATTGAGTGAGGAAGAATATAATCTTCACGATTCTGAATCAATCGTCATTGACGGAGTTGGAGAATATAGTTTTAATGTTGCGGACTTCCTTTATCCAAAGATTGAAAACGTTATTGTCTACTTTGATGCGTTTAAGAAGCTATATTTAGACAGCTTTACATCTTATCAAACCGATAAAGAAGTTGATGCTTTATTCCCTAATCCATGCAAAGCAACTATTTTAGGGTCAAAGGATGGGTTAAAAGGATTCAAAATAAAAAACTCAGTTCAACTTTATGGTAAATGGTACGACTCAGGAGTATGGTATGACGAACAATATGATATGTGGGCTGGATACAACATTAGATTTGATTCTGCTAGTATTGAGACAATTGAAATCCAAGAATCACTTACACGATATGAAAACAAAGAGGATATCAATAGAAGTGATAGAGAATTTGAAAATTTAGTTGACAAGATTCTTGAACGGAAAAATCCCAATGAAATTTATAGAGCTACTCACTTACTTGTAAAGTTTGGGGATATTCGTTTGAAGAAAATGAATGCTGAAACAAATGTATACAAACAGCGAAGTTTCCCCAAATTTATTCTACCTTTCTATAGACAAGCTGTTGAAGTAGGTTCAAAAATCATGGATATGAGCCAGGTAAAAAAAAACATAGAGACACTCGAAAAATTTATGAACCAATAATGATTAAGGAACAGGTAATGCGGGCTTTTTGTCAGACGGGGTGACATCCAATCTTGGTGCTTTTGCTCTTCTATCAAAGGGTACTACTTACTGACAATTTTGCGCTCCAAAACCCACCCGAATAGTAAGTCTTCAAAACGGTCACAATAAAATTTAAAAGGACAACCATGTATTATCGATTTTCGGAAGAAGAGTTGAGATCAATTTGTAGGACGCATTTGGAGTCATTCGAAAAATGGTCTCGCTTAGTAATCCACGAAACCTTATCAAAAAAAATGGGGCCAAATTATTTTTTATCGACTGGATCTGACGGCAATTTTTTAATTAAAAAGACACTTGTTGAAAAAACGGTGGAAATGATGAGAAACGAACCAGGTAGATTTCCTAAAGCCGTCGATACACTTTTTTTTGAGGATATTATTTACATTCTTTGTAAGAGTGATTTTTATAAGGATTATTTTTCATTATTTTTAGCAAAGATGTATCCTGAAGGTGTCAACGAGGTGCGTACATTTTTGGGAAGATTAGTCCCTATACGTAACAAATTATCTCACACAAATCCATTTTCAGTACGCGAAGCGGAACAATGTGTTTGTTATTGTAATGATTTTATAGATAGTGTAAAAGAATACTTTGTTATGACTAATCAAGACAAAGACTTTAACATACCTGCAATTATCAAAGCCACCGATTCTCTCGGCAATGAATATTTAATCAAAGAAGGAAGAGTTGGCGAGCGTTTAGATATCTTAGATCCAAATACAAATCAAAAAAAGACATTTTTTCACAATGATAAATTTGGTTTCAACATTGTCGTTGATCCGTCTTTTGAAGAATCGTCATATGAATTACAATGGACACCTAAAAATGGGTTGGAAGTCCTTGACAACGGAAAAAAAATAAACGTAACAATAACAGACGATTTAATTGGTAATGAAGTTGTCCTTTGGTGTCGACTCATAACCAAAAATGGATGGCATAAGTATTTGAATTACGATCAACAGCTTATTCTCCATTTTAGAGCATTACCTCTAAAATTATAATCAGAATTATCTTTTCTCTACTAACCGCTCTAGCTTTTCAATCATTTCAGCCTGCTGTTTAATCATTCTCTCATACAATTCTACCATTTTATCAAGCGGATTGAAAGAGCAATGAAAATTGACCTGTGACTCGTCCTTGAAAGTATTTCCGACGGCACTGTCATGAAATGTACTCGCAATAATGTTCACTGCATTCTCCTCATCAAAGCTCTTAATAGCCTCGGCCGGGATCTTCAGAATCTCAGCCACCTTTTCCAAAATATCCTGCTCGATCGCCTCCTTTTGTTCCAGTAGAGAAACTCGCTTCTGGCTCCAGTCCTCGCCGAGCTCCCACGCGAGCGCCTCTTGCTTGATTTGAAGCATTTCCCGAAATCGCTTAATATTCCGTCCTTGGTGTATGGTCTTGCTCATAATACAGATGTTATATAATCACTCAAATATAAGGTTTTAGGGGCGTAGGAGCGAAGATATCCGGTACTTTCTGAATAAAATATACGAAGGAGGGATGTATTAGAAGTTTGGCAGTCAGGAATTTCGATAGCATCATCGACTAAATATCCCGATCATGAGACATACTACTTGTAATCCCGAATTTCAGCATCCCGTCTGGATGTCGCCCGAGGAAATGGCCGAGCCAGGCGAATTAGTACGCGAGTTCTGCCGGTCATGGGAATTGACCGATTGCCGGTTTTACCTTTGGCAGATGCTCAGCAACTCTATTTCGTATGATCATCCGCATATAGAGGCTATGCCGGGCGATCAGATCTACTTTTTTGAAAACCTGATCGCCATGATCGAGGCAGTATACCTTACTAACCGGCCTTCAGTGGCTAGAATAGATAAGCAGGCAGAAGAAGGGGAGGCTGAAATAGAGAAATCAGCCGTAGAGGGGGCTGACGAAAACCAGGCTAACAGGCTCGTAGCGGCAATTGTCGAATCTGTTCCGGCAGATGCTATTTTCCTATTGAGGGACGCCGTCACGTCGGACGTTTCTGATCTGGTTGTATTTATCGAGAACAAGGAGCAAACGTCTATCTCCGACTTTCAAGAGTTGATCCGGGAACGGATCTCTCCGATAGCGTCTGTTGCGGTCAACGTCTTTACTACTCACTACTTCAAGTCTGTGACTGACAGAGGCGAAGCGCTTTATTTCACCGTTGTTCTTGAAGGCGCTGAGAGGATTTACCTAAAAGAGGGGCAAGAATTTACGGTTCCGGCATTGCCGACAAAGTTTTCAGACAGGGTGTGGCTAGTGTTTGAGAGCTTCAGCCGCAAGGCAAAATCTTTCCAGGCGATGGCAAAGGGGCATGTAGAGAAAGGAGAAAATGAATTGACCGCCTTTTTCTGTCACCAGGCCAGTGAATTGTCCCTTACCGCGCTGCTTTATGCAATGACCGGCTCCCGGGACAAGACCCATCATATCGCCCGTAAGCTGGAGCAAACGAGGCTGCTTAATCCGAAGCTTAGCGAAGAATTGTTCGGCTCCGAAATGCTCGTCTTGCTGGAGCAGGCCTATGTCAAGTCCCGGTATAACGCCGGTTTCCGGGTTTCAGAAGAGCAGGCAGCCGACCTTGTCGAAAAGACCGATCAACTGATAGTGCTGGTAGAGGAGACGTTTCTGGCCACCAGGGCAAAGTTCGACAGGTCGAACGAGCCAACGGCAGAACTCTCGATTGAAAATCCGGTCGAGGCAAGTGATATCCCTGCCCGTTCTGATCAGCAGCGTATCCAATCCGAACTGGAGGAATTCTTTGATTCCTACAAACCTCATGAATTTGCGGAAAGGTGGCGCACGATCCTGGAAGCCTATTCGGCCCCAGACTATTACAGGCTTGGTAGTCCTTCGGATGTGGTATACGCAATTGAAAAACTATCCGATTTGATTAGGCTAGCTCATGAGATTTATCAACAACTCCCCATCGAGGAATCACCGGACGACGCTCGGGAAGCGTCTACACCAATAGGGAGCGCTCATTCGGCTATCCGGCAGTTCTTCGAGGCAAGAAGCCTTGAGGAGTGGGAGAGGTGTTTGAGGCATGTGCTGTTTTTCGCGCTCAGCACGGACGATCCCGATGAGGGTGGGTGTAAGGAGGATACGTTGTGGTTGTATAATTCCGTGAGCAATTTGGTGAAAGCCTGTTGGATTGTGAGGAGTAATGCTAAGTTAGCGTAGCGAAGAATCAGTATTGCTTGCAAAATCTTGAACAATGTGATAAAGTACTTTAGGAGGGCCTAATTTCCCATTGTGTTGTTGAACAAGGTGGTATTTCACAAATTCATCGAACGGCATGGTGCCTGTAGCAGGATTACCGCTGGAGACATAGCTTAAGTAAGCCTTGAAACAATCTGCAAGCAAGAGTATTCCATCTTTAAAATGGTCTTGTAGCTGGATCAGGGTGTCTAGATGTATGACTATAAGGTTTTCAACCTGTTGAAGTTCAACAGATTCATTACTCGCAATCTGGCGCATTTTCTTATTTAGAAAATAATTAACCCCATAGCTTTCGAGACAGATGTCTGTATGGACGATAACAGGATAAATAGTCGCTCCTTCACCAGAAAATATGTCAACCCTTTTATCGGTGTAGACCCCATTTTGGATATTCCTGATACAATTAAGTAACTGTCTTATACCCTTTTTCTGCCCATTTTGGTTATACTCTAATTTCTGTAAAATACCAGTTTTGATCCTTTCAGGGTCGTTTGCATATTTGATATTGGCGGGTATCAGAAAATCCTTAAACTCAAACAAAAACACTTCATTGTCTTTCCTTATGTAAAAGTCTGGTTCTGAGTTCGAAAGCCTAGATTTAAGCTCTGTTCCGTTTAATTTTATGTCACCATAGTTAAAAAAGCACTGTTCCATGATGTTATAAAATAATACTTGCTCTGAGAAAATATTGCCAAGGTTATTCTTTAATTCTGCAAAAGAGATTCCGACCTGTGACGAGAAATCAAAAAGACATCCCCAATAGAATTTGTCTACGAAAAAGCGATGATCGAGGAAAATGAAAGTATTGGGGTTTGTTTTATAAAGAGGATAGGTTCGTATATACTTATAATCTTCATCTACGCTCATTATCTGATTGTTAATAGCCATTCGTTCATAGAATTGCAATTCAACTTCATCACCCTCAAAAATTATCTTCGGGGTAGGTTGTGGGCTGTTGAGTAAATCAAAATATGTTTTAAATAGTTTCCACAAATAGGCTTTATAGTTAGTTAAACCTAGGTTTTTTAAAAAAGTGATTAGATAGCTGGCATACTTTTCATCATTTTCACAAAAGATAAAGAAGTAGTATACTTTTATAAATTGCAAGTAATAATTCTTAAATCGCTCGTTTTCCAGATTTCTCATCTGTACAGTCATGATACTATCTGCAAACACATCAAAGCCATCTGAATCATTCCAGTTAAATAATTTTTCTTGAACAACATTCTCTTTTGAATTGAGCAGGAGTAATACACGGAAGAGTATAGAAAAATCATTTTTATTTAGTTCTCTATCATTTTTTGAATCGGCAAAGACCAACAGGCTCTGTAAGAGATCTAGGCATGGTCGCCTGCTGATAAAAACAAAATTTTGATCATTAACTAAGTTCTTATTTTTATAAATAAACGAAAGTAAATGCGTCTGGTCCTGCCCTTCTAGTCGCATCATCCATTGAAATAAATGCCGAGATTGAAATTGTAAATCATTCTTCTTACGGACATTAAAAAGGTGTAGTAAATAGCTAATGTGCTCAGTTGCTGCCTTTCTCGGAATATTTTTTATTAAAATAGCTGGTTCATCTGATTTTTTGTCATAAATATCAGAATATGACAGGCTGTGTTGTTTTAGCAAAGTTACCTGTTCCATTTATCGATGTTTAGTGGAAGGGAAATATTATCACAATAGCTGTTGTCCAGTTTACGATTAGCAACAATCAAAGCCCTCTACCCCGTTTCCGCCGGTTTTGCTTTTTGACCGGGGCTTGGTCGAAGATCT
>CAZLTN010000195.1:0-5875 GCA_964562455.1 uncultured Cytophagales bacterium
TGATGTGGTGATGTGGTGATGTGGTGATGTGGTGATGTGGTGATGTGGTGATGTGATAACTAAATACGCGCAGCCCCGCAGGGGCGGCAGGTGCATATCCCCGGGTAAGCGCAGCGCCACCCGGGGGATTTAGAAAAACATGGAATCAAAAAGACAACAAAAAGTAGGACGCCAGATTCAGAAGGATCTGGGAGATATATTTCAGAAGGAGGCTGCGCACCTGCTCAACGGGGCGTTGATCACGGTGACCGGAGTAAAGGTATCGCCAGACCTGAGCATTGCACGCGCTTATATAAGCATCCTGCCCGACAGCAAAAAGGAAAGCGTACTGGCGGCACTCAAAGAAAACAGCAAGTTTCTCAGGCAAAAGTTAGGGCTGCGCGTACGTCATCAGCTGCGCATCGTTCCCGAATTACATCTTTATCTTGACGACACCCTGGAGTACGCTGAAAAAATGGATAAGATCTTCTCCGGGCTCGTAATTCCTCCTCCGGGCGAAGACGGCACCGAAGGAGACTACAAACTTTAGCTTGCAGAATCGTCCTTAAGATGAATCTTTCGTACAGGGTCGCTTTACGCTATTTTCTTTCTTACCGTAAGAGAAGCTTCATTAGCATTATTGCTTTGATCGCTATGGTCGGGATTGGCGTAGGCGCTATGTCGATGGTGGTCGTTTTGTCGGTATTCAACGGTATGGAAGAGCTGAACCGGCAGATTTTCAAATCTTTCGACCCCGATATCCGTATTTCCCCGGCAGAGGGCCGGAAATTCGAAATGTCGGATTCACTGTTGACGGCTATCCGGAAAACAAACGGGGTCAGGTTTGTAACCCAGACCCTGGAAGACAATGCGCTGGCCTCGTACGACGGGCAACAGGTACTGGTGCGGCTGAAAGGAGTCGACAGTACTTTCCAATACCGGAAACAGATGGACACTACCCTGCTGGAAGGATCGCTGAAGCTGACAGGGCCAAACGGGACCAGGTTTGCACTGATTTCCGACGGGATCAGGAACGCGCTTTCCGTATCATTACGCGATACGTTTATCCCTTTTGAACTCTGGTATCCACGCAGCGACCGTAAGACGCTTAATTTCAATAATGCAGATGCTTTCAACCAGGTAGCGGTAATACCGGGCGGAACTTTTTTTATTGAGAGCCGCTATGACGACTTTGTTTTTGTTCCTCTCGATGTCGCCGAGTCATTGATGGGACTGGAAAACAAAAGATCCGCGCTTGAGATTGTCCTCGCGGACGGAGCCGGCGAATCCGGGGTAATCCGTCAGCTAAGGTCCCTGCTCGGCGCCGGCTTCATTGTTTTAAACCGGGACGAGCAGAATGCCGACCTTTTACGGGCTATCAAAGTTGAAAAACTCTTTGTGACTGTTACTCTATCGCTTATTATCCTTGTAGCAGCCATTAATATATTCTTTTCGCTGAGCATGCTCACAATCGAAAAGAAAGGGGATACCGCCATTCTTTTTGCGATGGGCGCTCAGCCATCGCTGATCCGCCGGATTTTCATCGCTGTAGGCAATATCGTTGCGTTCACCGGCGCAGGCGTAGGGCTGGCAGCAGGGGTTGCTATATGCTGGGTGCAAAAAAAGTACGGCCTTGTCTCTATGGGAATGAAAACCGCGCTGGTCGATGCTTATCCTGTACAGTTGCAGTGGGGAGACATATTGCTGACCGCCGTTGTCATCATCCTGATTACGATCGTCGTTTCTTTCGTGCCGGCAATAAAGGCCGCCCGCCAAACTCCTTATGCGTTTAAGTCCTGAATCCCCTGTCCGGCTTTCACACTCACCAGGTCTCCCCGTCCCGAGACTGGCCTGTCTTTTCATATTTCTGCTTGGAACATTTTTCCCCTGTAAAAAAATCCTGGCCTGGCAGATCCCTCCGGCTACGCTCAGGGACCACTCGTCGGATACACTCAGGGCCGACAGGCGGGTTCCTGGTTTTGTTTCTCCCGACGGTCTTTACCGCCCCGCTGCCACGCGGACGACAGATTTACTGCATACCAGCCTAAGGCTCTCGTTCGACTGGAAAAAGCAGGAAATAGCAGGTCGCGCTGTACTAGCCTTAAAACCCCATTTCTACCCGCTCGATTCAGTCATACTGGACGCCCGTGCGTTCGAATTAAAGGAAGTATACCTGACCAAACGGTTGCCGGAATCTTTAGAAGATTTTGAAAATCTCAAAGGGGTACCCTTGAAGTACGCTTACGACCGGTTTCAGCTCAGGATAGCGCTCGACAAGTCATATACCAGGCTCGATACCACATTCCTGGTTATACGATATACAGCGAAGCCCGGCGAAGCGGGCAAGCTGGATTTCGGCGGAGCCCCTGTAGATAAAGGGCTCTATTTTATAAATCCTGACGGCTCCGATCCTTATAAGCCGAGGCAGTTGTGGACGCAGGGAGAAACTACCGGCGGCTCTTCCTGGTTTCCTACCATAGAAGCGCCTAACGAGAAATTCACACAGGATTTTTACCTGACAGTAGAAGACAGGCAACTGACAATTTCCAACGGACTGCTGATCAATCAAATACATCACAAGGACGGCACACGGACCGATCATTGGCGCCAATCACTACCCCACGCTCCTTACCTGGCTGCAATCGCTGTCGGAGAGTTTTCTAAAACCACTGTGAAAGCGGAAAACGGGATGGAAGTGAGCTACTACCTTGACCCGGCCTATGCTCCCTACGCTTCAGGTATATTCGGACGCACGCCCGGGATGATCTCTTTTTTTTCCGAGCGCTTCGGACTTCCTTATCCCTGGGAAAAATATGCGCAGGTCGTGGTAAAAGATTTTGTTTCAGGGGCTATGGAAAACACCACGGTCACCATTATGCAGGAAGAGACCCAGATGACCGGCAGAGAGCTGCTGGATGGCGATTCCGATGCTATTATTGCACATGAGCTGGCGCATCACTGGTTCGGAAACCTGGTAACCTGCGAAGAATGGGGGCAGCTTCCCCTCAACGAGTCTTTTGCCAATTATGCCGAATATCTGTGGGAAGAACACCGGCGGGGAAAAGAGGCGGCAGACTGGTCGGCCTACCTGGAAACGATGGAATACCTTTCCGAGTCACGGCATAAGAATGTAAGTTTGATCAGGTATTTCTATGAGAATCCGGACCATATGTTCGACAGTCATTCCTACGCGAAAGGCGGTCGGATTCTGCACATGCTCCGAGCTTATACGGGTGATGAGGCGTTCTTTTCCTCTCTCTCGCTTTATCTCAAAAGAAAGCAATTCGGCACTGCCGAGCTCGCCGATCTGCGCATGGCATTCGAAGAAGTTACCGGGCAGGATCTGAACTGGTTCTTTGACCAGTGGTTTTCGAGGCCGGGACATCCCGAACTGGAGGTATCGCACCACTACCTGCCTGCTCCGAACAAGCTTGTCTTACGGGTAAAACAACTTCAGGATACCTTGAAAACCACAGTTTACAGGCTTCCCGTGCATATAGATATCTGGGTAAAAGGCAGGAAGCTCCGAAAATCCATAGTGATCGACAAACCTGACCAGGAATTTTCTTTTATACTGGAAAGCGCCCCCGACCTGGTATTATTTGACGGTGAGTGTCAGTTACTGGGAATCGTAAAACATGAGAAACCTAAGAAGGAATGGACATACCAGCTTCGCTACTCCGACCGGTTCCCTGCACGGTATGAAGCAATCGGGCAACTGGGAACATTTTTAACAGAACCGGCCATACGCGAAGCGCTGTTAGCGGCTACAAAAGACTCTTTCTGGAAAATCAGGCAGGAAGCATTGTTCCAGCTCGGAGAAAACAACGCGATACTTAAAAAGGACGCGGCCGGGCTTATATCGCTCGTTACAGGCGATCCCAGCCCACAGGTCCGCGGAGAAGCCCTGCTGTCACTGCAGAAAACAGGAATCGCCGGCTATGACGCCGTCGTAAGGAAGGCGTTGGAAGACAGCTCCTACGCGGTCGTGGCTACCGCCATCGGTATTCTGGCTAAAACAGGTCCGGGGAAAAGCATGCCGGCAGTGATAAACCGTTTCAAAAATGTTGCAAGCGAGGCCGTTGCGGCTGCTGTCGGAGATTATTTTGGTGACAACCCGTCCCCGGAACACTTTGATTGGTTCAGAGAGATGATGAACCGGCTCAACCCGTCAGGTTGCTACACCCTCATGCAGGCTTTCGGGAAATATCTCGTTCGTTCGGAGCACGCCATACAGCAACAGGGGACCGGATTTCTCGAAAAGCTCGCACGCGGTCACTCCTCCTTGTCCGTGCGTTACGGCGCTTACCAGCTACTCGGATGGTTTGATGACCAGGCAGGGATCAGGGAGCTGTTGAAAGAAATCCGGAGCCAGGAAAGGGACCCCCGTCTTCTGGAGCTTTATACGGGGCTGGAGTCGAACTGAATGTGGCTGTGAGGGCACCCGGTTCTCTTATGTTTTTGCCGGGAATGTCGATCATCCTGAAGAGAAATCCCTTAACTTTGCACGATTTTAATCATAGTGATTATTCCAGGCAATTTAAATATCTCAATACTTATGTCATCCAGTGCCGTAGCCGGTCAATACCTGGCCGAACGTATCAATGCCCTCGAGGAGTCTTCTACCCTTGCCATGACCAAGAAAGCCCGTGAGCTCGCAGCCCAGGGACACAAGGTCATCAGCCTGAGTGTTGGTGAGCCGGACTTCAAAACCCCGGAGCACATTTGTGAGGCGGCCAAGAAGGCTATTGATGATGGTTTCCATGGCTACTCTCCCGTAGCAGGCTATCCCGATCTCCGGAAAGCCATTGCCGATAAACTTTTACGCGATAATAATATCGATTGGAAACCGGAAAACATCGTGGTTTCTACCGGTGCAAAACATTCACTTGCCAACACTATCCAGGTCCTGGTCAACCCGGGCGACGAAGTGATCATCCTCGCGCCGTACTGGGTTAGCTATTCGGAGATGGTGAAACTTGCGGAAGGGAAATCCGTCATCCTGGACGGATCTTTCGAAAACAACTTCAAGGTAACTCCTGCGCAACTGGAGGCGGCTATTACTCCGCGTACCAAAGTAGTGATGTACGCTTCCCCCAACAACCCGACCGGGTCTGTCTATTCCCGCTCTGAACTGGAAGCCCTGGGAGCCGTACTGGCAAAACATGAAGGAATTTTCGTCATAGCCGACGAGATTTACGAGTATATCAATTTTACAGATGAAGGCCATTTCAGCCTCGGTTCGATCCCGGAATTAAAAAACAGGGTTGTGACGGTCAACGGGGTTGCGAAAGGATTTGCCATGACCGGATGGCGTATCGGCTTTATCGCGGCCGACAAGTGGATTGCCGATGGCGTGGAAAAGCTGCAGGGTCAGGTTACTTCGGGAACGAATTCCATTGCTCAGAAAGCTGCTACGGCCGCTTTCAACGGGCCTCTTGATGCATCCAAAGCCATGACAGAAGCTTACAGGAGGCGGCGCGATCTTGTGGTAGGACTGCTCCGGGAAATCCCCGGGTTTAAGGTCAATATGCCTGACGGCGCCTTCTACGCCTTCCCTGACGTAAGCGCTTATTACGGAAAATCGGACGGCACAACCACTGTCCGCGACTCCGACGATTTCTCGCTCTGGCTCCTGAACACGGCCTATGTTTCGACCGTAGCAGGTTCAGGTTTCGGTGCTCCCAATTGTATCCGGATTTCAACTGCTGCTTCGGATGAAGCCCTCACGGAAGCCGTAAAAAGAATCAGGGAGGCTGTTGCTACGCTGAAATAGGCGGCTGAATGCCAGGCATAGAAAACTCAGATCCGGACAGGAATATTCGTCCGGATCTGAGTTTTTTTATTTTTCTTTACTTTGTCGGTTTGTCTTTAGCGGGGGATAAAAGAGAACATG
>CAZLTN010000196.1:0-5843 GCA_964562455.1 uncultured Cytophagales bacterium
GAGTGCTTGAGGATGAGGATATTTACCTGACATCCTACGCTTCCAAGAAGGAATATGGCTCGTTACTCAGGCGAGTTGTTTATTTGGACAGCACAACTGGGAAGCAGTATGTGTTTTTGACCAACAACCGCCATTGGGATGCACAAACCGTAGCGGATATCTACAAAGAACGCTGGGCGATCGAGGTTTTCTTTAAGCAGATTAAGTCCCATATGAAGATCAAATCCTTCGTGGGCACTTCGGAAAATGCGGTACTGATCCAAATCTGGACGGCTATGATCGCGATGTTGCTCCTTAAATACCTCAAAGAGAAGGCTCTGTACGACTGGCACCTATCTAATCTTGTAACCTTTATCCGATTGAACTTATTCGTGAAGATCGAATTAATGAAATGGCTCAATAATCCGTTTTACAAGCCAGTCAAAACGCGCGAAAATGGACAATTGCGTATAGGCTATGGATAAATGGGGAGGCTTGATTTGGAAAATCGAATAAAAAGGGGGTAGGCAGCCTCAAATCTTCGATTTTTTAAATTGTTAAAAACGTTTTGGACAGGTATGCAGGTAAAAGGATACTAAAATGAATAATAACACCTCATTGTTTCAGAAAGAAATGGTTCAGGACGCATTGAAACAGTCTTTTGTGAAACTTAATCCGAAGACAATGTTTCGTAATCCGGTTATGTTTACCGTTTGGATAGGGACATTGGTTATGCTGATTGTCAGCTTATGGACGCTAACGGGAGCACAAGGCCAGGGAAGCCCTGGATATAACTTCGCAGTATTCATTATTTTACTGCTGACCTTATTGTTTGCCAATTTTGCCGAGGCGATTGCGGAAGCGAGAGGAAAGGCACAGGCAGACAGTTTACGTAAAACAAGAGAAGAAACACCGGCAAGGTTAAAAAACGGAAATACAATTTCGTCTGCACAGCTCCGGAAAGGAGATATTTTCATCTGTGAGGCCGGCGATATCATCCCTTCCGACGGCGAGATTATCGAAGGACTGGCAACTATTGACGAAAGTGCCATTACCGGTGAATCGGCTCCAGTAATCCGTGAAGCCGGTGGAGACAAAAGCTCGGTAACTGGTGGAACGAAAGTACTGTCGGACAAGATTGAAGTCCAGGTAACCACAGAACCCGGAGAAAGCTTTCTAGATAAAATGATTGCTTTGGTAGAAGGGGCCTCCCGGCAGAAAACACCCAATGAAATAGCTTTAACTATTTTGCTGGCGGGATTTACCCTGGTATTCATCATTGTCTGCGTTACATTAAAGCCATTTGCCGATTACGCGAATGTACCCATTACAATCGCGTCTTTCATCTCGCTTTTCGTCTGTCTTATCCCAACAACTATCGGAGGATTATTATCGGCTATCGGTATAGCCGGTATGGACAGGGCGCTAAGGGCGAACGTAATTACCAAAAGTGGCAGAGCGGTCGAAACTGCCGGAGACATCGACGTGCTCCTGCTGGATAAAACGGGAACGATTACCATCGGAAATCGTAAAGCGACCCATTTCTATCCGGCTGCCGGCATCGATACGGACAGATTGATCAGGGCCGCGGTATTGAGCTCAATGGCTGATGAAACGCCCGAAGGGAAATCTATCATTGAATTAGCGGGAATTAATCCGTTGAGCTATGAAATAAGAAAAGCTCAGTTTGTCAAATTTACAGCTGAAACCCGTAGCTCTGGTGTCGACTTTGAAAATACCCGTATTCGGAAAGGCGCAACCGATTCAATCAGGAATCTTATTGTAAAAGCGGGCAATGTATTCCCGAAAGAGGTGGAGGAACGGGCAAATTCGATTTCCAAAAACGGGGGAACACCACTTGTGGTCTCAGAGAATGAGAATGCTTTGGGCGTAATCGAACTGCAGGACATCATTAAACCTGGTATTCGCGAACGTTTTGAACGTCTTCGTAAAATGGGGATCAAAACAGTCATGGTAACGGGTGATAATCCGTTGACGGCGAAATTTATAGCAGAAAAGGCCGGAGTAGATGATTTTATTGCAGAAGCCAAGCCGGAAGACAAAATGAACTACATCAAAAAAGAGCAATCAGAAGGACGTCTGGTAGCCATGATGGGGGACGGAACCAATGACGCCCCGGCATTGGCCCAGGCGGATGTCGGCGTGGCCATGAATAGTGGTACACAGGCAGCAAAAGAAGCCGGTAATATGGTGGACCTGGATAACGACCCTACCAAATTGATTGAAGTGGTCGAAATTGGCAAACAGCTCCTGATGACCCGCGGAACACTGACTACATTCAGTATTGCCAATGATGTAGCGAAGTATTTTGCGATCATACCCGCTCTTTTCATCACAGCGATACCGGCATTGCAGGGTTTGAACATTATGAATCTGCATAGTCCTGAAAGTGCCATTCTATCGGCCGTGATTTTTAATGCCATTATTATTCCTATGCTGATACCGCTGGCTTTAAAAGGTGTAGCCTACAAACCGATCGGAGCAAGTGCGCTGCTTCGCAGGAACCTGCTGATATTCGGCCTTGGCGGAGTGTTGGTGCCTTTTGCAGGTATAAAACTAATAGACATGGTTATATCGGTTTTCTATTGATTGTTCACTAAAAATGAGATAATGAAGCCGCAAAGAGCCCGGTTCCCGGGTAGGATTGATCTCCACTAAAAATGTACCACAATGAAAAAACATATTTTGCCCGCTATTAAACTGACTGTCGTGATGCTTCTTTTTTTTACAGTCATTTACCCGCTTGCGGTATGGGGTATAGCACAGTTTGCCGCTAATTCCGGAAAAGGAGAACTCATTGAACACAATGGAAGGACGTATTACGCCAACATTGGTCAGGCCTTTACCGAAGACAGGTATTTCTGGTCCAGGCCCTCGGCGGTTGATTATAACGCTTCAGGTTCAGGAGGAAGTAATAAAGGTCCTTCCAATGAAGAATACCTGGCCGAGGTGCAGGTTCGGATAGACACTTTCTTATCGCACAACCCGGAGGTAGATAGATCGGAAATTCCGGTCGACCTGGTTACAGCAAGCGGCAGCGGCCTGGACCCCGACTTTTCAGTACAAGCCGCAAAAGTACAGGTAAAAAGAATTGCCAAAGTCAGAGCGATAGGGGAATCGCAATTGAGTCAGCTCATCGACGAGCACACAGAAAAACCCCTATGGGGAATACTCGGTCCTGAAAAAATCAACGTGCTCAAATTAAACATTGCTTTGGACGAAATAAACAGGTAATCCTCAAGGGCCTAATTCAGTAAACAATTAAATTTTAATATCTTAAGAATGAAAAGAATAGTAATGTTCCCGGCAGTTTTGCTGGGAGCAGCGGGGAGCGTATATGCTCAGGAAGCAGAGAAAAATCCGTTGTCGTTTAGTGGATATGCGGAAGTATATTATCAGCAGGACTTCAATAACCCGAAGGCGAATGCCAGACCCGGCTTCGTATATAGTCATAACCGGAATAATGAGGTTAGCCTGAACCTGGGGTTGATCAAAGCTGCCTATAAGACAGACCAGGTGAGAGCAAATGTTGGAATCGGGGTGGGTTCTTATATGAATGCCAATTATGCGGCAGAAGAAGGGGTATTGAAAAACATTTTTGAAGCCAATGTGGGAGTAAAGCTTTCTAAAACGAAGAACATTTGGCTGGATGCCGGTATTCTGCCTTCGCACATCGGCTTTGAAAGTGCGATCGGGTCCGACTGTTTTACATTGACAAGAAGTATGATGGCTGACAATTCTCCTTATTTTGAAACAGGGGCCAAATTGTCATACGGTACAGATAACGACAAATGGGATATGGCAGTGCTTGTGTTGAACGGCTGGCAGCGAATTCAACGTGTAGAGGGTAATTCGACGCCCGGTTTCGGACACCAGATTATCTATCGTCCCAATGGAAAGGTTACCTTCAACAGCAGTTCTTTTATCGGCAACGATATGCCGGACAAAGGGCGGCTGATGCGCTATTTTCATAATTTATACGGACAATTTGAATTTAACGGGCAATTGACCATGATTGCAGGGTTTGATATCGGCGCGCAACAGAAAGGAAAAGGGAGCAACAACTACAACACCTGGTATACTCCCGTACTGATTGCCCGCTACACACCCCGTGAGCGGTTAAGCCTGGCACTTAGAGGTGAATATTACAGTGACAAAGCCGGTGTCGTCATTTTTTCTGAAACTCCTGGCGGGTTTCAGACCTTCGCAACCTCATTGAATGTGGATTACCGGATTTTGCCAAATGTAGTCTGGCGGACTGAGCTAAAGAGTATGAGCAGTCGTAATGCTGTTTTTTTAAACAGAACGGACGGGATGAAAAAAGGAAATGTGGTAGCCGCTACGGCCATTGCCATTAAGTTTTAATCAGAAACGGATAGGTTCCCGGTTTGCCGGGGACTTATCTTTGTTTCAAGCGGATCGTCCCGCCAAAAAGTAGCGGGTTTCCCCTAATGCCGATTCCACTATTAAAAATTGCTGAGGGCACACTCGCAAAATGACTGAAAGTTTGTTGGAAGGATATGGAAGAAAGAAAAAGCGCAGAACACTTCCTGGATCTGATAAAGAAATCCCGAAAGGGTAAATTTAAGCTGTATATAGGAATGAGCGCCGGCGTAGGTAAGACGTACCGGATGTTGCAGGAAGCCCATACGCTTTTAAGAAATGGGATAGATGTTAAGCTGGGTTATATTGAAACACATGGCAGGCCGGAGACTCATGATCTGCTTAGTGGTCTGCCTCTTATTCCGCGCAGACAGCTTTTTTACAAAGGCAAAGAACTTGAAGAGTTGGATGTACAGGCTGTTATCAATTTGAGGCCTGAAGTGGTGCTGATCGATGAGTTGGCGCATTCCAATATTGAGGGCAGTAAAAATGAAAAGCGCTGGCAGGACGTGGTCGAAATTCTCGAATCCGGCATCAACGTGATCAGCGCTGTGAATATCCAGCATATCGAAAGTCTCAACGAGGAAGTACGTCGCATCACAGGCGTGGAGGTGCGAGAAAGAATCCCTGACAAAATTGTGGCCATGGCCGATGAGATTGTCAACATTGATTTGACAGCTTCGGACCTGATTACCCGGCTGAAAGAGGGGAAGATCTATCCGGAGGAGAAAGTCAGGGCCGCCCTGGATAACTTTTTTAAAAGTGAGCATATTCTTCAGCTTAGAGAGCTGGCCCTGAAGGAAGTGGCCGGTCATGTAGTGAGGAAGGTAGATACGGAAGTAGATAAAAACGTAGCACTGCGACATGAGCGGTTTATGGCCTGTATTGGAAGTGACGCCAAAAAAGCAAAGAATATTATCCGAAAGACTGCTAGGATGGCCGGCTACTACTCTGGAGAATGGTTTGTGCTATATGTTCAGACGCCAAAGGAAAAATCGGATAAAATCGCCTTGGACAAACAGCGTATGCTGATCAATAATTTTAAGCTGGCTACTGAGCTTGGTGGAAAAGTGGTACAAATTAACAGCAGAAGCGTACCGACCGCCATCATTGATCAGGCCATGAAAATGAACATCACTACCGTTTGCCTGGGGAAGCCTCGGATCAGTCTTTTTAACGTTATTTTGTCGACCGGGGTATTCAACGCGCTGCTAAAAAAAATGTCGGTAACGGAGGTGGATCTAATTATAATTTCGTAGTTTTTTTTTGTTGTAAATAGCTGTTAAACTGATTTTTATGAAAATAAAAGCCAAGCTGACTTTCGGGGTCGGATTGCTGTTTGCGTTGATTATCCTGCTCTCTGTCGTTAGTATCCGGTACGTCAACCGGTTGAAAAAGGACACTGAGAATATACTTACGGCCAATTATAATACCCTGCAGTATTCCCGTAATATGCTGAT
>CAZLTN010000197.1:0-5820 GCA_964562455.1 uncultured Cytophagales bacterium
GTAACCGCGCAGCCTGCAAAAGTAAGGTTTGCAATGTACATACCCGACTGGCTGATTGTACGCGAGGTAAAGGTTGTCCCATTTTCGCGCAGGAACATCCATGGGGTGTAGGGATCCGATGTGAATTCGATAGATTGGCCCTGGCAAATCGTTGTGTCGGCGCCAAGAAAACCTGCAGGTGGGATGGAAGCAATATCAGTTTCAACTACGGAAACATCGTCGATAAGATAATACGGCGGTTCGGAGACATTCCAGCTGGTCCGCAGGAAAGGAATTATTGGCTAAATGATTAAATTCAGACAGGTATAAGCCTGCACACATCTTTCCACCATGCATGCTACTGACCTCCAGCCGGGCCAGGCTGGCACTGCATTCAATCAATGTATCAGCATATATAATATCAGTTGTTCCGAGTGTAGGCGTATACCAGTTCAGAACGTATCGGTTCACATTCTTAAGATCGAAGCTTCCTGGTGAGTTGGTCGGCATATGACAAGGACGTTCTCTATACAGCTCAAAACCTGGATTGGGAACCAGGTTTTGAGTATATGACCTTGCTGTTAGTAATACAAGTACAAAAAGTACAAACAAGAAGTCTGGTAGCCGTTTTTGAAATATACCAATCAACGCTAAAACCGGGTGATATTTATAAGTAATTTATATGCTGGTAACGAAATTTACAAACAGGTTGGCATGCCAGCCGCCCTATACTCCCCCCTCAATTGATTAAACGGTAACCCGGTAAAGAAGACTATTTGTTAAATTGCCGGATAGTTTGTGCTTTTTATTATTAAACCCGGTTATCTATGTCTGAAATCAAAAAATTTAACAAAAACGACGGCGAGATTATCCTGTCTTCCCGGGCAGATGAGCTGGTCAAACAGACAAATTCGGCTTACAAGGCGGCGGGAGTGAAAACCCTCGACTATACGCACAGCCAGTTTTTTGGAAAGAATAAGCTCGAAGAGCTCCTGAAGAATGCAGGTGATCAATGTGCCGGCCTTAAATTCGGGTTTACCCTGGAAGAAGGTAAGCTGAACGAGATAAGCCTTGTTATCCAGGCTGTCGATGAGGATGGAAATGTTTTGGGTGGAACCGGGGAGAAAGGCGCCGGAGGTGTCGCCCTCTTTGCCGGACCGAGGTGCCCGAAGACATGTATACCGCCTATTCCTCCTGATCACTGAGAAAAACCGGCAGCCAGGTGAGGGAAATTCTGCTATTTCTTGAATACTATCCGTTGTACCTGGGTGTTTTCGCCGTCCTGGTTCCTATCGGTATAATGATATATAAGTGGAAGAGACTGGACGTCTCTTTCCGCTTATTATTCCTTTACCTGGTCTTCAGGTTCCTGGCAGATATGGTGATGCTCTACTACGCCGCTACCGGCCGGAATAACCTTTGGCTCCATAACCTGATGGTCCCGCTGAGGTATGTTCTCCTTAGCGGCGTATTTTATTACTTCCTGGAGTCGCCGAAGATCAGGTACTGGATAAGAATTTCCATTCCTCTCTTCTTAATTTTTGCATTTGGCGACATATATTTTTCTAATAATGTCACAGGTCAGACGGACAAGTATCTCTATGTGAGGTATAGCGGGGTGGTCGAATGTCTTCTTATGCTCCTCTGGATCCTCTTATATTTTTACGAGATTTTCAGGCTGTTGAAATTAAAATCGGCCCGGTTTCTTGTCGCAGTCGCATGGTTGTTGTATTATGCATCGCTGGTGTTTTTAACGCCGCTATTTTACTATATATATAGGAGCCGGGGTCTTATAAAACTGGGTATGCTGGAGAATATTCCTGATTTTATGGAGGTTCTGGCCGTCCTGATAACGACTGTAGCAGTGAGCTTACCTTCCGTCAGGTATGATTGAACAGACCCATATAGTACTGGGAATGGTGATAGGCCTGGTTGCCATGCTCCTGATGGCGGGTTTTATAGTTGTCTTTGTAGTAATGTACCAGCGGAGACAGATCGCGCAGGAGAAGCGTATGAACGAGGTGCAGCGCGATTACCAGAGAAGCCTTCTGGAAACAGCCCTCGATTCGGAGGAAACTGAACGCAGGCGGATGGCTGGCGAGTTGCATGACGACATAGGTGTAATGCTCTCACTGACCAAAATGAGTGTAAACCAGCTCGACCGGAAGTCCGGGCATTTCGGAGAGGAGGAAAAGCTATTGATCGGCCGGGTAAAGGACCTGCTGGAGGAAACGATGATGAACGTACGCCGGATATCGAAAGCGCTGGTGCCCAGTACTCTTGAACAGTTCGGGCTTGAAGCTGCTATCGAAGATCTTGTCGGGAAGCTTTCGCATACCGGGAGCCCGGAGGTACTGTTCATGGAGGCTAAAGATGCGATACCGAGGCAGCCCCCGAAAACCGAACTGGCGCTTTTCAGGATAGCGCAGGAATTGCTTAACAACGCTATCAAGCATGCGGGAGCGACTGTGGTCAGGATTGAACTGTTCAGTTCTTCGGGTTTTATACAACTGACTGTCGAGGATAACGGTGCGGGGTTTGACGCGGTTTCTGTAAGAGAAAGTAAAAAAGCTGGCTTGGGGCTTAGGAATATAGAAAGCAGGTTGAGTATTATTAACGGTACGGCGACATATAACAAGCTGGCGCCGGGTACCAGTGTAAATGTAAAAGTCCCGCTTGCTTTGCCCGGTTAAACCGGTAAAGGAAGAAAACGGGACAATTTAGCACACCAACAGCGGAGCTATGGAGAAAATTATACTCAGTATAGCAGACGATCATCGTTTGTTCAGGATGGGCTTCGTATCGATGTTAGCGTCGGTAACGGACTTCCAGTTCGTATTTGAGGCCGGAAACGGGCAGGAGCTGATAGATCAGCTTGAACATTCGCCGTGCGATATCGTTTTGCTTGACGTGAACATGCCTGTAATGGATGGAATAAAAGCTACTGCGATTATCCGGGAGCGTTTCCCCGCCGTCAAGATCATCGTGATTTCCATGTATGACGAGGATCGTTTCGTGACCCATATGCTGGAGCTGGGCGTAAATGGCTACCTGCTGAAGGATTCCTCGCCCGAAGAAGTAGAGAAAGCCATACGGCAGGTATACCTGGAAGGGGCGTACTACAGCGATTTTGTAGGGAAAGTCCTCCACAGGAAATTGCTTGCAAAGAAACCGTCGCCGGCTCCTGTTTCCTTTCACAGCGCTTTCGCTACCGATCTGTCTGGTCGTGAAAAAGATGTGCTGCGGCTGCTTTGCGACGGCATGTCGACCGCCGAGATAGGCGATAAGCTTTGCCTGAGCGCCCGGACCGTAGAGGGGTACCGGCAGCGTATCATAGAAAAAACCGGGGCAAAAAATATTGCCCAGGCTATTGCATTCGCTTATAAAAGAAACCTGATCTGAACGACAGGCAGAGAATCAGTTTTCGCCGCCTACCCTGCGGCCTTTCAGCGTCTCACGTTGGGAATTCACCTGGTTCAGCAGGTCTTTGTTCACAAACAGCCTCGCACCCACTCCGCTCTGAACATCGTAGAGATATCCTTTGTAGTTGATCTTGGAGTCTTCGGTAGTCGACAGGTAATACTGGTTCCCGGTAATAACGAATGGTAAGCCTTCTTCGTCCTGCTGCGAATCGTCCCACGAGGCATTGATACTTCCCTGGGCCGTATTTAAAGCTACACCCGGGGTAAAGGGTCTTATGGTAATGGTATGCACGCTCTTCCCGTTCTGAATGCTGATCTTACCTTCGGACGTAACTCCGATGTCGTTGGGGTTGACTCCTTCCCGCTTGATAACCAGCATCTTGTCATTATAAAACTGAACCTTGTCAAGCGCGATGCCGGCTCCTTCCAGGTCTCTCCGAAGCTCTTCGGTAAAGACTGTATAATTGGTAAAAGGCACCTTATTGGGAGTTGAACATCCCAGGACCAATCCCGTCAGAGCGGCAAAAAGTAATTTTTTCATTGCGGATTTACGTTAATATATGGCTTATGCTGTCAATCTGGCAGAATTGAAATGATTTTTAAGTACTGGAACGCAATTTTGTATTTGCATATTGCAGTCAGTAAAAAAGTAGTTAAAAAAACTGTACCAAACCTAAAACGATATATGGCGACCATATAGCAGGAAAAAGGTTTATTCAGTCTTCATACCGGGAATATATTTCCCAAAATCAAAAATTTTACGTCCGGACCATGATCTCCCTCCTATGGAACTGGTGAAATTATCATCGGGTATTTCGGGCCGGGATTTTGTTCAGGCTACGGGATCGCCTTAAAAGTGGAAATATTTGCCCGCTCTTACGGGGAAGATGCCCGGGTGGCGAGGCGGGAATGATTCTCGGGATTTCCGAAAGTTATCGTAAATTGGGTACTTACTGAAAAATCTATAGGATCAAGCTGAAAATACATAAATATTATTGGGGATGAAACAAAAGCTGCCTGATACCTGGCAAATATTGCCTTTTACAAAATACCTCCTGGTTATGATATTAGCTATTCAAATAACGGGAGCATATGCGCAGAATCCCGGTATAGCTTCAATCAACCGGTTTTCAGAGGAAAACTCCGAACCGCTTGAAAAGCTTTACAGGCAATTGCACCAGAACCCCGAACTTTCCGGGCAGGAAGAAAAGACATCGGCCATCATGGCCGGAGAGCTGAAAAGCCTGGGTTTTGAGGTAACCGAAAAGCTTGGGGGGCACAGCCTGGTCGGAATTTACAAAAATGGCGAAGGGCCGGTGGTAATGGTCCGCACCGATATGGATGCACTTCCTGTAGAAGAGAAAACCGGGTTGCCCTATGCCAGTAAGGTAAGGGGTATTGATGCTACCGGCAAGGATGTCGGTGTAATGCATGCCTGCGGGCATGATGTACACATGACTGTGTTTGTAGGAACGGCCCGTGCGCTGATAGAGGCTAAATCGCACTGGAAGGGTACACTCGCTATGGTAGCCCAGGCTGCCGAGGAAACGGGGGTCGGGGCGGATCTGCTGTTTAAGGCCGGCCTGTATGAGAGGATTATCAAACCCGATTATGCCCTGGCTTTGCATGCAAACCCCTATCTTTCGGCAGGATATATAGGTTACCGTGAGGGGGCGCTTATGGCGAGCGTTGACATGGTTGATGTGACGGTGTACGGTCAGGGCGGTCATGGCGCTGCTCCGCATACCACTAAAGATCCGGTAGTGCTGAGCGCGCAGATGATACTGGCTTTCCAGACCATCGTAAGCAGGGAGATCAATCCGCTCGATCCCGCCGTGGTTACAGTTGGTTCCGTTCATGGAGGTAACGTGCATAACGTTATCCCCGATGAAGTGAAGTTACAGCTTACTTTGAGGGCATATTCAAGGGAAGTGAGGGATCATCTCGTAGCATCTCTCAAAAGGATCTGTAAAAATATGGCCATCACGGCGGGGATCCCCGAAGACAAGCTGCCTGTCGTAACCCTCAGGGATCCGCACATGCCTGCTACGGTAAATGACCCGGCGCTCGCACAGCGGCTGGCTACCGCATTCCGGGGCAGTTTCGGAGCGGATAAAGTCACCGAGATGCCGCCTTATATGTTTGGAGAAGATTTTGCCCTTTTTGGTTTACAGAAACAAAAGGTTCCAATTTGCATGTTTTGGCTGGGGGCTGTCGACCCGGCGAATATAAAAAAGGCGAAGGAAGAGGGGAAGGACCTGCCTGCCTTACATTCCCCCTATTTTGCCCCGCTTCCCGAACCTACGATCAAAGCCGGAGTGAGGGCGATGGGTACCGCTGTATTCACTCTTTTTAATAACCGGGTCAACTGACCTATATACCGATGCTGTCAATCTGGCAGAATTGAAATGATTTTTTG
>CAZLTN010000198.1:0-5761 GCA_964562455.1 uncultured Cytophagales bacterium
GTCTGGGGAGTCGTTTTCACGCTGCTGGTGTACAAACTGGAGGTCGTCAGGACGTGGTTCCGGTGAGCTGTCTGAAATAACTTATCATTCAAATTTCATAATTCATAAATGCTCTCCGCTTCCGATATCCAGGCTGCTCACGACCGCATTCGTCCCTATATCCACCGTACGCCGGTTCTTACATCGGAGACGATCAACGGCATGACGGGTGCTGACGTATTCATGAAAGCTGAATGTTTCCAGAAAGTGGGAGCATTTAAAGCGCGGGGAGCGCTGAATGCCGTGCTGTCCCTGCCGGAGTCTGAAAGGGAAAGGGGCATAGTTGCCCACTCTTCCGGCAACCATGCACAGGGAATTGCCTATGCGTGCCGGACCGTGGGGATCCCTGCCTATATCGTTATGCCGGAAAATTCCCCGCGCGTAAAAGTGGAAGCTGTGAGAGGCTATGGAGCGGAGATTACATTCTGTGTCAATACCCCCGAAGAAAGGCAGCGGAATGCCGACCTGATCGCAAAAGAGACCGGCGCCGTTTTCGTCCATCCCTACAACGATTTCACTGTAATAGCAGGACAGGCAACGGCCGCCAGGGAACTGATCGAGGACGTTCCCGCGCCTCTGGACGTTATTCTTTGCCCGGTAGG
The DNA here is from genome assembly GCA_964562455.1 of uncultured Cytophagales bacterium. Taxonomy (GTDB): domain Bacteria; phylum Bacteroidota; class Bacteroidia; order Cytophagales; family Spirosomataceae; genus Ravibacter. The sequence goes on from CAZLTN010000198.1 coordinate 642, forward strand.
CGGTGGCGGATTACTAAGCGGTACTGCCCTTTCCGCGCATTATTTTTCTGAAAATACAGCCGTTATTGCCGGCGAGCCGGAAGGCGCTGCCGATGCCATACTGTCTTTCCAGCTTGGAAAAATATCGAAAGCCCCCTACGTAAAAACCATCGCAGACGGGCTTCTTACCACGCTTGGAGATAAAACTTTCGCAGTGATACAGGAGCATGTTGCCGACATCGTCACGGTCTCCGACGAGGACATACTGTCGGCTATGAAACTCGTCTGGGAACGAATGAAAATAGTGGTGGAGCCTTCGGGAGTCGTTGCAGTAGCGGCGCTTCTGAAATACAAAGGGCTTTTTACCGGGAAAAAGGTAGGTATAATACTTACCGGAGGAAACGTAGACCTGGAAAACCTACCCTTCTGATACGATTACCTTCGCAATATTGACGGTGCTGTCCGTAACCCTGGTTGTATGATCACCCCTTAATCCTATTACCCAAAGAATATTGTCTTCTGCGTCGACAAGTACCCGTACCCGGCTCTTGCTGATCCGGTCGAGCTTACGGTCTACCAGGAGATCCGATACTTTTTTACTACGCCCGTCCATTCCGAAAGGACGGAAGGTATCTCCTTCAATCCAGGGACGTACGCTAAGCGGAAGCTTCAGCAGATCGGCATCGAAAAACGCCGCTGTATCTCCCGCATCCGGCCTGAAATCAGCCGGTTTCGGAAACCGCTCGATCGTCACCCGGCCGGTACTCTCTTTTGACGATACCTTCTTTTCAGCCATAACCAGGAAATCCCGGTCCTTTACCAGGAGATGTGTAGTCGAAAGAAATTTTTTCCCCGGTGCGCCGTCGAGCGATGCCAGGATTTCCTCAACCTGCCGATAGGAAAACCCGAACTCCTCCAGCAGGCTGAAAAGCTGGAACGCCGGGCTAACCGCATTTTTCAACCCGGGGATACTGATCCGGACCAGGGAATCCTTCTCTTCCCATACCTCTTTTTTCCATATCTCCAGGGTATGGCGCAGCCAGCGTTCGGCGGCAGTCATCCGCTCCGTCATTTCCGAAACTGTATTTTCAAGCGAGGGATTGATCGACTTCAGCACCGGGACCACATGCTTTCGTATGCGGTTTCTCCGGTAATAATCATCAGCATTGGAACGGTCCTCGCGCCACGAAAGATTTCTTTCGCCGGCATAGCGTTCTATCTGCTCCCTGGTAGCGAACAACATAGGCCTGATCACGATTCCATTCACAGGCGGGATACCCTGCAAGCCCCTGATACCGGCACCGCGTACGAGGTTCAGCAGTACGGTTTCAACCTGGTCGCCGGCATGATGGGCCGTAGCAATATGGGAATAGTCAAATTCTGCCGCCAGGCCCGCAAACCAATTGTATCTCAGGTTCCTGGCAGCCATCTGCGTAGAAATTTTCTGTTCATCGGCAACCCGGCTGGTATCGAAAGCTGTTTCATGATACCGGAAACCCAGGCGTGCTGCCAGTTTACTTACAAAAACCGCATCGCCGTCAGACTCCTCCCCTCTCAGTTGGAAATTACAGTGAGCAATGCCGCAGTCAAGCCCGGCTTCCCTGAACAAATCACACAATACCACCGAATCGATCCCACCGCTCACAGTCAGCAATACCCTGCCGGAGTCGCCGCCGGGTACCAGTTTGTTAAAGTTTATTAAAAATTCAGCCAACATCGTCTTCCTGAAATCCAGTAGCTTATTTTGCAAGAATAATAGCGCAAAATAAAAATAACAATGCAATTGCAACCAATTTGTTGTTTCCTGCGTCTCATTAACAAGGTTGCAGTTTTGGAATGCGGGGTTCGGCCGGTGGCCGGAGCAGGTGATGAAACTGACAATTTTACTAATTAGCCATTGAATGATAAGACTTCTTTACATATCGGTACTCTGCTTCTGGCTGTCGCAGTCCGTAATGGGCCAGGCTCCCGCCGACACGACCAAGCGAGTCGAGATCATATATGCAGATAGTATTACCATTACGACAGACGACACGGGCGAAAACAGGAAATTGTACGGCAATGTCCGCCTTAAGCACGAGGGTGCGGTAATGCATTGTGACCGCGCGTTCCATCATGTCAATATCAATTTTATTGAAGCCTATGGCCATGTCAAAATCGTACAGGGAGATACGATAACAGTAACAGGCGACACGCTGCACTATTACAGCGATACGAAGCTGGCCATTATGCTTGGCAAAAAAGCCCAGCTTAAGGATATGAACCGTACGCTTACTTCAACCCGTCTTGAATATGACATGATGAGCGGGATTGCGAGCTACAAAACCCCGGGCGTTACGGTCGATAAAGCAGACACCCTGTCTAGCAAGAGCGGCTTTTACGATACCCGCACCAAGGAATATACTTATTACCAGGACGTAAAGCTGGTCAACGACAAGTATACCCTGACGACCGATACACTGCTTTTCCAGTCGCTTACCAAATGGTCTTTCTTCAGGGGAAATACCCGGATCGTCAATAAGGACGGGCTGCTTTCGGGCCGCAAAGGGCGCCATAATACCGAAACCGGCGAATCCATTTTCGACACCCGTACAATGGTTGACAACGAGTCATATACCCTCAGCGGAGATTCCCTTTATTACGACGAGCCTAACCAGAGAGGATATGCAAAAGGCAATGTGGAGATCATAGCCAAAAAAGACAGCACTATCCTCAACGGTGACGAGGCGATGTACAGGGGTACTGAAGGCTTTTCGAAGGTATTCGGGCATGCGCTGGTGAAAACGGTGCTTTCGATGGATACGCTGTTTATCAGGGCCGATACGCTTTATTCGATCGAGAATAAGGCCGACAGCACGCGTAAGATGATAGCAGACAGAAATGTATTCATCTTCAAGTCCGATTTCCAGGGAATATGTGACTCGCTCACCTACAGCAGCGCCGATTCGATCATCAATTTTTATAAAAAACCGGTGCTGTGGGGGGATAACAACCAACTGGAAGCCGACTCGGTCACCGTTTGGCTGGTCAACAGCAAGGTCAACCGCATGCACCTGAGAGGAAACTCGTTTGTCATTTCCGAGGATACGCTTATCAATCAACATAACCAGATAAAAGGGAGAACGATTATGGCCTATTTCAATCCGGCGAGCAAGGTAGAAAAGGTCGATGTCGACGGCAACGGGGAGAGCATTTATTATGCCGTAGACGATCACGATATCGTAATCGGCCTCAACAGGGTCCTTTGCGGGAAAATGAACATCAGGTTCGCTGAAGATAAAGTACAGAGGATCGCCTTCCTGGGCAGGCCCGACGGCAAGCTGATACCGCCGCACGAAATCAGGCCCGCCGAAAGACAGCTCGATGGTTTCAACTGGCGTATCGATCAAAAACCGACAAAAGCCAAGACGACCTGGCAACAGGTCCGGCAGGAAACACCTGAAACATCCGAAGCGGCTATTAAGGAGGGCGCGCGTTAACGAAAAATGTTAATATTTATTAAATGGTCGTTTGTTTTTTTTGATTATATATGTATTAGTGTATATTTTTGTAGAAAAAACCGGGTATCCGGAATTTGATTTCAGAATATAATAGACAGAGCGTATTGAGAAACATTTAACGCAATGAAAAAAACGATCTACTTATTGTGCTGCCTGCTTTTGGGGACCTTGGTCGCCAGCGGCGTTTTGGCGCAGGGTAGCGGTAGCCGTTTGAACATTGCGAAGAAAGAAAAACCTGCCGCTCTGAATAAATCTCCTCTGTCATACTCTCCTTACAAGGTTAATAATCAACCGCTTATAATTGAAAAGAACACAGCGGTAAGCACTTATTACCGTACATTGCTGTTTGGCAACAATGGTGAGATCAGTCCCGCTGAAGATAGCAGGGAAATCGAGCCGGTCCATGTTACTGCTCCGCACACAGCTATACCCAAGCCTGTAAGCTTCGAAAACAGCAACCAGGAAAATGAGAACCTGTACGTAAATGACCGGATCGCGGTCAAAAACCTTTACCCGAACCCTGCTAACGAATTTGCCTTCCTGCAATACAACATGGGATCGGATATAAAAGATGCGAAAGTAGCGCTCTACAATGTGCTCGGCGCTACCATTAAAGAATATTCTCTCAGTCGTCAGTCCCAGCAACTAACCGTAGACACCCGGCATCTCCCCAACGGCGTCTATTTCTATCAGCTTACGGTAGATGGCCAGAAAGTTGCTACCAAAAAACTACTGGTAAGGCACCATTAATAAATCCAGCCGCAGGCCTCTGACTTATTGCTACTTCCAACATTTTAAATTATCTTTGCGCACTTATGCAAACGACTAATCTGAGGCCGTACATTTTTGTATTGATAAGCCTTTTCATGCTGGCTTCCTGCTCCAAGTTTTCAAAACTGCAGAAAAGCGGCACCCAGCAGGAAAAGTATACTGCAGCTCTCGACTATTACAAAAAAGGAGAGTACTATAAGGCAGGCCTGCTTTTCGAAGAGCTTATCCCCCTTCTTAAAGGTGGTACGGAAGCAGAACTTGCTGAATTCTACAACGCTTATTGCCAATACCACCAGGGTATTTACTCAATGAGCCAGTACCTTTTCAAGAAATTTTACGACACTTATGCAAGGAGCGAGCATGCCATGGAAGCTTTTTACATGCATGCCTTTTCGCTTTATAAAGATTCTCCGCCTGCCAGCCTCGACCAGTCCAATACAATGACTGCGATTTCGGCGCTGCAGGATTTTATCAACCGTTATCCCGAAAGCCCTTTCCAGGATGAGTGTACCAGGTATATACTCGAGCTGCGCAGGAAACTGGAATTGAAAGCCTACGAAAAAGCAAAGCTGTATTATAAGATCAGCGATTTCCAGTTCTATTCGCTGAAGTCTTCGGTAATTGCCATCACCAACTTCCAGAAAGACTTCCCCGATTCCGGATATAACGAAGAGCTTGCCTATCTTAAGGTCGATGCGCAGTACAACCTTGCCAAAAGCAGCTTGCCCAGCAAGCAGAAGGAGCGATACATGGAGGTACTGACTTTTTACCGCGCTTTTGTGGATAAATATCCTTCCAGCCAATATGGACGTAGCGCCGAAAAGCTCTATGGCGAAAGCCAGAAAGAACTGGAGCGTATCATCAAGCACG
>CAZLTN010000199.1:0-5175 GCA_964562455.1 uncultured Cytophagales bacterium
TACAAGCCGGAAGGCGATCTGGCTCACAGCCGCACACATGCCCAGGCTCCATTTGTTTACGAAACAAACGGAGCCATAAGGATATATTTTTCATCCCGTGACGACAAAGTACAAACCCGGCCGACTTTTATAGAAGTCGATCCGGACGATTTTTCCCGCGTCACTTACATCCACGACAAGCCGGTCATGGACGTGGGGCGACCTGGGGAAAACGATGAAACCGGCGTAATGCCGTCCTGGTTCGTCAACCGGCCCAACGGGGAAATATGGCTATATTATACAGGCTGGAATAAAGTACCCAATACTTACCGGCTTTCTGTCGGCCTCGCGGTCAGCGATGACGGCGGGCTGACTTTTCAAAAGAAATTCAGGGGCCCGGTCCTGGACAGGAATATCCATGATCCCATCTGGGCTGCCATGCCTTCAGTAATGGTAGAAGAAGACGGTACCTGGAGGATGTGGTATATTTCATGCCAGAAATGGGAGTATATCCACGGCATCCCGGAACCTTATTACCGGTGCCATTCGGCTATTTCCAGGGATGGTATTCACTGGGAGATAAGCGACATCCCTGCGATCGATTTCGACGACTTCCTGGATGCCGTCGGGCGGCCCAGCGTGCTGAAAGAGGATGGTATCTACAAAATGTACTATTCATACCGCAATGCCCTGAATTACCGTTCAGACCCGCGTTACAGCTACCGGCTGGGATACGCGGAATCGACGGATGGGATAGGCTGGGTAAGAAAAGACGGACAGGTGGGGATAGCAAGATCTGAAAACCCCGGGGATTTCGATTTCCAGATGATGAATTACGCGCATTATTATACCCGGGGAGACAAAAAGTACTTATTTTACAATGGAAACGGATTCGGGGCTTCCGGCTTCGGATATGCCGTTTGGGAGGATTAACGGCGCATTTGCCCGGATGCGGGAATATTCACAACCCGCAGGTATGATTTTTTTCAGGAAGAGCTTTGGACCCGGCAGGTACCGGGCGGAGTTTTAAAATAATTAGAGGATATTGTGCCTTATGCTGAAGGTTTCGGTCGCCATACTCACTTATAATCAGAAGGCATTTATCGGCCAGGCCATAGAAAGTGCGCTCAACCAGGTCACTGATTTCGAATATGAAATACTGGTTGGTGACGACTTTTCTACCGATGGGACGAGGGAAATAATCCTGGATTACCAGAAAAGATATCCCGACAAGATCAAACCGGTGCTCCATTCCAGGAACCTGGGGCAGAACGGCTTTTTTAATACGGTAGAAACCCTGAAGCTCGCGAAAGGAAGGTATATCGCCCATATGGACGGCGACGACTACTGGACCGACTCTTCCAGGCTGCAGATACTGGCCGATCACCTGGACGCCCACCCTGAACAGTCTGCCTGCTTTCACAACGCGCTGGTTACCCATGACGACGGGACGCCGTCTTACGAATTGAATACCCCCGATCAGAAAGCAGAAGTAACGCTCCGGGACCTGATAGGCGAAGATGAGGTATGGTTTATCGCTACTTCGGCTGTGCTTTTCAAAGGAGACCTGATGTATTACCCCGAATGGTTCAGGAAATCTTCGAGCGGTGATATCCCGCGGTATATTATCCTGGCGAAACAGGGGCCGATAGGATATGTTCCCCGGCTGATGTCGGTCTACAGGAAAAACCGGGGAGGAGTGAGCAACAAAGATCACTATCGCGATGCCCGTTTCCTCCGGAACCGGATTATGATGTATGAAGGCATAGACAGGGAAACTAATTTTGAATATACGGATACGATAAAGATCAATATATCGAGGTACTACCGTATGCTCCTCGACTCAAAACAGTATTCCCGGAACTATTTCGGCCGCGCTACGCTGGCAGTGCGATATTTATGGATGAGAAAGCCGGAGTCCAACGAATGGCGCTATGTGTTGCGGGAATATGTAGCCCCGGGCTGGATGATGAATATATACAGTTTTTTTGCCCTGCTACCGCACAGACTCAGGCAAAGCTCCGGCGACTGAAATTTTGTCCCTAACCCACGGTTAGATAATGAGTATATGGGAGGTATTTAAAAGATTGCGACCATTTGTACAACCGTACAGGTCGCTGATCGTTTTTGCACTCTTACTGACTCTGACGGGCGCCCTGACGGCGCAGGTCAACCCTATTGTACTTCGCTATACCGTCGACACGATAGAAGAGATGCAGCTAAAGGGTTGGGGCGTCAGCCAGGGCGCCGGTTTGCTCGGCCTGATCTCCGGTATCCTTTTTGCAAAGGAAATTGTCAACTCTCTTATCGTTTTCGGGCAAAGATTTTACGGGGAAAAAATCCGGATCTCTATTTCCGGGGATCTTGCCAATACTGTAGTGAGCCGGATTCTGAAATACGATCTGGGCTTTTACAGCAATACCCTCAACGAAAAAGGAAAGCTCCAGGCCCGTATCGATCGTGGGGTCGAATACCTGACCAGGCTTGTGCAGAGCTTTTTTATCGATATCCTCCCGCTGTTTGCCAACTCCATAGTCGCCCTGGTGGTGATGTTTTCGGCCAATATATACGTAGGGCTGGTTGCTTTGAGCATTTTACCCGTTTATTTCTGGGTAAGCTACAAGCAGGCGGGAAAGCTGTCGGGCGTAAGGCGTGTTCTGAAAGGGCAAAGGGAAGACAAAAGCAACGGGATGATCAACCTGATAGAGTCTATACAGGTTATCAAGTCGTTTGTGCGGGAAAAATACGAGGCCGACAAGCAGTTTAACGTCCAGAGGGCGCTGATGGATTCCCAGCTCAAGACCAGGCGTACTAATTTTCTTTTTGACGGGATCAAAAGCTTTCTCGAGCAGATCGGGGTAGTGCTTATCATTATACTTACCGCCTTCCTGGTACTGGACCAGCAAATGTCTATAGGCGCCATCATGTTCCATATCCTGTTGTTCAACAATGTTTCGGCCCCTATAAGGCAGTTGCACCGTATCTATGATGAAATGAACGATGCCCTGACTTACTCCGAAAGCTTTTTCGGCGTTCTGGATGCAGCCGGGGCTGTAGAAAAAAGCGGCGATTACAGGCCGGACAAAATTGAAGGCGACTACCTGCTGAGGAATGTGTCCTTTACCTATCCCAACGGGAATAAAGCACTATACGATGTCTCCATGTCTATCCGCAAAAACCAGAGAACTGCACTGGTCGGGCTTTCAGGAGCTGGGAAAAGCACGCTTATCAATCTTCTGACACGGTTTTATCTGCCGGATTCGGGGACGTTGCTGCTTGATGGTAAGCCTATTTCCGATTTTGACCTGTCTTACCTGAGAGACAACCTCGGTATGGTATTCCAGAAGAACCACATTTTTAAAGGTTCGATTGAAGAGAATATCCGTTATGGTAAAATGGATGCTACCATGGAGCAGGTCCGGGAAGCAGCCCGGAAAGCCTACCTTCACGACCAGGTAATGGCACTGCCGATGCAATACCAGTCCGATGCCCAGCTCCTTTCCGGCGGACAGCAGCAGCGGATCGCCATAGCGAGGCTTTTTCTTAAGAACCCGCCTATCATATTCCTCGATGAACCTACAGCCAGCCTTGATGCAATTGCCACGGAGCAGATTAAAAACAGCCTCGACGCTATCAAAGAAGGGCGTACGGTTGTAATTATTTCCCACAGTCTCTCGCAGATTATCGATTCCGACCAGATTTATGTCATGGAAAACGGCCGGGTAGCCGAACATGGTATTCACCAGTCGCTTTATGAGCTGAACGGTGTCTACCGGCGTATTTTTGAAGCCTCCGCCCGGAGCCTCAATCTTGATAAAATGCTTGAATCCCTCAGGAAATAGTGCTTTGTTTCCCTCTGGCTACCGGGACAGAAACTTCATTCCTAACTCCTCATTCATAATTCCTTATGCTTCTCCGTTCACTCCATCACATTGCCATTATTTGTTCCGATTATGAAAAATCCAGGTATTTTTACACTGAAATCCTGGGTCTTGAAATAGTCAGGGAAGTATTCCGGGAAGAAAGAGGTTCCTACAAATGCGACCTGGCTTTAAACGGTACTTACCTTATCGAGCTGTTTTCATTCCCGGATCCCCCGGCGAGGCCGTCTTATCCGGAAGCCTGCGGGCTGCGCCATATTGCTTTCGGAGTAGATAATCTCGATAGTGCAATAGCCCGTCTCGAAAACCTGGGAGTAGCTTGTGAAACTGTAAGAGTGGATTCTTTTACAGGAATGAGGTTTACTTTTTTCGCAGATCCGGACAATTTGCCGATAGAACTGTATGAGAATGAATGATGAATGGAATTTAATTTATCGCTGATGTGAATCTCTTCTGCTATGTATAAAGCTTCGATGGATAATACTACGAAAGCTATGACTGCGCTGGTGATCCTGATGCTGGCGTGTGTGAGTATAATGCCGGTAAGGGAGCTGCTGGCTTCCGATGTAAGTTCCGGCGATGTGATAAGGAATATGCTGGCTCTTGTTTTCCTGGCGGCGTTGCCGGTTGGGGTCTGGATGTATGCGCCGTCGTGGTATGAGATCGATGCCGGGCAGCTTATCATTCACCGGAATGTCGGACAGGTAAGCATAGCCTTAAGTGAGATAGCGGAGGTAAAGCAACAGGACGGTGTTATAGGGCGGTCTATCAGGACATTCGGCGTAGGAGGGGTGTTCGGTTTCTATGGCAAATTTTACACCGATGGTATAGGATCTGCTACATTTTATGCAACGCAAAGAAAGAACTGGGTCTGGGTGAAGCTGAAGAACAGGAAGAATATCCTGCTGACGCCGGATATGCCGGGGGAGTTTGTCAGTATTCTTAGAGAGCGACTCGGTGTACCGTCCCTGCGGGACTGGGATACCCGTGGTGCTGGCGGCTAATCCGTCAGTTACGCTCCGCTTCACAGACGGTTATGCATGGTGTCGTCCCTGCGGGACTGGGATACCCGTGGTGCCGGTGGTTAATCCGCCAGTTACGCTACGCTTCACAGACGGTTTATGCATGGTGTCGTCCCTGCGGGACCGGGATACCCGTGGTGCTGGTGGCTAATCCGCCAGTTACGCTCCGCTTCACAGACGGTTATGCATGGTGTCGTCCCTGCGGGACTGTTATACCCGTGGTGCTGGTGGCTAATCCGTCAGTTACGCTACGCTTCACAGACGGTTATGCATGGTGTCGTCCCTGCGGGACT
>CAZLTN010000200.1:0-5162 GCA_964562455.1 uncultured Cytophagales bacterium
GGATTCACGAGCGTAGAAGAACATCGGAGGGAGAGAATACTTCAACAATGGCTGTTAACGCCGTCGAGGCGCTTCTGGTAGATGCCCCGTACAGCAAAAACGAGATTGACCTGATAGTGGGTGCTACATACACACCTTACGATACCATTGTGACGCTTGCCCATGCGGTTCAGCACCAGTTGCAGATCCCCGACATTCCCGTGGTATCTGTTTCCTCAGCCTGTTCTTCCCTTCTTAATGCGATAGAGGTTGTTGAGGGTTATTTTGCGATGAATAAGGCGAGTAAGGCGCTGGTGGTCGTATCGGATAACAATTCTGCTTACAACAATGAAACTGATACCGTTTCCGGGCATTTGTGGGGAGACGGCGCGTCGGCAATGCTTATCTCGAAAAAACGACAGTCGGAGAACGATCTTTTTATAAGGGACCTGAAGACGGGCGGGGCTGCCACGCATGAGAAAGCGATGGAAGCGGTTGTCTTGAGGCCCAATAACCGCGGAGTAGTAATGCCTCATGGCCGGGATGTTTTTATCCACGCCTGCACCTATATGCCGAAGGTAAGCCAGGAAGTGCTGCAGCGCTGCGGGCTGGGTATCGAGGATATCAGCTATATTATACCTCACCAGGCCAACCACCGCATCAGCCTGAATATTATCGGTACGATGGGGATTCCCGAAGAAAAGCTCCTTTCCAATATCCAGGAATTGGGAAATACCGGTTGTGCAGGCTGCGCGATAGCCTTGTCAGAGAACAGGCATCGTTTTAAGAAAGGCGAAAAGCTCATCGTAACTGTATTTGGCGGCGGCTATTCTTACGGAGCCATGCTGATCGAGGTTTAACAGGCGGTTTTACAGGGAAACGGAAAATTTCGCGAATCCGGACGACAATGCTTATATTGTCACGGTTTGTTGTTTTATGATCCTAATCCTGAACGTTTTTGCCTGATCAAGTTCCCTTTTCGCACCTTCATCACGTCGAATTCCTGGGGTTCACTATCCTTGAACCGTCTACTGTCGTTTCGAGCCTGCTGATGACTGTGGTCTGCGCGGTAGGCTGCCGCAGGTCCCTGCCGTACCGTCAGCAGCGTATCGCATTCCTGACGTTGGGGTTCCTGGTTTTTATGGGGCTGGCAACTGCTATCGGGGGAATCCTGGGGCATGGATTTCTCTACAAAACAGGTATGGCTGGTAAGCTGCCGGGTTGGCTTTGCGGTATTATCGCGCTCGCATTCTACGAAAGAGGCGTGATGTACAGGCTGGGCGGCCTGGTAGAGCCAAAGCTGCTTTCCAGGCTTCTGTGGCTGAACCTTCTGGGAGTGCTTTTTTTTGTGATTATGACGGTATATTACTGCCGGTTCGAGATATCACAATACCATGCCGTTTATAGCCTGTTACTGCTTATCGGCTCAATGGAATTGTATATTTATAAAAAGACCCGCAGCGCGGGAAGCATTTATGTTTTCCTGGCCATAGCCTGCGGTGTTCTGGCTGCGCTGACCCATCTGTCGGGGTTGAGCCTGGGCGTCTGGTGCCAGGCCAACGATATCAGCCATATCCCTATGGCAGGCAGCATCTGGTTGTTGTATGCTGCGATGGCGAGGAACGGGTTTGAGAGAGCGGGGGTGGAAGGGTAGAAAGGTTACACAGAGGACCACGGAGGTTTAGAAAGGGCCACAGAGGGCGCCTCACGTCAGGCCGTCCGGAGAAGAAGGTTCTTCAAAAGGGAAATTGTTACCACAGCGGAAGCACAAAGGACACAAAGCTTTATTCTTTGTGTCCTTTGTGCTTCCGTGGTTAATCAGCTTATCAATTCGTTGTCGGCGCTGCAAACTTCTGCGGCTTCCAGGTATTGTTCCGCGGGTCGATATCGGGCAATTGCTTGTCCGGATCGATGGTTACACTTTTGAGCGGGAGCCTCGTATCGCTCTTGAATGACCACCTGTTCCCCCGCTGCCATATTTCGACAGGAAGCTGTACCCTGGTCTTTTTTCCATCGGATTCTTCCAGTTCGATCGTGGCCGGCATGGCCCATTGCTCGTAGTTTTCTATCGTGATGACGGAGCCGCGGGCAGGGTCCTGGTCTATGTAGGTAACTTCTTTTATACCCTGATCAAGTTTGTAGTTTTCGAAAAACCATCCTTTCCAGAACCATCCCAGTTTTTCGCCTGACGCGTCTTCCATCGACCGGAAGAAATCATAAGGGGTAGGATGCTTAAATGCCCACCGACGGGTGTACTCTCTGAATGCGTAGTCAAACCTGTCCTTGCCCAACACAATGTTGCGTAGCATTTTGAGGCCCAACGCCGGTTTGTAATATGCTTCCCAGCCCAGGTTGGAAGATTGTATTACGTCAGGGATCGTCATGATCGGGTCTGCATAATCCCTGAATATCGACGGGGCGATCCGCTGCATATCATCGAACCTGCCGTTATAGTATTCGCCGTTATTGAAGTTTTCGGTTGCAAGGAAATTGATGAAAGTATTAAGCCCTTCGTCCATCCATGCATATTTACGCTCGTTGGATCCGACGATCATCGGGAACCAGTTGTGCCCGAATTCATGGTCGGTTACTCCCCACAGACGGTCAGACTTGGCTGCATGGCTGCAGAAGACAATCCCCGGGTATTCCATACCTCCTACGATCCCCGCGACATTGGTTGCAACGGGATAGGTGTAGGGCATTACATAATTTGAGTAAAATTCGATAGATCCCTTTACATATTCTGTGGAGCGTCCCCAGGCATTACGCCCGGCAGATTCTACAGGATATACCGATTGCGCTAATGCGGTTTTCCCGGCTGCTATGTTCATCCTGGCAGCATCCCAGACGAAAGCTTTGGAGGTAGCCCAGGCAATATCCCTGGCCTGGTTACAACGAAAACGCCACGTAAGCGTGCCGCTTTGCTTCGGACGGGAAGAAGGGCTTGTGACTTCCTCCGCGGTCCTGATAAAGACCGTCGAGTCGCTCTTCGACGCCCTGGCGAGCCTGTCGACCTGCTCCTTTGTCAGGACTTCATTCGGATTCACGAGCTCTCCGGATCCTACGACGATGTGGTCCCAGGGTACGGTTATCGCATATTCGAAGTCTCCGTATTCGAGATAAAACTCGCCTGCTCCCAGGTAAGGCATCACGTTCCAACCTTCAATGTCGTCGTATACATACATGCGCGGGTACCACTGGGCGATCTCGTAAACCGTACCGTTTTTGGTTTCCAGTATACCGGTCCGGTCCGATCCGTAATTGGGTATGATATAGGAGAAACCGATCCTGATCTTAATCGCATCGCCTTTGGCCTGCACCGGCTGATCCAGGCGTATCTGGAGCCGGGTATCGTCTACAATGTAGTTGGCAGGTTGCCATTTACCTTTTCCCTGCTGGATGCTGACTTCGCTCAGTGTATTTCCGCCATCAAAATCCTGGTTGCCGAAGCGGCCGCCTGTAATCGGGGTAGTTTTTCCGCCTCTCGAAGCGGTATTGAACGAATTCTGGTCAAGCTGGAGCCACAGGTGGCGGAGCTCGTCCGGGCTGTTGTTTTTGTAAGTGATTTCCACGAACCCGCTCAGTGTTTTCTTCGGTTCGTCGAGCACAATATCTATTTTATAATCGGCCCTGTTCTGCCAGTAGGCTGCACCGGGGCCGCCGCCCGACGACCGGAATTCATTGCCCGGCTGGGAGTTGTAGAGAGGGTGAAAGAGCGTGTGATGGTCGTACCTGCTTTTGGCGGGTGACTGGGCTACGGCCAGAACCGCGCTGCCGCACCAGGCCGTTGCAATGATAAGAATGTTTTTGAAGTTTGATATGAACATGCTTTTCCTATTAAGTTAACAAATAGCGGCTGAAGATACGGGAATTCAGGCATTTATTTAAAAGATATGAGCGGCTAAACCTCAACAAGTTTCAGGCGGATAGCCTCGATTACCATTCCTGTCCGGCTTTTGACATTCATTTTTTCAAAAACCGATTCGCGGTATCCGTCTACCGTGCGGGGGCTGACGCACATTTTGTCGGCTACTTCAGTATAGGTAAGATCGCTGCATGAGAGCCTGATAAACTGTAACTCGCGGTCATTGAGCCCCAGCTTTACGACAGGATCGAAAGGGAGTTCAGGGTTCAGGCTTTTGATCAACTGCCCGGTGATAAACTCGTTGTAGTAATATCCTTTGCTTACCAGGGCATCGAGCGCTTGTTTCAGCTCCGTCGGCTTGCAGTCTTTCAGCAGGTAACCCCTCGCTCCATTACGTAGCATCTTCACAATGGCGTCTTCCTTGTCGTTCATCGAAAGCGCAAGTACCCGTACTTCCGGGAAGTTGTTTTTCAGCCACAGGCAGGTCTGATACCCGTCCATCACAGGCATGTTGATATCAAGGAGCACGAGGTCAGGAATTGTTTTCAGCTCGAACCGGCTCTGCAGGTCTTTTCCGTTGTACACCTCATAGAGCACTTCATATTCGTCGAAACGCTGGATAAGGCCAGACAGTGCCTTTGCCATCAGCTCGTGATCATCAACTACTACTACCGTATTTTTTTTCATAGCTATCAGTTTTGTGAATCAGTCTACCTGTAGTCCATTGGCAGGGTTATAGTAGCTTTTGTGCCTTTCCCCATCCCGCTGTCAAAACTGCAGGTACCGCCGATCAGCTCCATCCGGCGCCGTATACTTCTTAGGCCAGCTCCGGATTCTTTCAGCGTATTATGCCCCTGGGGAATGTATTCGAATCCTTTACCGTCGTCGGATACTATAATAGCGAGGGACCCGAAATCAGTGAAATCTGCATATACGGAAATCCTTCTGGCATTGGCATGTTTGATCGCGTTATTGATCAGTTCCTGTATCACTCTGAATACGACAAGCTCCCGCTGTGATTCCAATCGATAGGGCGTCCCGCCGATATCCAGCCTGGTTTCATATTGCCCGGTCCGGCGCACCCGCTGCAGTTCATGTGCCAGGCTCTCGACAAGTCCGAAATCCTTTACAAAATCTCCGTCGAGGCTTTTACTTAAAGCTCTCAGCTCGTTTATTGCATTGGCAATCACTTCATTGGTTTCGCTGATCTGCCGGGAAAAGCCGGTAGCTTCAGTTTCAAGCATGTTGAGATAGACCCGTGCTACCGACAGCAACTGGCCGACGTTATCGTGAATTTCGCCGCTGAAATACTGCAGCG
>CAZLTN010000201.1:0-5092 GCA_964562455.1 uncultured Cytophagales bacterium
GGATGGACAGCCGATGAAGTAGCTGCTGTTATCAACTATGAGAGAAGTAGTTGGGGGAACAGCGGACCGGAAGTAACGGCAGATGAAGTGAAGGAAGTAATGAAGTTTATAGACCAGAAAATAGCACAGCCATGAGCAGCATCAGGCGATTTGCAGTCTTACTTTTCCTGGTCTCGGGAGGCGTTGCGGCGGCTTGTCCCGTATGTGAAAGAAACCAGGCCGGGATATTGAAAGGGGTAACCCATGGCGCCGGGCCGGAAAGCCGTTGGGATTACCTGATTATCGGAGTGGTAGCCGTCATTGTAGCCATTGCTTTGTTTTTTACGGTTAAATGGCTGATAAGACCCGGAGAGGGTTCGGGAAAACACATCAAGCGAATGATATTAAGCGAGCAGTGAGATGACTGATAAAAGCACCGTTTTCATTTTTATTGACGAAGAAAGCAGGCCGGTTGCGGAATTAACGTCGCCGGTAAGCTTTGAACTGGACACCCGCAAGCTGACCGACGGGCAACACACGCTCAGGATAGTGAGCAAAGATCCTTCGGGAAAAGAAGGGCTCCGGAAGATACCGTTCGTAGTGCGTAACGGACCGGCGATTGCCGTGGAAGGGATTACAGAAAATGCGGTAGTCGACGGCGTGCTGCCGCTTATGATCAATGCTTATGGCAAAGGCGACCAGAAGGAATTTCTCATAGAAGGAAGTGAAACGCCGCAAAGCATTCCGGCCTGGGTCTGGATCCTGATCATCGGGTTCACCGGATGGGCCATGTATTATCTTTTCAGATACTTTTTTCACCCGTGATAACTATTTGTAATGAGCGTTAAAAAAGACATAGAGACCATAGAGGATATCAGGTTGCTGGTAGATAACTTTTACGACAGCGTGAGGCTGGATCCGCTGATCGGGCCGATTTTCATAGGGGTAATAAAAGACCGCTGGCCTGCCCACCTGGGAAAAATGTACCGTTTCTGGCAGACCGTCCTGCTGGAGGAGCATACGTATTCGGGCAGCCCCTTTCTCCCTCATGCGTCCATGCCGCTTGAACAGAGCCATTTTGAGCACTGGCTGGCGCTCTGGTTTCATACGGTCGACCGTTTTTTTGATGGAGAAAAAGCCCATGAAGCCAAGTGGCGCGGACAAAGGATGGCGTCCATGTTCCTGGCGAAAATAGAATATTACCGGGGAAGTGAGGCGAAGCCTTTGATGTGAGGGGAGTTGAGAGTTGAAAGTTGAGAGTTGAAAGTTGAAAGTTTGAAAAATAAAATAATAATGGAAACTTTAATTGAAAAAACCATCGGAGAAATAGTAGCCCGCGACTTCCGGACTGCGGCAGTATTTTCAAAAAACAACATGGATTTCTGCTGCGGCGGACATAAGACCGTTCGTGAAGTCTGCGAGAAGAAAAACATCAGTACCAATGCGCTGACGGCGGAGCTCGAAGCAGTTCTGGCTTTGAAGGCCGACAACCAGATCGACTTCAGGTCGTGGCCGCTGGATCTGCTGGTAGACTATATCGTGAAGACGCATCACCGGTACGTGGCAGAGAAATCACCCGTATTGCGCCAGTTTCTTAATAAGCTATGTCACGTGCATGGTGCTAACCACCCGGAGTTATTTGAGATAAACCGCTTGTTTGCAGAGTGTTCTGATGCGCTTGAACATCATATGGAGAAGGAAGAAATGATCCTTTTCCCTTATATTAGTGAGCTCGTCCGGTCGGGGTGGCTCGGGGAAAAAGCAGGGACACCACCTTTCGGGTCGGTAGGCAACCCTATCCGGATGATGGAGCACGAACATGAAGCTGAAGGAGAACGCTTCAGAAAAATAGCCGGGCTGACAGATGGCTATACCGCACCTCCGGATGCGTGCGGAACCTACCGGGTTACCTTTGCCATGCTTAAAGAGTTCGAAGAAGATTTGCATAAGCATATCCACCTGGAGAATAACATCCTTTTTCCGGGGGCGATAACACTCGAAAATCGTAACAATTAGAAATCCGGACCTTTTTTTTGCACTGGATGAAACACTTTTAGCCGATGCAGATAGATTATAATATCCTCATTGCTTACGGTGGCGTCGCCAGGAAATTTGAAAAAGGAGCCATCATTTTCTGGGAAGGCGGGACACCCGCCTTCTTCTACCAGATTGTAGAAGGGGCTGTAAAGATGTTCTCTTCCAATCACGACGGTAAAGACCTCATACAAGGTATTTTCGGTTCGGGGGAAAGTTTCGGCGAGCCGCCGCTCTTTCTGGGGAAGCCTTATCCGAGCACCGCTCAGGCTGCGACAAAATGCGTTATCGTAAGAATTGCGAAAGACCGGTTCCTGAACATACTGGAAGATTACCCGGAAGCTTCTGTAGGGCTTCTTTATAAGTTTGCCGACAGGATATACCAGAAAGCGTCGCTGGCGCAGATATGGGTGAGCCAGACGCCGGAGGAGAAAATATTTGCCTTTTTAACCAGGATCAAGCCTGAACCCGGCGACCGGGAAAGAAAAAAAGTACCTTATACCCGCCAGGAAATAGCTGGTTTTACCGGCCTGAGAGTAGAGACTGTAATAAGAACGCTGATCAGGATGAGCAGGGAAGGGAAGGTCTCGATTATTGGCCATAAATTATATTTTTAGATTAAATGACAGAGAACAGACTTCGTTTCTGGTTCAGGGCCGGGCTGCTTAACCTGGCAATTGTGGCGCTCTATGGCCTGGTGATGCGCTATAAGATAGCTTTTGACTTCCCTTTTTTTGAGCAGAGAAACCTGCTGCATGCACATTCTCATTTTGCTTTCGGCGGCTGGGTTACCCATATGCTGTATTGCGGGTTTTCTGCCCTGGTACGTCCTTATCTGCCGGAGCGGACCATTCGAAAATACGAAATCCTGATCGGGCTGAACCTGGTCTGCTCGTTCGGGATGCTGGTTGCGTTTACAATTCAAGGTTATAAGGCGGTTTCTATTACCTTTTCTACCCTTGCAGTGGTATTGGCAGTATTATTTGCCACGCGCTTCATAAAAAACAGGGGGGATTTACCCAAGGGGCACCCGGCGTTGCCGTGGGCTGTCATGGCGCTTGTACTGCACGTGATGTCGTCTGCCGGGCCGGCTATGCTGGCTTATATGATGGGCACAAAGAGCATCAATGCAGATTGGTACCTGGGATCGGTTTACTACTACCTGCATTTCCAGTATAACGGCTGGTTTTTCTTTGGAGCGGTCGCGCTTCTTGCCGGTCAGCAGGGCTTTCCGGGTTTGAGCAAATACTTCAGAGTTGTTTCCTTTACGGTCTTCCCAACTTTGTTTCTCTCGCTTTTATGGCTCAAAATACCTGCCTGGCTCTATTGGATCACTGTAGCGGCAGCCATCGTGCAGTTGCTGGCCTGGGGCGTCCTGCTGCGGGAAAACCGCAATAGTCTGAAGCACCTCTCTCTGCAGGTCTGTTCATCAGGATGGACAGTATGGTTATTTTATGCGGCAATAGCAGCCGTATCCATAAAGTTCCTGTTGCAGGCCGTATCTGTCATCCCGGCTCTAAGCCAGTTGGTCTTTGGTTTCAGGCCGATCGTCATCGCCTACCTGCACCTGGTGCTGCTCGGTGTGTACAGTCTCTTTTTAATAGCGTATTTGAAGGTTCGGGGGCACATGGCCGATTCGAAGGGAGCGAGGATTGCCGTGTTTGGCTTCCTGGGCGGTGTTTTTCTCAACGAATTGCTGCTGGCCGTTCAGGGCGGGGCTGCCTTTTGGTATCTCCCGGTCCCTTTCATCCATGAATTACTGGTGGTTGCAGCGCTCCTGCTGTTTTTAAGTGCCGCCGGACTCTGGCTGACACAATTGAAAAAGGTTTCTTAAAGAATCGGTTTTTGGGTAAGCTATTGTTATTTACCCGTGTTGCCTACTTTTTCCTGCATTACCGCTGCTATACCTACAGCGTGCTTTTTCATTTTGGTAGCGTTTTTACCCTTGTACAGACCGTCCACGGTATGGTTGAAGAGATCCAGCCACCTTTCAAAGTGTTCGGGACGGGTCGGCCTTAAAATATTTACTTTTTTATGAGCAGTGAGCGGGTCGCCGTCGTAGTCGCCGGTGTAGAAAAGCACATTTTCCCAGAAATCCCCCATCAGCCGGATATGCTTTTCCCAGTTGACCGATACTACTTCTGAGAAAAAAGGGCCCAGTATCTTGTCACGGTTTATCTGCTCATAAAAGTGTCCGATTATTTTTTCGATGTCGCTACGGGTTGTTATATCGGTTTTCATAGGAGTGAAATATATAATAAGCTGTAAACCAGACTGCTGCTTCATGTAACGAAAGCCGCAGGCCCTGCGGCTGTACTTGTGTGGGAATCAGAGATCTTTTTTTATGAACTTTCGAAGGGAGAGTGAAAAAGGTATCAATATCCATAGGAGCAGGAGGCCGAAAGACATAAACAGTCCCCACGCACTCCCGAAATAGGTTTTGAAAATCGCACCTGTATACCCCATCATTGCCGACACGTCGAGGTGAAGAAGGACCAGGATACGCGAAAGATCGATAGGGCTCAGAGCGCTCAGCATGACCACCAGCTTCTCGATAGGGTAATCGGAAAACTGGAAAAAGAGGAAGAGTACCAGCCCGTCGAAAAGGAGGGCGAAGTAGAGCCATAACATGATGGAAACCCCGATACCTTTTGCTTTGTCACGCGTTAAAACTGCAGCCAGGAAGGCTACCGCGGCAAATATGATCGAAAGAAAAGATCCTGAAATAGTCATAATAGCTGCCGTACCCGGGTCGGTAAAAAGAATCAGCGGTATACCAGCTCCCAGCAGGTAGGCAAGCACCAGGCTGGCCGACAAACCTGCGAAGAGAGATTTCCATATCATGCTCCGTTTTACCGGGTGGCTCACCAGGAGTTCTATAAATTCGTTGCTGTTGTAGACATAGATAGTGGTGAAAAGCACTGAAACCAGCGGAACTGTCAGGAGTACTATATTCAGCACCGTAAGGGCGCCTTTCGAGGCGTTGTCTTCGAGCCCGAAAGCACTCCATGAAAAAAGCGCAAGCATGATCGTGTAGGCTATCACGATTTTGTTTTTCAGGATATCGAGCGCTATGTAT
>CAZLTN010000202.1:0-5060 GCA_964562455.1 uncultured Cytophagales bacterium
AACAATACGACCAGAAACGTAGTCCGGGTTTTTCCTACCGAATCGAGTATCGTCCCGAATTGCCTGCCGAAAGGGATAAGGAGACAATACAGAAGCGTTACCTTAAGGAGCGGTATGGAATCGGCATATTTCTGACCCGCTACAGCCCATATCACCCAGTCTGCAAAAAAATAGAGGAACAACACACCGGGTAGTAATATGGCGAGAGTGGTACCTACTGATTTTTCATAAAGATACTTTACTGCTACACTCCCCTCATCTTCCATTCTTTTCGCGCTTTGCGGAAAGACGATCGCAGCCATAGCATTTGTGGGGATGTCAATCAGGTTGGTAATCCGCACCGCGATATTAAAGGCCCCGGAAGCAGCCGGCGACAGCATTGCGCCCAGCATCATCTGGTCTATCGTACCGGATAAGAGCGAGCTTACGGAAGTCCCAAACCCGTATTTCCCATACCCGAACAACCTTTTGACCCAATATCCTGTATTTTCAAAGCTCAACCGGAAATGGCTGCGGGTGTAGAGATAGGCAAAAATGGTGCTGACGATAATGCTTACGACCTGTACCCACACCAGCTCTACCAACTCGATCCGGTAATGAAGAAAATAGCTTATGGCTACGAAAGCAAAAAAGAGAAACTGGCGGATAAGCCCGGTCGCAAATACTCCTCTGAAACGCAGATTGGCCTGCTCGACGCAATTGAATAACGACAGGAATAACGAAACGGCAAATCCCAGGTTATAAACCCGGAATAATGTAGCTAATTCGGGCGTCTTCCATAACCCGCCAAGATAAGGCGCTCCTATGTAGCCGGCTCCGATCACCAGGATTGTAACGCCGCCACCGATCAAAAGCGACGCCGCTACAATCCGGGGATGTTCCTCTTTCTTGCCGGAAGACACATAGCGGATAAGCGCGGTTTGTATCAGCCCGTTGCGGATTGCCTCCACTATCGTAATAGTAGACATAAACAGTACCCAAGCGCCGAAACTGTGGTTGTCTAACGACCTTACGAGGAGGAAAAAACTGGCAAATCCGAAAAATACCCCGGAAAAATTCTGGAGAATGCTCAGGAAACCCGACTCTATCCAATAGTGTCTTTTTGCGGTCATTATAATCCTGCTGCCGGGTTAAGATAATGTCTGACCACCAACTCTTTAAGCTCATCATCGTGGCGGGCATGGTAAATTCTCGCACCTGAGAGCCTGGGATAGAGCGTACTGAAACAATGAAAATAGTGCTCCGGCCCCTTCTTGGATAAAATCAGGTTTTGCCCGCCGAAATAGCTGGCCAGAGTGGCGGTCCCGCCATGGATGGAAATAAAATGGCCTGCATTTGCATAAACCAGCATCTGCATGTGATTGTAATTTAAAGCTCCTGCTTTGTTCTCCCGGTACAAATCTTCAAGAAGGATGACATCGGGATGCTTTTCCCTCAGCCATTCATTGTCGTTAAGCTCATAAATATCGCTGTTGTCCATCGTGATATGTCCCGGCCCTGGCCGGTTGTAGATGATGGTATAGAAAGGCTTTAACGTTTCGATCAGGAAATCCAGGACAGGTATGCTGAAATAGCTGACCGGCGGACCGTCCCATTCCATATTAAACCGGTTGGCAATGACCAATATTGGTTTTTCATACAGATAAACGGAATTGCTGTAAACGTCTTTCAGCGGTACCGGCTCCCATTTAGCCATATCGTAATCATGGCTGTACAGGATCCGCGGCATCTCGAAATTGTAATTCCCCTCGTTATTGCGTGTGTCGAAAACCTCGGTATGATCCGGTGAAAAAAAATACAACTGAGCGGTATACCTGGAAGCAACGGTCGATTTGAGTGTCCCGTTACGATAATGCCAGTATGCAAAAGGCAGCACAAACAGCAGCTCGGGAGCGAACTCTCCCTGGAAACTCAGCTCTTTATAGGGTTTTCGGATAATATAATCCTGCACGAAATACCTGAGCTGCCGGATCCGGCAACGGTAGGTATCCTTGTAAAAGCTCCGAAGCTCGGGAGGCACCTTGCGGTATCTGATCCTGACAAAAAGCCCCAGAACTTTTCCTGACAAAAAATTCAACATAAACTTCCTTCAAAACGTTGAGATATCTTACTAAAGCACAAATTACAAAAACCGGCGAGTCTTTTCGAAACCGATATCACCTTCCTGATCATCTTTATATTTAAAAACAGAGAGCAGCCACCTGTCTATCGAATAATCGCTGCCTTCAAACGTCTGCTGTGTCATAAAGGCCGGGTCTATATCGAACGCCTCAGGATTATAAACTGCCACCTGACCATCCCTTACTCCCGGCTCCCTGAAAATATTGGGATTATTCGTGAGCAGCTTCTTCCCGGCGCTGAGCGCATCGAGCGACCGCATGGTCAACCCGGCCTGTCCGTCGCTCGTGAAATCCACGATGACAAGCGATCTGCTGAAAAGATCGACATATTCCTCCTTGCTGAGCTTGCGGAACGAAACGAGCGCCGGGTTAAGCCGGATGCCGCGCCATCTTTCCTGGAGATAATATTTCCAGGTCATGACAAGCTTCGTCTTAAGACTGTATCCCCTTTGTTCCGCAAAACGGATAAGCTTCTTTAAGAACAGATACCTGGGATAGGTGTAGTTCCCGCAGAAAAACAGGTCATAATCAGGCTGCTTCTGCTCCAGGTTCCCGAACTCGTCGGTACTGAAGGTCGGTACATACTTCAGGTTAAGCTCCCCGGAATCGTTATAATCGAAGGTTGTAACCGAATCAAAAAAAGGAATGAGGGGCCGGTAATCGCAATCCCAGATCGCATAAGAATCCCATTGGTACATGATAGTCCTGATCCCGGGACTAATTTTCCTGACTGCTTCAACGAAATCACCTTCGAGCTTATACCCCCTGATTACCAGCAGGTAATCGAATTGCCTGCCCGCTATTTTTTTTAAAATCCACTGGTAGTGCTTTCGCTGTATCGCCTCCGTATTCCCTTTTTTAAGAAACTTGACCAACCCGAATAAAGGAGAAGTATCTCTCTCGTAAAAGAAGGAAACATTGGCTCCGTAAGATTCCATTTTACGAACAATCTCATCATTGTAATGATAGAATTTCACTCCGATCATCAGAATTCTGCGGTTCACAAATATGCTCCTGAGGTCGGTTTTAGTCATTTTGCAGGGATTTTACTGTTATCGGAAGAGAATTTACCATTCAGATCTAACCGGGTATCCAGCCGGTATGTTACCTGGATGATAGCGGCAGCGAGGTAGAAAAGGATATTGGCCGGAAACTGCACAAAGGCCTCCTGGGGGAAATTACCTACACATAATACAAATACAACCAACGTCATGGCAAGACAATACGCCTTCAACCTGCTGTTCCTGATCCTGTAATAGTTATCGATACCCGTTTTTAGTATCAGAAAAATCATCAGGCACTGGAGTATCAGCCCGACCCAGCCCAGCTCTGCAGCTGTGCGCATAAACCCGCTGTCGGGCGGGAAGCTCGCCAGGTAGGAATGAGGTGCAAAACGGACTCCCCAGGCGCCCGTTGCGCCCAGCCCGCCCCCGAAAGGATGGCTCTGTATGTAGGGTTGGATACGTTTTTGATTCTCCGCCCTTACATTATAGGAAGCATCGATCGACGGCTTAAACGCAGTCTGGAACCTGTATAGGGTGGGATTGGAAGTAGGAATAAATATCAGCACGCCGAGTACAAAACCGGCTGCAATCGCAAAAGGGATAAGTTTTATCTGAAACCGGAGCAACATAAACAGTACAAGCCCCGCAGGTATGAGCACATAGGCTCCCCGCGTACCGGCAAAAAGCATGCTTGTTATACATAGCAACGCAACGATCAGCCACATAACTTTCCTGAAAAAAGGCCCTCTTGCCGTCAGGAGGCTGAGACAGATAAAAAAGGCCATCACCATGTTGTAGGAAAAAGCTACCGGATCGGCAAAAACAGAATACTTGCGCCAGTGGCCGTCAATAAAGAGCAGGCTGGTCATGAGCGGGTCAGCAGCCATGTTTTCAAATTCGGCACCAGCGAAGCCGAAGTACTCCTGCCTGTATGCATAAAGAGCCCCGATCAGGGCCAGCACCAGCCAGTAACCGATTAAAAACCTGAGGTATCGGAAAGAATCGACCTGGTACAGGAAAATGAAGTAAATCAGCACAATGGTTCCTGTAGTGCGGACCGTATACAGCCAGGCCATCCGTGATTCGGCCCATGGATTGGCGACCTGCAACAGGTTGTACAACAGCCATGCAAGTATCATAATGCTTACCGGATTCCTGTAAATTGCCCAGTCAGGACGTTTTTTCTGGCTAACGAAAAAACCGAGGACCAGCAAGGCCAGCATACCGTCGACAAGGGTTCCCAACGGGAAGTCGATCCCGATACGCATGATGTAGAACAGCAGGTATACAATCCCGATCAGCAAAGCGATACCAAAACGCGGGTAGGCCACGATAGCATACACAACCGGTATGGCTACGCAGGCAGCAATAATGAGGATGCCTGCTACCGCCCCGTTTTCTATGGTAAGCCAGCCGAGCTGCCCGGTCAGCAGCGCCAGGAATAAAGCACCGGGAAGATTATTCAGCTTCTCATCCCAAAACCATTGCCTGATTTTTCCGGACAAGGCAATACGGCTATTCTCCGTATGCAGCTCCCGCTCAATATGTCCGGGCTTCTCGGCCATCAGAAAAATAGAATTTTAAGGAAAATAAACACCAGGATCCCGCCGACCAGCAAAACAGAAAGCAAGCGCATCAGGCGCTGCAGCAGGCTCAAATGACTGAAATCCCGTATTTCTTCCCGCTTAACGGGTGATTTGGGGTATGTTTTCATAAGGTTTAAACAAGCATCCCGGCCTGTGTCTTTCTCAACTTTCAACTTTCAACTTTCAATTTTCAACTTTCAACTTTCAACTCATTCCCGTTTTGATTCCTCTCCGCATAGCCTTTGCTTCCGAAGCCGTTGTATACGACGAAAAAACTACGGCAAGCTCGCAGTTGGTGAAGCAAAGGGCCAGGTGGATACACACCTGGTTCCGGTATTTTAGGCTGGGGT
>CAZLTN010000203.1:0-5015 GCA_964562455.1 uncultured Cytophagales bacterium
GAGGGGGTGAGAAGGAGAGAACCGAGAAGATCCTATAGGATCGATATTGCGCCGTAAGGCGCTACCCGTCTGTAGAATCGGTGACCGTATGGTTTTTATGCCCCATAGGGGCTACCCGTCTGTATGTGCATTATTACCTGATAAACTTCCTGGTAACAACGGTTCCTTCCTCGCTTTCGAAAGTATTGAAATAATTTCTGACAAAAAACGCCAATACTTTTTCAGGGAAATTCAGTTTTTTGTTAACTTTGTTTTTCAAAGTACTTTTCATGAAAGAATCGGAGATTTACGATGAATTAACCTCCATCCGCAGCCTGATGGAGCGGTCGGTCAAGTTTATGTCGATCAGCGGACTAGCCGGGGTGCTTGCCGGTTGTTATGCCCTTTTGGGGGCGGCCGCAGCCTATGGGACATTATACGGTTTTGGAGCGGACTCCGGTTATCAGGGGCATTTCTTCGCTTCCAAGGATATAGTCATACAATTGTCTGTAATAGCGATTACGGTGCTTCTCCTATCGGTGGCGACCGGTATTTTGATGTCGGTACGCAAGGCGAAGAGATTGCAGCAAAGTATATGGAATCCCGCCAGCCGGTCGCTTTTGTTGATGGTGGCTGTGCCGCTTGCAGCTGGCGGTCTGCTTGTACTGATTTTCCTTTGGAGAGAGCTTTATACGATTATAGCGCCTGCTTTACTTATTTTTTATGGTCTCGCACTGGTGGCCGGGAGCCCCTATACTTTTCATGAAGTTCGCTGGCTTGGTATATTTGAGATCGTTTTGGGCCTTTTGGCAGCCCTCATTCCCGGCTCGGGCCTGCTGCTTTGGAGTATTGGTTTTGGTGTGCTCCATGTTTTATACGGAGGCATTATGTATTACAGATACGAACGGTGAACCTGGATAAATTTGACAGAGCTTTTGAAAACCGTATCAGGCTGCAGATCATGAGTGTGCTGTCGGCCAATGCTTCCTATGACTTTAACTCACTCAAGGAACTTTTGAAGGCTACCGACGGAAACCTGGCTTCGCACCTGAAAGCGCTGGAGAAGGAAGAGTATATTGTAGTGGAAAAATCGTTCGTAGGAAGAAAACCCAATACCCGCTATAGCGCTACCGCTCTCGGAAAGAGTGCATTCCGGAGTCATCTCCAGGTATTGGAAGACCTGATCAGAAATCAAAAACAATAATTTAAACCGATAAAGCATTACCCTGAATATTATTTAATAACTTTGAAAAACAAAGTACTTTTAACTTTTAAACAATGGAAGACCAACCAAGCAATCAGAACAAAGGCTTCGGGTATTGGCTGTCGTACTCGGTAACAGCCAAACTCATTTTCATCGGTTTTCTCCTGATTATCCTGCTTATTCCCCAGGTTTGGGTGTCGGGTTTGATCGGCGAACGGCAGCAATTGCAGCAGGAGACGATCAGCGAAATCACACGGAACTGGGGAGCAGGCCAGGAATTCGGAGGTCCGGTTTTGGTTGTGCCTTATACGTACTACGAAAAAAGCCAGGCCGATGGTAAAGAGACTTTAAAAGCAGTATCTTCTAATCTGTACCTGTTGCCGGAAATGCTCGAAGTGACGGGGGAAATACATCCCGAAGTCCGCTACCGGAGTATCTATGAGGCGGTGGTCTACAATTCAAACCTGAAGGTAAAAGGTCGTTTCGGCGGGATAGAGCTGAAGAAATCGGGTATAATAGCTGAAAATCTGCAATGGGAACGGGCCAGGGTTATACTGGGTATTTCCGACCTGAAAGGGCTTAGGAACTCTCCGGAGTTTGTCCTGGACAATGAAAAGTACCCGGTGGAAATGGATACCTATAATACTTCCCTGTTTGAGAATAACCTGATGGCGATCCCGGATTTTTCAAAACTGACGAGCGGTCAGCATGAATTTTCTTTCGGGCTCGATCTGCGCGGCAGCGACGTCATACGCATCAAACCCCTGGGAAAAGCTAACGAGGTTACCCTCAGAGGCAACTGGTCGGATCCTAAATTCGAAGGTGACTATCTCCCTGAGAAAAGGGAGGTTGCCGTCGACAAATTTGAAGCGAGCTGGTCTGTACCTTATTTTAACAGGAACATTCCCCAGCAATGGCTGGCTGCGGGCACTGAACTGAAAAATTCTATCGAAGCGATTCCGGATCAGGATGGGCCGGACTTCCTTGGTGTTAAATTCCTGCTGCCTGTGGACAACTACCAGAAAACGACCAGGACAGTTAAGTACGCGCTGCTGGTTATAGGCCTGACTTTCGTTTCTCTTTTCTTTACGGAAATTCTGG
This sequence comes from uncultured Cytophagales bacterium, assembly GCA_964562455.1. Classification (GTDB taxonomy): domain Bacteria; phylum Bacteroidota; class Bacteroidia; order Cytophagales; family Spirosomataceae; genus Ravibacter. The sequence goes on from CAZLTN010000203.1 coordinate 2,285, forward strand.
TCAGGCGGAGGATACACCCGATCCAGTATATGCTTATAGGAGCTGCCATGACGATCTATTATACTTTGCTGCTATCGCTGAGCGAATACCTGGGATTTTCCGCCGCTTATGGTATAGCATCGGTGTCGACCATTTTATTGATAGCAGCTTTTGTAAAAGCAATACTAAAAAGCTCACGGACCGCCGGTTTGTTTGCGGCGATACTTTCGGTTTTCTATTTATTCATCTTTGTGATCATGCAGCTCCAGACGCTTTCCCTGCTTATAGGCAGCATCGGTTTATTTGTGATCGTAGCCCTGCTTATGTACTTTTCAAACAAAGTCAACTGGGAAAAGAGCTAATACCGGGTAGTCAGGGGAAAGTTACCTGTCGAACCATTTTTTAAAGATGGGGGCTTTCTCCCTGCTGACATCCACTTCCATTTTCAGCGGGGGCCTGAGGGTAAGGGTCAGCTTCTGGTTTTCGTGAAGCCTTACGCTCTGGATAGCGTCGATGTGGACGATATACTGCCGGTTCGCCCGGTAAAACTGTCTTGGATCGAGCAGCAGCTCTATTTCCTCCAGCGTGGCGTAGTCGACCACATAGCGATCGCCTGATTTTGTGTAAAGGAAATGAATCCCGTCTTTGGAAAAGCATGCGATGTCAGAGGTATTCACCGGTATCCACTGGTTTCTGACGCTCACTATAAATTTTTCTTTGTAAGGAGTCTGCTCCGGTACAGCTTTCAGCGAACTGAAAATTTCGCTGAAGTCGTGAGCCGGGGCTTTCAGCCGGCTGTTGAATTGCCTACATTTATCGATGGCTTTCTTCAGGCTTTTTTCGTCAACCGGCTTTAACAGGTAGTCTATGCCGTTTACCTTGAAAGCCTGTATCGCATACTCGTCATATGCAGTGGTAAAGACGATCGGGCAGGAGAGCTCATAGTAATCGAACAATTCGAAGCTAACCCCATCGCTCAATTGTATATCCATAAAAAGCAGATCGGGCTCTGAATTACCCATAAACCATTTCCGCGCAGTTTTAAGGCTTGGAAGAACGCCGATCACTTCGAGATCGTCAGCTACGGCTGCTATTTTTGCCTGTAGTTCACGGGCTACCAGTGGTTCGTCTTCAATAATAAGTGTCTTCATGATATGGAATCCGATCAGTTAGCTTTTTGAGAGCAAATTCATTTTAAGAAATATCATCCTTTTTTTCTCATCCCAGGGGGCAATATTCACATAGCGCAGCCAAAGCCGCAATTATTAGGAGGTGAAGCGTATCTGAAACGCACTGAAGCGCAAGGATCGGCGGGTTTTACGTTTGGCCCCGGGCGTTAACTGCGATCTCAGCTTTTTTCTGCCTCCCCGGGTATGGCTATCGCTTCGACCCTGCTTTCTCTATGTTTCAGGTCGCTATTTACAGCGTGTCGGGTTCTAAAATTTTATTGCCGGCCTGACCCGGAGATAGCTTTGCACATGGCTTCGGGAGAAAATACGTCTGCTTCCGGGCGCAATATCAAAACAAAAATAAAAAGAGCGATGAAAAGCACGAATCAAAAAGTTAAACAGGCCTGCGTGTTGTTAGGCATTTTATTGGTTGTTCAGGTACTGATCCTGGCATGCAAGAAAGATGACGAGCCCAAACCACAGGGGCGCCTTATTTTCTATACCCAGCTGGACAAAAAGGAATTTGACGCGATCGACATCTATGTCGATAAAAAATTTGTAGGAAAGCTGATATCCCCCAATGCCAAGCGGCCAGGCTGTAACCAGGCCACGATAGGAGATATGGTTAAGATCGACCTGCCCGTGGGGGATCATCTTTGGTCGGCAAAGCAGTTTTTAGGCGGGAAGGAAATTGATGGGTGGGACGAGCGCAGCGAAAAAGTGACTGCCGAGGAATGTGAATATGTGAAGCTGACGGAATAGGATAAAACAGGGTTCAGAAACCTGACCGCCGCTATGAAAGAGTTTTGGTTGCTATGGGGTTTTGATGCATGCTGTGCTTTGATAGCGCTCTGGTTTTTTGGCAGTGGGATGAAAACCGCTGCCAATCCGGGCGATTATCTTGCAAGCTGGCTGCCGATACTGGGTTTTGTCGCCGCGGTCCTGGCCGGGAGCATATGGTTGAAAGGTAAGGACTACATACTGTGGGCAAAGCTGTGTCTCTATGCGGGAGCCCTGCCGGGGTTGCTCTGGGGAGGACTATTCGTAGTAATGATGCTATTTGGAAATAATAGATGGAATTGAATAACCGGAACCCTGTAAAAATGAATGATTTATGATACGCAACGGATTTTTTGCGGGCAGGATAACCGCCCTTTTGGCTTGTATGTTTTTTGCCGGCTGCGGAAGCGACCCGGCCCCGGTGCCGCAGGGAGAAGGGAGCCTGCTGGTCTATACTTTCCTGGAAGAAAACGACTTTGACAAAATAGAATTATTTGTAGACGGGATATTGAAAGGAACGCTGACGGAGCGGGTAGACGGCTCGCTGCCATGCACTACGGAAACGTCGGCATTTGCGGTGAAGATCAGGATGATGGCAGCGAAAAAATACAATTTTGAAGCGAAGCGTTATCTCAACGGAAACGAGGTCGGGAACTGGGAAAGCAAAAATGCGGAGTTGGAGGCCAATACATGTCAGCGACTGGCTCTTAAATAGCTGCCCGGTTATTCGTTTTAATTGTAGTTGGCTACGCTTCGCGTTTGGCCAACTACGTTTCGGCATTTTTTGCCGAAGGCCTCTGAGG
>CAZLTN010000204.1:0-4973 GCA_964562455.1 uncultured Cytophagales bacterium
TTCTCCTGGTCCCAAATCCGCTGCATGTCGCTGTACACTGACGGATTGATCGAAGTAAACTCCTGGAACTCGTCAATCACAACCGTAAAATGCCTCACTTTCGAGAGATCCATCAAAAACGCGAATATGTCTCTGAAAGTACGTATCTCGCCGTAAAGCTTTACCCCAAGCCCTCGCTCTATTTCCCCGGCAAATTCGCTGCATAGTAATGCTTCATTCTTCTTTGCCACAAAGAGATAGACAAAGGCCGTTCCTTCCCTGCCTTTTGTGAGCAACATCGTTTTGCCTATTCTCCTGCGTCCCGTTACAAAGGTCATCTGTGCAGACTGCTGCGATAGCACCTCGATACGGGCCAGGTGAGCCAATTCGGATTCACGGTTGTAGAATTTCATGGGAAGGGAAGTTTTGAAAATATCGCAACTTGGGTTACTGTAATGCAAGTTACAAAAAAAGGAGGAATTTCCCTCCTGCTGGGCTTTACCTCTCCCCGTAGCGTATCTCAGGACATCTTCTCAAATGTTAACCAGAACCTTCTTTTCAGACACTCCCTGTCGTTTCAGAAACTAATTTCGGGTAAGGTTTGCAATTATGGGTTATAATTGATACAATTGTTAAATTAAAAAAAGTAAAGCTATATTTAAATTTATACTTTAAAAAAAGTAATGACATTTTATAGCCGATCCATCTATGAACCCCTGAAAGCTCATTTGTCAAAACGCCAGATCACGGTATTGACAGGTATGCGGCGGACGGGCAAAACCACTTTAGTCAAACAGTTGCTGGCAGACTCTTCCATCAGGCAGCAGTTTTTCTTTGACCTGGAGCGCATAGATAACCGGCTATTATTTTCAGAGCAAAATTATGAGCGGATTGTACGTGCGCTGATACAACGGGGCGCAGATTTATCCCAGCCATTACTTGTCGCGATCGACGAAATCCAGTTGGTACCCAATCTGCCCAGCGTATTGAAATATCTATACGACCATTACCCAATCAAATTCATTGTAACCGGTTCGAGCTCATTTTATATCAGGAACCTGTTTTCAGAATCATTGGCCGGGCGAAAAAAGATATTTGAAATTTATCCGCTTAGTTTCCACGAATTGCTGCAGTTCAATGGACTGACTCCTCCCTTCCTTGACTTGGAACAGGCGGCAACATTTGTAGATGCGACTTATGAGCAACTCCGGCCTTACTATGACGAATACATTCAATATGGTGGTTTCCCGGAGGTGGTGCTGACTCCTTCTGTCGCTGACAAACAAGATCTTATCCAGGATATTCTAAGCTCCTATATCAACATAGACATCAGCACCCTGGCTGACATCCGGAATCCCGCAAATCTCTACAAGCTCATCAAACTGCTGTCTGCCAGGACAGGTACACGCCTGGATATCTCCAAACTGACAAGCATTGCAGGAATTTCACGGCCAACCGTAGAGAGCTACTTATACCTGCTTGAAAACAGTTACCTGATCCGGACTATCCCCGTCCTGACGGCCAGCCCCGACCGGGAAATCACAAAAGCCCGGAAACTCTATTTCCTGGATAATGGCATTGCTTCCGGGTTAGGTGAATTAAGCAGTGGCGCCAAGTTTGAAAATGCCGTATTCAACCAGCTTCTCCATCGTGGGGAAATCGCTTACTATCAATTAAAGAACGGCAGGGAAATCGACTTCGTACTGGATAAAACCTACGCATTAGAAGTGAAAGAAACCGCTACAACGGCAGACCTGAAGCAATTGCAGCAACTTGGCAGCAACCTTGGTATCAACAGGTGCTACGTTGTAGGGCGGGAGCCGGTGAACAGGTTTCCGGAATTGGTTTGGGGGGGGTATTTGTGAGCTCTCTCCCGATTCTACCTCTCCCCCGGCCCCTCCCGGGACGCCGGACCGCCTTTGCAGGAGAGGGGAGCCGTTTCTGAAAGAGCTTATTCCTTTTTTAAATCAGAAAGAGTTTATTCCCTCTCAATTTCGACATGGTCGAGCTTCTCGTAGGGGGAATTCTTCGAGATATATTCCGGGATCATGAATTTCAGGAACTGGACCACTTCGTCGCGTGACAATTCGGAGAGTACGGGCGCTACGCGGTCCATTTCCTGCTTCACTTCGTGGTATACCGAGGGTTTCATACGGGCTACCATGATCTTCGGGTGATGCGTAGGCAGTGTCGATTCTTCATCGCTCAGCAGCTCCTCGTATAGCTTTTCACCCGGCCTCAGGCCTGTAAAGGAAATGGGGATCTGGGTATAAGGCTCCTTCCCGGACAGGCGGATCATCTTGTGCGCCAGGTCGATGATTTTCACCGGCACGCCCATGTCGAATACAAAAATCTCCCCGCCCTCTCCCATCGTGCCGGCTTCCAGCACTAACTGGCAAGCCTCGGGAATAGTCATGAAATAACGGATAATTTCCGGGTGCGTTACCGTCACCGGGCCGCCGGCGGCTATCTGCCGCTTAAACAGCGGGATCACCGAGCCGTTGCTGCCCAGCACGTTGCCGAAGCGGGTGGTGATGAAACGGGTTTTGACGCCGCGGACGGTATTGAGCGACTGCACATACATTTCCGCCAGGCGTTTGCTCGCGCCCATTACATTGGTGGGATTCACCGCCTTGTCGGTCGAAATAAACACGAAGCGCTCCACACCGTATTCTACCGACAGGTCGGCGAGCAGGCGTGTTCCCAGGCCGTTGACTTCCACCGCCTTGGCAGGATTCGACTCCATCAGCGGCACATGCTTGTAGGCCGCTGCATGAAACACCACTTCAGGACGGTATCGTGCAAACAGCTTCCGCATCTGTTTTTTGCCTGTGATGTTCTCTACTTCTATTTTCAGGCATTCGTTGCCTTCGCAGAGCTCCAGGCGGGTAAGCTCGCTTTCCAGGTCATACAACGCCGATTCGGCCTGGTCGACCAGGATCAGCTCCTCGGGCCGGAAGTGCATTACCTGCCGCACGATCTCGCTACCGATGGAGCCGGCCGCGCCGGTTACCATGATGCGCTTTTTATGCAGGAAGCTCCTCACTTCGTCATTATTGATACTGATCGCCGGGCGCTCCAGCAAATCTTCAATACTAACATCCGCTATCTGGGAGGCATTGAGCTGCCCGTTGATCCATTCCTCAACCGGGGGCACAATGCGCAGCGCCATACCGAGGGCCATAAACTCGTCGGTAATTTCGTTTTTCTGTGCTGTGGTGATCGACTGTATGGCAAATATCAGCTCCACATCCTGGTAGCCCGCTCCCTGTATGATTTCCCTCGCCTGCTGCCGGTCATAGACCTTGATCCCTTCAATGCTCACTCCCTTTTTCTGTGGACTATCGTCTACAAAAAACAACACTTTGTAGGGGGCGCCAAGGCTCCCACTCAACGCATTTTTTGTCGCAATGCCCAGGTTGCCCGCGCCATAGATCACTACCTTTTTCCGGGGCTTCCAGCTAAGCGACAAGCTCCTGAAAATATCCTTGATCAGCACCCGGCTGCCAAGCAGGCCGAATACCGACACAAAAAGATCGATCACCAGGATGGAATGGGGAATATTAAGGGCCGGGATACCGTGCTGTCCGAGGCTCCCCAACAGGAAAAGCGTCACTATGCTCAATAAAGAAGCATTCACGATATTCCTTGCATCGAGCAGGTTGGTATGCCGCACAATACCCGCATGCGTGCGCAGCATCACGAAAAACACCATTTTAACCGCCACTACAAGTACTATGTGGTACTTGAAAAGAGCAGGATCGATATAATCCAGCTCGAAATTGAACCTGATGACCGTCGAGAGCATAAAAGCGAACGTGACGATAAACAGGTCCATCAATAAAACCACCCATCGGGATACAAAATGGTTGTGGTAACGATTGAAAATTGACTTCATAATGGTGGTACTAACAAATATATATTAACGAAGAGTAATTACGGCGCATATTACGTATATAATGCAAAGTAACAGGTTATCAGGTTAAACGGCAACTTTTATTCTATAAACTTTAACCTGAACGGGCAATAATTATACCTGTCCATGTAGTCATATTTCTATATGCTTATTAATCTGAGCAGAGGGGGGGAAGGTAACGGGGGGGAGGGGGAAAAACTCAGGCCCGGCCCCGGGACCTCTCCCCGGCCCTCCCGAAAAGTCGAACCGCCTTCCGCCAGCTTTCGCTAAGGCAGTTTTTGATGATGTGTAAGTATCTGTAAGTATCCCTAAAAATCAGACAGTTTAAAATTAGAGAATAAACATTAATTTTAAACTGATGAAAAAGACCAGGTTTACCGAGACACAGATTGTCTCGATTCTCAAGCAACAGGAGTCCGGGATCCCCACGAAGGAGATATGCCGGCAAAATGGCATCTCCGAGGCCACTTTCTATAATTGGAAGAGTCGTTATGGCGGGATGGAGTCCTCGGATGTTAAACGGCTTAAAGATCTAGAGGAGGAAAATGCGCGTTTGAAGAAGATGTACGCAGATCTCAGCCTGGACAACCATATACTGAAGGAACTATTCACAAAAAAGGGCTGGGCTCTGCCGCCAAAAGGGAATTGACTGAGGGCATAGTCCAAAAGCATAAAATCTCGGTGAGCAGAGCCTGTAAAATCGTGGATCTAGTTCGTTCTCAATACTATTATAACAGCCGTAAGGATGATTCCCAGGTAATAGAATCGTTGCAAGAACTGGCTTTCAAACATCCTTCGTATGGATTCAGGAAGCTGTTTGCTTACCTAAGGCGATCGGGAAAGTCTTGGAATCATAAGAAGGTGCACCGCCTTTATCGAGCTTTAAAGCTAAATAAAAGGCGAAAAGGTAAGCGAAGGCTACCTGACCGGATTAAGCAACCGCTCATTGAGCCAGCGGAAATAAACGATACCTGGAGCGTGGATTTTATGAGCGATTCGATGATTGGGAATCGCAAGTTTAGGACCTTTAATGTAATCGACGATTGTTCTAGGGAAGCTTTGGCAATAGAAGTTGATA
>CAZLTN010000205.1:0-4956 GCA_964562455.1 uncultured Cytophagales bacterium
GTACTCCAAAATATCCAACCGCAAGCAACAAACAGAAAATTGCAGCTTTTCCGGCACTCATAGTGAATTTGCTTAAATGTGACATAGGATAGTTTAACACCACATTAACGTTTTTTTGTCCATGCAAGTATTGAAACAGGTCCTGATGGACAGGAAAATATTAAATATCCAATAACACGACTGCATAATGCCAGGCCCTTTCCCGCCTGTACTGCAAGCCTGTGAAAACCATTTCCGACCCTGCAGGCAGTGTTATTTGGTTACGGTAACCCCTAATTTCTTTAACACTAAATCGGTGATATCCGTTTCCTCAGATCCGGAATATAACAATACCGGGTTACCCACCGATCCTGTATCGCCGTTGAGGATGTACATATATCCTTGTTCCTTTCCTACGTCCCGTATGGCCTTGTTGACTTTTTCGAGGATCGGGGCGAACAGGCCTTGCTGTTTCTCCATAAAGGTGGTCTCAGATTTCCCCTGCAATTCCCTCAGCTCGGTTTGCAGCTTTTGCAACTCCGCTTCCGTGGTCGCTCTGACAGACTCACTCATCGACTGCCCGCTGGCCTGGTACCGCCCAACCTTTTCTTCAAATACCTTGGACTTCTCCTGGATGACTTTTTCAAGCTGTTTTTTTACAGTTTCAAGCTCGGTCTGCGCCTTCTTGGTGTCCGGCAACTGGCTTATAATATACCCGGAATTAGTATGTCCGACCTTTATAGCCACTCCGGTTCCCTGACCGACAGCAGACGTCACTCCGAAGAAGGCGGCAAGGACAACAATCAAAAAAGATATTTTATTCATTTTTCTCTCGCTTAACAAGCAATAAAGCGAGGCGAAAAACCGCATCGCTTTATTGTTACTGTGAACAATATTTTCAAAAACCGATAAAAGGCTGAACCCGCCGGCTTACTTAGGCTTATTGGCAGGTGTGGCTGGCTGGGTTGCCGCCGGCTTGGTCTCGGCAGGCACAGCTTTAGGATCTACCCCCAGTTTGATCAATACCAGGTCCGTTACATTATACTCCTCCGATCCTACATAAAGCAGTATCGGGTTGGCATTCTGACCGGTATCGCTGTTGATAATGTAAAGGTAGCCGTGTTGCTTTCCTATATCCTGTATGGCCGCGCTGATTTTATCCAACACCGGAGTCAGCAACGTCTGCTGCTTCTGCATCAACGATTGTTGCGAATTGGTCTGCAGATCTTCGATCGATTTCTGCAGGTTCTGCAATTCCCTTTCACTGTCGGCGCGCAGAACCTCGTTCATATTCTGCGCATTTTTCTGATATTTATCGAGCTTGTCCTGAAATTCCTTTATTTTATCCTGGATGGTTTTTTCAAACTGGGCCCGTGTGACTTCCAGCTCATTCTGTATTCTCTTGGCATCAGGAAGCCTTCCCAGAATAACCTCTACGTCAGTATACCCGATTTTGGTAGGCGTTTGAGCCATTAAAGGACTAACCAAAGAAGCAACGAGTGCCACTAACGCAAAAACTGTTTTTTTCATTTGTTCTTATATAAAAATGGTTGTTACTGGTTCAAAACTAGCTAAATATACTCTTAAAATCGCCAAAGTTACTCTCTTTCCTTAAATTATCCGCCTCTACCGCTCGCCCTGTTGCAAATTCCCTCTACAGGCACCTCTTCTTTCTACCCTTTCCGATTTCCCGGAAGCAGGCCTTACCCCGGTTATTGCTTCGGCGGTGTTTTGACACCCGAATTAGCGGTAGGTTTAAGATCGATGCCTAATTCTTCCAGAACATAGTCCGTATAATCATGCCGGGGGTTGGTATAAACCAGCACAAAGTCGCTCGACTTGTCTATGATCATATCGAGCTTACGCTGGGCTGCCACCTTATCCAGGGCGCGCTGCACCTTATCCATTACATCTTTCATCAGCTCCTTTTTCTTCTGGAAAAGGTGCCCGTTCATTCCGAAAACCTTATTGTTATATTCCCTGGTCTCCAGCTCCTTCTCGCGGATCGCATCCTGTCTTTTCCTTTTCAGCTCATCCGTCAGAAGGACCTCTTCCGCCATCAGCTCTCTCTGCATTCCGTCGATAGCCGCCAGCTTCTCCTGGATTTCCCGTGCCCAATTCTCCGACAGCCTATCAATTTCCGCCTGCGCCGCAGCGTATTCGGGGAGTTTGCTCATAATAAACTCCATGTCCACATAGCCAAATTTCTGAGCGGAAGCAGAACCGGCCAGAAATACCAGCAAAACTAGCGAAATTAATGTTTTATACATGATTCGTGATATTATTTTAGAATCAATAAAAACGGGCTGTCTCCGAAAAAATTGCGTGGGCTACCTCAGCTGCTGACCAATGGTGAAATGAAACTGGCCCCCGCTTCTCTTGGTCCGCCCCTGTATACTGTCGAAACCATACCCCCAGTCGATCCCCAGGAGACCGAATGCAGGCATAAAGATACGGGCGCCGAACCCGGCAGATCTTTTGATATCGAAAGGGTTATAATCTTTATAGTTATCCCAGTTGTTCCCGCCTTCCGCAAAGGTCAGCAGGAAGATAGTGGCCTGAGGGTTAAGCGAAACGGGGTAACGGAGCTCCATCACGTACTTGTTGTACACAACCCCCCCTCCTCCCCGGGGAACAACATTGTTGGCGCTCGTCAGGGCGCCGACAGAGCGATCCTCGTACCCCCTGAGACCGATGATATCCTGGTCTGCCATGACAAACATCCCCTGCCCGGCAAGCCCCGAACCACCTACTATAAACCGCCCGAACGGGCTTATCGGGTTCTTCGAATTATAGTTGCCCAGGAAGCCCATGTGCGCCCGTGTATTGAGCACCAGCTTTCCGGTAATAGTAGCAAACCAACTCGCATCGAACATCCATTTGTGATATTCTATCCACTGGAAGCGGTCGTTCTGATCGACAAATTCCTTTTTGCGGAAAGCCGAGTAAGGAGGGGTCAGCGTCGCGCTCAGGCTGAAAGACGAACCCGAACGGGGATACTGGAAATCACTCAGCGTATTACGCGAAAGCGTGGTGTTGAAAGTAATGTTGTTGGAATGCCCGTTGTTGTAACCGATGCTGAAGAAATCAAGGCTGTCGAGCGTATAACGCTGTAGTGACAAAGCGTGAGTCAACTGCATAAAGCGGTCAGGAGCTTTCAGCCTCTTCCCAAGAGAGAAGGTGATACCGTTATTGTAATAGGCTCCTCTGTAGGTCATCTGTCCGCCGGTGTAAATGTTACGCATATTCCTCCAGTCTGTCATACGGTAGACGGTACGCGTCAGCGCTACCCCGAAATTGATAGGCTTCTTACCTCCCAACCAGGGTTCGCTGAATGACAGAGAGTAAGTCTGGAACTGCCGGCCGTTAGCCTGGAACCTTACGGCAAGCTTTTGCCCGTCTCCGGAAGGAAGCGGCCTCCAGGTCGACCGGTTAGGTATATTCCGGATGGAGAAGTTGTTAAACACAAGTCCTAATGTTCCTACAAACCCGATATAACCGCCCCATCCGCCTGATAGCTCGATCTGGTCGGAAGGCTTTTCCTCAACAGTATACTCTATATCTACTGTTCCGTCCGCCTGGCTGGGAATGGGATTGATCTGTATCTTTTCCGGGTCGAAATACCCCATCTGTGCCAGTTGCCGCTGAGTGTTGATAAGGTCGGTCTTGCTGAATTTCTGCCCCGGAAGAGTCATAAGCTCCCGGAGGACCACGCGATCGCTTGTTTTGGTATTCCCGTTAAGAATGATCCGGTTGATCGTCGCCTGCTTACCTTCAAACATACGCATTTCGACATCGATCGAATCTCCCTCGACCGCTCTTTCCACGGGTACAACCCTGAAATAAAGGTATCCGTCATCCATATAAAGCGAGCTTACATCGCCTCCCGGAATACCGTTGATACGCTTTTCGAGGTCTTCGGGATTGTAGACATCCCCCTTCTCAATGCCAAGCTGATGTGAAAGACGCGCGCTGGACCAGAGGTAGTTCCCGTTCCAGGTGATGTTCCGGTAATAATATTTCGGCCCTTCCTCAACATTAAGCTTCACCTTGATCGTCGCTCCGTTTTCATCCCTCCATACCGAATCCGAAACAATGGTAGCATCCCTGAAACCGTTTTTCCGGTAATACGCGATCAGCTTTTCCTTGTCCTCGTCATATTTTTTAGGAATATACTTTGAAGGGGCCCAAAACCGGTAAAATATCTTTTCCTTGGTTCCTTTAAGCCTCTTTTTCAGTTTTTTATCGGACACGAGTTCATTTCCGGCGATATCGATATCCGAAATGCGCACTTTCTTACCCCTGTCGATATTAAAATTCAGCGTCGCCTGCCCGCGGGTAGTATCGGGGATCTGTATCACCTTCACCGCGGTGTTATAATACCCCTTATCCTGGTAATGCTTTTTGATAAGCAACTGCGTATTCTTGATCACCGTCGGAGTAATTACCCTTCCCTTGATAAGTTTTACCTTATCGTTCAGCGTCTCGCGCTGCCCCTTTTTCACACCCGAAAACGTGACCTGGTAAAGGCGGGGACGTTCTTTAATATGGATATTCAGCCATACTTTATTCCCTTCCACCTTGGTAGCCTGGATCTCGACATCGTCCAGCGTTCCGAAATCCATCATTTTTTTGATAGCCGAAGGAATGGGCAGCCCGGGGATCCGGATCTTGTCTCCTGTTCTAAGACCGGAGATAGAAACCATAGAGTTGGGATCGAGAAACTGCGTTCCCGAAACCGTTACATCGGCAATTTCATATTCCTGGGGGTTAGCATAATCCATCAGGTTGACTGTCGGCGCGGCCTGGGGTACCTGGGGCTGCCTCCTTGAACCAATTCCCACCCTCTGGCCAAAACTGTCGGTGAACGCAATCAACCCAGCCAACACCAATATCAAGCCCTTCCCCGATAATCCGGGGACAAACTTCTTCTTTGAGCTTATCATTCTGCTTTTGTCACTAATTCCTTTACTTGAT
>CAZLTN010000206.1:0-4923 GCA_964562455.1 uncultured Cytophagales bacterium
CTCTGTACATTCCCGTTTTCCCCGTTGATCCTTACGAAAAGCATACCGATGATAGAAGCGATCAGACCGGCACCGGCTATTACCATAGGCAGCAGGATAGGTGCGATGCCACCGAAATCATCCTGTGAAAGTATCTCGCGCCCCAGCACCATGGTTGCAAGGATCGTCGCTACGTAAGAACCGAAAAGGTCAGCTCCCATACCGGCCACATCACCCACGTTGTCACCAACGTTGTCGGCAATTGTAGCGGGATTACGCGGATCATCTTCCGGAATACCTGCCTCTACCTTACCTACCAGGTCGGCGCCTACATCAGCCGCCTTTGTATAAATCCCCCCTCCTACACGCGCAAACAGCGCTATGGATTCGGCACCGAGAGAAAACCCGGCCAGGACTTCCAGAACACGCTCCATAGCAAGGCCGTTTACATCGCCGCTATCGCCTATGAACATGTTATAAAAAACAATGAAAAGAGAACCCAACCCTAAAACAGCCAGGCTGGCAACCCCGATTCCCATGACACTACCTCCTGTAAACGATACGCTCAGTGCTTTCTGAAGGCTGGTACGCGCTGCCTGAGTGGTACGTACGTTGGACTTCGTAGCAATATTCATACCTATGTAGCCTGCGAAAGCAGAAACAAAGGCTCCGATCAAAAATGAAATTCCTATCAGTGAGCTTGAATTTTCAACAAGTGTACCCGAGTAACCCAGCAATATGCTGACTACAACCCCAAATACGATCAAAACCCGCCACTCTGCTTTCAAAAAAGCAAGCGCCCCGGCCGCTATGGCATCGGCGATTTCCTGCATCCCGGGATCACCCGCATCCTGGCGGACTACCCAACCACGCTTAAAAAACATTACCAGCAACCCTACTACACCGAGTGCCGGCACCAGATACGTAATTGTATTCATATATTAATTTTAATAAACAATTGAACTTAACTTTGCGCAAAGATAGATTTTCCGCCATTTAAAAAAAGCAGAAATCAACTAATTCACCTAAGAATCAGCTTTTTTTAAAAACAAAGCTCAATTTTTAGTTTTTCATACGCTTCAGCCGGTCGAGCGAGATTATGGTAATGATGCTGCCTTTCATCGAAATCAGCTTCTCGTCCTTGAAATCTGAAAGTGTACGGATCACAGTTTCGGTTGCAGTACCGACAATCCCGGCAATATCCTCGCGCGCCATGGAAATAGAGAAAAGCTCCTCTCCGTCCTTCCCGTAGATCTCATGAAAGTAGATTAACGCTTCCGCAACCCTCTTTCTCACGGAATTGTAAGCAAGCTTGAGCAGGCTTTCCTCACGCTCTTTTACTTCGTTCGACAGCATCGTTATGAACTTGCCGGCCAGGTTCCGGTCCGACTCAAGCAGCTTAAAGAAATCGTGCTTCGGGATAAAGCTGACTACTGAATCTTCCAGCGCAATTACCGAGTCCTGGTAGGCAGTTCCTTTCAGCAGGTCCGCATAGCCGAAAAAGTCTCCGACCTTATAAAGCTCGGTAATATATTCTTTGCCGAGGTCATTTATACGACGGGCCTTGGCCCTGCCGCTTTCAAGGAAATAAACTCCACCCGGATAGGTATTTTCGTTATATATGCTCTCTTTCTTCTTATAGGTGTGCGTCCGCTTATTCTCAGCCAGGTGCCTCAATTCCTGGAAATGCCGGATCTCACCGAGAAAAGCATTCAAGCCTTCGGCATTCCGCGAAAACTTCGACTTCAACAGCTCGCTTTTATGCAGCCTCACCTCCACAGCCTGAAGCAGCTCGACATCGTCGAAAGGTTTGGTAAGGTAGTCGTCGGCCCCAAGCAGCATTCCTTTACGCAAATCAGACTTTTCAGCCTTGGCGGTCAGGAAGATAAACGGGATGCCCGCTGTTTCCGGAGAATTCCCCAGCAGGTGCAAAACACCGTATCCGTCCAGCTCGGGCATCATAATGTCACAAATGATCAGGTCAGGATGTTCTGACTGGGCCAGGGCCACGCCTTCCTTGCCGTTTGCGGCACAAACTACCTTATAGCCGGACAACTCGAGTATTTCCTGGGTATTTTCCCGTACATCGTTATTGTCCTCTATCAGAAGTATTTTCTTTTCCATCTACCGAAACCTTAGCTTTTTGTACCCGTCGCGGGCACTTCTATAAAAAATGTCGTTCCAACTCCCAGCTCGCTTTCCACCCTTATATCGCCTTTCATCAGCTCAAGATATTTTTTGACGATATTCAATCCGAGGCCTGTTCCCTGTACATTTCCGCTGTTGTGGGCCCTGAAAAAGCGATTGAAAATATGAGGCAGGTCGCTTTCCGGAATCCCTATCCCCGAGTCCTTTATCACTATCCGGATTACATCGTCTTCCACACTGACCTTAAGGCCGATATCTTTAGACGAATATTTGATTCCATTGGAAACGACGTTGATGATTACGTTTTTCATCAACTGGCTATCCGCTATAACGATCTTCTCACCGCTGTAGCTAAGGAGTATGGATTGGTTCGGTTTGCAGACCCCTCTCAACTCATCGACAAGCTGCTGACAAAACGCCTCCAGGTTAAACTGGATGGGAATACATCTCAGCAGGCCTTCTTCCAGCTTTCCCAGGGAAAGGAAATCATTGAGTATTTCCGTGAGGTTGTTGATGGCGGATTTCACGCGCTGAACGTGCTTCTGCCGTTTATCATCTTCCTCCGTGAGCTTGTAACGGCCGATGAGCGATACCGACGACAGCATGGTCGCCAGCGGCGTGCGGAATTCGTGAGAGGCAATTGTTACAAACTGCGATTTCAGCTCGTTCAGCTCTCTTTCGCTCTCCAGCGCCCTCAGTACCTCGGCCTTTGATTCGTTCAACTCTTCCAAAGCGCTCGCCAGCTCTTCAGTACGTTGTCCAACTCTCGCCTCCAGCTCCGCATTAAGCCTGACAATCGCCTCATTGGCCTCCATTATCGCCTTTTCATGTTTCTTGCGCTCGGTAATATCGATGATAAAGCTCACGACAAATTGCCCCTCACTGGTCGAAAACGGGCTTAGACTTACCTCTACCGGGAACTCGGAACCATCCTTACGAAGGGCCAGCAAGTCACGACCTATTCCCATTTTCCGGGCCAGAGGCTCGTCCATAAAGCCGTCGCGATGTCGTATATGCTTATCCGAAAACCTCCTGGGTATCAGTAACTCGATAGCCTTCCCTACCAGCTCATCAATAAATTCATATCCGAAGAGGCTTAATGCCCTCGGGTTGACCATGGCGATACGTCCGGTAGAATCAACCACCACTATTCCCTCTGTAGCATGCTTAAAGAGGGAATCCAACATTTCTATGTGACCTTTCAAAGCTTCAGCTTGCCTGATAAAACTAGTTAGCATTCCAAACTTAGAACTAGTTGTATTCACTGCCAACCTAAACACAGCTTTTTTTTTGCTTAAAGTCATCTTTATCCTCTTTAAATACCATCCTCCATTCGAATGACAGGATACGGGAACAGGTACGAAACCCTGCACTAAATGGCCTGGCTGAACCTCGCATTTTCCTGTTTTGCCGACCAGTAGCGCTCATCGAATGCCAGGCAGATGTTTCTCAGGAACGATTGACCGGCTCCGGTCACCTTCAGCTCTTCCGGTCCAAGCACAACCAGCCCGTCCCTCTCCATATCTTCAAGATACGTCAGCGCGTCATAAACAGCCTGAACCTGCATACTGGGATCAGACCAGGAAGTCTCCAGACCGCACATGATATTCAGGATATGCCGTCTTGTCACCTGGTCGTCAGCGGTTAATGCATGCCCCTTGAAGTAAGGGAACTTATCCTCTTTCAGGGCTGCATAGTAGTCTTCTACTTTTTTTTCATTCTGAACATACGCCGTCCCGGCATCGCTGATAGCCGACGCACCTAATCCTATTAACAGCTTTGCCCGGCTTACCGTATAGCCCATAAAATTGCGGTGAAGCTCTCCTTTGTCCGCAGCCAGGCATAATTCGTCTTCCGGCAACGCAAAATGGTCCAACCCGACCCCGATATATCCGGCTTTCTCAAAAAATGCACACGCACCGCTGTATAATTCCAGCTTTTCTGCCGGTTCCGGGAGGTCTATCTCCGAAAATTTCCGCTGCCCGGGCTTAAGCCAGGGTACGTGGGCATAGCTATAAAGTGCAATACGGTCAGGCCGCAGCTCGCCTACCTTGCGGATTGTATCCATAAAACTGGCATACTTTTGCAGAGGCAGCCCGTAGATCAGGTCGAAATTCACGGATTGATAGCCCATAGCCCGGGCCGAATCAGTGAGATTTTTAACATCTTCGAAGGTTTGGAACCGGTTGATAATATCGAGAACAACAGGATCGAAATCCTGGACTCCGATACTGATCCGGCGAAAACCAAGATTATACAGTACCTCCAGGTGCTCGAGGGTCGTATTTCCCGGATGCGCCTCGAAGCTGAATTGCTGATCCGGTGCTATATGCGCGTCCTTCAGCAGGTTCTTTAAAAGCTCTTCGAGATTCCCGGCGCTGAAAAAAGTAGGAGTTCCTCCACCCAGGTGGATTTCCTTAATAACGGGCTTCTCGCCAAACAATTCCAGGTACCTCCTCCATTCTTTCAAAACGGCCTGTATATAAACTTTCTCTACCGCGTGGTTGATAGTAATACGGGTATTGCATCCGCAGTAGGTACACAGACGCTCGCAAAACGGGAGGTGAATATAAACGCTTATCCCGTCCTTACTGTTGGTGGCCCCGAACGTTTTCTTCACTGCGTTTTCCCAAACAGCTTCAACCGGGGGTTCTTTGTCCCAATAAGGTACGGTTGGGTAACTGGTATACCTGGGGGCCGGGATATCGTACTTTTGCAGAAGATCTGGACTCATAGTATTCTTTTTTTCAAAAGTAGATGGCATAAAACTGAAAAAATATGACTTATATCAGGAAG
>CAZLTN010000207.1:0-4860 GCA_964562455.1 uncultured Cytophagales bacterium
GGGGAAACGGATTATCTTTGTGCCATGAAGTTAAAGACTATAAAAACCGTACTGAACCATCCCCTGAACGCCGGCCGGCCGCTAAGCGCGCTTTGCAGGCTTTTTAAAAGAGGGCTCGTCGTACGCCTTCATCGTTCTCCTATCGCATATCCTTTCGTGGAGAATACCTTTTTAGTTGTCGAACAGGGAATGTCGAGTGCGGAGCTCCAGATTTATACGCATTTGTACGATTTCAGGGAAATGGCGTTCCTGCTCCACTACATGCGGAAAGAAGAAGATGTATTTGTTGATATCGGGGCAAATATCGGAGTTTACACGGTATTTGCAGCCGGTCTGGCGGAAGTGCGCGTGATAGCAGCAGAACCGGCTCCGGGTACCTTTCGCAAACTCGAACGAAACGTACTGTTCAACGGGTTACAGAAGAATACCGAACTTCATAATGTTGCTGTCGGAGATGAAAACGGGTACCTGGATTTTACATCCGGTCTTGACGCCGTAAACCATGTGGTCTTGAACGGGGAAGGGAAGAATACGGTGAAAGTGCCGGCGGTTACCCTAGATCATTTGCTGGCTGATAAGGAGGCTACCTGTCTGAAAATCGATGTAGAAGGTTTTGAAGCTAATGTTATCAACGGAGCCTCTTCGGTTTTGTCACGGGATAGCCTGCAGGTGGTAATCATGGAAACCAACGGGCTTTCTGATTTATATTCGTTTGGCCAGAACTACCTGCACGATAAGCTGGTATCTTTCGGCTTTTCGCCGTGTGCTTATGATCCGTTTTTGCGCAAGATCATTATTCTCGAGCAACCCGACGATACGAATACTATCTATATAAAAAATGTAGAAGCTGCCGTTACACGGGTGAGGGAAGGACGCCGGTTCAGTGTGGGAGGATGGAAGTTTTGAAAAAGTATTGAATACCCGCCGCTCAGAAAACCCGCTTGAAAAACCTGCCGGCCAGCTCTGAGATCTCCGGGGATATCCTGAGCCTGAGTACGACAAAAGCGAACAGAACAACCAGGATCAGGCTCCGGGCACTCATAATGAAAAGCATTTCCCAGAGATTTGCATACGATGTGAAAGGCAGGAACGACGCAAGCAGGTACAGGAGTCCCAGCAGAATAACGACAAGAGCCGTCTTTTTTGAAAAAGGCTGTATATGGAAATGCTTCCAGACAAAAATCAGCTTGCTCACCGAAAGTCCCAAAGTGGCAAGAGCCGTAGCGAACGCCGCGCCCATAAATCCATATAAGGGAATAAGCCATAAATTCAGCAGGAAAGAAGCCACCGCAGCCATGACAAGAAAAATAGTGGCCCAGCGGAAGAACCTGGAATAAAAGATAATTTCGGTATTAAGGCCCGTGCTTATATCAAATAGTTTTACGAGCAGCAGAAGCAGGACAACATACTTTCCGTCTCCGTAGGTGTCGCCTTTTGGAATGAGCTGGAATAACTCATCGAGGTTGGTAAAGATCAGCAGGAAAAAAAGCCCTCCTGCAAGCAACTGGTGCAATGCGGACTTTTGGGAAAGCATACGCACCTGGTCATGATTCCCCAGCCGCAGCGCATCGCTGACCAGGGGGATAGATATCTGCGAAATGGCTTTTTTCGGGATTTCAATCAGGTTGGAAATGTAGGAGGCGATGATGAATATCCCGGCGCTTACCAGTCCTTTTTCACCAGCCAGCATAGAGCGGTCCAGGAAGAGCATGATACTGATCCCGAGCCCGCCGATTATAGTGAAGCCGCCATATCCCAGCATTGTACTAACCTGTTCTTTGCTGAATTTTTTGGTATCCGGCCACCTGAGATACAGCTTGCCTAACCTGGCTACATAATATACCAGGATGCCGATAGCTGCGGCGTAGGAAGCAAGTATGAGGTACAGGAGCGTGCTGAAACTGTACCAGCCCAGGCCAAACATCAGGATAAGCAGCACGTTGGACAGGCGCAGGAATACTTCTCTCACAAAGCTCGGGATGGCAATCCTGGAGTGGTTACGGCAATAGGCTTCGAAAATCAAAAGATACATCGACAGGAAGGTGAGCGGTACCACCAGGTAGTGATAGTCGAGCAGGAGGGGAGATTGCCGGGCAAAATAGCCTTTGATAGCAGGCGTGAAGAAAAAGTAAAGCAATGTAAACGCCAGACCGCCGAGAAGCGGCAGGAAAAGCAGGAAAATCAGTAACCCATGATGGCCTTTTGCATCGTTACGGAAAGTTCCGAAAAATTTGTCCGCTATGAATGGCGCGCCTAATGTTGAAAAAGTTCCGAAAAGAATAGCGTTTTCGATGAGCAGTCTTGACAAAGCCAACTGTTCAACACTCAGAAAATGTGTTGAAACGAACATCTGGTTGATGACGCCTATGAGCGCACCTATATAAAACCCAAAGCTG
The DNA here is from genome assembly GCA_964562455.1 of uncultured Cytophagales bacterium. Classification (GTDB taxonomy): domain Bacteria; phylum Bacteroidota; class Bacteroidia; order Cytophagales; family Spirosomataceae; genus Ravibacter. The sequence continues at coordinate 2,397 of CAZLTN010000207.1, forward strand.
GCTTTCAGGCTTTGCCTTACTATAATGCCCACAGGCGGAACTTTTAGAAATGATGAGCTTTTGCTGCTCCTGAAAGGGCAAAAATACGACTTTACGGGTTCTTTTAATCGTTTTTAGCTAAAGTCAGGCTAAGCCGGATCCTGACGACCGGAGGTATTTGCACCGGCAGCAAGCAGGATTGCCGCTATCCGCCCGGCAGTTTCCCCATCCCAAAGCGGTGGGATACCGCCTTTTTTGATATTCCCGTTTAAGATATCTTTCAGTTTTATGTTGATTTCTGCGGGCGTCATGTCTTTCAGGAGAATATTGGTGCCGACTGAAACGGTTACCGGCCTTTCGGTATTGTTGCGGAAAGTCATGCAGGGTACTCCGAGGTAGGTGGTTTCTTCCTGTATGCCGCCTGAGTCGGTGAGCACTACGCGGGCATTCGCGATCAGCTTGAGAAATTCGAAGTAACCCTGGGGCTCCATGAGAAGCACATTGGGATTGAGCTTGATAGAAGCGAGCAATCCATGTTGTTCCAGGTTTTTTGATGTCCGGGGATGAATAGGGAACACTACTTTCAGTTGTTCTGCAGTATCGGACACTATCCGGGCGACGGTATGAAGCCCTTCTGCAGTATCGACATTGGCAGGCCGGTGCATGGTAACGAGAGCGTATGTCCCGGGCGAGAGGTTGTGTTGTTCGAGTATTGTGTTTTTCTCAGACTCTTCCCTGAAATGCGCAAGAGAATCGATCATGACATTCCCGACAAAATGTACTTTCTCCCCGGGGACCCCCTCCCTGGCAAGATTTTCCATCCCGCTTTCCTCGCTTACAAAGAGAAGATCGGAGATAGAATCGGTAATGATGCGGTTGATCTCTTCAGGCATCGTACGGTCGCCGCTTCTCAGGCCGGCTTCTACATGCGCTACCGGAACCCGCTCCTTAACGGCGACGAGCGCGCAGGCGATGGTAGAATTCACATCTCCGACGACGACTACCATATCCGGCTTTTCGTCGAGCAGGATTTTTTCGAAAGCCAGCATGATATGGGCGGTTTGCTGCGTATGCGACCCTCCGCCGACGCCCAGGAAATAGTCGGGTTTGGGTAGTCCGAGCTGGTTAAAGAATATATCGGACATCCTTGAATCGTAGTGCTGGCCGGTATGGATAATTTTCGGGACGATTTCCGGGTGTTTCAGGAATGCCCTGTGAAGCGGGGCTACTTTCATGAAATTGGGCCTTGCCCCTACGATCGATAATATTTTCATTGAAATCAGAGTTTAGCTTAACCTAACGCCTGGCACCTGACACGTAGTCAAAAGCATCTTTATAAGACTTTAAAACCGTATGGATATTAACCTGCTCTTTAATAATCTTAAGGGAATTGGCCCCGAATGCCTTTATTTTTTCCGGGTCGGATAAGAGCCGGGTCAGGGTGTCGTTCAGGCTTTTTTGAGAAGTATTATCGAAATAATACCCGTTATAACCTTCCCGGACCAGGTTTTTCTCGGTGCCGTCTGCTACAGAGCAGATAACAGGCCGGGCAAAACACATCGCGTCGTTTATGGAAAGCCCGCCCATGCCGCATAGAACATAGACCGACGAGGAGTGCAGGTACCGCCCGAGCGTGACCGAATCGTATACTCCTCCCGTAAAAATGACTTTGTCCGCAACACCCTCCGTATCGGCCTGTATTCTGAGGTTTTCTGTTTCGGGGCCGTAGCCTACCACTACGAGCTCAATCGAGGGGAAGCGGGGCTGTAAATCTCTGACAGCCCTGATAAGCATATCGACTTTTTTCCACTTTACCAACCTCCCTACGTGGATGATACGGAATGGATTGGCAGGTAAAACCGGAGGCTGACGGAGGACTTCGCCATATGCTTCCAGGAGTGCGTCGGTATCGGGGGAATTCGCAGTAACAAAAATTTTTTCCTGCGGTACTCCGTAGCTTGCCGTAATGGATTTGCCTTCGTCGAAATAGTTGAGATGGGCATCGGCCAAAGGCAAGTATATCTTCCTTAATAATGTGATGAGCAGGAAGCTAAGGTATCCTTTCAGGTTTTTGTTAGCCGGGTTCATGTCTTCGGTAACATTGCTCCCCGAGAAATAATAGGACCAGGACCGGCCCCAGTACGACATATTAAAAGGGATGTCCCGGCAGATAAGCTTAATGCCGAGCTTCCTGAACCTTATGTAAAACAGTGGGTTGAGGGCGAACTGGAGGAAGTAAGGCCATCCTGACATGACCACTATATCGGGTTGCAGTTCCCTGAGAGCCGGCAGCAGGTCTTTGAAGAATGCCTTGCCATACCAGGTAGTGTATTCATCCAGCTCGATGAGCCGGAAGAGGGAGCTGCGGTTTTCCTCTTTCACGCCTGTTCCCAGGGCGTTGCTTTTCTGAGAAGGCTTAATAAGGATCAACTCGATACCGTAGACGGATACCATCCGGTCGAAAATCCCTATTACATAATGCGGC
>CAZLTN010000208.1:0-4729 GCA_964562455.1 uncultured Cytophagales bacterium
GGAGATAGAGAAAGGATTGTAATTATAAAAATCAATAGGCGTTTCATATGGATAAAGATTTTAATATCTCCAAATCAGATGTGTAGCATCGGTCAATATCGTAACGACAGATTTCAATCCGCCGAATAACACAGAGAGCCTGCGGCTCCCGGTCCAATCAGGTAGTGCACTTATATCATTGGAATGCCTGAAATACCGGATCGGGCCGCTTGTGATCTCTTCACTTTCGTCCTTGACATGCAGGGGTGCACGAGATTACCATATACTAATTCCATAAACTCGCTCTGCTCGATTACCTTGCGAATCGGGGTGCCCGCACTCACTAATTCACTCGCCCCGCCGCCGGAGATATCCAGTGTTGCCTGCGGGTTAGTGGTGCCGATACCAACATTCTGGGCTGCGCTTGCGGTGGCAAGAAAGAGCGCGGCCATCCATGGGAAGATTTTTTTCATACTGATCGGGAGATTTGAAATTTTGGTAAAACAGACCACCGGAAGGGCAGACTCTTTGGCCTTAACCTCGGGGTAATTTAGACAAAGCACAAATCAGACCATGAAAATCGGCCGTTACAAAGCGTTACAGACGGGAAGCAAGAGGAATATAGGTGGGATTGGCCTATAATTTTTGTATGAACTCTTCCAGGCTATCCCTGGCCGAGAGGCTCAACCTCGTCCGCAGGCGGCTTTTCGTCACACGGACGGCCCCGGGGCTTATCCCCTGCATAACGGCCATCTCTTTGCTCCCGAGGTTAAGCTTCATCAGGGCAGCCAGCCGGGTTTCGGCCGATGTGACACCCGGAGCAGTTGCTTTGAGGCGCTCGAAAAAGCCGGGGTACAGCCTTTCAAAAGTATCTTTGAAATTGAGCCAGTCGTGGTCCGTAAGCAGTGTTTTACCCACGAGGCTTTCCTTTGCGACCAACTCTTCCGCCGAACCGGTCTCTTGCCGGTACACCGAATGCATTTTCTTTCGTTGGCGGTTGTATAAAAAAGCCGACACCAACCCCATCACCAGCAGCGATACCAAAAGTATATTCCGCCGCCGTACCTCTGTCTCCTTTTCCATCACCAGGGTCTGTGCTTCCTGCTGACTGTTCTCATAGTCGAGCTTCAGTTTGAGAAAAGAATAATTGTTTCGTTGATGAACCACTGAAAGGGAGTCCCTCAGCCGGCCGTGAAAATCTTTAAAATAGGCCGCCGAATCTTTTTTACCCAGTTCCGTATAAAAGCCGCCCAGGATTTCACTTATCGCCAGCTCGTTTACAAGGCTTTTCCCCGTGCTTTGCCTGAAGGCGTGCTGCACGTCGGCCATTGCTTTCAACCGGTTGCCGTTTTTAAATTCGTAGCGACCTATAAAAGCCCCCGACAGGAAAGCGCTGAGCGGCTCGCCGTATTTCATACACGAATCATAATCTGCTTTCCAGTAGCTTATTGCTTCCGGTTCCCTACCCTGCTCATACAGCGCATCACCAATATTGCCGGTTGCTATACCCCACCATACTTTAATCCCGTGCCTGAAAGCATAGTCGGCTGTTTCCCTGAAATAGTATTGTGCAGAATCGTATTGTGCCAGACGCTTATAGCTCAGTCCCAGGTTATTTAAAATGGCTATGACGGCAAGAGGTTCCTTCGATGCTGTATCCGGGAGGATTTCCAGACAATAATCGGCGCATTCCCGGTAATTACGCGTTCTATATAAAGCGTGGCTTACCAGTATCCCGAGATTGGTCTCCTTATTAGCCCTGTAACCTGCTTTCCGGGCGATATCAGCGGCTTTCATCAGGTAGAAAGTAGCCGTATCGACATTCTGCATCGCGTTGTACAGGTCGCCGAAATAAAAAAAACCGGCAAAAAGTACGTTCATTTCGTCCTTTCGGGTTGCCTCTTCCAACGTACGCGCCCACCAGGTGCGCCAATCGTTTTTTTCATATAAAAAGCCGTTCTCCCTGGCATAAATGGCCTTCGACAGCATAACCCGGGCCGTATTCCCGTGTTTATGATACAGGCTTTCAATAACTTCTTTCGAAAAAGGAGGAGGCATTTTCCCCAGGGAATCGATAAAGGAGCGCGGGCCCGTAAAGTCCCGGTCTGTCTGCCGGTAATACAGCATCCAATCATTGGTTTGGGCTCCGGCTCTTAAAAAACTCAGTACTATTATAATAAATGTGGTTGCACGCGACATGAATTCATGGAATAGGCATAATCAATATGAAAATATTCTGGTAAAAGACAATCCCCTTGCAATATACAACTATGTTTCCGGCCACTGCCGGGCGCCGGGTCTTGCCGCCGACACAGATATACCGTCTGTCATGAAGAATTTATTTTAACTTTGTATTTTTAAAATCAGTCAGCTTGTCGAACTATGGATAGTCCGGAAAATGTAAAGTACAAGTTATCTTCTAAACTGGTTTCTTCTGAAGTCACCGGAGAAACCGTCATACTCGACTATGAAGCGGGAAAGTATTTTGGCCTGGAAGGAGTAGGAGGATTTGTATGGTCACTGATCCAAAAAAACGGCCCCGTCGGCCTCGCCGATCTATGCCGGGAGGTGACGGCCGAATATGACATTGACGAGGCCACATGCATTGCTGATCTGCAGGCGCTTATGGTAAACCTGAAAAAAAACGGGCTGATCGAAGTATCCTCCTAGCCCTTCGCCGGTATGAGGCTGTCAAAAGGCATATCGAAATGGAATAAACTCACTTCCAGGCAGAAAACTCTCTGGCTGAAGGCAGCTGCCCTTCTTTTATTGATCGGGATCGGCCTGAAGCTGCTGCCATTTTCTACCTTCAGAAAATGGTACCTGAAGCTGAACGAAAGCTTCCCGGGAAAAACTGTCCCTGACATCGAAATCCCCGATGTTACCCGGGCAGTGGAAAGCGCGGCACGCGTATTGCCTATGAGGTTGATGTGCCTCCCCCAGGCGCTTGCAGTAAGATACCTCCTGAACGGTTCGGAAGGTATCAGGATGCATATAGGAGTAAACAAAGACCCGGCTGAAGGCTTCCGTTTCCATGCCTGGATAGAAAAGCAGGGAAAAACTATCATAGGCGAATTACCCGCCTACTACCAGCCTCTCTGGGTTTGGGATTAACCAGCATCACCGATGTACCAGTACAATGCCTATTGCCTGAATTTTTCCTCTGAAATACCCCTGCCTGAATGTTGCGTTTCGGATGGAGGGGAACCGGATTTCGTTATAGTAACAAAACATCTTACCCCACCGCTGTTGGAAACCACAAATATTCACCGCAGGGGAATAATGGCACAGACAGCGGTAGACGCTGACGGTTCGCTGTGGCTGCATTGGGAAGGTGTCGTTACTTTCAGGGCGTGTGAGGGGAAGCTGCTCGAAGTACACAACTTTACTGATGAAGCAGCTGTATTGAGCCTTTTTACCGTTTCTGAAGCAATAGGGCTCATCCTTTTTCAGAGGAACCATTTCCTGCTACATGCCAGCTCAGTAAAGGTGGGCAGTGCAGCCTGGTTGTTTATGGGAACCCCTGGTGCCGGAAAATCTACTACCTGTGCAGGATTTGTCAAAGCGGGCTGTTCCCTGCTCGGAGACGACCTTACGGCCATTACCTTTGACGAACAGGGGCACCCGTTCGTATCGCCGGCTTATCCCCAGCTAAAGATATGGGAAAAGAGCGCCGTCGGCCTGGGCTATCATACAGATGAATTGAGCCCGGTATCGGAAGGGATCAATAAGTTTGCGCTCGCGCCCCGTTATAATTTTGCGCCGGAGCCTGTTCCCCTGACCCGGATGTATTTCATTCACAACGATGAGCAGCTCCCTGCTTTTCGGGCCATGCACCCTTCAGAACTACCTTCAGAAACACTCCGGCACTTCCCGCTACCCAACCAGCTTTTAAGCCCGCTTGTTTTGCAGCAGCTTTTCAGACAAAGCCTTTCCTGTGCTTCCACTGCTGATGCTTTCCTGTTAAAAAGGCCTGACGGTTTCGAAGCTCTGGAAACCTGGGTGCGGGACAGCCTTTCATCGGAATAACTTTCTTCTATGAAACCAGGAATTTCCCCCGAACTGGATTATGTCATCTCGGCCTGCTTCCCCGGAAAAACCGACGTGGACGAGACCAACCTGGACATTGAAGAAATAGCGCGTATCATTACAGGGAACCGCATCCTGAATTATACATTTGACAGACTAAACCGGGGCAATATAGCTTCGGAGGTAAGGATAAAGCTGGAGAACGCCTACCGCAGCAGTACTTTTTCCACGCTCCGGCAGGCCGGCGAGACTATTAAGATCAACGACCTGGCGAAAAACACGGGGATACCGGTACATTTTTACAAAGGTGTCGTATGGGCTCAATGGCTTTTTGATGATGTAAAAATGCGTGAGCCGGGAGATATCGATCTTTTTGTAGCCAGAGAGCATCTGCTTCCTTTTATTGAAACACTTAAGGCCAACGGGTATACGGTCTTGCCGTTCCATGAAATGCTCCTCAATTCCCCTGAGACTGTAGCATCCGACTTTTTCAACTCCGACTATCACATCCCGCTTACATGTACGGACGCATCCGGTTATACAAAATCGGTAATAGAGCTGCATTGGAGGATAGCCTATCCGCGTTTATGCTTTGACTTCTACCCTGAAGATTTTGGCCAGTACAGCACTTATGCAGATTTCCTGAACCATCGCGTTCCCGTTTTCTCCAACGAATACCAATTCCTGATGATGATTGTCAACCACGGGGGGAAGGAAGACT
>CAZLTN010000209.1:0-4701 GCA_964562455.1 uncultured Cytophagales bacterium
TTAACCTATAACTAATCTGTATGTATTCTTCAAGTCTACTTCTTCGAAGGGGAAGTCTGTTGCTGGGTATTACCCTATTCCTGGCGACGACCATCAGGGCACTTCCCGTATGGGCTGATCGCGATGTCAGCGGAACTGTTACCGATGAGAACGGTGAGAAGCTCCCCGGGGTGAGCGTGCTCGTAAAAGGAACTCAGAGGGGAACGCTTACTTCCAACGACGGTGCTTTCACCGTCAGTGTGCCGGACAATGGTGTCCTGGTATTTTCATTTGTCGGTTTTATTACGCAGGAAGTGAATGTGGGCAACCGGACAAATATTGAAGTGAAGCTGGCCGCTGACAATAAGGCGTTGGAGGAACTGGTGGTAATTGGTTACGGTACGGCCAAAAAATCGGATCTCACCGGGTCGGTCGGTTCAGTGAAGGAAGATCAGCTCCGGGAACGCCCGTCGCCCTCGCTCAACCAATCGCTGCAGGGAAAGATCTCCGGGGTGCAGGTGAACGTCAACTCCGGCCGTCCCGGAGGGCGCTCCAACGTTCGTATCCGCGGGTTCAGTTCGATCAACTCTTCGAATAACCCGCTTTACGTGGTCGACGGAGTGATGCTCCCCCAGGGTAACCAGAACCAGGCCAGCCAGGCTATCGACTACATCAACCCCAACGATATCGTATCGGTGGAGGTGCTGAAAGATGCTTCGTCTACCGCCATTTATGGTGCAAGAGGTGCGAACGGGGTGATCCTGATCACGACCAAGAAAGGAAAAGCCGGTGAAGGGACTATCACCTACGGGCTCGATCTGAGCGTGCCTACCGCCGGTCCGAAAAGGCCGAAAGTGTTGACAGCGCAGGAATATCTCGACGTGGAGGACCTGGCTTATGCCAATATTCAGAAGTACGATCCGGTAGGCTGGGCTGCAGGAAAATGGCCTCACCTGAACCCGCAGACCAGGAGGGCGGAATTACTTAAGAAACATCCTGACGTATTTACGGTAAGACCCGATGGTACGTATGCGCCTAACTATGACACCGACTGGTTCAGGGAGGCTACCCAGAACCGGGTTTCGCAGAATCACCAACTGGGCTTTAGCGGCGGTAATACCAAGACCACCTATTCGCTTTCGCTCAATTACCGCGACGACCAGGGGCTGCTCAAAACTTCTTTCCTGAAGCGCTACTCTACCCGCCTGACCATCGACGACCAGGTGAAGAAATGGCTGAGGATCGGCGGTACCCTAAGCTACAACAACCAGGCTGAAAATCTCGTCGACGTTTCCGATGCAGTACCCCGCCAGATGGTGGAGGATTTTCCCTTCCTCCCGGTGAAATGGCCCGATGGAACCTATGCCAACAACAGGGATTATCCGCAGGCAGAGGGAAGTATGAGCTCGGTACACCGGCTGATGGGACGGCAATATCACCAGAATACACAGACCACACTTGGAAGCCTTTATGCCAATCTCAACCTGGCGCCGGGACTGGTCTTCAGGTCGGTGCTCGGGATCAACGTGATGCAGCAGGAGATCAACTACTCCGAAACAAGGACACTTCGAATTTCCGAACAAGGTATGGCCAGCAAAGATGCCAGGAAGGAGGTGTTCTGGTCGCTGGAAAACTACCTGACCTATGACAAGGTGATCAATGAAATCCATGCATTGAATGCGATGGCCGGGATTTCCTGGCAGGAAACAAAATTTGCTTCGACCGGTGCGAGCGTCCGTAATTTTGCCACCGATTTCTTTGGTTACAATAACCTCGGAGCAGGCGCTACCCAGCCGGCCGTCGGATCAGGCGCTTCGCGGTTTGCATTCAACTCTTATTTCGGACGCGTCAACTATACGCTCAATAATAAATACCTGTTGACGTTTACCGGTCGTGCAGACGGTTCGTCGAAATTCGGGAACAACCACAAATTTGCCTTCTTCCCGTCGGCAGCGATTGCATGGAAAGTTTCTGATGAAGATTTCATGGCTGCGAACCAGGCGATTTCAAACCTCAAGCTGAGATCCAGCTTTGGTATGACCGGTAATTCGGAAATTCCCGCCTATTCCTCACTCTCTCTGCTAAGCTCGACATACGCCACGGTGTTCGGCGACACGAGGGTCGTCGGTACCGGTATCAGCAGGTTGGCCAATCCTAACCTGAGATGGGAAAAAACGGCCCAGACTGATGTAGGGGTGGAATTCAGTATGTTCAATGGACGTATTGCGGTAGAGGCGGACTATTATTACCGAAAAACTACCGATATGCTCCTTGATGCGCCGGTACCAAGAACCAGCGGCTACGCGGTAATCAGGAAGAACATCGGCTCGATGGAAAACAAGGGACTTGAACTGGCCCTGAATACTGTGAATATCGAAAGGCCCAACTTTACCTGGAATACGAATTTCAATATTTCCTTCAACCGGAATAAAATCCTTTCTCTGGCTACGCCGGCCGATATCTTTGGCGTAGGCGGGCCCGGTATCACCAACGAAACCGGTATTATCCGGGTCGGAGAGCCTGCAGGTGCTTTCTGGGGATTGACCCGTTTGGGAACCTGGAGTGAAAGTGAGAAGGAGCAGGCTGCCAAGTTTACCAGCTATCGCGGCAACCTTACCATGCTGCCCGGCGATATCAAGTATCTTGACGTAAACGGTGATAATGCGATTACCGATGCCGACCGCCAGATTATAGGCAATGGCTCCCCGAAAGGATGGGGAACACTGGCCAACACTATCCGCTACGGTAACTTCGATCTGACACTCGATCTTCAGTTTAGCTATGGCAACGATGTGATGGACATGAACCTGCACGCCAGCGAAGACCGCGTGTCGATCGCCAACAGCTATGCTTCGGTACTGGATGCCTGGAGGCCGGGTCACGAGAATACACCGATTGCCGAAATCCGCGAGACCCGCGCCGGCTATGTGACCAACGTTGACACCCGCTGGGTTTTTGACGGCTCGTTCCTGAGAGGTAGGAACCTACTGCTTGGGTATAACCTCCCTTCCGATTTTGTAAGCAAAATCAAGCTGGGTTCCGCGCGGCTTTATCTTTCGGCTCAGAACTTCTTCCTGCTGACCCCTTATCCGTTTGGCGACCCGGAAATGACGCCGATGAGAGGCGGAGACGGAAACAACGTATTCTCGCAAGGTATGATGTGGCACGGTTATCCCAAGCCGACTACCTACATGGCCGGTTTGCAGATTTCGCTATAAGGGTTGTTTGAGTTAAAATTTTGAAAATGAGCAAGATTATGATTAGCAATAAATTAAAGAATATAGGAAAGGTTGCCGTCGGTGTGCTGACGCTGATGGCCCCAACCAGTTGTTCGGATTTTTTGGACGAGAAAGATCTCTCGAACTTACAGCCCGAAAGCTTCTACACCATTCCTGATCATGCCGAAGCCGCGTTGGCCGCTACCTATGCCGACCTGCGTTTTTATGGCAATGGGGCGGGGATTTTCTCGGCCAACTGGCAGATGCTGGAGGCTGTGACCGGAACTGCTACCACCCAGACAGGCCAGAATTCAGATCTGAACAACCTGTACGGACTCATTCATATCGCCAGCACCGGGCATATCGTAAACTGGTGGAACGGGCTGTACCGGGTTATAGCCAATGCCAATACGGCCATCGAAAAGATTCCGGGTATCGCTTTCTCTGACGAAAGCCAGAAGAACAGGCTGCTTGGAGAAGCCCGTTTCCTGCGTGCCTGGGCCTACTTTTACGTCGTAAGGCTATGGGGTGACGCGCCATTGATCACCAAGCCTCAGACAGTTGAATCGGAAGACTTTTATCCTTCGAGGACTCCGCAGGAACAGATCTATAATTTCGTCGTAGAAGACCTGAAAGCGGCCGAAGCGGCCGGTTTGCCGGCTTTGAATACCAGCGGTCGGGTATCGCAGATGGCCGTTAAATCGCTCCTTTCGAAAGTGTACCTGACTATGGCGGGTTTTCCGCTATCCAAGGGCGTGTCGCATTATACGCTGGCGGCCGAGAAGGCGCTGGAAGTGATCAACTATTCCAAGTCGAATCCTACTACGCTCAACCTGTTTGATACCTACGCCCAGCTCCGAAACGAAGACCTGAAGAACCGCGTAGAGCATATTTTCCAGATCCAGTACAATACGACCGTGGCTGGTTTTCCGCTCAACGATATGTTTCCGAATCAGACTGCAGTAACCTACTCCGGGCCTAGCGGAACGGGCAGCACCGTGCCAACGCAGTCGTTCTACGATTCCTACGAAACCGGCGACCTGCGTACCAAAAACCAGGTAGGATTCTTTTATGATTCCTACTTTGTAAACGGTACCGGTGCTCCTTTCGACCTGGGGCAGCCACATATATTCAAATACTTCAACCAGAAAGCCCTGGGTGCGCCCGGTATTACGCCGACAAGGTTGAATAACCTGAACGTAAACCTGATCCGCTATGCGGAAGTACTCCTGATTTATGCCGAAGCCCAGAACGAAGCAGGAGGACTGAACCAGGAAGCCTACGATGCGCTGAAGAGGATCCGCGACAGGGCCCAGCTCGCGACACCGGCTATGGGTACGTTCACACAGTCGTCATTCAGGGAAGCGGTGTGGAAGGAGCGCTGGATGGAGTTTTGCTACGAAGGTATCACCTGGTTCGATATGGTACGCCTGCGCAAGGTATGGAACGAGACCACTAAGAATTTCGATAATTTTGAAGGACATAAAAACCTGAATATCAGCGG
>CAZLTN010000210.1:0-4633 GCA_964562455.1 uncultured Cytophagales bacterium
ACAATCGGATGACGAAATCTGTCGTGGGCAATTTTTATCCCAATCCCTCAAGCGGCCCTGTTTTTGTGGACGTATATGCCCAGGAAGGTGGCCAATGGACAGTGACTGTAGTCACTGCCGCCGGCAGAATAACAGGTAAACGGACCTATGATCTGCAGAAGGGGAAGAATACGATACGCCTGGAACAATTTGTTGGCGGGGTAAACCTGGTGCGTTTTGAATACGGAGGGTTGGTGCAAATAAGGAAGCTGATCCGGGAGTAGCGTGGGAAAGAAAGTTATCGGGTATCATTTTCAGTATTACAGGGCTCCCTTATGTATACACTGAAAATCAAGCAGTTATGACGGAAAGTTGTAGCTGCTTTTTTTATTTGATGCACAATTTGATACACAGGTTGATGCACAATTTGAGGCTCAAGTACAATTCTTGTGGAGGCCATAGGATTTTTCCAGGTTTGTGTTTTTAATCAACCCTTTATTGTTTCGGACAGTTTCTTACCTTTAGTAGAATACCTTTTATCTGTGATTTTATAGTTTCATATTATCGTTCGGCCAGTGTGGAGCAATCCCCTGATCGTCTTCATGTTTATCTGGAAGAGAAAAACTACGAGGAATCGGACGTCTCCCGGCGTGATCCGTTATCCAAGGGCTTCCTGCCAGAAATTACAGTCCAGGACTTTCCAATCCGTGAGAAGAAGGTGTTTTACACATTAAACGTCGTCGATGGCTGAATACAAAAACGGGGAAAATACAGCAGAGGGACTGGAATGAAGTAGCTGAAGGCACGCGGATGACGACAGATTTTGCCGCTTTTTAAAAGAAATTGACGGATTTATTCCCCCACGGTACCTATAGCGTAGGTCGTTTGTATGGGGTGAATGGCAAACTTCCAGCCCGTCAATATCTTCGCCATCTGAGCGACTTTGTAAGTCGGGACGAACGTTCTCCCGGATCCAACTTCCGGCCCCTTACGATCACCTGTAGCCGATACTCACCCGACGTTTTGAACAACGTATGCCGCATGGCGCTGATGTTGACCGGCGTTTCATTTTCCGGACCACTGCCTGCATTAAAAAAAGACATAAAATTTATTAAGAAACCAAATGATTGCCATGGCGGATATGTTTTTCGGAGCCTACTTGGGAGAATTTTCCGATAAATTCGGCATCAACTGGATGGTCAGTTTTCAAGAAAATGTCCAGCCGACTTTTCACAGGATGGAACCGGCAGAAAGTAGAAGGTGAGACAAGTGTCTAAGTTGTGGAGACAAGAGCTTTTAAAAAGGCTGGAATTGGTTTAATGATACACTGATTTGATTGACTAAATCCTTGCGATGAAATCAGGGGAGGAGCTTTGGCGGGGCGAATACACCATTTTAAGTTAGCGATGCGTACAATGCAGACGTTACGCCGGCTATATTTATCGTTAGCCCGGATGTGGCAGCGACGCTCATTTTATTTCCCGTCGGAATCTTCCAGTTTAAAGACTTCATCAACTGATGATTGTATGAATACGGGGCTCGCTCCACTTTAATCAGGTTTTTCATTAGTCGTTACTTTTTGTACTTGAGGAAATGAAACAGGCCAAATGCAAGCAACAAAATAATGACAATAGACTGATAAGCGGAAATGGACTCAATTAGTTTTCCCGAATCAGGTTCGTCCCGGCTCAGAAAGAGGTAATTTATGAACTGGTATAGCCTATTGGCCCACTGCGAGAGAGAAAATGTTCTTGGTGAAGAATACTATCATGACCAGTTCAGTATTTTTAAGGCGTTTGTCCGGTAAAGTTTTTCCAGTACGTCGTCAGAAAGCCCTAATCCGTAGTGCCGCCAACCTGCCCGGCCTGCGATATATTCATCTTCACTTTCCAGGAGGCGCCACCAGCTTTGATACATTTCTTTTTCCATTCCCATATCGGTACCGAAAAGCACCCGATCACTGTACCGGGTGAGGAATTTTGCCGAAGATCTTGGTTGTCTTCCTATTTCGTAGTCCCGGGCAGAAATGTCGAGGTAGAGGTTGGGGTGATCGTGCAGGAGCCTGCCGAGCTGGTTAAGGTCGTGTCCGAGATTGGCAAGATGGCACGTAATAAATGTCGTGGCAGGGTGTCTGGCCAGTAATTTCGGCAGGAAAGAAAGCAGTTCGCCGTGAGTTAACCCTCCTTTTCCATATTGATTGTAATGCTGAAATATCGGGGGTCTTTCCTGATAGATATCGGGTGGCTGCCAGGCAGACGGATGATCTGCCAGATGCAGGTTCACAGGGATTTTAAGTTCGGCGCATTTACTCCAGAACAGGTCGAGTCTCGGGTCGTCAATGTGAAGCCTTTCGCTGGGTTTGAGCTCCGGGTTCCGCGTAAGTCCATACCCTTTGTCAGTTAATTCCCCTACTCCGCGGGCGCCTTTTTCATAGCACCGCTCCAGCTCCGAGGCGGCCCGCGCCGGGTAACCCGGTTCGTCAATACGTTCGCTATCCAGGCCACAGTACACCTGAAAACGATCAGCGTGCTCCCGTAAATAGAAATCAGCAATTACGTCAAATTGTACCCCTACAGCGGTCGTCATGATCACGGACCGCTCAATTCCGACCTGATCCATCGCCTCCAGCCAATTTCTTAACAGCTCTCTAAGAGGCTGTCCGGTTCTCGCCCAGGCCGGATAATGGTGCACATGTACATCGATAACAGGAAAACTGGCCTCAGCCACAACCGTCTCTGTCGTCACCAGGGAAGAGCGGGGCTCATGGTCTTTTAAAAGTACCGTGTCCATCGGGCCTATTGCTTCGGGGATCCCGGGAGCGTTCGGATTGCTGAGTCCGGCATTTTTCCATTTCGTTTCAGCAGACAGCTTTTTATCGGAAACTATACGGTCCTTTCTTCCCAGCCCCGCGCATCCCTGCGCCAGAAAGCTTCCGGATAGTCCCAATAACCCTGCTTTTTTCAAAAAGTACCTTCTGCTGTCGCTCATGACCAAGCCCGATTATGCGTTGTAAATTATGGTTTTATATCGGCCCGGCAAAAACGCCCACTACGATCACATCCGAAGATATATCCGGGCTTACCAGGCAATTATCAAATATACAAGATATGCTATTTAATTCAGATCCTCAGATTAAGGGACATATTTCGAAGAGGTGTCGCCGGGATCCTCGTCAGACTGTCCAAGATCGGGGCTCAAACTTTATCATAGAAGAAAATATTTCTACTTGTTTTTTATTTTTAACTACTGATGTCCGGTTAAATTGATTTTTGCGGCGGGTAAATAACTGAAGAACCTATTCCCGCCAACGACCATGATCCATCCCATTACGAAGTAAATAATAATGGAAGCAATGTCAAATCTGCCTGTAAACCAGACCTTAAAAAAGATGCCTGCTATTGTAAGCCCCCATAGTACGGACAATAGGGTAATGCCAAAGGTATTCCGGGTGTATTTCCATGAGCCGTGGCAATCCCGGTTAACACAGGAAGGCCACTAACCCCAAAAAGATCCCAACACCATGTATCAGGCCGTTAACCACATCCTGTTTATGCGTATAAGTAGCCATAGTGGTATGTTTTGACTTGTGTATCCGTATGCCCGATACCAGGGTTGTGCCAAAAGCTTCGTATGCGAGACGTTGTTATCTCTATGTATCTTTTTCAGTATGGCTCGAAGAACAAGCTCTAACGATCAGGATGATAAAGCAGCATCGGGCTATGTCCGGGTGCGGGGTGCGAGAGAACACAATCTCAAAAATATCGATGTCTCAATACCGCGAAATCAGTTAGTGGTTTTCAGCGGTGTCTCGGGATCAGGCAAGTCTTCCTTTGCCTTCGGCACGCTGTATGCCGAGGCACAGCGACGCTATCTTGAATCGGTTTCTCCTTACGCAAGGCGGCTGATCGATCAGGCCTGCATCCGCGTGACGTCGATCGTCTTCTTGTTCAGCTTAACCGCCTTGTTGATGCCGGCAATACCGTTATCGTCGTCGAGCATGATATGCGCACGGTCGCGCAGTGCGATTGGGTCATTGACGTTGGGCCGGGGCTCGCGGCGGTATTATCGTTGCAGCAGGAAGACCCTCCGAAATCGCCGCGTGTAAGGCAAGCCGCACGGCACCATTCTTGGCGAATATACTGGAACTAGTGTAATACCTGACACAGCGGGTTACAGGCTGCTCGCTGGTTTTAAAATCTTGTTTTTTTTCGCTTCCAGTATTTTGTTTTTGAAGCTATGTTTATCAGGGATGGCTCCTCCTAACAGTTCGCTAGGCATCAGTCCTTGAAGCCGAGGGCTTGGCATCGCGTTGTATCCGGCAACGGCTTGCTCAATGGTCAGGGGCCCAGCCGGCCAAAACTACCCAGTTACGGCGACTGCCTTTATTGCCGTCCAGCCGAACCAGAAGCTGTCGGCCTATTTTCAAGCCATCGGACCGGATGAGTAGAAACAAAAAGTGGAGAAACCAGTTTTGGTAGCATATTCTAAAAAAGGCTATACGTGATTGACTTATAGGCTCTTAATACTATCCAAAAAATTCAAAAAGGCTATCAGGTGTTCGACAGGGCTCCCCTCATGTCCACGGTGAAAATCAAGCAGTTACGATGTAAAAGTTGTAGCTGCTTTTTTTATTTGATACACAATTTGATACACA
>CAZLTN010000211.1:0-4626 GCA_964562455.1 uncultured Cytophagales bacterium
CATAAAAGTCATTTTCCGGGATAGTATACCGGAACTGGTCCGGCATAATTGTCATATTCACGGTAAAGTAGTCGTTGATATTGTCTCTCAATACCGAAAACTCTTTTCCGGCATGATCGGCAAATACCAACGTGGCCCCTTCGGTACGCCGGTAAAGCCCGAGCTTCTGTTCCCCTGATTTTAAGTTGATCTGGTAGGTTTTGAACGCGTCGGTTATGTTACGGTTCGGAGAAAGTATTTTCTCAGTCAGCGCTTTAATTCCCCAGTTGCCGATCCCGTCGAGCTGCGGGCCTACCATCCCTCCCACTCCTTTGACCTGGTGGCAGGCCGAGCAATTAGCCATAAATACTTCCCGCCCTTTCGCCGGGCTTCCTTTATATTTTCTGGCACGTTCTTCCCTTTGAGTAAGCAGATCGCCCAGATCTTTGGCTGCAGTTTCACTACTTGCTAAAAGATGCCTGAGCTTAGCATTTTCTTTGTTTTTGAGATAATCATTCAAAATCGCTTTCAGTCTTCCGGTTTGCAGCACGTCCACCGGGGCTTCATTTTTCTCCATCGCATCGACAACCAGCTCCATACCTCCCGGTGCCGCGGAAAGAGCCGATAATATCGCAACCTGCAGGCTCCGGGGGCTACCGGGAAGCTGCTTTCGCAACACGGCCAGGCTTTCTCCTGAAGGATTTGCTGCTATGGCATTTACAAGCTTTTCTTTATATCCTGAACCCGTTGCCGGATCGCCGAACAGCTTTGTAAAAACGGGAGTATAGGCCGTCGGCGAAATCCTGACAAGAGCGTCTGTGGCCGCCTGCCGGAATTCCGGCGGATACCCTGCCCTAAGAAAAGATATCAGCGGTTCGGCCATCCCCCTCGTCCTCATTTGTCCCAGGATCGCGGCAGCACTCGCAAACTGGGCTTTTTGCACATCTCCAGGATTTTGCAGCGCTTCCGGCGATTTACCGCTGTACACCGTTATAACTTCCCGCGCAGCTTTTCCTGCCAGCACTGCCAGGACCGGCGACCGGCTCCTGCCCGACTGCTCCAATCCCCTGGCGACTGCCTGTAGCCGCGACAGGTAGGCGGGTTCGGCCGGCGCGAGATTTTTGACCAGGGAAACAGCCAGTACATCTGCCTGGCCCGGCGTAATATGCGAAGCTACGTATTCGATAAAAGGGTCCGGATGAGCCGGAATATTATCTTCCAGCAGGTATGCCAGCACAAAATTCGCCATCGTCTTGTCGGGAAGGTCGAGGGCGGCTTTGGCTATCAGGCTCCCCTGCTCCTTCGTCCACGATCGTTTCATCACGGCAGCCGCCACGCTCTTGTCGGCAAGGTTGTTCCTGATTGCCAGTAAAACGGTGTGTTCCAGGTGAGAATCTTCTACAGGCACCCGTTTATGTAATTCAATTAACGATGTTAGATTTTCTACCGATGGAAAATTATTGAGCACTTCTGCGGCCGTTCTTTGCAGGAACGGGCTTTTGTCCTGCAATATCCCGGGTATCCTGGTTCTGAGCTTGTTACTTAATTTTTTCTGCTGCGAGAGGATGCGTAGCGTGTGAATCCTGATTTCCTCCTGATCTGAACTGAGTCCGGTATCGGTCAGCAGGTCGCTCCAGTGGTTGAGCCTGTATAAAAGCCACAGGGCCTGTACCCTGGCCTGCCAGGGTTTCGCCTGATCTGTAGCCAGGGCTGTTAACGGGCCCGCAGCCTCTTTCCCGAAACTATCATGGATCCGGTCGGCTATTCTCATCCGTATGTTAAGCTGAGGGATGTCCAGGTTTTCAATAAGCTCCGGAAGCGACGCCTTCGACCAGTCTTTTCCTGACCAGGAGGCTTTTTCCCCGCCTTTGTAGCTGATCCGCCAGATCCTGCCGCTGGATCTGTCCCTGCCCGGGTGCTTAAGGTCAACTTCGTAGTGCCCGATGATGCGGTTATAAAAATCAGCGACATAAATGGCCCCGTCGGGCCCGACTTTTATATCGACCGGCCTGAACCATGGATCATCGCTCAGCAGAAAATCTTCTTCGAACTTCAATATCGGCGTAGAGCCTTTAAAGCTGATGGAATTCCGGCTGATACGGCTGGTAACGACATCGCCGATAAAAAAGTTGTTTTGATAAGATGACGGAAAATGAACGCCGGTGTAGTAAACAAGCCCGGCAAGGGCAGTGGATCCGAGCTCGTAACTGGTCATTTCCGGCCCGAATCCTATACCTGTAGGTTTTTTCCCGAAATGCGGGTAATCCGCTCCCGGTATCAATTGGTAGAGTGGTTTCGAATGACAATCTACCGAATAGAGGTATCCGCGCTCATCATAGCTGAACCCGAAGGGATTTACCCTTCCGTAAGTCGTCTGCTCGGCGCGACTTCCGTCGGTCCTGAAGCGGAAGGTATTACCGGAAAACATAATAAGCGAGTCTCCGTCGGCGCCTGCTATGCGCGAAGTATTGGAAAACCCGTGGCTGGAATGTATCCATCCGTCGAATCCGCGGATAAAATTATTTACCATCCCGTGGGTATCTTTATAGCCAAACGGCCCTAAAAGCCTGATAGTCTCGTCGGATTTGTCGTCGCCGTTGCGGTCTTTAAAATAATATACATCAGGGATGCTGTAAGCGATTGCCCCATCGGACATAGGCATGATCCCTATCGGTATATTCAATCCCGTTTTGAAATCCGTAAATTTGTCGGCTTTCCCGTCTCCGTCGAGATCTTCAAGTATGGTGATCTTATCGTTGCCGCTGTTGCCCTCCGCTGCCATCGGGTACTCTGTGGACTGCGTGACCCACAGGCGCCCCCTGTCATCGAATTCTATATTCATCGGCTTACCTATCTGCGGTTCGGACGCAAATAGAGTTATCTCAAAGCCCGGCGGCAGTTTAAAACCTTTGGCCTGCTTTTCCGGCGCCTGGAAATCAGTGCTCCTGACATGCTCGGAATACCTGTCGGTACCATCCGGCGCAGAGGCTTTCCGCTGAGGTGCGGTACAGGCATTAAAAAAGATTGCCAGGAAAAAGGAGGTGATATAGTAATTTTTCATTTGTACAAAATATATAATAAGCTCTTGCCTAGACTATTGCATCACGACATGAAGCCGCAGGTCCTGCGGCTGTACGACGGCATTTGAAGAGCATGTATTCTATACGTTTATACCTTGAGCGGATCGGGATGAACCCAGGGTTTCCGGTACGCCCGGGTCAGCAATTTTGTCGCCTCCGGATCATTTTTGACGGTCCTCGTTGCCGGATCGTAAGCCAGTGGTCTTCCCAGTTGCATAGAGAGGTTAGCGAGTATGCACGAGGCAGTGGAAATATGGCCTTCCTCGATGTCTGCCACAGGGCGGGTACCTTTTTCAATGGCATTCAGGAAATCGAGCATATGCAGCCTGGTAGCCGGAGCTGCGTTGAGCTCTATCCTCTCTTCGGTGAGGTCTTCCGGGTATTTCTCTTTTTCATAAACTACGTCCTTATGTATCCTGGCCCCATCTTTGCCATGCGGTATAAAATCGCAGGCCATGGTACTTCCCCAAAGCGTACCCTTGTCGCCATAAAGTGTGAACGACCACGGGTAATCGGGGTTGGCAGGCGTACCCCATGTACGGTGCTGCCATACACAATTCAGCTCGTCATATTCAAACACAGCCGTCTGCGTATCCGATATATTGGATTTCCCCTCTTTCTGCACATAAATCCCGCCGACCGAGCTGATGCTTTTAGGCCAGCGCAGCCCGAGCATCCACCTTACAGTATCAAACATATGCACACACATATCGCCGGTTATCCCGTTCCCGTACTCCATAAAAGTCCGCCACCACCTGATATGCGGAAGGCCGTCGTAGGGACGCAGCGGCGCAGGCCCGGTCCACATTTCATAATCGAGATAATCCGGCACCGGCTCCAGGGGTGGATTGCCGTTTGCCCTCATATGGTAATAGCAACACATTTCCACATGCGAGATCTTACCCAGCAGGCCCGCATCTACTATGTTCTTTTTGGCGTCGATAAGATGGGGAGTACTTTTTCGCTGAGTACCAACCTGCACTACCTTCTTATACTTCCGTGCGGCTGCTATCATAGCTTCGCCTTCCATCACATCGACGCTTATCGGCTTTTGAACATATACGTTTGCGCCGGCCTTCACTGCTTCGATCGCCTGCAATGCATGCCAGTGATCGGGGCTTCCTATAACGACGATATCCAGCTCATGTTCAGCCAGAAGCTTGCGGTAGTCGGTGTATAACCGGGGCATCTTACGGGACTTTTGTCTCTCGCTTATCAATTTTGCCGCCGCGTTAAGGATGTTTTTATCGACATCGCATACCGCTACCACTTCTACATCCGCCACCTGTATCAGCCTGAAAAGGTCGCTTTTTCCATACCAGCCGCTTCCGATCAGCGCTACCCTGTAAGATTTCGACGGGCTGACCAGGTTCATAGCTCCCGCCCCGAAAGACGCCAGCGCAAATGAAGCCGTAGCTCCCTGTAAAAATTTCCTGCGGTTGATATAAAACGTACTCATGATTGGTTGATGTGATGATTGGTTGATGTGATGATTGGTTGATGTGATGATTAGTTGATGTGATGATTAGTCGATTAGCTGATGTGATGATTAGCTGATGTGATGATT
>CAZLTN010000212.1:0-4613 GCA_964562455.1 uncultured Cytophagales bacterium
AACAAGGCGATCGACGGGCTTTTCCTCCTGGTAGCCGACGAGGAAAGAAAAATCAGGACCGACCCTGTCGCGCGGGTAAGCCAGATTTTAAAAAGGGTATTCGGCAGCGGGAACAATACACAGAATACTGCTCCTCCGCGCCTGACGCCTTCGGGATATTAGCTGGTTGCATCACTCTTCAGATCCTCAAATCATACCTGAAATTCTCAACTTCCGCGAGGCGGAAGTTTTTCCTATATGTATAAACTCTGAATTTCGGATCGTTACACTTACATAATCGCAACGTCATTTAAAATCTTTTCCCGCATGAAAAAATATCTTTTTTTCGCCTGCCTGGCATTTTGTCTGTCATTCAGCTCGTTCGGACAGCTTGGAAAAAAACTCGACGGGTTTCTCAACAAAGAAAACAGCAACCGGCAAGGTAGCGGCTTATCTGAAAATGAAATTATCGGCGGCCTGAAAGAAGCCCTTAGCGTCGGTATAAAGAATGGTGCCACCCAGGCCTCGTCCCTGGACGGCTTCCTGAAAAACGAAGCGATCAAGCTCATGCTCCCGCCCGAACTGCAGAGAGCCGAAGCCACGCTACGCAAGCTGGGGTTGGGTAGCGAGGTCGACAAGTTTATCGTTTCGCTCAACCGGGCCGCTGAGGATGCTGCAAAAGAATCCATACCCATTTTCACATCCGCCATCACTTCTATGTCAGTGAAAGATGCCCTTGGCATTCTTAACGGCGCCGATACCGCCGCCACTGCCTACCTGAAGAAAACCACTAATACCGGGCTTTACGATGCATTTTTTCCGGTAATAGAAAAAACACTCGATAAAAATGACGCTACCCGGTACTATACCGACCTGGCCACTGCTTATAATAAGGTACCGCTTGTAAAAAAAATCAACCCTGATCTGAAACAATATGCTACCCAAAAAGCCATGGACGGCCTTTATCACCTGGTCGGAGAAGAAGAGAAGAAAATCCGGAAAGATCCGGCAGCCCGCGTTACCCAGGTATTGAAAAAAGTGTTCGGGGGCTGAGTAGAAAGTAGTTTATTTGATGAGTCCCCAAAGGCGATTGAATAGAATAGAATCCCTATTTTTAAGCTTTCATCAACTACCAACCTTCATATGTCGAAGAAAATCCGGAAAGAAGATGCGCTGCACTATCATGCAAAGGGGAGACCCGGGAAAATCCAGGTAGTCCCGACCAAAGAATACAACTCACAGCACGATCTTACGCTGGCTTACTCACCGGGAGTGGCGGTGCCCTGTCTTGAAATCGCCGAAAACCCGGAAGATGCCTATACCTATACTGCAAAAGGCAATCTTGTAGCGGTAGTCAGCAACGGTACCGCAGTGCTCGGCCTGGGTAATATCGGGCCGGAAGCTTCGAAACCTGTCATGGAAGGGAAAGGGCTGCTTTTTAAAATATATGCGGATATAGATGTCTTTGACCTCGAGCTTAATACTACCGATGTCGACGAATTTGTACGGACAGTAAAAATACTCGAACCTACATTCGGAGGCATTAACCTCGAAGACATCAGGTCACCGGAATGCTTCGAGATTGAAGCCAGGCTCAAAAAAGACCTGAACATACCGGTTATGCACGACGACCAGCATGGAACTGCCATTATCTCGGGCGCAGGTCTGCTTAACGCTCTTGAGCTGGTTGGCAAGGACATTTCATCGATAAAAATAGTGATCTCCGGGGCCGGGGCCGCTGCTATTTCCTGCGCACGGCTTTATCTCAGCCTTGGGGTAGCGGCTTCCAATATCGCCATGTTCGACATTAACGGGCATATTAACCTGGGGCGCAGCGACCTCGATCCTACCAGGCAGGCCTTTGCTACGGAAAAGCGCTATACTTCAATGGCCGACGCATTTGACGGTGCAGACGTATTCCTGGGCCTTTCTGTAGGTAATATCGTAACTCGGGAGATGATCCGCCGCATGGCCGAAAATCCCATCGTATTTGCGATGGCTAATCCCGACCCTGAAATCTCGTACCAGGAAGCTGTGGAAGCCCGGCCCGACGTCATCATGGCAACAGGGCGCTCGGATTTCCCTAACCAGATCAACAACGTCCTGGGCTTCCCCTATATATTCCGCGGCGCCCTGGATGTACGCGCGACCGAAATCAACGAAGCCATGAAACTGGCGGCGGTATATGCCCTTGCCAACCTGGCCAAAAAGCCGGTCCCCGATATTGTCAATATTGCCTACAATGAAGAAAGCATTGCTTTCGGAAGGCAGTACATTATCCCTAAACCCGTAGATCCCAGGCTGCTGACTACGGTTGCACCTGCTGTTGCTAAGGCGGCAATTGAAACCGGTGTAGCCCGTAAGATCATTGATGACTGGGAAACCTACGAGCAGGAACTCTCGTCCCGCCAGGGCAGGTTCGACAGGCTCTCCAGGGTAATTATCAGCAAAGCCAAGTCTGCTCCGAAGCGCGTGATTTTTGCCGACGCCGAAAATCTGCAGGTACTCAAGGCCGCCCACCAGGTCAGGGAAGAAGGGATCGCCATACCTGTTTTCCTCGGAGACGAAAAAATTATACGGAAGCTGATCAGGGAAAATAACCTTGACCTGGTCGACGTCCCCGTTATCTCGACCCAGTCCGAAGCTGAGAGGCCCAGGATCGAAGAATATGCCGCCAGGCTGTATGACCTGAGAAAACGTAAAGGATTATCGCGGTTTGAAGCCAACCGCCTGATGTATAACCGCAACTACTTCGGCTCCATGATGGTGGAAACCGGGGAAGCGGATGTGCTTATTTCCGGTTTGTCGCGCAACTACCCCGACACACTCCGCCCCGCGCTCCAGATTCTCGGCCGGGCACCGGGCGTGAACAGGGTCGCAGGTATGTACATACTCCATACCCCCCACGGCCCGCTGTTCTTTTC
The DNA here is from genome assembly GCA_964562455.1 of uncultured Cytophagales bacterium. Taxonomy (GTDB): domain Bacteria; phylum Bacteroidota; class Bacteroidia; order Cytophagales; family Spirosomataceae; genus Ravibacter. Next base: position 2,904 of record CAZLTN010000212.1, read on the forward strand.
GGATACGACCGTCAATCTCAATCCTACGGTTGAAGAGCTTGTTGAAATTACGGAGCTGACTGCCAATGCCGTAGAAAAATATAATATCAAACCCAGGATCGCCCTGGTAACTTACTCCAACTTCGGCAGTGCGAAAGGAGAAGATGCCGAAAAAATGAGTCGTGCGGTAGCCATTCTCAAAACGAAACACCCCGACATGGTCATCGACGGCGAAATGCAGGCTCACCTGGCGCTCGACACGGAATTGCTGAAAAAGAATCATCCTTTTGCCGACATCATCGACGGTGGAGCCAATACGCTTATCTTTCCCAATCTCTCAGCCAGCAATATCGCCTATAACCTGCTGAAGGAGGCCGCCCACCTCGAAACGATCGGCCCGATCCTGCTCGGTCTGAAAAAGCCTGTCCACGTGCTGCAGTTGGGAAGCTCGGTAAGAGAAATTGTCAATATGGTAGCGACAGCGGTTGTTGATGCGCAGAAGTGAGATAAAGTAATCCATATCTGAATGAAAAATAAGGTATGCATATTCTGGTTCCGACGCGATCTGCGTCTGGAAGATAATGCAGGCCTGCAACATGCACTTTCTTCCGGGTTTCCCGTCCTGCCTGTTTTTATATTCGATCGTACGATCTTAGACAAATTAGATAATAAGAAAGACAGGAGGGTGGATTATATTCACCAGGCTGTGTCAGCTTTAAATGAAGGGCTTAAAAAAGCCGGTTCGACCCTCAATACATTTTATGGCAATCCGATCGACATCTTTAAAATACTAAGTAGGAAGTATGACGTAAAAGCAGTTTTCTGTAACCGGGATTACGAGCCGGATGCCATCGGGAGAGATACGGAAATTTATCTGTCATTTAAAGCGCAAGGTATCCCTTTCAAAGCATTCAAAGACCAGGTGATTTTTGACAAAAACGATATTATAAAAGCCGACGGGACTCCTTATACTGTTTACACACCCTACTCTAAAAAATGGAAAGAAAAGCTGACGGAAGAAAGCTATCAATCCTTTAACACCGATTTCAAAAATTTCCTTGAACAACAAAGCCTGGAAATTCACTCTCTGAAAGAAATTGGTTTCGGGAAGACCGATCTAATATTTGAAGCTCCTAAGCTGGATGCATCCATCATAGAGAACTATCACCTGTACAGGGATTTTCCGGCCTTGCAAGGTACCACTCAGTTAGGCATCGCTTTGCGATTCGGTGCCGTCAGCATTCGGAAATGTGTTGCCTTTGCAGTCAGGCATAATGGTACGTGGCTGAACGAATTGATCTGGAGAGAATTTTTTATGCAGATCCTTTACCATTTTCCTAAAGTCGTTCACCGTTCGTTCAAAGAGAAATTCGACCTTATCAAATGGCGGAACAATGAATCGGAATTCATAAGCTGGTGCGAGGGAAAAACAGGATATCCGATAGTGGATGCAGGGATGCGGCAACTGAATGAAACGGGCTATATGCACAACCGCGTCCGTATGATTACAGCCAGTTTCCTTTGTAAGCACCTGTTGATCGACTGGAGGTGGGGTGAAGCGTATTTTGCCCAAAAACTGAATGATTTCGACCTTTCGGCCAATAACGGGAACTGGCAGTGGGCTTCAGGTTCCGGCTGCGATTCCGTACCCTACTTCCGGATATTCAACCCAACCTTGCAAAACGAGAAATTTGACAGGAACATGGAATATGTCAAAAGATGGCTGCCTGA
>CAZLTN010000213.1:0-4562 GCA_964562455.1 uncultured Cytophagales bacterium
TCTGACGATTATATTTTGTAGATTCTAACAAATATAATGAATACTTTATTCAATACCGCCCAGGAGATCCGGCCGTTTTTCGAGCGTATTTTTCAGAGATTGCTCGGCTCTCCACGCGTCTATATTTGCTTCGTGCCCCGATAAAAGGACGGGGGGAACTCCATGTCCTTCAAAATCTGCAGGCCTGGTGTAAACAGGCGGTGCGAGGAGGTTGTCCTGGAAGCTGTCGCTGAGGGCGGAGGTTTCGTCGTTCAGTACGCCGGGAATGAGGCGTATCACACTGTCGGCTACTACCGCGGCCGGTATCTCTCCTCCCGACAAAACATAGTCGCCGATGCTTATTTCGCTTGTTACGAAAATATCACGTACTCTCTGATCGACGCCCTTATAGTGACCGCACAGCAGGATGAGATTCGTTTTCATCGACAGGCGGTTTGCTGTCGGCTGGTCAAATCTTTTTCCATCAGGGGTCATGTAGATGATCTCGTCGTAATTTCTTTCGGCCTGTAGCTTCCTGATCACCGCAGCTATCGGCTCGATTTTCAACACCATACCCGCTCCCCCGCCAAAAGCATAGTCGTCGACCTGCTTTTGCTTATTGGTAGCATAATCGCGAAGATCATGCACTTTTACTTCGGCAAGCCCCTTTTTTACAGCCCGATCAAGAATGGAATGCGAAAAAAAGCTTGTAAGAAGAGACGGGACGCAGGTTATGATGTCAATCCGCATCGTCGGGAGTATCGTTGTTGTTTTTGTAAATTTCCAGGAGACCTTCGGGGAGATTGACATAGATTTCCCGGGCTTCGTGATTCGCCTTATCTACGATCTCATTTACCACCGGGATCAGCACTTCGTTTCCTTCGAAATCCATAGCGATCAGGTCCTGTGCATTGGGAGTATAGACCGTTCTGACCGACCCGAGCTTTCCCAGGGTAGCGTCGACAACGGTGTAGCCCAGGATCTGGTGGTAGTAAAACCCCCCGTCTTCGAGATCATCCAGGACATCTTCCGGCAGGAAGAGGGATGAGCCTACCAGTGTCTGGGCCGTGTCAATGGTGTCGACGGTCTCCAGCTTCACGATCGCTTTACCCTTTTGCTGGATATTGATACGCGTCACGATGTAGGGAATAAGCTGTCCCCTGGTTTCAACAAAAACCGAATCCAGCTCTTCGTAGTCTTCCGGATAGTCAACATCCAGGAAAATGGATATCTCTCCTTTCAAACCATGGGTCCGGACCACATAGCCGAGTAGATAACAGTTCTCTTTATCCATGAGGTAAAGCTGTGAGGTGTAAGGTATAAGCGGAAAAAAACAAGGTCTGCGCAGATTGACAGCTACGCAGACCCGTGAAAATATCCGTCGAAGATTAAGCCTGTGCTTCTTCTTCTGAAGCAGCAGCTTCGGTGCTGATTTCACCTTCTGCAACAGGAGCATCTTCTGCCGCAGCTGCTTCCTCAGCGGCAGGTTCTTCTGCTGCGGGAGGGGTGTTTTTCTTAGCGAGCTCCTCTATTCTTGCCTGGTTGATCTTACGCTCAGACTCCAGCCTGGATTCTTTTACGTCGGCAGACTTACTTGCGTTGGCCTGAACAAACGCTGCGTCTTTTTCTCCTTTACTTTTTTGCCACTCTTCAAACTTCGCATCCGATTGCTCCTGCGTGATAGCTCCTTTTTCAACCCCTATCTGGAGGTGCTTACGAAGCAATACGCCCTTTCTTTGCAAAAGTGTCCGGGCAGTATCGGTAGGCTGAGCTCCGTTAAAGAGCCATTTTACAGCGCTATCCACTTTCAATACCACCTCGGCAGGATTGGTGTTGGGATTATAAGTCCCCAGTTTTTCAATAAAGCGACCATCACGTGGTGCTCTGGCATCAGCTACTACGATGTCATACATCGCTCTTTTTTTGCGTCCCCGACGCGCTAATCTGATTTTAACAGCCATTGTTACAGTTTGTTATGGGATCTCGTCCCGACGATTTTTTTAAAACAGGGTGCAAATTTAGCACATACTTACTCAAAATCAAGGGTTTTCGGTTAAAAAGATCCTGTAAGTCCCCGTTGGCGGTATGGTAACCGAATATTTTCAGAATCAATGCGGCACTGCGGAGTACTCCTTCACGGTATCGATAAAGCAGCGCACCTTGTCAGGGTCGGTATCGGGATATACGCCATGACCCAGGTTTGCGATGAAAGGATGTGTACCGTAGGCTGTCAGCAGGTTGTTTGTCTCACGCCGGACCTGCTCGTATGAAGCATATAAAACGCAGGGATCGAGGTTTCCCTGCAGCGTCTTCTCCGGGATCAGCTCTTTCGATTCGGCGATATCCATGTTCCAGTCGAGCCCGACTACCGAGCATGGAAGCCGGCCTATAGCCTTCCGGGCGAAAAATGCTCCTTTTGCAAATATGGTAACGGGTACTTCCGTAATGGCTTCGCATATCCGGCGAAGGTAGGGAAGCGAATAAATTTCATATTGCTGCGGGGAAAGGATGCCTGCCCAGGAATCGAAAACCTGTATGAGATCAGCCCCGGCGGCTATTTGCGCTTTAAGATAAGCGATGGTACTGTCGGTAATCAGCCCGATCAGTTCATGAGCCAGTTCAGGATCGGAATAGAGGATCTTTTTCGCCTCCGAAAAAGTTTTGCTGCCCTTCCCCTCAGTCATATAACAGAATATGGTAAAAGGGGCACCGGCAAAGCCGATAAGCGGTACCCGGCCGGCCAGCCTGTTTTTGGTGATTTTTATCGCTTCGAGCACATACGAAAGGTCCCGGTGCGGGTCGGCTGCACGCAACCGGTTAAGGTCGGAGGCCTTCCGGATTACATCGGGGAAATTAGGCCCTCTCTGTTCCACCATCTCGTAAGGAAGCCCCATGGCCTCGGGGACAACCAGGATATCGGAAAAAATGATAGCGGCATCCACACCGAGAATATCTACCGGTTGGATGGTAACTTCTGCTGCCAGTTCGGGATTGGTAACCAGGTTGATAAAACTGCCGGCTTCCTGACGGACTGCCCGGTATTCTGCGAGAATTCTGCCGGCCTGGCGCATAAGCCAGACGGGCGGTCGCGGCGTAGCTTCACCCCTGGCCGCACGCAATAGTAAGTCATTTTGTAATTTCATAGGGCAAAGGTAGCGAAAACCATAAGATGCGGTCTATGATTCCGGCGGCATTTAATCCCAAAAAAATACCCCGGGGAACACCCCGGGGCAGGAAATAAATTCGGTTCAAAACTCCGGCATGCCGGAAAGCAGCTACTTCGATGCAGGCTTTACTGCGGCAGAGCTGATCGCCTTTTTCTCTACTTCTCCTTTAAGAAATAACGTAATGGTAGAAGTCTCTGCATTGCTCGTTACCGTAATACTCTTGTTGAACGGACCCGCAGCGGCAGCGTTAAAAGTAGCTTTGATTACACCCGTTTTTCCTGGAGCAACGGGCGTTTTGGTATATTCGGGAGTAGTACAGCCGCAGGTAGGCTTTACCTCCGAAAGGACTACCGGGGCATTTCCCGTATTGGTGAATACAAATTCGGTAGTAACGGGTGTTCCCTGTGGAATTTTTCCGAAGTTATGTGTTTCTTCTTTAAACTTCATGACCCCTTGCGCAAACCCGGCGCCAATGGCAAAAAGGAAGAAAACGGGAATAAAGATTAGTTTTTTCACGGTCTGAAGAAAACGTTTATGATGAAAAGATCGTTTTACAGTAATAACAGAATTCAAAACAAAAATGTTGTTTTGAAAGAGGTAAAGTTAAATTAAATAATTCAAACGAATGCAATTTGGGAATGTTTCTAAATAAAATGTTATTTCATTTAGGCAAAATTTTTGGGCATTCGTCTTTTTGATCGTAATTTGAAGCTGGTTGAAAGTAAAGAACACCCTTGCAATAACTAAGATGACCTTCAACGAAACCCTGTTTGAAAACGATACTCTAGTGAAGGATAAGGTCTTGCACGACTATCGTGCAGCCGTAGAAAGCCGGGCGGTAGCAGTACAAGGCAGAAGGGACGTAATGGGCGGAAGGGCAAAGTTTGGTATTTTCGGCGATGGAAAGGAGCTCGCTCAGATCGCGCTTGCCACTTTTTTCAGGAAAGGAGATTTTCGGTCCGGCTACTACAGGGACCAGACTATAGAATATTATATCGGGAATCTTACCTGGCAGCAATTGTTTGCCCAGATCTACGCCCATACGGACCTGGCGTTCGAGCCGCATACCGGGGGCAGGTCCATGAACGGGCATTTCGCTACGCGTTGGATCGACAGCGACGGCGAATGGCTGGACCAGACAGCGTTATATAATTCCGTGTGCGACATTTCGCCCACCGCAGGGCAGATCCCCCGTTCGGTAGGACTTGCATACGCTTCGAAGCTATACAGGGAAAATCCTGCCCTGGCTTACCTCGATAAATTTTCAAGGAAAGGAAATGAGATCGTATTCGCTACTGTCGGCGATGCGTCCACTTCGCAGGGAATGTTCTGGGAAACGATGAATGCCGCGGGTGTCCTCCAGGTCCCGTTGCTGATGTCGGTATGGGACGACGGGTACGGAATTTCCGTGCCGGT
>CAZLTN010000214.1:0-4550 GCA_964562455.1 uncultured Cytophagales bacterium
CACAACTATAAGATGCTGGCGCAAAATTCAAATATGTAGTTGGTAGGGCGGATTCAGATCATCAATGACCACAAGGCCCTCAAGCGGGAACAGGACGGCTATACGAATATCCCCATGATCCGCAAACTGGACGACGGCATGGTACAGCGGAACTACCTACAGATCAAGGAGGAGGTACAGAAGGGAACCTCTAAAAACTCGGCTCTAACCTATTTGAGAGAAAATGCTTATTTTGAAGCATGAAAAAATTTAAGAGGCACAGAGAGTACGGTTTTTTTGACCAAGATATACGTTTAAGTAAATTATCCCAACTGGGAGATCCGTTAGAGAATCTAAAGAAAGGGGTGGATTTTGAGATATTTAGGGTTTTGTTAGAAGACAAACTCACTCGATTGCCTAAGGGTAAAGGAGGGCGCCCTCCTTATGACTATGTACTTCTTTTTAAGATTCTCATCCTGCAACGGTACTACAATTTGTCGGATGATCAAATAGAATACCAGATTAATGACCGCATGTCCTTCATGAGATTCCTGGATTTAACGATTGCAGACGATATTCCTGACAGTAAGACTGTATGGAAATTCAGAGAGCAATTAATCGAGTTGGGGGTTATTTTAGATCTTTTTGCGCTGTTTAACAACAAGTTAGAGTCTTTAGGACTAATCGCCCATCAGGGCAAAATTGTGGATGCCAGCTTTGTGGAAGTACCCAAACAGCGCAACAGCCCGGAAGAAAATGACCAGATAAAGAACAGTCAGGTGCCGGACAGTTTCACAGAAAAGCCGGCGAAACTATCCCAGAAAGACACTGATGCCCGTTGGACGAAAAAGGATAATAAAACCTATTTTGGCTACAAAAACCATATAAAGGCGGATGCCACCAGTAAGATAATACTCAAATACCAGGTGACAGATGCCTCAGTTCACGATTCCCAAGCTCTAGATATGTTGTTGGAGGATCGGGACGAAGGTCAAGCACTATACGCAGACAGTGCCTATACCGGAGAAAACCAGGAAAAAACGGTCAAAGGCAAGAAAATGGTTAACCTAGTTTGCAAAAAAGCCTATAGAAACAATCCGCTCACCAAGCTTGAGAAACTATTCAACCGCGAAAAATCAAGGGTGAGATCGCGTGTAGAACACATTTTTGGTTTTATGGAAGGAAGTATGAACAGGATGTTCCTTCAAAACATAGGTAAAAAGCGGATAACGGGCATAATAGGGCTCATGAATTTGACATATAATATGTTCCGAAAAATTCAATTAAGACCAATTTGAGGGAAAACTGTGTCCATACGGCGATAGGTAAAAAAATAAAGTACTGATTATAAGTCACTTGAAAGCAAATTCTTTTTCTAAAGAACGCTTACATGCTCTCGCTAAACGCTTGAAAAATTCCAACGAAAAGACAGGGCGAAGCAAAACTAGTTTTTAGAGGGTACCAGAATATTATTCAGTCGGAGATAGACCGGTTGCTGAATGATCCGGGGTTGAAGCATTTAGTCGTGAGGAAATAGAGATAATCCGTTTCATCATCAACCGAAGTTGAAATAAGAATCCCACTAACTACAGTTAATACTTTGATTTCAGCCTCCCCGCCTTTTACAAATATCCTGTTGTAGGCCGTGTTTTTAGCTCAATTTTAATTTGTCAAATAGTATTTTGTTTCGTTGCTTGGCATCTTTTATTACTTTTTTAAAAGGTAAAACTTCTATATAAGCTCTTGAAGTTTTTGTTTCATAAAATCTAAAGTACCCCAAGCCATCCGGGGTAGTGTCAAATGATTCATAATCCAATATCTCCTGTAAAGTTTCTGTTGGATCGGCAATTACATAACAATAAAAAGGCGTCAATTTACTAGCTCCAAAAGACTTGCCATTCAATTTTACTTTATTCTTAATAATTTCCTCAACATAACTCCTGACTTGTTTAATTGGATCTTTCTCTTTAACGCCCTGCTTATAATCATTCCGTTCTGGTTTTTTAAATTCAACTATTGTGAAAGACTCAAATGGCGTTTTATTTTCAGCATAAACTGCTGCACTTTCAAACACTTCACCTTTTTGCACAATTAAGTCCATTCTATCTGTTGATTTAGAATTAAGGTTTTTTATTTGTTTGAATGACTTGTCTGATGCAAGCAGACTGTTGAAAGTTAGTCTTTCATCAATTAGCCATAAATTTTGTTTCTCGTGAGTAATTGATCTTTTAGTTTCTCGAACAGGGAAGAATAAGCTATGAATCAAATCTTCATTAGTAAACTTCTCATCATCATTTAATTCGATTAATTTATCAAGCAAATCAATTACAGAACGCCTATGAACTACATATCTTGCTAAATCTGATTGGCCTATTTGTGTAAATTCATTCAAGAAGCTATTGTAAAGTTCCCGATATTCTTCAAGAGTTGTAATATCTTTTTTCTTTTCTAAGAGCTCAATTCCGTCTTTTTTTACTTCAAGTCTCCATTCACTTTCTATTTCATAAAGTTTCAAATCCAACTCTGATTTGGTTAGCCCAATCGGTAGTTTTTCAACCTTTTCTTTATTATAATTAACAACACCTAAATAATTAGGATATTCCTCCTCAATAATTGGGTAGTAACTTTCAAGTTTCTCTTTTCTAGCCTTTTCAAGAAAAGGTTTTAATAATTCCTCAATACAGCCTATCGTTCCCTTTCTAATTTTTGAAAGTGTTATTTCTACAAACTCAAGTTCGTCTTCATCTTCTTCAGATTTGAAATTAAAATTTGTTCTTTCTTCGTTTACGTTATTATTAAGAAATTCTCCAATTACAAAAACCTGATAATAGAATCCATCGCTTGCATCTTGTAAGTTAATTTGGAACCTTAAGTCTTCTAAATATTTTGAAACCCCTTCTTCTTTTACAGTTCTCTCGTGAGCACAATAGTGAAATTTATGACTTTTTGCTTTAAAAGATTTTGAGATTATTACTTCAAACTGCTCGTTAGAAATTGAAAATCCCTTTTGCAAAACTTCTTTTTCAAACTCGTTATTAAAAAAGTTTTGCAAATCTATTTGTACATTATTTTGATTTTTTAAAATTATTATTGGTGCGATTTTTTGTATAAAATATAGTTGAAAATGAGTTGTAATTTCTCTTGCTATTTCATATATATTTAATGGAACATGTCTCATATATTCTTCTTCATAATGACTCAATATAAGAGTAGTGCCTGATTTTTTCCTTTTAGTTTCTATGTTCTCCTCATAATTTTCAAATCCTTCAACTGATTTTTTATATTCAAATTTTCTGATCTTAATAGTTTTATCTGTCAAGTATGCGCTTTCTACAATTATCTTTTTAAATGCTTTAAGACAAACCAATCTACCAATTCCCTTCCCCCCAATCTTCAGTTTCTTTTCCGAATCAAATTCTGCAAAAGAACTGATATTATCATCGTTAAAGCCAATGCCATTATCAACTACTTTAAATGAGTGTATCGGATATTCGTCTATTTTAGACAAAGAACTTAATGTATCATCTTTGCCATTTCTAATAATAGTAATTTCTATTTTGCCTTGTTCTTGCTCTTTCTCGATTTCTTGTTTTTCCTGGATTGCGTGAATTGAATTACTGATTATCTCAAATAATGGCAAGAGAGGCTTTGTCCTAGGCAAATGAAGCTTACTAACTCTGTTTTTAAGGTTTGTAGAATTCTGTGGTCTTGCCATAGTCGATTTGAGAATACGAGTTAGGTGTTAGTTTAACATTACCTACAACTCATTTATACCATTAATAAAACCAGTCCTATACAACAAAAGATTATTGATTTTGTGTTAGATTACGACAAATTTATAACATTTATAAGTATCTCCAAACTGCTACCGGTCCGTCATTCCAAAATATGATGCCAGGACTTCTCCTCCAACTAATAACCTTTAGGCAATGCCTTTATCTTTATAAGCCCGAACTGATAGTCTGATACCTTCTGATGATCTGATAGTACTACCCAAAGATTTTGCGCAGAAAGGCATTTCGTACTTTTTAGCCTTCAGGGGGGAAGGGAATTTCGATAACATTATTTGCTGCTTTTAAATTAGGAGGAGTTTTAGTTTCGAAGATTCCTACTCGCTCGATGCATCCAATATAATAAAAGGCCGATTTTCTTGGAGATACTTATAAAATGTTCATTCGATGTAAGCGGTTGCCAGACCTGTTTTCAACATATACAGGTAATCAGACATGAAATGTGCTATATACGTGCCAAACGTGCCGCTTAAAGAGAATTAGTATAGTAGGATAGTAAACAGGAAGGCTGGTATTACTTTTCTATTTTTTTAGGCATGCCCCTTCGAGTCAGGTCACTCCAGGGTGCGCTCTGCTTCCGTTACGGCTGCGCCTTAAACCGGTTCGTTCCTCGCCGCCTTCCGTCCCCCTCATGCTATACTCCTTCAGAGCATTTACACTTTCCGGATTTTCCTGATCAGCCAATTGCTGCTTAGATTCCCATAGATCACTATAAATCCATTACAGAAGATTTTTCCCAATGCGAAACTGGGGAAAAGGCAGCTAAGTTATGACGGCCCC
>CAZLTN010000215.1:0-4265 GCA_964562455.1 uncultured Cytophagales bacterium
TTTCGACGGTATGCATATACTATTCTTTTTGTAAGTACTATCCTTTTTGTAACAGATAACAAATGTATAGCATAGGATCCGAAATTTGCAGCAGAACTAAAAATTAAATCTCATGTCTCAAAAAGCAATCAACATTACCGGATGGACACTCACTATCATTCTAGGCCTGCTCCTGTCGATGAGTGCGTTTATGAAGCTGACACAAAATGAAAGTGCGATCGCACAGGCTGCTTCCGTCGGGATTGACGCTGCCACTTATCAATTTATCGGTGTCATCGAGATCATTTCACTGATCCTGTTTATTATCCCCAGGACCGGCATTATCGGCACACTGCTGCTGGCAGCCTACCTGGGCGGCGCGATCGTCACGCATCTGCAGCACCAGCAGCCTGTCGTAGTGGCGGTAGCCGTTCAGACCCTGCTCTGGATCACCGCTTTTATCCGTTTCCCCGAGCTGAGGCGTCGTTTACTTACCGCTAATAATTAAAATCTACGGCAAGGAAGCGGTTCCAAACAAAAGATTTCAGGGTTTCAGCCGTCGCTTGCAGATGTCATCACTTCTTTTAAATTTGTACTATAAATTTCAAGACAGATAAAGAGGTGGTTTCTTGTGATGGCGGCGGCTGTTTTTGCAGCAACGTCTTATGCCCAACCGATTATCATAAACCCGGACGGGACTCATTCCAATGTGATCGATAACGGTAGTATCAAAATAATTGTGAACCCGAATGGTACGCATTCGACCGTGATCGGTTCCGGCGGCATTAAAACAGTCGTAAACCCCAACGGAACACATTCTACCCTCATCGGCAGCGGTGGAATCAAGACACTTGTGAACCCTAACGGAACCCACTCTACTATTATAGACCACGGAAGTAACAAAACAGTCGTAAATCCTGATGGAACCCATTCTACCATTATCGATCACGGAAGTACCATAACCGTCCTGAACCAGCCACAGGTTGAGGACGGTTATTTTGATCACGCCAGGAAAACGCCCGCCCGGTATACCACGGAAAGTGAGAGCCCCCGGTGGACAATGAAGAGGATACCCCGGGCCGAAAGGCGCCGGGATAAGAGAAACAAATAATGTATTCGCTATAAGGTACGACCCGGAGCAGAACGGTTAGAATGACTTTCGCAGAAATATCCCGATACCGCCTGATCAACCAGCAACTTGCCGGTACCCGTATAAAATCGGCAGTTGAAATGGTGGAATGGTTTGGCGCCGTTCAGGGACAGGAATACGGCCCGACAAAATGGGGACTTGGTTTACGTTTGCAGCATCTCACGGATTGTGATATTGAAAACGAACTGGATGAAGGCAAAATATTGCGGACACACTTACTAAGACCTACGTGGCACCTTGTATCCGCGGCCGATATTCGTTGGCTGCTTAAGCTGACCGCTCCGAGGGTACAGAAAGTAAATGCCTTCATGTACCGTCAACTGGAACTGGACGACAGAGTTTTCAACCGTTGTAATGATATTATAATTGAAACTTTGCAAGGCGGAAAACAGCTTACCCGTGAGGATATCAACAAAGAGCTTGCAAGAAATAACATCGTCGCCAAAGGCCATCGCCTGAGCTATATCATGATGAATGCCGAGTTGGAAGGGATTATCTGCAGCGGAGCCAGGCAAGGAAACCAATTCACATACGCCTTACTGGATGAAAGGGCCCGGCCCGGGAAGCCGCTCGGGAAGGATGAAGCATTAACTAAGCTAACTATACGCTATTTCAGCAGCAGGAGTCCGGCAACCGTAAAGGATTTTGCAACCTGGTCGGGACTGACCATCACCGATTGTAAAAAAGGCATTGAATCGGTCAAACCGCTCTTACAGAAAGAAATAATAGAACAGCAGGAATACTTTTTTAACGAAGGTCCTTCTTTGGAGAACAAACAGCCCGATACAATCCATTTCTTGCCGGTTTACGACGAGTTTATAATGGGATATAAGGACAGAAGCGCCATTCTGACCCTGAAAAACGGTGCCCCTTTTCGCTATGACAGCATGATCCTGTCAGGCGGGCAGGTGGTCGGGACCTGGAAACGCACCATATTAAAAAATGCAATTGATATGGAAGCTGACCTTTTCAAGCCACTGAGCAAAAGTCAAAACAGGGCGTTCACCAAAGCTATTGATCGTTTCAGTAACTTCACGAAGCTGAAAGTAAACAGGTAATGCGGGCGAATGCATAAATGAAAAGACGGACATTCATTAACAAAACGCTCTGGGGACTAACGGGGACCGGCTTCCTGGCAGGACTGTACACCTGGAAAATTGAACCTTTCTGGCTGGAATTTACGAAGGTAAAAATGCCGGTAAAGAATTTACCGGGAAGCCTGGCAGGAAAAACCGTGATGCAAATCAGCGACATTCACATCGGGAAGAGATTTGACTACAGGTTCATCATTGATTCCTTCAGGAAAGCCCGGGAATTCAACCCGGATTTCGTGGTCTATACCGGCGACTATGTAAACACCTACAAAGATAAAGTTCTGTACAGGGAACTGGCTGAAGTATTGGAAAACGCGGTGAAGGGAAGACTGGGAACTATCGGGGTGCTGGGAAATCATGACTATGGGAAAGATTGGGCCGAAAACCAGGTAGCCGATAACGTCTCCCGGGTGCTGACCGAACACGGAATAACAGTTTTGAGAAACCAGGAAAAAGATTTTTCCGGCCTCAACTTTATCGGATTTGACGACTACTGGGGCGTAAACTTCAAACCGGAACTGGTGATGACGCAATTCGACAGTCAAAAAGCCAATATTGTACTGTGTCATAACCCGGACGTCTGCGATCTGGACGTATGGGGGAATTATGATAGCTGGATCTTATCGGGGCATACGCACGGCGGACAATGTAAGCCTCCCTTCCTTCCCCCGCCGGTACTGCCGGTTCGGAATAAAAAGTATTCCGCAGGACTCATTGACTTAAGCAATGAAAGGAAACTATACATCAACCGGGCTTTGGGCCATCTCTGGCAGGTCAGGTTTAACGTAAGACCTGAGATTACGATTTTTGAACTTGAAGAAAGCTAAGACTGGCGGCGGATACACCATGTCACTTTTCTACCTCGATCCCGAAACAGCAGGCAAAACACCGGGAAACGAAGACCGGTATTCCGCAAGATTCGTTGAACTTAAGCCTTATGAAAAAATTATTCAGGCGATTAACTTCCGGTCAGATAAAAGTGAGTTTACCGACGAAATGACGATGGAGGTATTTTTAAAAGAGGCTGAAGAGGATGCAACAAAGGTGACCATCGTTTTCAAAAATATCCCGGCAGGTGTCGACCCGAAAGATAACGAAGCCGGGACAGCACAATCGCTTGAAAAATTAGCCCGTTATGTAACGTCTGAGTAGGCTTGCGGGATACCTCTGCCGGGTTACGGTCGCACCTTCCCGGTCTGTGTCTTTCATAGACCGGAATCTTCATCTGAATTTCCCAGGGTAATCTCGGGCATAGGCCTGCCCGCACGCATCAGGCATTCTCCGATGCTACGGTATGCCCCACATCGTTCCGGTGCTCGATAATTTCCAGGTTTTCGTTTACATAATAGGCGCTGCCGAAGCCATTTACATACGACGCCTTTTGGGGAGTAAGCCTGATCATAATAAAATCTTCCAGCCCGGCAAGGATATCCAGCACCCCTCCGTGGGTTTCCTTAAGCTTTTCGATACCCAGGTCCCATTCGCTGGTCCCCCTGTCTACCCGGGTGGCAATGGCGTCAATGGTTAGCCTGTCGCGGGCATAAATCTGCTTTGCATCGGCCTCATCCTCAATAAACATGACCGATGCTTTTTTTGTTTCCACCAGGTTGGCAGTATGGCGGGACATAAATGATACCAGGATATACAGCTCATTACCGATACGCACAACAGGGGCATAGCTTGCGTTCGGGCCCCCCCCCCGGCATCAACGGTCCCCAGGATCACGGACCTGCATTTGGCAATAAGCTCGTTTACTTTCGGCGTCCGCGGTTTTACTTTCTTTTGAGCAGCTCTGGCCGATGCATTCTGTATTTCACTCATGATCGTTTTTGGGTTAAAAATCAATTTTTCATTGCCTGCGGGGCATCTTAACAGTTCTCCGCAGTTGATCCGGTACATCAGCCAATCAGGGAGCCGAAACTCTTAAACGGGATATACCGGAAACATTGCAGAAATTTAACCTTTTAAGTGGAAACTTCTGATAGGTGACGGCTTTTTCCTTTGGAACTTTTGAGTACCTTGTATTTTTAACCGCTGCTCCG
>CAZLTN010000216.1:0-4218 GCA_964562455.1 uncultured Cytophagales bacterium
TATTTACAATTGCGCCCCGATGGGAAGACGAGAAATCGGACTATTCTTTCCCGATTTCATTTATTGAAGGCAGAAAAAAGGTTACAATCGGCCTGACAGGCAGGGTCGGGCCTTTTCACCTGGGATTCAGCAATTTCCTGGGGTTATTTAAAGGAGATTCGCGGGGAGGTTACGGATATGCCGGAATATCGCTGTTTCATCTGAAAACGCGCGATTACCGTAAAAAAATCAAATGGAAACCTTCGTGGGATTAATCACAGGCCGAAACTTGCGGTCAGCAGTTTCACCAGCGCCTGCGAAAGCCATTGCGTGAAGGTGCTCACCATTTTGTCCGAAGCAGGTTCGCCAATAGCACCCGATGCTACATCCTTTTCTACATCAGATACCCGCCCTGATTCAGCTTTCCTTTCTTCTTTTTTAATGATAGTCTCGGATTTCGAAGTCTTGCTGGTTACCGCCACCTCTCTTTTTGCCTTGAGCATCTGTTGAGCTTTGCTCATATTGTAGGCAAACCCCGTAGCGCCTGCCTGAGAAACTCCCATTACCAATATAAGCGCGAAAATCTTAAATGTTTTCATAGTCGCTTCCGGTTTATCTTAAACTGATAAGTTGCCTTTTTCTTATTCACTACAAATATATAGGTTTTATCCGGTATTATGCAATACCAAGTACCTTGTTTTTAACTTTTTTTTATAAAAAGAGTAACCATTAAGAAATTACGATAGTTAAGGTTCTTTATCAGGAAAATCTCACTTGTTACACTTTAAAGATGCTTTTCGGAGAAAAAGGTTGCTTCAGCTTCATAAAAATTTATTACTGGCTCTTTCCTCTGAAGAATCAGTTGCTCAATTCATTCAGGAAGTTATAAAACCGGCAAACGCGACTTTTAGTATCATTACCCAAAACCCATCATCACATCACCTCATCATCACATCCCTAATGAACCTCCTTTCCCGCTCCTTCCTTCTAATCATCGCCGTGCTATGCGCCGTCTCCTGCTTCCGGGAAACCTCCCGCCAGCCTGTCGGACTTTCGAAAGGCACATATGGATATGACGCCGCATTTTTATCCGAGCATCTCGATCATGTCACAGAGCTGACCAGCGAAGAAGGCGCCCGTGTGCTCGTCACCGGCGATTACCAGGGCAGGGTAATGACCAGCTCTGCGGGCGGCGAAAGCGGCAACAGCTTCGGCTGGATCAATTACGATCTGATCGCAACGGGAAAAAAGCTTCCCCAATTTAATCCGGTGGGAGGAGAAGAGCGGTTCTGGATTGGCCCTGAAGGCGGACAGAATTCATTTTATTTCAAAAAAGGGGACACTTTCGAATTTAAAAACTGGCAGGTTCCGGCCTCCATCGATACCCTTCCGTTTACTGTGGTTTCATCAGGAAAAGACAAAGTCGTTTTCTCCCATACCACTTCGTTCGATAACTATAACGGATCGGGGTTCGATCTTGAAATAAACAGGAGCATCAGCCTGCTTGGCAGCAACGCGCTTTCTCAAAAATTAGGGCAGAAGCTCCCGGAAAACGTGAAATGGGTTGCCTATGAAACGGAAAACACTATAAAAAATACCGGTACGGCGGAATGGACTAAAGAGACAGGTTTGCTGTCAGTATGGCTGCTGGGGATGTTTACACCATCTGATGAAACAATAGCCATTATTCCTTTCAGGAACAGGCCTGACGCAGGGAATTTTATTACCGACAATTATTTCGGGCAGATTCCTGCAGACCGGCTGGTAAAAAAGGATTCTGTCCTCCTCCTGAAATGCGACGGCAAACTCCGGAGCAAGCTGGGGTTATCGCCTTTGATAACCAAACCGGTAGCCGCCAGCTTTGATTACAAAAAGAATATCCTGACATTTATCCTTTTTACAGTCGACAGGAACGGCGACTATGTGAATTCGAAATGGGAAATACAGGACGAGCCCTACAAAGGCGATGCCGTAAACGCTTACAACGACGGCCCGCTCGAAAACGGCAGCCAGATGGGCCCATTTTACGAGCTGGAGTCGTCTTCTCCCGCAAAATCGCTCAAACCGGGAGAAAGTTTTACCTGTAAACAAGTAACCTGCCACATGGAAGGCAACTACGAGGCTTTGAATACCCTGGCGCAAAACCTTTTGGGTATCAGCCTTGAAGATGCAAAGCTGCCGTAATACCCTGCTATTTCACTGTTATCTTACCTCCGCCGGAATAGCTCTTCAGGTTCGTCTGGTACATGGCGTCCGCAGCAACGGGACCTGTCACGAACGTACCGGCCGAAGTAATGCGGGCCTGGTAATAAAACACTTTTTCGGCGGGAGTGGCCGTCACAAAGTAATGGATCCTGTCGTCCCTGATATCGAAATAGTCCGGGACGGCGGCATTCTTTATCCATGCCAGATCCCTCGATGAGGTCAGGCGGGGGTTTTCCACCTCAAACCCTGCCGGCAGCAGATCCGTCACGACAACATTGGGAACATCGATCCTCCGGGTGCTTGCCAGGGTAATCCTGACCACAACCAGGTCATTCTGACGAAACTCACTGACAGCCTTCCCGCTACGGTCCAGGTATTGCCGTCTTACCCGAAGGCCGTCGTCCTCTTCCGTATACCTTCCTGAAGCATCGAACCCGGACGTTTCGGAAAACCAGTATATCCTCCCGTCACCTTGTGCCCTGATATTGAGTGGCCCGTCAAGCAGTCCGGCCGTCAGCTTCACCTCTTTTTTCCCGCTGAATGTCCCCAGGCTTTTCGACCCTGAAAAAACTTCCGCAGTAGCTGTCGACGAACCGGCGCTTCTTGCGATCTTACCCAATCCCAGTACCGCGAAAACTGCCTCCTGGGTATTTAAGGTTCCGGCGGAAGCTATCGCCTGTGATAACTGCCTGGCCAGAACGGGGATCTGCATATTCTGGGGATCAGTGTCGACGAGCATATTAAGGACCAGTCCCAGGCTGCTGAGCGGAGTAATGTAGGCCTGATCCTGGAAATAGTCCTCAGATTTGTAGCTCTTCGGTAAAAGCTCCCGGTAGCTCCGGGAATCGCCCACATAATAGTAGGCGCCGGCAAGCAGGTAGCGGGCTTCATTTGTAAGAAGCTCCTGATGCTGCTTATAGTAGTTCATCATCGCCCTGTTGGCATTGCCGGTAGCAGCCAGTACATACAATGAATAGGAGGCTTCGGCAGGCGCCTGCTTTTTCACGATACGGCCGCCGTCTCCTTTCTGAACAGGTACGTCTTCCGTTCCCGCGCGGCCCGATTTATTCGTAAGATAAGTGACTGCCGCCTGCAATACCGCCGGATTTACCTCGAACCCGGCCCGTCTTGCCTCATCGAGGAACTGCAGTGCATAGGCCGATACCCACCAGTCGTCTTTGACCCCCCCGGGCCACATCGTGAAACCGCCGTTAAAAAGCTGGGAGGACTCCACTTTCCGGATCGCCTGCTGCACATTAAAGGCGGGGTTCAGGTCACTTTCTCCCCTTCCGACCATATAAACAGGTACGCCCATACCTTTGACCAGGTCTCCGAAATACAATTGCGGGAATGCCTTGGAAACTGACTGTTCGAGGCAACCGTGCGGATAGCCTAGCAGGGTAGAAAGCGCCTTGCCTCCTTCCTGCACGAGCGGAGATGCACTCAGCAGCAATTGGGCCGCCGAGGTTTCAGGCATAAATCCCTGCGCCAGGTTGACCTGCTTTGTTTCCCCGCCTTTGACCGTCCCTGAACCGGCTACCTTCAACAACGGGGATGCAGGCCTGACATTGAGATCATACTCCTGGGTAAAATTTTCACCGAAAGCGCGGGCGGTGATCAATACCTTGCCATTACCGGGCTTACCGGAAGCTTTGAGCCTTATCAGCATCCTTTGTTCGCGCCCCGCCGCAATCCCGAGCGGCTGGTTCGAAAACGAATCACTCTCCAACGGGCCCTTGACAGTGACAGAAACACTTCCGTCGGCACTTCGTTTTTCCGAATTGGTAAAAGTTACCGGCATGACCAGTTGATCGCCAGGGGCCATAAACCTTGGCACTCCGGCGCTGATCACCAAAGGATCCGAAACGCGGACCTGCTGCGAAGCCGACCCGAAAGCCTGGTCTTTAAATGCCACTGCCATTACCCGCAACGCCCCGCTGAACTGAGGAATATCGATATCGAACACCGCTTCCCCTTTCGCGTCGGCCTGCAGCAGCCCGCTCCAGAACCTTACCAGGTTCCTGTTGCCGTTGC
>CAZLTN010000217.1:0-3881 GCA_964562455.1 uncultured Cytophagales bacterium
GCTCTTGCTCCGAAAAGATAGGACAACTGTTTGTGCAGCGTAACCCCGCCCTGGAAAGAAAGCTCGCTATGGCTGTCCGTCCCATTTTTTGTAACCGGAAAAAAGTCATATTCCCTAAGATCGCCGTAAAACTGCCCGGGACCGAAATGGGCGGATACCGACCAGGTATTGAGCTTATAGGGGCCCTCGTAGAGCGCCTTGGGGTTGTAATCGGGACTATTGGGCTGTGCTATTTCCTGTGCCTGCAGCATGTTGCCGGTTATCAGCACGAAGGACAAGAAGGACAGGTAAGATAATTTTTTCATGAGGTTATATAGCTTTTATGCATATATCAGGCAACTGATCCTGGATCACAGGAACCCCCATAAAATAACTGTGCCAAACCTGCTTACAGGCGCCTCATGATAGCCTGGAGCACCGACGACTTCCATTGTGAAAATGTGCCGTCAATAATTTTTTCCCTGGCGGTCCTCACCAGCCAGAGGTAAAAGGTGAGATTCTGGATGCTGGCGATCTGTGCGCCGAGCATTTCACCGGCTTTTACAAGATGCCTGAGATAGGCTTTCGAGTAGTGGGTGGAAGCATATCCGCCGAGGGCAGGGTCCAGCGCGCTGTAATCCGAGCTCCATTTTTCGTTCCGGATATTGATAATCCCTTCGGTAGTGAACAGCATCCCGTTCCTGGCGTTGCGCGTAGGCATGACGCAGTCGAACATATCGACGCCCAACGCGATGCATTCCAGGATGTTGGCGGGCGTGCCTACCCCCATAAGGTACCGGGGTTTTTCTTTAGGAAGAATATCGCATACTACTTCGGTCAGCTCATACATTACATCGGCCGGCTCTCCTACCGATAACCCGCCGATCGCATTGCCTTCCCTGCCCGCATCCGTAATCCGGTTAGCCGATTCGATCCTCAGGTCTTTATAGGTACTTCCCTGTACGATCGGGAAAAGTGTCTGGTCAAAACCGTATTTTCCGGAGGTACTGTCGAAATGCGTGCAACATCTTTTGAGCCACTGATGCGTGAGGTCCATCGATTTGCGGGCATACCCGTACTCGCACGGGTAGGGGGTGCATTCGTCAAAAGCCATTATGATGTCGGCTCCTATGGACCGTTGGATTTCGATTGCGGTTTCAGGCGTGAAGAAGTGTGTAGAGCCATCGATGTGGGACTTAAACGCCACACCCTCATCGTTGATTTTTCTCCCCGTCGATGCCAGGGAATAGACCTGGTATCCACCGCTATCGGTAAGGATAGGGCGTTCCCAGTTCATAAAGCGGTGCAGTCCCCCTGCTTTTTCCAATACGCCAAGGCCGGGACGAAGGTACAGATGGTAAGTATTGCCGAGTATGATCTGAGCGTTGATGTCTTCACGAAGCTCGCGCTGGTGGACAGCCTTTACCGAGCCGGCCGTACCCACAGGCATGAATATAGGGGTTTCGATAGGGCCGTGAGCCGTTTCGATTACACCCGCCCGGGCTTTTGAACCGGGATCTGTAGCGTTTAAGCTGAATTTCATAGAGACAAAAAAAGACCGGCGGTTTCGGATGAAGTCCCGGGGGCCGGCCTGAAGTTCTGAACTGGCGTCAAAATTAAGCAGATCTTAGGGATAACGGAGCGGAACGCTCGTATATTTGTTCCAAAAAGAGAATTCGTGACACCCTCTGACTGGTCTTTATTCGTACTGCTTTTCTTTGTATCGATCCAGCTTTTTTTTATAGTGATCGTATTCGCGCGGCTGATTTTCTATAAAAGCCGCATAAGCGAAGAGAGCGACCCGGAACAGGGAGTCAGTGTCATCATTTGTGCCTGGAATGAGCTGGATAATCTCCGGGAGCTGCTCCCCATGCTCGAAAGCCAGGATTACCCGCTTTACGAGGTGCTGGTCATCGACGACCGCTCGACGGATGGTACGGAGGAGTTCCTGGAAGCTTATTGCCGTAGCTCGTCGTGCGTGCGCACTATCCGGATCAAGAAAGAATATGATCATATTACGACCAAAAAGTATGCGGTGACAATAGGGCAGAAGCACGCCCGCTACCAGACTTCACTTATGACCGACGCCGACTGCAGGCCTTCAGGCGACAGTTGGATAAGTTCTATGATGAGCCGGATGGGGGGGCGAAAGGAAATCGTGCTGGGTTTTTCACCCTACCTGGAGGAGAAAGGGCTCCTGAACTGGTTTATCAGGTGCGAGACTTTTTATACCGCAGTCCAGTACTTTTCATTTGCGTCTTACGGGATGGCGTATATGGGAGTGGGACGGAACCTTATGTACAGGAAGGAGCTTTTCTTCCGGAATAAAGGTTTTTACACACATGGCAACGTTTTGGGCGGTGACGATGATCTTTTTATAAACGAGGTGGCGGGCCGCGGAAATACCGCCTGCAATCTGGATCCTGACAGCTTTATGTACTCCGTTCCGAAAAGGACATGGCGCGAATGGTTCGTGCAGAAGAGGCGGCACCTGGGGGTAGGTAAATTTTACCGTAAGCGCTTTAAATTGTTATTGGGGCTGCTGGCTGTTTCACATATATTTACATGGGTGGCTGCTATCGGGAATGCTGCCTGGGCTTTGCTGGCGAAAGACACCTACCTGCTTGCCGGGACGGGTATTTTATTCGGGGCGCGATGGGTGTTGCAATGGGTGATCCTGGCGATGGTCAACCAGCGCCTTGGAGCGACGGTCGGAAGCTTTTTCATACCTTTGATGGATTTCGCGCTGTTTCTTTACTATATGGTGATGGGAGGATATAACGTTTTAAGGAAGGAGCAGGCCGCGAGGTGGCGTTGAATTGAAATGAAATGAACGAAGTTTTTAAATATTTCCCGGATCTGACCGATCGCCAGCGGGAGCAATTTTCGGAGCTGGAGGAGCTTTATGCATTCTGGAACGCGCAGATCAACGTGATTTCCAGGAAAGACATGCAGTTCTTTGCCGAGCGGCATGTTCTGCATTCGCTTGGAATAGCAAAAGTGCTGGAATTTAAAGACGGGACAACGGTTCTCGATGTCGGTACGGGCGGAGGATTCCCTGGTATACCGCTGGCGATCCTGTTCCCGGAAGCACATTTTCACCTGGTCGACAGTACTACCAAAAAAATCAAGGTAGTGAACGAAGTAGCGACCGCTTTGGGGCTGAGGAATGTAAATGCCGAGGCCGTGCGGGCAGAAAAGATAACGGATGAGTACGAGTTTGTAGTCAGCAGGGCAGTCACGCGCCTGGCCCCATTTATGCGCTGGATAGAAAATAATATCAGCAGGAACTCTTTCCACGGGTTGAGTAATGGCGTCTTATACCTCAAAGGCGGAGATTTGGAAGAGGAAATAGCTGAAACAAACCGGAAGGCGCGTATTTTTGCGTTGAGGGATTATTTCGATGAGTCCTTTTTTGAAACGAAGAAGGTGGTACATATTCCAGTCAGAAAATAGCAGCATGTATGTCAGCACAATATAAGTTTAAAGCCAGCGCACTGATGAACCCGTTTTTCCCGGATTCCATTTCTTTTGGAGAAAAGGGTGTAACGTTTACGGTAAAGAAGTTCTTAAGGTCGAATGACAGCTTTGTATTCTACCACGACATCTCGGGCGTCGAGATCGACAATGGAGTCTTTTTTTCAACGATCCGGGTGTTGCCCAGGATGCGGCCTGAAATAGTGATTGAAAATTTCGGCAAGCGAGATGCTCTGAAAGTGAAGGAATTAATCCTGGAGCGGGTAAATAATTGATTTTTTTTAAGCGATAAGCTTGCATACAACGGATTCGTAGTCTACATTTGCACTCCATTTCAACGGAAATGGTAGTAGAGTTACAAAAAACCGATAATCCCGAATAGCTCAGTCGGTTAGAGCATCTGACTGTTAATCAGAGGGTCGCTG
>CAZLTN010000218.1:0-3875 GCA_964562455.1 uncultured Cytophagales bacterium
GGTATACCAACCGGATATTTGAGCGTTACTTTCAAATCCCGGGCAGCGTAAAAGGCGGGACAGGGCTAGGGCTTTCTATCAGCAAGGATTTCATTGAAGCCCAGGGGGGCTTTATTGGCGTTGACAGTACCGTCGGGTTGGGGAGCAGATTCTATTTCGGCTTTACGGTTCCGGCTTGAATTGGTTTGTTTGTGTAAATTGCCAGGCAGCTTGGCTTGCCCGCACGGATTGAGATTCAAACGATGTTACGGGCGTGAACCAGGAGGGTGAAATGGGAAAACTATGGTCAAAAAGCAACTTCTGATAAGTGTCTTACTGATAGTGGCAACCGCTTCGGTCGCTTTTGCTTTGAAATCTTATATAGATTATCAAACGGCAGCGCTGGTGCTGTTGCTGGTCGTCTCCATACTGGCCGTTTCATTTGATATTCTTCCCGTGCTGATCGCCGCACTGCTGAGCGGGCTGATCCTGAACCTGTTTTTTCTCGAGCCGCTCTATCACTATAAAATCGATGACAGCGAAAGTGTCCTCTTGTTTTTTATCTACATAGTGGTTGCTTTGGTCAACACGGTGTTGACCAACAGGCTTCGCCGACAGGAAAAGAAAGTGCGCGACCGCACCGAAAAGGAAAAGATGATCAAACTGTATGGTACACTGTTCAATTCGTTGTCTCACGAATTGAAAACGCCCATTGCGGCTATTGTCGGAGCTGTCGACACCTTGAAAAACACCTCTTTCCGGCTTACACCCGGTCAGCAGGCTGATATGGTTTCCGAAATTGAAACAGCAGCTTACCGGTTAGAGAAGCAAGTGGAGAACCTGTTAAACATGAGTCGTCTGGAAGCGGGGAACTTAAGGATCAGGGCGGATTGGACTGATATTAATGAACTTATTTACAGGATGACAGGGAAAATTCCGGATGATGCGCGGGTACGGATTGACTTTGTCCCGGATGAAAACCTGCCCCTGGTTCGTGTCGATGAGGGCCTGATTGAAACCGCTTTGTACAACGTAGTTCATAACAGCATCCGTTACACGCCGGATCACGCACCGATACAGATCAGGAGCACGTATACTGAAAACCTGGTATCAATTTCAGTTAAAGACCGCGGCAACGGGATTCCCACTGAAAATATGGATGACATATTCAGGAAATTTTATCGGTTGCCGCAATCCGGTACGGGTGGCTCCGGTTTAGGGCTATCCATTGCAAAAGGCTTCGTGGAGGCACATGGCGGCAGGATATTGCTTGAGAACAGGCAAAGCGGGGGAGCCCATTTTACCCTCCAGATACCTGCTGCCGCATCTTACCTGAAAAATTTAAAAAATGAGTAAACCTTTGGTGCTGGTCATCGATGATGAGCCGCAAATACAGAAAATGCTGAACATCAGCCTGGAACACAACGACTATCGTGTACTGCAGGCAACGACGGGAAAGGATGGTCTCATGTTGGCGGCAAGTCAAATGCCGGATATAATCCTGCTGGACTTGGGTCTTCCCGATATGCCCGGGCAAGAAGTGCTCGGGCAGCTTAGGGAGTGGTACACAAAAGTGATCGTGATCCTTTCGATCCAAGACGGAGAAGAAGATATCATAGCTGCCCTGGACAGCGGAGCAAACGACTACCTTTCCAAGCCTTTCCGCGTGGGCGAGCTCATGGCCAGGCTCAGATCAGCGGCGCGGTTTTACGCCAGGGAAAACATCCAGGTAATCACGGCAGGGACCATCGAAATTGATTTGGCCGCCAGAACCGTGAAAGTGACCGGCGAAATCGTAAAGCTGACTTCGACAGAGTATAATCTGCTTGCTTTGCTGGCGAAAAATGAAGGGCGGGTACTGACGCACCAGTTCCTGCTGAAGGAAGTCTGGGGCGTCGGCTTTCAGACAGAGACCCAATACCTTAGGGTATTTATTGGTCAGCTTCGAAAAAAAATCGAGGAAGATCCGAATCGTCCCTCGCACATTATTACCGAAAGTGGGGTAGGTTATCGCTTTCAGTAGTATTTGGATAATTCTTCTTTTTATTGTTCTCTTTTCGCTGGGCCGTCCAGATCTTTATAAAATCTTTATGGCAGCAACAGCTTTTCTTACAAAATCCTTATGAGTTTCGCCTGAATTTTGCGCCCGACACAGAAACCTCGTCTATGGAAGGCCAGAATTCATCGATTCAAAAAGTTACGGTTTCCTCCCTGCTCGTTGCACTCGGGATCATTTATGGCGACATCGGAACCAGCCCCTTATACACCTTCAAAGCCATTATTGGTAATAAACAGATCAGTGAATTGCTGGTGCTGGGCGGCGTGTCTTGCGTATTCTGGACGTTGGTACTTCAAACTTCTGTAAAATATGTTTGGATTACCCTGAAAGCAGATAATGAAGGCGAAGGGGGAATTTTTTCGCTTTATTCCCTGGTCAGGAAATATGGAAAAAAACTTATCATGCCCACCATTATTGGTGCAGCGGCATTAATGGCCGACGGCATCATCACTCCGGCCGTAACCGTGACATCTGCTGTGGAAGGGCTTGCCCTCATCGACGGGCTTGAGCACATTTCCCCGGTCCCTATCGTTTTGATGATCGTTTCCGGTATTTTCTTTTTCCAGAGGTTTGGTTCCCAAAAAGTCGGAAGGGCTTTTGGCCCTGTAATGGCAATCTGGTTTTTTGTTTTGCTTGTAAGCGGCTTAAGCCAGATTTACCTGTTCCCTTCTGTTATCAAATCGCTTAATCCTTACTATGCCTATCAACTACTAACTCACTATCCCAAAGGTTTCTGGATACTGGGCGCAGTCTTTCTTTGTACCACGGGCGCGGAGGCGCTGTACTCCGATCTGGGGCACTGCGGACGAAAGAATATCCGGTTAACGTGGATATATGTCAAGATCTGCCTGGTTGTCAATTACCTGGGACAAGCCGCCTGGCTGATGCATCAGCCAGGCCCATTCCTGGATGGCCGGAACCCTTTTTTTGAAATGATGCCTTCCTGGTTTTTGGTACCGGCTATCCTGATCGCGACTCTGGCCGCCATTATCGCCTCGCAAGCGCTGATCAGCGGTTCTTTTACGCTGGTGAACGAGGCAATCAACTTAAATTTCTGGCAGCGAGTAGCCGTAAAGCAACCTACTGAAGCCAAAGGACAGATTTATATTCCGAGTGTGAACTACATCCTCTGGATCGGGTGTATTGCCGTAATTCTTTATTTCAAGGATTCGGCTAAAATGGAGGCGGCGTATGGTCTGGCCATTACCATTGCGATGATGATGACCACTTTTCTGCTGGCCTTCTTCCTGTTTTATAAGCTAAGATGGAACCGTTTGCTCGTATATGGGCTCCTGCTGGTCTTCGGGGGGATTGAATTGTCTTTTTTTGTTGCCAATATTGTCAAATTTCACGAGGGAGGGTTTATCACTGTTTTTGTAGGCCTGGCATTCCTGGCGGTCATGTACTCTTCCTATCACGCCAGGAAGATAAACAACCGGTATACCAAATTTGTCGATCTGGGCAGGTTTGCCGGAAAAATAGTGCAATTGAGTAACGATACGAATATCGCGAAATTTGCTACTCACCTGATCTATCTTACCAAAGCCGACAAGAGGGAGCATATAGAAGAAATATCGATCGAATCTATTTTTGCAAAGAAACCCAAGCGCGCGGATGTCTATTGGTTTTTTCACATCAACCGGACCAACCATCCCTACACATTGAACTATGAGGTCTCAGAGCTGGTTGACGACAAGATCATTAAGATCGTAGTAAACATCGGCTTTCGTATCCAGCCGCGTACCGAGCTCTATTTCAAACAAATCATCGAGGAACTCATCGCCAATAAAGAGCTTAACCTCCACTTGAAACACAACGGTCTGACCCGGTATAACAC
>CAZLTN010000219.1:0-3744 GCA_964562455.1 uncultured Cytophagales bacterium
TCCCAGCACAAATACCATCCATAAACTCAGCTTTTTCATAAATCAGGTCTTTAATGTTTTTATATGCCTAAAGAGAATATCCTGCTATAAAATGTTGCTTCTTTCTCCAATTTTATTTACCGCAAACTACTCCCCTCTTCTGCTCACCCTGCTCTCGCCTGTTTCGCGCTTATCGAGGTTTTCAACCGTGCCCAAAGAAGCCCTGCTCATACCAGAGGCCCTTACCTCCGCGGCCCTGATATGCGATTCCTTCGCTTCAAGCAGGCAGGTTCCGGATAAGCTAGCTTTAAAATCGCCTATCCTACCCTTCAGAAGCATCTTCGACACTCCAGTCAGATCGAGGTCCATTTTATCGGAATCTACATAGAATTCCGTCACGGAAGCTCCGGATAACCTGATAGTCAGTTGTGTCAGGTCACTAAAGCCCTCTGCTTTCATAATACTGGCTCCCGAGAGCTCTACTGATTCGAGGTTTGGCGTAGTGATCACGACACCGATCCTTTTCTTCGGCTCAGGAAGGTCGGCATTTTTATCCAGCTTCTCCAGGCGCAGGATGCCTTCCTCAACTTTAACGCCCAGCGCCTCCACGTTTACTTCCGATCCGTCGACGGTAATGGAAGCCTTATCGCCTTTTTTCAGCAAAATGTGATACGTGCCGGCAAAATCTATCCCCCGGAATTCAGGAACAGCGAATTGTTTTACGTATTCTCCCCTGTCGCCCAGCGATATTCCATGGAAAGTATCATTGTCCTCCCATCTGTCAGCCTCCCTTTCCCGCTCTCCTTCCTTTATCCGGTACTTTTCAGGCATATTCAGACAAACCAGGCCCGAATCCGGCAGGATCGCCCACCGCAGGTTGTCCCAATTCAGATCATAGTGACGTACATCATAAGCGCCCATATTCCGCCGTGCCTGCGAATCACGATCCAGGAAATTGTAGTAGAAATTCCTGGTGAGGGCAAAAGGCCTGTGATAAGGAACCTCCAAAACCGCTTCGATATATTGTTTCCGGTAAGGAAGGATTTCCGAGATCATAGGAGGATTCGGGAAATATATCAGCGAATCTGTTTTTTCTACATCGTAAGTTATCTGTGACGCCAGTTCTCTCGCCTCTGCCCTGCTCGCCCCTCTCGCAAAAAAGCGCTTTTCTACCAGTATGCTGTCCGTTTTAACCGAGCCTTTAAGATAAACACGCAGGTCCACGCTTTTTTCGGAATATTCATTGTCCTGGTCGATGAGCAATGTCTTGCTTTTATCCAGCGGAAAACTGCCCTGTTGGGTAAATTCTCCCGATTCCACGAAGTTACGCTGAAAGACCAACCCGGAAGAAATCATCCCGATAATGCTGAAGATAACAAGTCCGGCCAGTACGATCCAGACCGTACTTCCGACCACTTTTCTTTTCAGAAGCAGCATTAACCCCAGGAAAAGGACCACGACTGCCGGGACTATCAGCAGCGTAGCGACCGAAATGATCAGCAGGAACGGAGTTTCCTTCAGGATCAGGAATTCGGAGGGTAAAACCCCGAAATCAGGCATATTTGCCATTCCCAGCAGGGCTGCTCCGCAAATGAGAAGCGCCAGCAGGCCGATAACGGCAATTCCCACCATGAAAATCCCTATCAAAACCCGCAGTACAGGCCCGAGCTCTCTTAATACCTTTCCGAGAGCGTTAAGAATGTGCCCGATAATTGTAAAGGGCAACAGCAAAAGCCGCTTCACATCGCTTTCCTTCGCCCGTTCGAGCCCTATGCTCAGGTTTTTCCTGATATTACTGTCAATATTGGAAAGGGTAATAGGCTCGCCCTGCATCTCCATCTTTTCGGTGATGGTATTAGCCGCCGGTGCGATTGCCCACAGAAGTATATATATCAGGATGCCTGTACCAAAAAACAGGATGGAGATTACCCATATAAACCTGACCACTCCCGTGTCCACATTAAAATACGAGCTTAGACCCGACGCCACACCTCCAAGCACTTTTCTTTCGGGATCGCGATAAAACTTCTTAACCTTGGTGTTATCCTCCAGGTCGGTCGACCCCGGGAAAGCGATCCACATTGCTATGTACGAAATGAGCAGAAAACCGCTTAACAACGCAAATTCTTCCTCTACGTGCATGTGGAAAATACCACTGAAGGGAACCAACCCGAAAATGCTTATCAGGAGAATCAGCCGTACCCAGAGCGGATCCATAGCATAATAATGCGCTATTCCCGACGCCACACCACCCAGAATCTTTCTTTTAAGGTCCCTGAAAAATTTTCTCCGGGGCTGCACAGGAGGAGCCTGGGAAGTCGGGATACCGGAAGGAGTCTCTTCTTCTTCTTCTTTTATCCTTGTAGTGTGCAAAGGCTCTGAAATAAGATCTTCCGCGTGCTCCGCTGCTTCAAAATCAGAGATGCTTCCCATCGCTCTGATCAGCTCATCTACATCTTCTATAGATATGGCCTGCTTGTTTTCGGTTTTCTGTTTTAGTAAAAACCGTTCAGCTATACGTCCTTCAATATCCGCTACAATCTCCGTGCTGTCAGCAAAAGTGGAAAAATAGCGATGAACAGACCCTATATACTGTCGCAGCTTGTCATATCCGTCTTCTTCAATGTAGAAAATCAGGCCGGCGATGTTGATACTTATTGTCTTTTTCATGGTTATCCTAAATCCTTATTATTTAACGGCAGCCATCTTGCCGGCCGGCATTATTGATCCTCTTTGTTTCTTTGCGTTTTTCCGATAATCGTCGTCACTGAGTCGGACAGCTCGTTCCAGGTCGACTGCATAGCCTCCAGGAAAATTTCTCCGTCGCGTGTCAGTACATAATATTTGCGCGGGGGACCGGAAGAAGATTCTACCCACTTATAATCCAGGAATCCCGCGTTCTTCAACCTCGTAAGCAAGGGGTAAAGCGTCCCTTCCACTACCATGATACGTGCGGAAGTCAGCTCGTCGAGCATATCTGAAGCGTATACTTCTCCTCTCGAAATGATGTGCAAAATGCAGAACTCCAGGATCCCCTTGCGCATCTGCACCTGAGCATTTTCTATATTCATAATCTTTTAAAATTGTTCAATAAGGCAAGCCTTCTTACCTAAACAGCCCATGGTCGGAGTTCTTTACTATTCATGGCTAACAGAACCCGCAACGCACATTACAGTAATAAGACGGACAAATGTAGTAACAAGTACTTTGCAATGCAAGGTACTTGGTTATTTTTTTTCTGTTTTTAAATAAAAAAACTGTCGCCCTCTGTTTACGCAAAGAACGGGAACCAAATGAAAATACTTATTTATCAGCAAGTTATACCACAAAACGACTATACTCTGTTATTACGATCAATACAGGGAGAGCACATCCCCATCGTCGCAAAGCGTACAGAGATCACATCGATAGCTTGTCCCGACACGAAACAGCTTCTCTGAAGCCCTGCAGGGGCGATACCCCATAACCGTGGGTGAAACCCGCGGACTCAGAAGGTGAAGCACGCCGCCCCTTCGAATAGGAAGCTCCGCAGGGGCGACACACATACGAGTAAGAAATCACGCAATAAATCACACTAATAAAAAAATAAGGGATGTCAAAACCATTTGTTTTGACATCCCTTATGCTCCCGGTAAGTACAGAAAATAACCGGTTTATTCCTGATCAGGCCTTTGCCCTCTTAGTATACTTACGTTTTGGTGCTGCAACATCCGGTGCTTCACGCAAGCTCAGGATAGATTCGATTACCTGCCTGTGCGTAACATA
>CAZLTN010000220.1:0-3668 GCA_964562455.1 uncultured Cytophagales bacterium
GCTTTTTCCAGTTTCGCTTTTTCCTTTTCCAGCTTTTTAGCCAGCTTTTGGACTTTGTCGGCTAGTTTTTCCGAAGCCTTGGAGATGTTCTTTTTCAGCTTCTTCGACGCAACCCCGATTTCGTCGACCTTGGCGGATAGCATGCTGCTGATTTCCTGTGCCAGATTTTTTTTTGCTGAGCCCATATGCTTACAATGTATTTTTTATCACGTTTGGTGAAATTAATTATTACAATAACATATTTTAAAATTAATTCACAAAAGAAATGATGTTATCTTTTTGTTAAATATGCATTGATTAATTGCCAGATTACGATTCCCCCGCTTACGGCTACGTTGAGAGAATGCTTTGTGCCGTATTGCGTTATTTCGACACATCCGTCGACAATCTTCATAACTTCCTCATCTATACCGTTTATTTCATTGCCGAATATGATGGCCAGAGGAGCCTGAACATCCCAGGTAAACGTTTCCAAAGCAGTACTCTGGTCGGCCTGCTCGATTGCCAGGATTTTATATCCATCCCGTTTCAGCCGTCCGGCCAATTGAGAAGTGGTCTCTGCATGCTCCCATTCGACCGATTGTTCCGCACCCAGGGCGCTCTTTGTGATTTCGCGATGAGGAGGACAGGGCGTGTAGCCGCAGAGATACAGTTTCTCCACCCGGAAGGCATCACATGTACGGAAGAAGGATCCCACATTGTTCATGCTCCTGATATTGTCAAGAATAACAACAAGAGGGAATTTCTCAGTTTTTTTAAACTCCTCTACCGAAAGCCTGTTAAGGTCGTCTAAAATTAATTTCTTCATGCAGGTGGTAACAGCAGAAAAATCTAAAACTGTATGGAGAACCTGGCGGCGAGCTCACGGAGCTGTCCGGTAACCGCCCCGATTACCGGGATACCTTCCCTGAGGCGGATCGCTTCGGCTTCGCGTTCGGGATCGCCCGGGATCAGTACTTTTTCACCCGGGACAGACCTGGCTGAACGAAACCTCCTGATCCAGTTGTCCATGTTTTTTTTGAATTCTTCTGCCGGCCGGAAGCCGTCGATCCGCATAGCACCCAGGAAATGCCCGGTTCCTATACCGACACCTTCCTGCGCACTCATAAAACCGGCCGTCGCAAAGGGTGGTACCCACGGGCCATAGTTTGCACCCGAAAGAACCCCCGAAAAAATGTCGACGATAGCTCCGAGCCCGTAACCCTTATGGCTTCCATGCTCCCGGTCTGTTCCGAGCGGTAGAAGCCCTCCGCCGTTTCTGACGGCATTTGAGTCGGTGGTAGGATTCCCTTCGGCATCCTGCGCCCAGCCCAGCGGAGCAGGCAGTCCTTTGCGTTGCAGGATCTCGAATTTCCCGTAAGCAACGGCGGTTGAAGCAAAGTCGGCTACGAAAGGAGGTTCTTCCATAGCCGGCACGGCAACCGCAAGCGGGTTTGTCCCCAGCATCTTCTCCATCGAAAAGGTAGGGGTGACAAGCGGGGCGGCGTGGGTCATGGTCCAGCCTATCATATCTTTCTGCAGCGCCATCATGGCGTGGTAGCCGGCGATGCCGAAATGATTGGAGTTCCTGACCGAGATCCATCCTGAACCCACCTTTTCCGCTTTTTCCATAGCAATTTCCATGGCGTAGGGAGCAACTACGAGCCCGAGGCCTTTATCGCCGTCGATCACTCCTGTGCTGGGGGTCTCATGCACGATTTTTATATCCGGGTTGGGGTTAAGCCGTCCGTGGTCATACAGGCGGACATAACCCGGAAGCCGCGCGATACCATGCGAATCGACGCCTCTTAAATCGGCGCTGATCAGCACTTCGGCGGCAAGGGCGGCATTTTTTTCAGAACAGCCGATGGCAAGAAAGACGTCCTGTGTGAAACGGGATAGCCGCTGGGCAGGATAAAGCTCCATGAAATCAATTTTTAGCGGTTATTTCGCTCATATACTGATCTGGCCGACCATGTCCCCGGGCTTGACCCACTCGTCAAATTCCTCAGGTGTAAGGTAGCCTAATGCTACTGCAGTTTCTTTCAGGGTAGATCCGTTTTTATGGGCCGTCTGGGCAATTTCAGCGGCCTTATAATAGCCGATTTTTGTGTTCAACGCGGTGACGAGCATCAGCGAGTTGTTAACATGCTTTTCGATGTTTTCGTAAAGCGGCTTTATGCCCGCTGCACATTTATCGTTGAAAGACACGGTCACATCGCCGATCAGGCGGGCAGAATGCAGAAAGTTGTAGGCCATCATAGGTTTGAACACGTTCAGCTCAAAGTGCCCGCTGGCTCCTCCTATACCGATAGCCACGTCATTTCCCATTACCTGTGCGGCAACCATAGTCATGGCTTCGCATTGCGTAGGGTTCACTTTTCCGGGCATGATGGAACTTCCCGGTTCGTTGTCCGGAATAAAGATCTCGCCTATGCCCGATCGCGGCCCGGAAGAAAGCATCCTGATATCATTACCGATTTTCATCAGGCTTACCGCTACCGTTTTCAATGCGCCGTGCGCCTCCACGATAGCGTCGTGAGCTGCCAGGGCTTCGAATTTATTTTCGGCGGTGATAAAAGGAATTCCTGTCAATGCTGCGATGTGCCGGGCTACATTTTCTGAATAGCCCGGCGGGGTGTTGATTCCCGTTCCTACGGCTGTTCCCCCCAGCGCCAGTTCGGAGAGGTGAGGCAGGGAGTTTTTAATAGCTTTTAGTCCGTGATCGAGCTGCGACACATATCCCGAAAACTCCTGTCCGAGCGTAAGCGGTGTTGCGTCCATAAAATGTGTACGGCCGATCTTCACCACGTCTTTAAATTCGACGGCCTTAGCCCGGAGTGTATTCCTCAATTTTTCTATTCCCGGGATAGTTACTTCGAGTAAGATCTTGTACGCAGCAATATGCATTGCTGTAGGAAACGTATCGTTCGACGATTGCGACTTGTTAACGTCATCATTGGGATGAAGCGCTTTTTCCTTATCTGAGAGCTGTCCTCCGCTCAATACATGTCCTCTGTAGGCAATTACTTCGTTAGAATTCATGTTGGACTGGGTGCCTGAACCGGTTTGCCAGACTACGAGCGGGAACTGGTCGTCCAGCTTTCCTTCGAGGATCTCATCGCACACTTTTCCTATCAGCTCGCTTTTCTCCCTGGCCAGTATTCCTGCTTCGTAATTGGTAATGGCAGCGGCTTTTTTCAGATAGGCAAATGCTTTGATAATTTCCTTCGGCATCTTGTTGATGTCCTGGGCAATCGGAAAATTTTGAATGGAGCGCTGGGTCTGGGCTCCCCAATAGACATCGGAAGGTACTTGTACCTCACCCATTGTGTCTTTTTCTATTCGGAACGACATGATCTGATTTTAAGAAGTTAAAACAGCCGGAAGAGGAGGATTCCCCTTCGCGGTTTGCGAGGTAAATTTAGGGGAGAATGGTGGAATCCCCAATAAAAACAAGCTTACATTACAGGGAAACGAAAGGTGATGTCCAGGTTATTTGTCTTCCTGCTATTCCCGTAAGAGATATTGCTGCGAGAATTAAAGTGAATAAATTTTATACTTGTTTGTCTTTTGTGAAGAAATTGCATTAATATTCATTTTTTTTGAGAGGCGTGTTTGATTAATAAATTTCCTCTCCTAATTTTGCACCCACGTTTGACGAACGAGTCAATGATTCCGTAGCTCAG
>CAZLTN010000221.1:0-3596 GCA_964562455.1 uncultured Cytophagales bacterium
GGTCGGTAACCGGCTATGGGGGCATTACCAGGTTTTTCGGAGATCTCCGCCAGCATAATTTTGCCTATGGAGAGAAAGAATCGCTAACCGGGGCGTGGGGAGTATCTGTCAATAAGCAGCTTACACCCCTGTTCGGTATGCAGCTTACTTTCAGCAACGGCAGCCTCTCAGGATCGAAAAAGGGCGTTGAGGGAATCGACCTCGCCACCAGGGAACCTATAATCGGTCCCGATGGGAAACCGCTGCTATACGATGTTTATTTCAAAAGCCCGTCCTATATACAAACGTCTCTCGACGGTACGGTCAACCTGAACCGCCTGTTTTTCGGCCACAATAAAATGCGCAGATGGAAAATTGACGCGCACGGCGGTATCGGGATCATGTATTTCTACTCTGAGCTATATGACATGTTCGACGACCACCTTCTGCTCCGGAGCAACACGGAAGGCAGTTCCAAAACTGCGGGCACATGGAGGCGAAACGGGTCGACCTACACCAGGGAATGGGTCTTTCCCGTAGGATTATCCTTCCATTATGAAGTATCGCCCCGTATTGATGTCGGCCTCAGCTTCACTTACAATCATGTCAATACCGAAAAGATAGACCTTACCGTAGGCTCGCTTACCGAGTACGACAAGCAAACGGGCCTTTGGGGCTTTTACCAGGGGGATTCCAACAAAGATAAATATGCTTTCGGCGCTGTAGCGCTCACATATAAAATCGGGAAAAATGCCGTAAGAGCACCGAGAACGGGACAGACCGACGCTTCAAAAGGACGCTACCATCTTCGGTATGCCAGTCCCGCCCAATTGATCCCCCCGGTCTACAACCCTACCCTTTCCGATGCAGATTCGATTGCAAAGGCCAATATGCCCGACCCCGTCGATGCCCGTTTGTATACAGACAGCGATGGAGACGGGGTAGCCGATCTCTTTGACAAAGAACCCAATACACCTGCAGGTAGCTGGGTATCGGGAGGAGGTGTAGCCATGGATCTTAATACGCGGGTAGGCGAAATAGTCGCTAAAGAAAAACCGAAAGACGATTGCGATGTAATCTTCGGAAGCATTGAGTTCGATACCGATCGCTCGACTATCCGGCCGGCTTCCCGCCAGTCGCTGACCCAATTGGTAGAGCACCTGAGTTCGAAACCCAACTGCAGGGTAGTTCTTATTGGTCATACCGATGCCAGGGCCTCCGATTCTTATAACAAATCGCTATCCAAACGGCGTGTAGACGCCACAAAAAGAGAATTGATCAAGCTTGGTTTTGCAGATCCCAGCCGTATCACTGCCGAGTATTATGGTGAGCTGGTCCCGGTTGCCGATAATAAAACGGCCGCAGGGCTTCAATCCAACCGGAGAGTGGAAATAAGGATATTGCCTTCTAATACGCTGTATGAGCGCTATCCTGCAGGGTTCAGACCGAAATAAGAATCATTGATTGGTTCTTTTACCCATCACATCTCTTTCCAGATCTTCTTTATAATTCCTGCCGATCGGTATCTGGTGGTCGCCGATAATTATTTTATTTTTCTGAATACGCCCGACCCTGCTTTTAGATACAATAAAAGACTTATGCACCCGGATAAACAAATGTGCCGGAAACAGGTCCTGCATATGTTTAATTGACCCTTTCGTAACAATTTTACCTGTTATCGAGTGTATGATGGCGTAGTCTTTCAATCCCTGGATATACATTACATCCGCAAAAAACAGCTTAACCCTGTTGACCCCACTCTTCACAAAAATAAACTCAGGCGCTTCATTACTTGCTTCAAGATCGGTATCAGACGTTTTGAGCGATAGAAAATCAGATATTTTATCCAGGCTTAATTGAAAACGAGCCCGTGAAACAGGTTTCAGCAAAAAGTCGATAACGCCCAACTCAAACCCTTCAAAGGCATAATCGCGGAAAGCTGTGGTAAACACTGTAATCGGGGGGTGTTTCAACGACTTCAGGAAGTCGATCCCGTTCATTTCCGGCATTTCTATATCCAGGAAAAGCACGTCGACAGTATGGCTTTCCAGGTACCGGAGTGCATCAAAAGCATTACTGAAGCTCTCCGCCACGCAGACTGTATCAAGCGATGCAATATACCCTGCCAGGACCTCCCGCGCCAATGGCTCATCATCTATAATTAAACAGCTCAGCATGACACATCGATTTTTAACAATACTTCATATTCGACGGGGCCATTAACGATTTCGAGCGTATGCTTTCCGGGATACAGGAGTTCCAACCTTTTCTTTAAATTGACCAGGCCTATACCTCCGTTTGCTTCGGCGGGCTGAAAACTGAGCTTGTTGTTGGTCACTTTTACGGAAAGCCGGCTGTTAAGATCGATGTTTACATGCAGGTAGGCATTATGGACGGCTTTGCTTATACCATGTTTAAAAGCATTTTCTACCAGCGGAAGGATCAGGAAGGGAGATACCTGGCAGTTTTCCATGTTTCCTTTGACTGTCAGTTGTATGTCCGCATGATTGCCTTGCCGTATTTTTTCGAGCTCCAGGTAATTGCGCAGGTAATTGATCTCCCTTTCCAGCGGAACATAATCCGCATCACTTTCATAGAGCATGTATTCCATTAGCTCAGACAGCTTCAAAACCACGTCGGGAGCCTCATCCGATTTCCTGATGGTGAGCGCATACAAGTTGTTCAGGGCATTAAAAAGAAAATGGGGGTTTACCTGCGACCGCAGGTAGTTTACTTCGGTCTGCAGTTTCTCTATCCGGATTTCGTTGATCAGCTTCTTTTGCTCGTACCAATCTATACTAAATCTGAGCGCTACAGTCAGAAGCAGGTAAAGGGAAGTGTGAGTAAAATTATATGCCAGTGATGTCGACAACCGGCCGCTTCTGTGCGGAGCGACGATAAACCCGAATAAATAATAATCATACAGGCTCTGGATAACCAGGTAACCGACAATTAATGCTAACACCAATCCGAAATAAGCCACGTATCGTTCCTTAAAAAGATAACGCGGGATCAACACATTCAAATTGATCCAGGCGAGCGCCACCAGCAAGGCTATACGTACTACCGAGCAGGCAAGAAAATAGGGCAGGCTCGCTTTGGTGATAAGATAGGTCCGGTCATATAAAAAAATGATAGTCACCAGTATCCAGTAACCAAGATAAATCCGCTTATCCCTTTCGTGCCCTACCATTATCATATCTGTTCCTGTTCCCATAAGGCGGTAATTAACGTAAATAAGGGGCGATGTGACAAGCTTTATAGAGAAACTACCGGAAAAGTAGATGAAATTATTGAAAGAAGCTGGTTATGCAGGAAGTTCTTATGATTGAAAAACCATATAGCCGCTTCTGAAAGAAAAGCTATTTTTCTTTCAGAAGCGGCTATAATAAAAGCAATGCAGGCGAAGCTCTATTTCCTGCTATACGTATCCAGCGTGGCCTGCGGGAAGCTTCGCAGGATATCTGCTATGATGTTCAGCATAACCTCTCCGCGATCTTCATTTTTCGAAGGCGCTTTTACGTTCCCTGATGCCCAACCCTGCCATACCATGCGGGAAGTTTCCTCCTGGTATATGTTCAGGATAAACCGGCTTTCCTGGTAATTATAGGTCGAGT
>CAZLTN010000222.1:0-3501 GCA_964562455.1 uncultured Cytophagales bacterium
GAATGCTGATTGGCTTATTTTATTGACCGAGAGAAACGTTTTGGACAGGTGTGAGCCGTGTTGTGTATCAAATTATGTCCACCTAAAACGAAAAAGGAACTACATTTTCATGTAACTCCTTCATTTTCACCGTGGGCATAAGGGGATTGAGGTCGAACACCTTATTCCGTTTTTGACTTTTTTGGATAACATTAAATGACTGTAAATCAACCATATAAATAAATATTATCTTTTAAGGAGATAAACCCTGTGGGTTAAGGTCAGTAATTTGTTTAACAAATTAAAATGTTACCTATCCAGGCCTCCCTTCTTCAAACATTTCGACATCAGGTCTCCTACCCTCCCGATTGTTCAGGTCTAAAAACACGAAACTCGTGTTGCCTTTAATCCCTGCTTCCGGCAGATGTATAACCGCTACATCTCCTCGCTGCCAGTTTAACGGATAAAGAACTTATCCCTTAGGAAATACAACTCTCTCTCCTCTTGGAAAAATCATATTAGTATATGTTTTACCTGCGTCCGCTCGATGCTCATTGCAGCTATCGCACTATAATATTCCATCACGATCCCGATACGGTCGGTAACCAGGAAGCTTTTCTTGTAATTTTTATATTTCATCGTTATATTCGGATTACCCCAGATTTAATCTTTACTTTTCAGCACTCCGTCCAAATCCCTCTACGCTGATTTTGCTTCCTTCCTTTTGAAAGTCGATTGGATAATTCCAATAAACTGCCGCAGCCTACGTTCAGGCATATAACTGAAGTGAATTAAACGTGCAGAAAAAAAGCTCGCAGTGTTGTGCCGCGAGCTTTTTTTCTGCACATTTTTTGCCAGACTACCATGTCACATGATTAATACATGCCAATTCCGGCGTACTCCGAACTTCGTCAAGCCGTACGTAATGTTCGTTTCCAGCTCTATTGAGAGGACGTTCTATTTTGATGGAATAATATATGCCATCCTCTTCTATTACCGTCACAGGAATAGCTTTTCGCCCGTCCCAGGAAATCCATGCTTTATCCCCAACTGCAAACCTGTCTACCGTTCTTTTTGAGTAGTGAAGCGGCTTGACATTAGAGACATATGTGATCTTTCGAGGATCGTGATTTTTAGGCTTTTGCTTGACAACAGGACGAGCGCTTGATTTGGGAGAATTCTTCCTGCGCAGATAGGCCTTGTATGCCTTCCATGCCCTTTTAAGAGTTTCAATCACAACGCGAGGCGATCTTCTAAAACTCATGTAGTCGAGATATTGGTCCAAAGATTCATATAACGGCCAAGTACTATCGCTCAACATATCGGACGCCAGATCGCCTAGGGGTGAATCTAGATTCCTATGTTTTTTTAGCCACTCCGTAAAACTCAGATGTATCACTTGACTCGTAACTTCTGCCTCGGGGGTAGATGGCTGGCCGACGCTTTGTCGGCAATGTTTCCAGTTTGAATAACCAAGCTCTTTGGAGATTTCATCCAAAGCTTTCATATGGCTGATGCCGCTTTTCTTTTTTAGATTTTTCGCCTGACGCTTTACAAAGGCAAGCGTATGTTTTTTCTGTTCCATTGTGAAAAACTGTTTATCTCACAAGAAAATGTCGCCCACCAACCATTCTCTTGACATGAGAAAAAGTTATCACAAACGATATAGAAGACAGTGCTGAGACAGCTTTGCAACGGTGGGTGGCAGGCTTCTGAACGAGCCATGCCGAAAGTTAAATAAGTTTTTTCACACCTCCAACCGAAATGATGACGTTATATGCTTACAGCTAGGATGAGATCTAAATCGTTATGTAGTATTTTTATAGACTAACAGGAATTCCTCCTATTTTTGAGGCTGGCCTCCTGTGCAAATAAGAACACAGTTACAACTTTTTCGTCATAACTGCCTGATTTTCACCGTGAAGTTAGGGGGATCACAGCCGAACACCTTACACCATTTTTAACGTTCTTAGACAAAATTAAGCGACTGAAAATCAACTATATACTGGTCTTTTGATTTTTATTGGAATAAATCTTACGGGTTTGGTTCAACAATTTGTTTAATAAAATAATTGTATGCTAACCAGCGGTCTTGATAACGAGCTCCGTGAATAGAAACACTTCTCAGAGTAAAAGGACTGATAGCTATATACATCCTGTCGGCCATAACGTCTGAATCCGATCCAACTAACTCTTATTTACCTGAAGTCTTTTGAGCAATATTTAATTTTCTTATTTTTCCGTAAATTTTTAACACACACATAATAACTATGAAAACCGTAGCAATCAGAAAAACCAAATCCCATTTAGGGTACATCGATTCAAAGAACGGGTGGTTCAGCAACAATCTTTCTGTTTATAAAACACTAGTCAAAAAGGATCCGGAAAAGAAAGAGCTTATTTTTATCCTGGATCTTTCCGGTAATAGGCGATCTTCTTTTGTGAATACCGTAGACGACTACTACGACCTGGTTGAGTATAAAGATAAGCTGTCGTCATTAACCATCTGTGACAATCACACTTTGAAGTACATGAAAAACTTTATCAGCTCAAGCCCTGGGTTTAAAAGTTTCGTGGAGATTTTTATATCATCTACCCTAGATGATATAAAAATCCCTCTCAAAGGGAACTGTGAGGTAAACGGAAGCGGAGATCTTACTATAAATATAGTTTAGAGAATTCTACGAAGAGCTGTTCGTGATTAAGGTGCGAGTAGCTCTTTGCTTGTTCGGGGATTAAGACAATGTTCAAAGCCAACCTTGACCTGCCCGCGAAACGGTAGAAAGTAGCGTTTAACATTCTATATAAAATAATAGGCAATAGGCTTCTAAGTAAAGTTAAATGAGCCTTACAGTAAAGTGTTTTCATGCTATGAGTTCCTCAGTTGGCCATTCGTTATTGTCTTGAACTGTATTTCGATCTGCTCCGGAGGTGTTCGGGGATGTGGTGGAGTTGCGCCGCTTGCAGGGGAAGGGTAAGCTACGACATCCGTTTCAGAAGTCTCTAACGCTTACCTTTTTTAGAAATTGGGTATCGATTAAATAAGAAAGCCCAGGCTACCTCGTAGAGGTTAAACCTGGGCTTTCTTATGAGCAAGTAGCTGCCCATGAAACACTATCTACATAAAGGGTTACCTTTTTTTTCTCCAGCTAATCTTCCGCCACGAATTTTTCTTGCGCATGTCGGTGATAGTCGCACAAATCGGAACCGGTCATTTCGCAGTTGAGGGCGTCAACCAATGATAGTTGCTCCCCTCCCAAGCCACAAACACGATTGTGGTAACGTTTCTCGACCTGATCCACCACCCAAGCTTGTTTTTCGCTTAGCCCCTTTGTCCCTCGGCTCAAAATGACCTTGAAAATACCCGCTTCTGCATCTGTGTTAAAATTGGAAGAGTCTACCATCGACTGTACCCACTCATGGAAGTCCAGCAAGTTGTAGTCTCCTGTAGCTGGAACTAGTGCTACATGTAGATTCCGGACCATCTTGACCCCTCATTCCGGATTATCGTGACCCCCTATT
>CAZLTN010000223.1:0-3426 GCA_964562455.1 uncultured Cytophagales bacterium
ATAACGTAATTCTCATAACCTTCCACAGCGTTTTGTCGATCGATACATTTTTTTTCATAGATTTAACTGTGTTTTTTAGATTGAAAAACAGGAAACACTATCCCCTTCGACAGCTCGAAATTGTAAAGGGGGTACCCGAAACCGGCGATGTTAACGGCATCTCCGGTTTCTTTTTTAAAAACTGTACAGACGCAAGGCCTTGCGTCTCTACGTAGGTTTCAACACCCTTCGCCATTAATAAAGACTACCGTTCCGCGTCTTTCGTAGGTCGCATCAATAGATTTACATATCAGCTCCAACTGTGTAAACATGGATAACCCAGTCAGATCGGCGTTGATCCCGCACTGTTTTACACGTGGGTCCGCGATCACGAATTCTATCCCGTAATACTGCGTCAGGGTCTGCAAGACATCCTGCAGCGGCACAGACCTGAAATCGAGCGGCGGCAGTTGAACGTCATCCTGTATATGGACTACGGGTTCCTCTACTATTCCGGCTGTAATGTAATGAGTTGCCTTACTGTAGCTTACCTGCTGATTGGCAGTAAGAATAAAACCGTTCTTTTTACTTTTTCCCTGCGGGTTATCGGTATAAACCGACACTTTGCCGGAAGTCACCGATACTTCAGTCGTATTGTTGTTTCTGTTTTCCTTTACCCGGAAGCT
Organism: uncultured Cytophagales bacterium; assembly: GCA_964562455.1. Taxonomy (GTDB): domain Bacteria; phylum Bacteroidota; class Bacteroidia; order Cytophagales; family Spirosomataceae; genus Ravibacter. The sequence continues at coordinate 666 of CAZLTN010000223.1, forward strand.
CGTCCCGAGCACTTCGCTGATCAGGTCCCCGGTATGTACTATAAATGGCTTCATTTCATCTCTTTTTACCTGAAAAAAAGCCTCCCCATGCAAAAACACCTCCCTTCTCTCCTGGTTAAAGCTGTTTTCATATAGCAGTTGGCTGTCTTGCTTCAACAATACGATCGTGCTGTCGGAAAGCATGATCTCCTGGTCCGAGCCGGTCGTGTTCCTGATCTCGAAGCGCTTCTGACCCGAAACGGCAACCGTATGCGCTTCATCTCTGCGACCGGGAGAAAGAAACCACAGTGTCCCGAGCAAAAGAGAAGCTGCTACACCTGCCGATATCGCGATCAGCCGCCGGACAGTCTGCCTGCCCCAGGCCCCGGAGCGTACTCTTTTCCACATTTTTTGCTCCAATACCCCTTGTTCCTCGTCCGACATCTCGGGGAAGCTTACCTCCGGCTGATTTTTATGCCATTCTTCCAGCAGCTTTTCCTCCTCTTCCGTAGTCTGCCCCTGGAGATACCTTTTGAGCAGTCTGTTAAATTCTTCCATTCTCATTTTTGTAAATATTCAGTTCTCCGAATAGTAGTTCCGGAGATTCTCTCTCAGGAACCTGAGCGATTTTGTGATATGATACTCCACCGCCTTCTCGCTCAGGTTCAGTCCCTGCGCAATCTCTTTTACCGATTGATTCTCAAACCGGCTTCTTTTGAAAACTTCGGCGCTTTTTTCCGGTAAAAGGTTTAAAACATGTTCTACGGCAGCCGATAACTCCGAAAAACCTACTATATCCTCGGTACTATAATGCTTTGAAATTTCATTGAAAATGAGGTATTCCCGGTACTTTCGGTAGCTGAGCTGGGACTTAAAAAAATCGTAAATCTGGTTTTTTACGGCAATAGTCAGGTACAGATCAAGGTTTCTTATGTTTGCTTCCGTACGCCTCCTCCACAGGTCGAGAAATATTTCCTGGATGATTTCCTCAGCTTCTTCTCTTACCCCCGTGTGATGATAAGCAATGGCAAAGAGCTTGTACCAATACCGCCGGTAAATCTCTTCGAAAGCCGGACGTTTCCCCGCTTTCAGAAAGGTAACCAGATCACCATCGTCTGTCTTTTGCAAATTCATACAACTAAAGGTTTGGAACACCCTTTATATGTACAGTAGAATAAGAATGAAAAACCCCTAAAAATTAATAGAAAAATTAAATTGAAGCTGTTAGTGTTCATACCGTTCCAGGCACCTGATCAGCAGCAGGCCCAGATTTTTTTCAACAGGTTCAAATCTGCCGGTATTAAACGAAGCACCCATTACGCCGGGAGGAGTTACGCCTACCCCAAAAGAAGATATCGTAAAAAACTGCGGCTCCTTATTCTCACGATATTTCAAAAAAAGACTCATTCCCGTGAAGCCGCCTTTGTTCAGCTTCAGCGTTTGGCCGTCGGCAAGCGTATATTCCAGGTAAGTACCCGATCTGAACTCCTCTTTCCGGTTGTCTGCTTTGATAGAATAAACGGCATCACTTTTTCTCTCATCGCAAAATATATACACTTTATTGTAATAAGCGGTATCCGGGCTATCTGCAATACCGGGGATATAGTAGGTATCGATAACCAGGTTATGACTATTTTCTCCCGCCGGCTCATAAGCCTGTAGCACAAAAGCATTCGCTTTCATTTTCATGGCCTGTTTCCTGATATCGTAAAAAACGGCGACAAGAGAATTTTTCTTCCCGCCCGTAACGGCTTTGAAACTGGCAATAAATTCAGCCCGGATTATATCGTCGGGCTGGGAAGCGAATGTGAATGTTTTCGGCGTTTCAGCCGGGATAAACTCTCCTTTCCGGATAACAGAAACTCCCTGGCCGGAAGTAGCCAGGTTTACAAAAACGAGTAATACCGAAACGATAAGTATTTTCATATCAATTAATAGTTAATAGTATGATTTCTTTCTGAAGTTACCTCTATACTGCGCCTCAGGTCATCGCTGATTTTCCCGGGCAGATCTTCCAGTTTTTTTTAACCGGATGACCGGCTATCTCACCAGGAGATCCATCAGCCGGTCGAGCTCTGCCGCCGGATCTTCGCACAAGCCGGGATGCACCGCCGACGTCTGCAAAATAGTGCTGCGCTTAGCAGTAAGCCACCTGAAACGGGAAGGGGCGGGCATCATTTCGAGCACGCCACCTTTTTTATTTCCCATGCATACGGAGGCGAAGGATCTGCAATACAGTTCCAGCTCCGCAATATCGAGGCCCGGGCACAGCGCTTCCAGGCGTAAGGCATCGAGGAAATAGCTTACTTCCAGAAACCGGAGCCCCGGGCAATACAGTACTACTCCTATGTTCATGAACTCTTCCCGCTCGACCCTGGGCACGACGCGAAGCACCGCATACTCATATAAGTGCATTCCTTGCATCTTCTGCAGCATTTACGAAAATACCTGATACTGCCAGCCTGCTTACGAGAAAATCTGCGTAAGCGTCCCGCTGCGCATCGAAAGAAGCACTGCCGGGATCGAGCCAGTCGTCGGGAATGAGGTTAACGAGCGCAGCTATAGCCGAAGGAGTAAGAAGGCTCTTCATCTGCCGGTCTGCCTCTTTCAGTACACCGGCCCTCCTGAGCATAACGTGGTCTTTTACCTGGACAAAAGGACGATCGACATAGGCCGAATAGTCGGAGTCGTTGTGATGAAAATATAAAGCGGCGCCATGGTCGATCAGCCACAGCTCCTTATGCCACATCAGCATGTTGGTATTGCGGCGGGTGCGGTCTAC
>CAZLTN010000224.1:0-3367 GCA_964562455.1 uncultured Cytophagales bacterium
CTGACGCCATTGCAGATCAGCTACGAGGTAATAGACTCGAGGATATTGCTGAGGAAAGTCTCGCTGCAAAAGACAGCGATACCTGACACGCTTTCCGCCGCGCCCGTTCCTGACCGCATCATAACCGGTAAGGTCGTCGACGAAAAAGGGGAGGGACTGCCGGGCGTGAATATACTGCAGAAGGGAACACAACAGGGGACTATCACCGACGCGGAAGGAACGTTCAGACTAAGCGTTCAGGATGAAAATACTGTTTTGGTTTTTTCCTTTGTCGGGTATGTGAGCCGTGAAGTAGTAGTGGGAAACAGGGCTACTTTGGAGGTAGCGCTCCAGGTAGATCAGAAACACCTAGAGGAGGTAGTGGTGGTGGGATACGGTACTCAAAAGAAAGTGAACCTTACCGGCGCTGTAGATATTATAAGTGGAAGCCAGCTGGAATCCAGGCCTGCACCTACTGTGTCGCAGCTTTTGCAGGGTCAATCTCCGGGGCTTAATTTTTCAGTAGGTAGCAGCGGCCTGGAGCCTGGTGCGTCTATGAGCATTAATATCAGAGGTGTCGGCTCCCTCAACGGAGGGAGCCCTTTCGTCCTGATTGACGGATTCCCGGGGGTAATGGACCGTTTGAATCCGAGCGACATAGAGTCTATTTCCATATTGAAAGATGCGGCTGCTTCTGCCATATACGGAGCGAGGGCTCCTTACGGGGTAATCCTTATTACCACTAAAAAAGGTATGCGGGAAGAAACCCTTAGTGTATCTTACAACGGAAGTGTTTCCAGGAACACTCCCGACCGCCTGCCTAGTATGCTGGACTCGTATACTTTCGCCAGGGTGATGAACGAAATGGGCGACAATGGCGGCGGAAGAGCTTATCCTCAAGCTACGCTCGACCGGATCATCGCTTATCAGAAGGGAGACTGGAACTACCTGAAACAGTTCCTGCCGGCAGATGCCACCCACTACGAAACGGTGGCTTTGCCCGGAGGCCGGTGGGCGCATACCAACGACAGCCATGCCAATTATGACTGGTATAAGGACTTTTACGGATACAGCATCAACCAGAACCACAATATTTCCGTTAAAGGTGGGGGGGCAAAAGCCGGCTATTATCTATCCGCCGGCTACGTCGGGCAAAACGGCGTGCTGAATTATGGAGTAGATACTTACCGTCGTTATAACTTGAATGCCAAAATCAATTTTTCGGTATCCAACCGGTGGGACATCAGGTATGAGACCCGTTTCATGAAGGCGCCGCGGGAAAGATTTAATTCAGAAAACGGCCCGGCAGACACCGGTTATGATCTTCTTTTCCGACAGATCACAAGGACGGTCCCTACCCAGGCAAAATACGACCCTTACGGCAATTATTCAATGATTTCTAAGATCCCGGCTATCGAATACCGGGGAACGGACCGTACCGAAACAACCGAAAACTGGCAAATCCTGGCTACCGAGATCAGGCTGCTTAAAGGCTGGAAAATTAACGCCGATTTTGCCTATAACTCGCTTGCAGTTGACAGGTCTAACAGGAATTTCCTACTCACAGAGCTTTATTCCGATGGCAAAATCGTGCCTCTGGCCTCTACCGTGCCCAACAGAATTGAGCAGATAGCTCAGAATAATCACTACTGGGCGGCCAATCTCTACAGCACTTACGACTGGCAGATCAGCGGAAACCACCATTTCCATGCTATGGCCGGGATGCAGAAAGAATATGATAAAACACATTCCATGAATGTAGCCAAAACAATGCTAGTGGTAGAAGACGTGCCTTCCCTCCAGACTGCTAACGGCGATGTGACGGCCTCTGAGAGGCTGCTCAACTGGTCTACTCAAGGTTATTTTGCCCGTTTGACCTATAATTTTAGAGAAAAATACCTGTTTGAGGCAAACGGACGTTATGATGGTACCTCACGTTTCGCATCCAACAGGAGATGGGGATTTTTCCCGTCTTTTTCGATGGGATGGAATGTGGATAAAGAGGGTTTCTGGACTAATGTCCAGCCCTATGTAAATAGCTTTAAAATCCGCGCTTCCTGGGGACAGCTGGGTAATCAGCAGGTAAACCCCTACCAAGACCTTGCCCTTATGCCGCTCAACCCCGGTAAGCTAGGCTGGATATTCAAATACGGCGAAAACCGGCCGGTAGGCTATACCGGAACTCCCACATTGGTGAGCCCTAATCTAACTTGGGAAACCGCTACTACTAAAAATTTAGGATTCAATCTTTCTTTTCTTGATTATAAGCTGACCGCAGACGTAGATCTCTACGAGAGACAGACGACTAACATGATCGGCCCTTCCGAACCCGTATCGGGTGTGCTTGGGGTAACGGTCCCTTCTTCCAACAACTCCACGCTTAGAACAAGAGGCTGGGAAGTAGCCGTGAAATGGAATAAACGGGTAAACAGCAAATGGTCTTACTACGCGGCGCTCAACTATCATGATTCACGCTCTTTTGTATTAAAATACAGGAATCCTTCTGGCCTCGTTACCGATTGGTACCCGGGTAAGGAAGTGGGAGAGATCTGGGGATTTACCGCCAATAAGCTATTCCAGACGGATGCAGAAGTGGAGGAATACCGGTCGAAGGTTGATTTGTCAAACATCTTTAATGCCTGGACGGCAGGCGACGTCAAATACGAGGACATTAACGGGGACGGGAAGATCAACCGCGGCGCCAATACATTGAGTGATCCGGGCGATCTTTCCATTATCGGAAATAATTCACCTCGGCACCAGTTCGGCCTAAGCGCCGGACTCAGTTTCAGGTCCTTCGACTTTTCCTTTTTAATCAGGGCAACGGCCAAAAGAGATTATTTCTTTGCTACAGGAAGCAATAATATCCGCTACTGGGGGGTAAATACAATCTACTTTACAGGAATGACTCCAGAGCACCTCGACTATTTCAGGGATAGAGAAGGGGATGCTGCTGCCGGGCTATACGAGGGAAGCTCCAACCTGAATCACGATGCATTCTGGCCCAAACCATACCTCGACCAAGCGCAGAACGACAAAAACCGGCATGCATCGACCCGGTATCTCGCAAATGCTGCTTTTGCAAGGCTGCAGAACGTGCAGTTGGGATATACGCTCCCGGAGGCTTTGCTGGGCAAATTCCGTATAAGTAGCCTGCGGGTTTACACATCCTGCGAAAACCTGCTGACCCTTACAAGCCTAATGAGAGGAATGGATCCGGTAGCCCTGACCGGGTTTGGCGGGGGAGCAGGCGCTACATACGGGGCCGACAGAATTATATCCTTGGGTTTATCACTTTCTCTATAGAAGACATGGTATCTCTACGCAAAATATTGAAGTACTCCCTTTTCTATGGACAGCTTAGGGATAAATTTAAGTTTGTTTACGA
>CAZLTN010000225.1:0-3325 GCA_964562455.1 uncultured Cytophagales bacterium
AGGTTTCATTGTTCGATGGGCATCTTGATTATTTCAGGGACCAGGAAGGCGACAAGTATACCGGGCTACATGAGGGCGCCGCAAACCTCAACCTCGATGCCTACTGGCCGAGACCCTATGCAAACGACCCGGAAAACGGGAAGAACCGGATGCAGTCGACAAGATACCTGCAGAGTGCCGCCTACCTGAAGCTGCAGAATGTGCAGATCGGGTACAATATGCCTTCTTCGCTTGCCTCGAAAATAAAAATGCAACGGGTCCGGGTTTATTTTTCCGGCGAAAACCTACTGACGCTGACCAAGTTGTCGCCGGGCATAGATCCTATCGCTATTGGCAGCGAGCGGGGAGCAGGTAAGACCTATGGAGCCGACCGGATGCTTTCACTGGGTCTGATGTTAACTTATTAAGCATAGCCATGAGCAACCAGAAATCAGCTATCATAAAACGTTTTATCGTAATGAAAAGAATTATATATCTTGGCGTTTTAGCACTTCTTCTGCTCGCCAATTCGTCTTGTGAAAAATTCCTGGAACTGCCTCCCAAGGATGCGATCAGTAATGATGACTACTGGAAATCGTCGGCCGACCTTGAGAAATATATACTCCAGTTTTACCCGAAATTACCCCGTCACAGCACCGCCGGAACGATGCCCTATGAAGATGCTTCGTCAGATAACATGGTCGTCGCCGTTCCCGACCTGATACTCAACGGCGGCAGGACGATCACCACCGGGTCGTGGAGCTCCGACTGGTCCGACATCCGGAATATCAACTTTTTCTTTGACAATTACGGAAAGGTGCAGGACAGGCTGGAGAATTACGCCCATTTCCTGGGAGAGGCGCACTTTTTCAAAGCATGGTTTTATTTCCAGTTGCTTAACCAGTACGGGGACGTCCCGTGGTACACTTCGGCCTTGTTGCCCGGGTCGGATGAGCTGTATAACCCGCGCGCACCCCGCAACGTCGTGGCCGACTCAATCCTGGTACACATAGACAAGGCGATAGAATATCTCAATCTAAGAAGCACGGCAGGCAACACCCGGCTCAATAAAGAAGCGGCGCTTGCTTTCAAAACCCGTGTAGCGCTGTTTGAAGGAACCTGGCAGAAATACCACCAGGGCACACCCTTTGCCACGCCGGGGGCACAGCCTCAGAAATACTTCCAGGCTTGTGTGGATGCGGCAAACCAATTGATAAAAGGGAACTATGTAAAGGGAATCTACAACACCGGTAAGCCGGACTCCGATTATTACACCCTGTTCGGGCTCGATAATATGAACAACATCAACGAAGTGCTGCTGTACAGCGCCTCGAACTCGGCCGAAAATTTGGGCAATAACGTGCAGCTCTATACAACCGTGCGTACCCAGAGAATGGCCGTTACTTGGAACCTGGTGACATCCTATCTTGGAAAAACAGGTCTGCCCTACGAATATCTGAAAGTGGCAAAAGACACCAAGGGCAACGATTTCCTGAAAAAAATCGCTGCCGATACCGACCCCAGGCTTCATGCGACAATCTGGATACCAGGCGATTTACGTATAGCTTCTAATGGCTCCCGGTTCGATAAACCGTTTGTTGATCAGGGAGGAGAGAACCTTTCAGCTACCGGCTTCCAGGTGAAAAAATTCTCCAACCCTAACTCACGCGCCGCGGGAAGCGACCAGTCGGGGGGATTCAGTGAGACGGGTTATATCATTTTCCGGTACGGAGAAGTGCTTCTGAACCTTGCGGAGGCGCAATACGAGCTCAATCAAACGGTAGCGTACGATGCTTTGAACCTGCTTCGCCAAAGGGCCGGGATGCCCGATTTCAAAGTACTGCCCCAGTCCGAGGATCCTAATCTGGAATCGTACGGATACGCGGTTTCAGACGCATTGTACGAGATACGCAGGGAGCGCCGGGTCGAACTGGCACTTGAGGGGAGAAGGTCGGACGACTACCGCAGATGGGCTGCTCATGGCTTGTTCCGTGGAAAACGGTTTTACGGGTATCCTTTCCTGAAATCCGAGTTCCCTTCCTACAATCCTCCGCTTCAGGCTGACGGGTTAATCGATTATTTCAAAAACCAGCTACCTGACGGGTACCGCTTCCGGCCGGAGCGCGACTACCTGGACGATATCCCTCAACTGGAAAGAACGCTGAATCCGAACCTGTCGCAAAATCCCGGCTGGCAATGACGAGTACAAGTAAATTGAAATTTGCCCTGTTAATGCTTTTCCTGCCTGCGCTCGCCGTTGCGCAAAAGAAAGGCAAACCCAATGTACTGTTTATCATTTCCGATGACCTGACCACCACAGCGATCTCCGGTTATGAAAACCAGGCGTGTCATACCCCCAATATGGACCGGCTTGCCGCAGAAGGTACCCGGTTTACGAGGGCTTATTGCCAGTTTCCCGTATGCGGCCCATCCCGGGCTTCGTTCCTGTTTGGTTACTATCCTCATGCTACGGGAACATTCGGGTATGTCAGCGGAAGAGAAAATGTGGGGCCCGGAAGGAAATCCTGGCCCCAGCTTTTTAAGGAAAACGGGTACTATACGGCGCGGGTGAGCAAGATTTTCCACATGGGATCGCAGGATTTCATTGATGGAACCGACGGCACCGACGACAAAAGCTCCTGGAGCGAAACTTTCAACAGCGCAGCAGCAGAATGGCAGACGCCCGGCAAAGCAGAACTGGTCCAGAACAATCCCTATGGTACCATCGAACGGAAGAGGGGAAACCTGCTCCAGATTGTACAGGCCGAAGGCAGCGACCTGGAAATGGTCGACGGCCAAACGGCGAAGACGGCTGCGGAACTGATCAGGAAGCACAAAGACAAGCCTTTTTTCCTGGCTGTAGGATTTTTCAGACCCCATGTGCCTTTTGTAGCACCCAAAAGGTATTTCGACGCCTATCCTCACGAGCAAATGGTATTGCCGCCGCAGGTCACCAACGACTGGGACGACATACCTCAGCAGGGGATTAACTACGTGACCAGCGTGAACGGGCAGATGACGGAAGAACAGGAAAAGAAAGCCGTAGCAGCCTACTACGCTTCGACTGCTTTCCTGGACGATCAGCTCGGGAAAGTGCTCCAGGCACTCCGCGACGAAGGACTTGAGGACAATACCATCGTAATATTCACATCCGATCACGGGTTTCATCTTGGCGAGCATCGCTTCTGGATGAAAGTGAGCCTGAAAGAGGAATCGTCGAGGGTACCGCTTATCATTAAAGTCCCGGGGAAAAAGCCCGCGGTATGTCATTCCTTTGCCGAATTGCTGGATTTATACCCGACAATAGCCGATCTCGCGGGGCTGAAAACGTCGCCGCACCTGCAGG
>CAZLTN010000226.1:0-3164 GCA_964562455.1 uncultured Cytophagales bacterium
TCCGGTTTTGTTTCAGCCGTGCCTCCAGCTCTTCGGGCCGGCCGGGGCTGGTTACTTCTGCAATTTTTGAAGGAGCCCCTTTTGTCAGTACCAGGTACCGGTCGCCATACTGATGGATCGTGCTCATCCGCATCCTTTCGGAGTCGAATGGAATGCGGCCGACCGGCGGTAGTTCGCGCAGTGCTGCTTCGTGTGAACCGTATTTCTCCAGGGCATATTTTACGAGTGCTGTTTCTGTGGAATCGCCCATCATCTCGCCCTCACCGGTGAAATGCACATCGTTGTTCAGCAGGAGCGCCTGGTAAAAGAGAGTCTCATTTTCCGGGACGACCCACTCTTTTTCAACCGTCATTACGTTTTGGGTAAGAGTTCCGGTTTTGTCGCTGCATATGTAGGTGACCGAGCCCAGGGTTTCCACAGCAGGAAGTTTACGCATGAGGGCATTCTGCCTGACGAGCCTCCTGGCTCCCTGAGCCAGCGCAATGGTGATCACTGCCGGGAGCGCTTCAGGCAAGGCTGCCACGGCCAGCGAAAGAGCCGTCAGGAACATGCTGAAAGGGGACTCCCCGCGCCAGAGGCCGAACCCGAAAATAGCGGCGCATATCACCAGCACTACAACCGCCAGTTGCCGGCTGAAAACCGCCAGCCGTTGCTGTAAAGGCGTTTGCTGTTCAGGGGTGTCCATCATTTCCGCAATCTTGCCAAGCTCGGTGTTCATACCGGTTGCAGTGACAATCGCTTTGCCTGTGCCATTGCTGATCACGGTGCCTTTGAACACCATGTTGAGCTGATCGCCCGGTACGAGATTGCTTTCCGGAATAGCGTCGGTGTGTTTCTCAATGGCATGACTTTCCCCGGTAAGCGAAGCCTCGTCTGTCCGTAATGCATTGACCTCCGTCAGCCTGGCATCCGCCGGGACTATATTGCCCGCTTCCAGCAGGACGATATCGCCGGGTACCAGTTCAGAGGCCTCCAGCTTTACAGGGCTTCCGTCGCGGAGGGCCACGGCATATTGCGCCGACATTTTTTGCAGCATTCTGATGGACTCCTCAGCCTTGCTTTCCTGCGAAAAGCCCAGCCATGCATTCCCGGCTATAATGGCCAGGATCACATAGGCATCCATATGCTCGCCGACAGCAAAAGAAATACCTGCGGCTACGAGCAGGATGATAATCATGACGTCTTTGAACTGCCCCAGAAATATTTTCCATTTGCTTTTTTGCGGCGCCTCCCGGAGCACATTAGCGCCGTAACGGGAGCGAAGCTCTTCCGGCCGGCCCGAAGGCAGTCCGTCAGGAGCGCTTTTTAGTTCGCCTATGACTTCATCGGCAGATTTCTGATAATATGAACTCATGAGAGAGAGGTAATCTTATTTTTCCTGTACCTGACAATTTCCCTGATCAGCTCTAAAGGCATCGGCTGCTCCAGCGGGAATTGGACCGACCCTTTTCCCTGTTTGTAGGCGGATAATGCCTTTTCGAAAGCGCTATGACCTGTCGGGGTAGCATACAATCCGATATGATTTTTAAAAGCGGCGAAATATACAAGCGGTTTCCCGTTCAATTTATATGCAGGCATTCCATAGCTGATGCTTTCCGTTGCTTCGGGAGCGGCTTCGAGGATCGTTTTTCTTATATCTCTCATTACAGCCTGTATTTCTTCGGGAAAACTGTTTAAATAAGCATCCACGGTTTCGGGTTTGGTGCTGTTCATGGCTTTGGCCTTTTATATTTATGGAAAACAAGGAAAAATACGAATAATAATGCCTGAATTTCAAATCAGCGTTCAACTCCATTTCCGGTCAATCGATCTTTCGGACGCCGGGGAAATATTGGGAGCCATACAACGGGACGGAGGATATCTGCGAAAGCGGCTGCCTTTTGTGAACGGAACGCGTGAAGCCGGAGACTCCGATTATTTTATTAATTTTGACCGGAATCAGATAAATTAATATTCTAACCCGCTGTTTTCCGGTAATGAGATTCTCCTTGTTGTTTATCCTGATGCTGACGGTTGTGTTATGGCATCACCAGGTAGCCGCGCAGCGTATCGCAGTAACCCGGCAGACTTCCTACCCCTTTTTAGTAGATTTACCTGCACCTGAAATTCTTGAAAATAAACCTCCGGTAGTATTGTTTCTTCATGGCCGCAGCCTATCGGGAGGCGACCTCAGGCGGGTGCAGCGTTACGGCCTGATGTACAGCATGGACCTCGGTCGTATCTCTCTCCCGGCCATTGTAGTAGCTCCTCACAGCAATGGAGGTTGGAATCCTGATAAGCTGATAGAAGTGATCGATTTCGTTATCGGGAACTATTGTGCAGACCCGGATAGGGTATATGTGTGCGGGATGAGCATGGGAGGATACGGGACCCTGGATCTTGCCGGGAAGTACCCGGACAGGATTGCCGCTGCGGTGGCAATCTGTGGGGGAGGGTCAGAAAAATATGCCTGCGGGCTGACGCGGGTGCCTCTCTGGATACAGCATGGTACCGGGGACCGGGTTGTTCCTATGTCCGAGTCACGGAAAATTGCCAACGCAGTCAAATCTTGCGACGACTCGGCCAACCTCATATTGACCCTGATAGAAGGAGGAACGCATGGTTCCGTAGAAAGGCTTTTCCATCAATACGAGATGTATGACTGGATGTTCAGGCACAGGAAGCAGGCAGGTATCACCCTGCTTGACCGCGATCACCAAAGCCTGGAGAAAAGCCGCTAGCTCAAACGTCGCGCCCTAAAAACACCGTAGCCGGCTGCTGGTTTGACGGTGTCGGTTCAGCAGCCGGCTTTGACGGCTATGGACAACCAAGATAGATGACTATTGTCTCCCCCTTCTTTCGCCGGAGGCATTCCGTCCGCCTCTTTCTGTGGCAGCCGGTGCGGCGGTTCTTCCCGAGGGATTGGAACTCCGGCTACCCGATACTGCTTCTCTCTGGGTAGAAGTCCTTCCGTTCGACATACTTTCTCTCGCCGGTGATCTTCCGTTCATACGATCGGTACTCGGTTCGTTGCGAGGGGCAGGAAGTGTACTGTTGCGGCTACGCTCGGGTGCAGCTACCGGTTCACGGTTTCTGACGCCTTCGCTGCCTGTGCTATACCGGCTCCTCTCTGCGGCAGGGGAAGCAGTCCGCCCGGTAGAAGGCGAAGAGATGCTGCCTTCAGC
>CAZLTN010000227.1:0-3104 GCA_964562455.1 uncultured Cytophagales bacterium
CCCATGTCCGAGGTTTTCAGGATCCCGTTCTGCTTGAGGTACCCTACCGACACCCGGAACGGCATCCCCTTAACGGCTCCGGTTACGCTCAGGTTATTGTCGGTGCTGAGCGCATTCCGGTAGATCAGCTCCTGCCAGTCGGTATTGGCCGTTCCCATCAGCGCCTTTTGTGCGGCCGAGCCCTGCTCTTCCACCACTTTCCTGAATTCCCCGGCAGTCAGCACATCCACGGTACCGGTCTTTTGAGAGGAAGAAAACAAGGTGCTGAAATTCACCCTGATCCCGTCGCCGGACCATCCTTTTTTGGTAGTAATGATGATCACGCCGTTGGATGCCCTCGAACCGTAAATAGCGGTGGCAGAAGCATCTTTGAGTACGGTAAACGTCTCGATATCATTGGGATTGATGAAGCTCAGCGGGTTTGATGCGCCTGCCAGGCTTGAGTTGTCGATCGGCATACCGTCGATCACCAGGAGCGGATCGTTGCTGGCGCTCAGGGAAGAACCGCCCCTTATCCTGATACGGGCCGATGAACCGGGCTGTCCGCCGTCGGAGGCGATCTGTACCCCGGCGATTTTACCGGCGACCAGTTGTTCGGGACTTACGATATTCCCTTTTACAAAATCGGCCGAGTTAATCGCGGTGATGGAGCCGGTAAGATCCGATTTTTTCTGTGTACCGTAGCCTACCACCACCACTTCGGTCAGGAGGCTCACGTCGTCTTCGAGGCTGATATCTACTGTCGTACGGCTGCCGACTGCTACCTCCCGCGTCTGCTTGCCGATGAAGCTGAATACCAGGGTGCCGTCAGACGGAACGCCCGCCAGTTGGTAGCCGCCTTCTACGTCTGTCTGCGTCCCCAGCGTGGTTCCTTTGATCACCACATTCACCCCGGGCAGCGCCGATCCGTCTGCGGCGTCGGTCACTTTCCCGGTAACGGTAGACTGGCTGAATACGGGCGTAATAATAAGGTGACAGAACACCATCATCACTCCCGATAAAACCGAATACACTGGCCTGCGGTTAACCCGTCGCGCCCGGTCTTTCTGGTAGAATTTTAACAAATGCATACTTTACATGTTTAATTATTTCATGCAAAAGTACCAGCTTGAAGGACGCTGGTCGTCCCATTTTACAGGAATCGGAGGGTTATGAGTGAAAATGTTAATTTTGAATTTAACTGACTCATAATTAGATAATTATATTCTTTTCGGGGTATGCCACTTTATAAAATGGCACCAGAAAATCTGTATCGAGTCCCGGAATTTCACGCTATTTTCCTAAACCCCGTCGACTAATTTCGACTCGTTGTAGTACTCGCTGGGCGTCTGGCCGGTGATCTTTTTGAATGAGCGGTTAAACGCCGTTTTGGAATTGAACCCTACATCGTACGCCAGGCCCAGCAGCGTATAGTGCCGGTTCTTCGGATCTTCCACCCTTCGCTTGAAATCCTCTATCCGGTAGGTATTGATGAAGTCGAAGAAATTCCGCTCAAAACCCTCGTTGATGACGCGTGACAGCAGGTGAGGGGGCATCTTGAGCTTGCTGGACAACTCGTTGAGCGTCAGCCTGGGGTTGGTATAAGCTTTGCTGCTTTCGATGTACTGCGCAACTTTCTCTTTCAGGGGCGTAATGTTTTCATCCTCACTTTCCTGCTTTTCGGATATGGCTTCCGTCGCCCGGTTTATTTTACTTCCGCCGGTGGCAGGCTCGCTGGTATATACGGAGAAATTCTCCGGAGTGATCTTGAATATCTCCGGTTGGTGGATGGCGTAATATCCCACGAAATAGGTAATGGTAGAAAATGCGAGCCAGATCACATCCGCGACACCTTCAAATACAACCGGGATATTGATGCCCGTCAGGTTGCCGACCGTGCCGAACAGGAAGAGCGCATACCACAACGCCAGGCAGATGCCCTGGATGATCAGTACGGTATTGAGATAGTTCAGATTTTGCTCGTAGGAGAAATGGCTTTGGTATTGCTGCCGGTAGTACCGGAGCATCTTGCGGAACAAGAGCCAGTACCACGTGTTCCAGATTAGTCCGGCGGCTGCGGTGATCATAAAAACCAGCTTCATGTAGCGGTCCTGGTTGAGGAAGCTGAGCTGAAGCGTCCGGTTGCTCATCAGGAAGAAGGGCAGGTAGGCGATGAGCTGCACAATGGCCGGTATGAAGGCGTTGAAGCGCCGGTTGGAGAGGGTGATGCTCCTGTTGAAAAGCAGTTTCTGCAGGTAAACGTAAAACAGCGGCGCGTACAGGAAAATAACAAAATCGGGCAGGAGCAGGACTTTAGTAAATGCCTCGGCTACGGGCCGGTAAGACCCGACGGTACGGATCAGGATAAAAAAGGAGGCGACGGCGATCGTAATCGCCACCCACTTATTGGCGCTGCGGTTATAGTCCTGGATCGTCGGGATGGCGATCAGGAGCAGCACGCCCTGGAATACCGAAAAAAGCAACAGAAGGTCATACAATGAAAACAGGTTGAATACGGCCGAAAGGTCTTCCCAGCCGTCGATCTCAATATCTATCGCCGTGTGGTTGATCTCGGAGTGGCGGGAAACCGTCCGGTTGGGCATCGCCTTGCCGCTTCGGCGTCCTTCTACCGAATTCCAGTCGCCCCGCGTGAACTTGAACTCGATCGGGTCGAGGTCGGAATAGATCGTAGCCCGCCAACTGCCGTCGATGCTCTCATGGAGCTTATAGAGCGGGTCGGCCGGCTCCCAGTTGTTAAAATTGCCGGTAATGTACAGCGTAGCGTCTTTCGGTGTGTTTTCGGGCAGCTTCCGGACGATGAAGGTATAGACCACTTTCCGTTCCCAGCCTTCGATCCTGATCCTGACCAGGTCGGGATCGGGCGCTTCACGGCGGTCGAAAAGGCGGTTGGGAATGGCCGTTCCCATCGAATCGCCCTCAGCCAGCGTCCAGTTTCCCTGGGTGATCTTATATTCAAACCGGTTTCTAGGGTTGGCGATATCCAGGTAATACCTTCCGAGGCTATCTTTCCGGAAAGCAAAATTCGGATCTCCCGGGCTCCAGCCGTTGAGGTCTGATGCGAGGTATAATTGTCCGTTGGGAACAGGCAGGTGGGCTACCTGCTC
>CAZLTN010000228.1:0-3014 GCA_964562455.1 uncultured Cytophagales bacterium
GACGGCTTTTTCCTTTGGAACTTTTGAGTACCTTGTATTTTTAACCGCTGCTCCGGCGTTACACAAAATTTTTCATCCTGTTAATGAACACACCTGTCCGATTCCTGTATAGGCTCCGTTTCCTCTTCATGCTGCTGGCCTGTCCCGTTTCCATCACTTTCGCCCAATCCAAACCTGTTTTTGTCCTGGTGCACGGCGCCTGGGGAGGAAGCTGGGCGTTTAAAAATGCCGATTCCATTCTTACCTCACAGGGCTTCAGAGTGTACCGTCCCAGCCTGACCGGTCAGGGAGAGCGTGTTCACCTGAGCTCTCCGGACATTGATCTGAATACCCACATACTGGATGTTGTGAACACGATCCTGTTTGAAGACCTTCGCGATATCGTGCTGGTGGGCCACAGCTACGGCGGCATGGTCATTACAGGCGTGGCAGACAGCATTCCGGAACGGATCAAACGCCTGGTATACCTCGATGCCTTCGTGCCGGACGACGGCCAAAGCCTGACTACCTCACATGGCCCCAACGGGCAGCCCGGCCCGGAACGGTCTTCCAAAAACGGGTTTGTTATCCCAGGGTGGATAAAAAAAGACGCACCGATACCCCGCGATGTTCCGCAATCCCTGAAAACCTTTACCACCCCGGTATCGTGGAAAAACCCGAAAGCGAAAGCGCTTCCCGCTACCTACATACTGACTGTAGACCCGGGCAGAAAACCGGAAGAGGACGCTTTCTTTATCTTTTCGGAAAGAGCAAAAGCGCGGGGGTGGAAAATACTGAAGATGACAGCCGATCATAACCCGCAATGGAGCAGGCTGATAGAGCTGACCGGGCTGCTGGCCGGCGAAAAATAAACAACATTAATATAATGGAAACTAAAAAAGCGCTGATGTTTGCTTTTACAGTTTCGCGACTGACGCATAAAACTTACTACGACTAAAAAACGAAAGGTAATTCAATATGGAAAAGACAATCACAAGAGAAAATGTTGTTGAAGCGGAAAACAAACTCTTTTCGGCTCAGCTTGTAAGCAATGTCGACGCTCTCGACCAGCTATTGCACGACGAATTAATTGCAGTTTCACCGACAGGAGAAATTGTAACCAAGGAAATGGACTTAGAATCACATAGAGCGAAAACAATGATCATTGAAGACGCTTCAACAGAAATTAACGACATTAGAATAACAGGCGACACGGCGCTTTCAATCGTCACTATGACAGCGAAAGGAAAAGTAATGGGAACGCCGCTGGAAGGAAAATTCCGCTATTTCAGGGTTTGGAAACGCTTTGACGGCGCATTGAAAGTGATTGGGGCAAGTTTTATGCAACTACCGTAGAATCGTGCCTGCCGCTAACACTGGCAACCGTTGCACAACTGTTTGGTCACTTACCGGCTTTCATTTCTCTGCGAATACGGGCGATGTAATCCGATGTTACCTCCAAAACATCACAAATAAACTCTGTAGTCGAACCTTTCAGGATCATATTGCGGACAGCTCTTTCCGTTTTTTGCTCCATACCCAACTCCCTACCTTCCTTCAGCAAAACATCCAACGTGGTTGTAGCTGTCTTTTTTATCGTTACAGGTGCCATATTGATGATTTTTAAGATTTCCTTCTGTTTTAACCCGCTATTTACAAATATATAAATGAAGAGACTGGTTTGCAAGTCCGCACCAGTGTCTCCTGCAAGCTCCAATATCAAGGGGATCCATTCTTTAGGGTCACCCTTTAACACACTGTATTTCAACGCCAAAAACGACGCTGCCAGAAATTTGTTATGCAATGCCTGGATAGCCTCATCCGGTATCTCCCCCAGGTTATGATAGATATACTCGTAATCCGGGATAAACTGTCGAAGCTCGGGATCCAGGTCTTCAAAAAGGTTACTCAACCTTCTGTGCTCCCACTTTTCTTTACCATGGTACAGGAGAACCGGAATGATCAGCGATAGCTTTTTCTCCTTATTGCTGACCTGCTTTAGCAACCCCGAAAATATATAAGCCCCTACCTGCATCGGTGTATATTTATCGATATAGCTCTTGTGCTCGACTAACAGCGAAATCTTGATCGTACCGCTGCCACCTTTCAAGCTGCAGGAGTAAACGATATCGGATACACTCTTCCGCAGCTCTTTGGAAACATAGGTATCCGGAAGCTGGGTTAAGGTTGAGAAATCCAGCCTTTCCACAATATACGCAGATAAGGCTGTACGGAAATAATCAATGGCGATCTGCTTGTCGGCCAGGATGGCCCTTATAAAAGTATCGTGTACAGCGGTAGGTTTGTCCATAAAGTATAGTAATGATAGTGGTGTAAAGATAAGGCTTTTGGGGAACGGTTGTTACCAATCTTTACTCATCTCCTTACCTCAAAAAATTGAGGTAATATCCCGCAAGGTGTTTCGCTTTGGTTTTCCTATCTTTGATATGCGAACTAATAAAACAAAATCATGATCAATTCATTAATTTTCGGAACTAGAGATATAGCCTGGCGGAGAATGGGTGCAAGTCCCATACTTTCAAACTTCGTTTTGTTGGTTCGCAGCACCGCCAGGTGTCTTTTAAAAAACAAAAATTATGCGAACCAGCAAAACGAAAACCCTCAGGCGCCCCGATGTGCGCAGCCTGAAGATCCAGCCCAAAACAAGGTTTAACAAGTACAGCCAACGCGATGTGCCGGAGATCAAGCTCTGCGGCGACTGGTTGCAGCAGCTCGGTTTCGAATCGGGTACCAGGGTAACGGTGACGTCTATGCCACAACTGCTGATTATCAGGCCGACGGGAGAATAGGACGGAGAAGGATAGCCGCTGACTGTGAGAGTTGGCGGCTTTTTTGTGGGTTAGCAATAAACCCATTATTTGTTGATGTTGTCACTCGCTATCCTTTGATACTCGAAGACAATATCTCTCTAGCGTTTAATCATTTTCATAAACATTTTCGCAGAAATATTGACTTTATTCCACACGTGTCCAAAATAAAACCTGAAAGCACATAAAAAGGGAGACTCTCACTCA
>CAZLTN010000229.1:0-2901 GCA_964562455.1 uncultured Cytophagales bacterium
CCTGGTCGACGATGTGGTATGCACCGGGATAATAACCTGCCATTACTTCGTCGTTAAGCTGCCAGATCCCCTGTATCTGGTAGTGATAGATCGTGCCGATCGATTTCCCGATAAACAGGTTGCTTCCCGGGAGGTCGTCTTCCTTTCCGTCCTTGTTTTTATCTTCCCCGAGCAGGCTTACGATTTTATTTTTATTGCTGGCGTAATTCAGGTTGACGTTCCATTCAAACGACTTTGTCCTTACCGGCGTAGTGGAAAGCATAACCTCCAGGCCATTGTTCTGTAATTCTCCGACATTGCTTGAAATGCTGGAGAAACCCGTGATCTGGGGAATTACTATATTCCATAGCAAATCGGTTGTAGTCGTATGGTAATATTCTACGGTACCTCCCAGGCGGTTGTCGAGCAAACCGAAATCCACCCCGATGTTCAGCCCGTTCGATTTTTCCCACCTGAGATTACTGTTGGAAAGTGAAGTCAGGGATTGGCCGATAGAAGTGCCTCCTCCTCCGAATACAAATTTCGACTCGTCAGGTGTGCTTACCTGCGCCAGGGAGGAGTACCTTGAAGTCATATTCCCATTCACCCCGAAGCTTCCCCTTATTTTGAGGTGCTCTATTTTTGAACCCGACATAAAGGCATTGTTGGATACGACCCATGCCAGCCCTACGGATGGAAACAGCGCAAATTTGTTGTTTTTTGAAAAGCCGCTGTACCCGTCCCTTCTCAGGGTACCCGTAACCAGGTAGGTGTTTTTGTAGTTATAGTTTAGCCTGCCCATCTGGTACAGAAATGTTTCTTTCCAGGCGTTGGAATAGATCCGCTGTATGGTAGCCTGCTGAAGACTGTTATAGGAAAGCGATATGTTGGCAATGTTCTCTCCCTGGGCGTTCGTCGATTCGAATTCATTGCTCCTGTAGCCCGTTACGAAAGTGGCGGAGATGCCGTGGTGGCCAAACCGGTTGTCGTAGCTGATGATGTTATCGACAGTGCGATCCAGCCGCTTTTGGTTGTTTTTTCTTATCGCTCCCGTCAGGTTGGCATCGTAGCGGTTTGCATTGAAATAGTTTTCGCTGATAAAATCGTTAGAAAAATTCAACCTGTATTCCAGTCCTTTGACGGCCGGAATTTTTACAATCCCGTAAAATGTTCCGTTAAACCTGTTTTTGATGTCTTTATTGTCAGCCTGGGCGGATAAAAACGGGTTGATAATATTCGTCGCTCCCGTAGGATAGACAATGTATTCCCCCTTTTCATTGACAGGTTTGACAAGCGGGCTTGTCAGCTTCATCGCACTCATGTTGGGGTATATGCCTGAATAATCCGTAAACGAGCCGAAGGTATTGGCTCCCAGTGTGAGCCAGTCGGTTATGGCGGTGCTCAGGTTGATACGTACCGAGCTCCGTTTATAGTTATCATTCAGCAAAAAGCCTTTTTGCTTGGTAAAGCCGCCTGACAAATAATAATCTGTTTTTTGCGTGCTGCCGTTTAATGTCAGCGTGTGATCTGTAAGGAAACCCGGGTTCGACAACGCTTTCCACCAGTCAAAATCCACGCCTTCTTCGATCCCTTTTATGTTTTCGGGTACCAGCTCTGTTTTGGCAAAGTTCCAGTCGGGGTTTGGTTGGGTATAATCAGGGCCAAGGTAGGCATTCTTATAATAGATGTCGCGGATGATCTGCAGCCTCTCTTCCCTGTTCCGGAGCCGCATATCCGATGTAGGAGTTTGAGAGGCTATATAAGACGAATAGGTGATGGTCGGTTTCTCGCTTTTACTACGGCTTTTGGTGGTGATCAGGATTACGCCGTTGGCTGCCTGTGCCCCGTAAATCGCCTTGCTGCTGGCGTCTTTGAGTACGTTTAGCGATTCGATATCGGCAGGATTGATATCGCCGATCCTACCGTTGTAGATGATCCCGTCGAGTACGATCAGCACCGACGTATTGCCGTTGATTGTATTTCTTCCCCTGATCTGGATAGACGGCTCTGCCCCCGCCTGGTTGGTCTGGCCGATGTCGAGTCCCGGGATCGTACCCTTTACCGACTGCAGCACATTTGTGTTGGGGGCTTCTTTAAATGCCTCCAGGTTAGCCGTAACAACCGAGCCCGTCAGGTCGTTCTTCCTCATGGTGCCGTACCCTACCACGACCACTTCCTCCAGTGCTTTTTCGTCGATTTCCATCGTGATGTCCAGAGTAGATAATCCTCCGGCAGCTACTTCCTGGCTGCGATAACCTACAAACGAAAAGATCAGCGTTGCGCCCTCATCGGGGATATTCAGCGAGAAAATCCCGTCGGCATTGGTGGCCGTTCCGGTTTGCGTACCTTTTACCAGCACATTGACGCCGGGCAGCACTTCGCCCGAAGGATCCGTTACTTTGCCTCTGATAACCCGGTCGGGTTCGTAAATAATCATGCTTTCCGGCGACGGAATACCGGCTTTCTTTTCCTGCCTGTCGAGGATCAACTGCCTGCCTGAGATTTCGTATTTCAGTTGCTGGGGGGACAAAAGTTTCTCCAGGACCTGGGCCAGCGGCATATTGCGGACCACCAGGTTTACCTTCCGGTTGACGTCTACCAGGCGCGAACTATATACAAACTTAACGTCGGACTGTTTTTCGATAGTCCGCAGGGCATCTTTCATTTTTTTGTCCAGGATCTCTACTGAAATATGCTGGCTGAGAATATCCTGTGCCCTCGAAGCCCCTGCCGAAACGATTCCTGCAAAGACAACCGTAATAGCTAGTTGATAAAAGGTCAGTTTCATAACGTAAAACGGCAGACTTTGGCGTTTGATTTTTTTCTCCATAACTTAGAAAAGTTAAAATTTTGCAGATTTTGACAACAGTAATCCTGTTCATCCTGGCAGATGATGCAGGGTTTCCCGGGCAGGTGAACCCC
>CAZLTN010000230.1:0-2774 GCA_964562455.1 uncultured Cytophagales bacterium
CCTCTGCTTGTAAGGCAGATGCTCTGAACCAACTGAGCTAAACTCCCTTTATATATAACCGATTTGCGTTTCGGTGTGCAAATATGGGCTTTTGTTTTTATTAATACAAATAGTGGCGACTTTTTTTAAGACTTTATTCGAAGTTGAGATACAATGTCACGGTGTGGGTGGTAACCCGCGCTGCTCCCGGCATCGTCCTCACTCCCGTTGAATTCAGCATATTGAACAGTCCGTGAGAAAACCTCAACTCGGGGGCAAGCTTGAAAAATTCGAAAAAACGCTCCAACCCCACCCCGTAATCCAGCGTTATATCTGCTCTTTTGGTGTTTAACTGCTCCGCACCAAACCGGATCTTATTCTTGACGTTCGTCTCAATCCCGAACGTAGTACCTGCAAGGAGGTACATCCGCGTATTCGCTCTTCTTTTTGACTTGTACTTCAGCAAAAGCGGCACTTCGACCCAGGTCGACTCCCGGACCTTGTCCAGCTTACGATTGGGATATTCGTATGTGACCGTACGCCCGTAAAGTGTCACCGACGGCGTCGTCCTGAGATCGAATTCAGGGGAAAGCACCGTGCTGATCGTAAATCCCATCCGGAAAGCAGTTGTGACCGGAGAATAGAGCGCCAGCGTACTGTCGCCTACATAGGAATCGTCAGTCCTGACAGAATAGCGTGTAACAGGCATTGCGAAGAGGAATCCAAAATGGAGAGGTTTATCGTCATAAAACTCCAGGTGCTTCCTTACATAACCTTTGCCCTGTCCCACAGCCGGCGTAAAACCGGTCGCAACAAACAATAAAAGCAATACCAGGGTTACTTGTGCCCGATGTAAATCGAACAAATGCCAAATGTTAACTGCGTGCATTTCGTGTTTTTAAAACCCGACCTTTCGAAAATATCCAGGAATTTTCTTCCATCCGGAAATGCCCGGACCGAATCGGGAAGATAAGTATATGCGGAGGTGTCTTTGGAAACAAGCCGGCCTATGAGGGGAAGTATCCGCCTGAAATAGAAATTATACAATTGTTTGAACGGAAAAGACCGGGGTTTTGAAAACTCCATTACCACACAGGTTCCCTGCTCATTCATCACGCGGTGCATTTCCCTTAGTCCTTTTTCCAGGTTGTCAAAATTGCGTACTCCAAACGAAACGATAACGGCATCAAAATAATTGTCTGCAAACGGCAGACTTTCTGAGCTGGCCTTCTGAAACGAAATAATACCTTCATGGCCCGCTTTTTTTATCTTCTCCTCCCCGACCCTCAGCATTCCTTCCGAAATATCGACGCCGATTATTTTCTCAGGCTTCAGTTTCAGCGCTTCCAGGGCAAAATCTCCCGTTCCGGTAGCCACATCCAGGATCACTTTTGCCGGCCGGCCTTTCAGGCAGGAAACGGCTCTTTTCCTCCAATATACGTCAATACCTGCACTTAAGAGGTGGTTCAGCAGGTCATATTTGGGAGAGATATTATCGAACATCTCTTCAACCTGCTCCCGCTTGGAAGTTTCTTTGTCTTTATAGGGTAAAACACTCATTACGCCGGTTCATAGCTTAAAAAAACAAAAATAGCAGGTATTACCAGGTTTCTCTTACTTTACGGTCCATAATCTTCACCTCAATTCCCGACCATAAAACGCACCTCTGTGCTCCTCTTTTTGCTCAGCGGCCCCTTGTTGCCACCTTGAGCACTAAAAACGGGCTGAGAGTCGCCCGCCGGTATCCTACATTAAGCACTATAAAAACGCCTGCAAACGGGAAACCGCTGCAGGCGCTTCAGTATTTGTCCGGTATGACCGCAACGGCTAAGCTTCAGCCAGCTCTTTTTCAGCAAGATATTCAGCTATCTGAACCGCATTGGTCGCTGCTCCTTTACGAAGATTATCTGCTACGATCCAGAGATTCAACGTGTTAGGCTGAGTCTCGTCGCGACGGATACGCCCTACGAACGTCTCGTCCTTGCCATGAGCGGTCAAAGGCATCGGGTAAACCGCATTTTTCGGATCGTCCTGTAAAACGACTCCTTCGGCTTCGGCAAGCAACTGTCGGACTTCGTCCAGGTCAAAGCCGCTGCCCAGCTCTATATTTACCGACTCCGAATGCCCTCCGATTGTAGGGATACGCACGGTAGTAGCCGTTACAGCCACCGTATTATCTCCCAGGATCTTCTTGGTCTCGTTCGTCATTTTCATTTCTTCTTTGGTATAACCGTTATCCAGGAAGACATCGATATGCGGCAGCACGTTGAGATCGATAGGATGCGGGTATACTTTAGGCGCATCGTGATTGCCGCTGCGCTCGGCAAACAGCTGGTCAACAGCAGCCTTCCCTGTTCCCGTCACCGATTGATAGGTAGAAACCACCACCCTCTTTACCCCGTATTTCTTATGAAGCGGGTTCAGCACCAGTACCATCTGGATAGTGGAGCAGTTAGGATTGGCAATGATCTTATCTTCCGGGGTCAGTGTATGGGCGTTGATTTCGGGCACGATCAGCTTTTTGGTCGGATCCATCCTCCACGCCGAAGAATTGTCGATAACCGTAATACCCGCTTCTGCAAACCTGGGAGCCAGGGCGAGGGACGTACCTCCTCCGGCCGAAAAAATAGCAATTGCAGGTTTGGCCTTGATCGCATCCTCAAATCCCACTACCTTATACTGCTTGCCCTTGAATGTCACCTCCTTACCAACAGACCTTTCTGAGGCAACCGGTACCAGTTCGGTCACCGGGAAGTTACGTTCTTCAAGAACTTTGAGGATTTCACTACCCACCA
>CAZLTN010000231.1:0-2699 GCA_964562455.1 uncultured Cytophagales bacterium
CTTCGCTGATATCGATGATCTTGTTTTTGGCATAGCCCATGTTTCCTGAAATATGGTACCTGACGGCGCCAAGAGTCTGAGCAGTAGACAAAGTCAGCTCAATCCCCTTATTTTCTACTACCCCGATATTCTCATTGGGGAGCTTAAGCCCGGTGTATACGGGTATTGCCAGGCTCCTGGTAGCAAGAATATTGGATCTCCTCTGCTTAAAGACATCTATAGTGAAGCCCAGCCGGTTGTTCCACATACTTCCGTCAAGCCCGATGTTTGAACTGGTCAGTACTTCCCAGGTCATATTAGGATTAGGCGTAACTCCTACCGTCAACCCTTGCGAGAATGCTGAGGGAAATCCGAAATGATACCCCTGATTGCCGAGTGTGTACAGCGCCAGGTGCTGGAAGGCCGCAACCGCATCGTTCCCCATTTTGCCGTAGGAGGCCCTGATCTTCAGTTCATCCACCGCTTTCAGGCTCTTCATGAATTCTTCATGGGAAATACGCCATGCCGCAGAAAGCCCCGGGAAAAAACCGTATTGCTTACCGGGAGGAAAATTGGATGAACCGTCATATCTGAAGTTAAAATCCAGCAGGTATTTATCTTTAAATCCGTAGCTTAACCTTCCGAAAAAGTTGCTTCTGCCGCTTTCAGACCGGATGCCGCCTGTCGACTGATCTACCAGGCTGCCCGCAAACAGCTCGTCTATCGCATAAGAGATAAAATCTTTCCGGAAAGCCGAAAAGCTGCGGTCGTTGTTCAACTGCTGCTCCATTGCGACAAAAGTATTGATCTCGTGATTTTCAAATCGTCTCTCAAACTTCAGCCTCAGGTTGGTCAGCGCGCTCGTGCCGCCGTTAAAGCTTTCTGTAAGCTGCGGCTTCAGGATCCCGCCACCCGGTTTAGAAATGTATACGTTGTTTATTTTGTCATAGTCGTATACTGTCCAGGGAGTACGCCAGTTTTTTGTCGTTGCCACGTCATTACTGTAAGCAAAATATCCATCCAATCCCAAACCTTCCAGCCAGGCCAGGTTAATATCGAAAGTCGCTTTGGTAAGAAACCGCTGGGTCCTGTTATTAATATTACCCGTAGCCGAAGTGGCCATAACCGCAGGGTTTTCCCCGTTTTCTATACCTGAAGATGGCAACCCGTTTGGCCAGTATACGGGTACGAACGGCACCTGCCACAGCCGCTGAAAAGTTGTCGAAGTATTGTAGGACGGGTAGTTTCCGTTATCCATTCCCGCGTTTACATCCAGCCCGACTTTGATATTTTTGCTGATATCGGCGTCGATATTAGACCTGATGGTATAGGTTTTAAAATTGAGGCTGCCATTTTTAAATATTCCGCCTTCGTTGGAAAACGAACCCGAAATGGAAAACCTGAGATTTTCAGATCCTCCCCTGACATTCAGATTATGGCGGCTCTGGGTTGTGGCTTTCTTGAGTACTTCCCCAAACCAGTCGGTATTCGGGTAATTGAGCGGATCACTGCCATCGGCAAATTTTCTTATTTCTTCTTCCGTATATCTCGGGCCCTGCCCTGCTTTGATCTGCAGCTCATTCACGTACCCGGCAAACTCGGCCGAATTAGCCATTTTAGGCAGTCGGGTCGGTGTTACGATCCCCTGGTTGAAAGTATATTCAATGACCGGCTTACCGGCTTTTCCACGTTTGGTAGTTATCAGAATCACGCCGTTGGCAGCCCTTGCTCCGTATATAGCGGCCGAGGCATCTTTCAAAACAGAAATGGATTCAATGTCATTGGGATTGATCCTCTGCCATCCGGAAACACCCTGGATCCCGTCTACAACTACCAGCGGACTCGTATTGCCCGTAGTACTTTTTCCCCGGATCAGAATTCCGGAATCGTCTCTTCCAGGCTCCCCGGTCCTATTGGTCGTCACTACTCCCGGCATCATACCTGCCAGGGAATTAGAGAGGTTTGTCACAGGATTTTTCTTTACTTCACTGCTCGACATGCTTGCTACCGATCCGGTGAGCGTTGCTTTCTTCCGCGTGCCATATCCTACTACGATCACTTCCTCAAGCGCTTTTTGATCCACCTCCAACGCTATATCGAAAGTTGTCCTGTCTCCTACCGTTATTTCCCGGGTGATATACCCCACAAATGAAAATACCAGTACCGCTTTTTCATCCGGCACCTCCAGCCTGAACACCCCTTCCGGATCCGTAATGGTACCTTGCTGCGTCCCTTTTAACAAGATACTCACTCCCGGCAGCCCTTCTCCGCTTTCGCTACTGACCTTCCCCTTCACCGGAATTGTCAGGGGAGGTTCCCCCATATTTTCTAATGAAGCTTCAGGAACAGCCGCGGGCGGTACAGAAGCTTCCGATTGCAGGACAATCTTATTCCTTACTATCCTGTAGGATATGCGGTTCGGCCGGAATAGCTCGTCAAGCACTTCAGCGATCGTCTTGTCGGTAACCGACATGGAAACATACCGGCCGACAGGAACTAACTGTGCACTATATACGAATCTTACATTGGCAATGGATTCCAGCTCCGACAGAATGGCTCTGACCTCCTTTCTCTCGGCTTTAAAAGTCACCTTTTTCCTGAGTAATTCCTGTGCGCTTACCGCGTTCCCATAAGTATTGGCAGCCGCAATAACGATAATAACCAGTTGCAGGAAGGACATTTTCATAACAGTACCTAACGGCGTTTTGAATTGTCTTAGC
>CAZLTN010000232.1:0-2513 GCA_964562455.1 uncultured Cytophagales bacterium
ATTACCTACATCCCGTTTTATCACGATACCAGCTATAAGAACCGGAACCTGTGCCTCCAGGTGGATTTCAGGTTTTAAGACTTCCAGCCCGGGCTAATTATAGCCCGGGTTTTGCTTAAGTAAAGGATTTTTGTTGATCTCTGCCTGGGGAATAGGGACCAGGTAGTTCCGTTCGTAGAATGCTCTGGGGTTAAAATCCGACACTGTATAAGTTTTGCTGCCGTCTGCGGCCCTGATAATTGTCATCTTCCTTCCGTACTCGTTCAACCTCTCGGGAGCGATTTTCCACCTGCGTACATCAAACCAGCGGTGCTCCTCAAAAGCCAGCTCTATCCTTCTTTCGTTCTGGAGTCTTTTCAAAAGTGTTGCCCCGCTATCTGTAATATCCGGCATCCTGACACTTTCTCTTTTTCTGACCATGTTCAGATATTCCCTGCATACTTCTTCGTTCCCCAGGTGATACATGGCCTCCGCATAATTCAGCAGTACTTCGGCATAGCGAATGAATATCCACGGGGAGTTGCCCTGGTTTTGCAGGCTCGGATTTACGACGGTTTCGTCAATGAACTTACGAAGATAATAGCCGGTAAGCGTGGCATTCCACCCCGAAAGGGCACCTTCATTACTATCCTTTCCCCCGGGAAGAAAAGTTTCTACGGGCCGGCCCTGGAAAGGTGCCCCGTCGTAGAGGATACAGGCATAAAAGCGCGGATCCCTGTTTATGTAAGGATTTTGCGGATTGTATGAAGGATCTTCCCGGGGTAATTTACCGCTAGCCATCTCGTAATCGTCGACTATGTTCTGGAGCGGATGGGTCTGGCCGAACCCGCCATACCCGTTCGGGTACTGCGACAGCTCAGTCCGGACGTCGAGGGGATCGACCGACACATCAAATCCCCTCGACCATATCACTTCCGGGTTGTAGCTGTTTTTCTTCAGGAACAGCTCTTTGTAATTAGGGAAAAGGGTATATTGTTTCAGATCAATTACTGCCTTGGCGGCAGCAGCGGCATCCTCCCATTTCTTTACGGCGTTGGCGGGATTGTTCAGAGGACTGGCCATGTACAGGAGCGCCCTCGATTTGAGTGCCAGGGCGGCGCCCCTGGTAATGCGGCCGAGATTAGCCGCATTGTAGGTTAACGGAAGCAAGGCCGCGGCTTCATCGAGCTCCTTAATGACGAAATCCATGCATTCGTCGTAGGTATTACGCGGCACATTGAAATCGTCATTCAACGTAAATGAGTTTTTGATCAGGGGTACTCCTCCAAAAAAAGCAACCAGCTTGAAGTAGGCGTGGGCCCTTAAGAATTTCATTTCGCCGGTCATCCGTTCCTTGAGCGACTCGTCAAATCCGGCCTGATCGACACGATCGAAAAAAATGTTACAGTTGGTGATCACCAACCAGTAATTGAATCCTGACGCGCCCGTCCATGAATCAAGCACTCCCAGAGAAGACGGGGTAATGTTGCCCAGGTTTATAAAATTGCTGCCGTCACCCCGCTGATACGATTCATCTGTCACCCCAGCCAGCCGCTGGTGGGCGCTTCCTGAAAAGCCTATGGGCATCAGCCGGTAGGTATTACTGATAAAAGCATTGATCAAATCCTTGTCTTTCCATACCGCATCGTCAGAAAAACGGTCGAGCGGCGCCTTGTCAAGCACGTCGTTTATACAGGAAGGAATCATAAGCGTCATCAGCCCGGTTGCCAGCAAAAACGATATCCTTCTCATAGATTTTATCATGTTTTGAATCTTTTTCATGTGATTGGCGATCAAAAAGTCAGGTTAAATCCGAGGTTGTAAATCTTGCTTTGAGGATAATATCCTCCCGATTGATTGCTGTTTTCGGGATCGTAGATCTTCAGCTTGTCGACGGTAAAGAGATTGTTGCCGTTAACAAAAAACCGGAGCGCGCTGATCTTGAACTTAGACAGCAGCGACACCGGCAGATCATAGCCAAGCTCCAGTGTTTTTAACCTTACAAATGATGTATTCATCAGCCAGAAATCAGACAACTGGCCGTTTACCTCTCCACCAGCTCCGGCTTCGATCGTCGGCAGCGTCGGATACTTTGAATCCATGCTTCCGGGAGTATAACGATTTACGATAAACTCCTGCAGCGCGTTGATCGCTATCCGGGCATTCTGATGGTAGTACTGCCATACCCTGGCTTGTCCCGCAAAGTTTGCCCACAGCGAGACGTTCTTGTAGCTTAAGGACATATTGAGCCCGTAGGTTATTTGCGGGATGTTGATTTTGTCGGTCATCACCATGTCGGCGGCATCGATTTTGTTATCACCGTTCACGTCCTCATACTGCAGATCGCCAACCTTGGTTCCCGGGTACACCGGGCTATTGTCTACCTCATTCTGCGTCCTGAAAATACCCAGCGCTTTGTAATAGCGGGCGGCGCCGATCACGTGTCCTTCGGATTTTTGCCACTCAGGAATATTTGCAGCTTCGCTGATATCGATGATCTTGTTTTTGGCATAGCCCATGTTTCCTGAAATATG
>CAZLTN010000233.1:0-2008 GCA_964562455.1 uncultured Cytophagales bacterium
TAGGTAATTTTTAATACTTTCTCCGACTGCCGGGTAAGCGGAATGCTGTTCAGGTTCTTGACATTGGTCGTAGCCGAGCCCTTGGTAACCTGCTCAATGTTGCTCCTGATGTCTTCCGGAGCCACGCCGAGCTTCTTCAGCAACGCTATGGCAACTCCTTCCCCTTCCCGTATGATGCCCAGCAACAGGTGTTCGGCACCAATATAATCATGACCGAGACGCATGGCTTCCTCCCGGCTCATGGAGATAACCTCCTTAACTCTATTTGAAAATTTAACTTCCATTATGGAATGCATTAAAGTTCTCTAATCATCTACCGGCAGAACCTCCTGTCCTGCCGCAACTCCTTTACACTTATCCGCCCCTTGTTGCTTTGTAATATCTATTACTAAACCAATATTTTTCACAGTTCGTTCAACAGGGTCACCGGGCAATCTTTCACGCTCTTCTTCAGCACTTCCAGAGCCTGCGGACCGGTATTAAAAAGCAGGTCCGCAATGCTTAGGTTATCACTAAAATCGTTCCCGAAGGTTTGATAGTAAGGATAAGGGGTATAAAACTGGTACCTATTTACATTCTTTTTGCCATTTATGCAACTTCTCGCGTCAAAAACAGGATATTCCGGTTCTGCTTCATATGACAATGTGTAAGACAAAGTCACTTTTGCCCTGAGCAAATGCAGACACAATGTCAGCATTTGCTGGTTGAGATCGAACAAAAAAGCCGGTCTGCTTTCGTATATTCTTTGAAAATCAGGTGCATAATATTCAAAAAAAGGAGAGTTGGCGTAGGCCGACACAAGGCAGCGCCATTGCTTCTTCCCCCATAGCTGGCCATAGTCGATCCGGATATCCCGGATTGGTACTTTACCGGCAGGCTTCACCACCGGTACCGTCAGCATTTCCACCCCGTTGGCGGTCTGTATATAGCAACGGTTCCGGAACGTCTGTTTCTGAAAATTTTCGTGGCTCTCTATTATAACACCGCCTGCTTGTATGATACAGGCAAAATACTCAAGACAAGGAAGATAGTGCGACGTCATCAGCACCGGGCGCCGGTCAAAAGGCTGTGTTTCGCGTATAAACTGCATATTTATAAATAAAGGGAAATATCGCCGAGCCCCTCCCTGATCACTGTAAAGTCGTCCGTAGTAGCATCGATGATCGTGGAGGCTACGTTGCCGCCGTACCCTCCGTTTATAATTATATCGGCCTGGTGCTCGAATTTCTCGAAAATCAGCTCTGGATCTGTAGAATACTCGATGATCTCGTCCTGGTCGCGGACCGAGCTCGTAATGATCGGGTTTCCCAGCTCCTTAACAATAAGTCGGGGTATATTGTGATCAGGGACCCGGATCCCGACCGTCTTTTTCTTGCTGTTAAGAATTTTAGGAACATGATTATTCCCGTTTACGATAAAGGTAAAGGGACCAGGCAGCGCCTTTTTCATAAGCTTGAAACAGGAATTGCTCACCCTGCTGTAATCGGCTATATGGCTCAGGTCGTAACAAATAAAAGAAAAGTCATTCTTCTGAACCTTGATCCCCTTGATACGCGCTATTTTTTCTACCGCCCGCGCATTATGGATATCACAGCCGATGCCGTATACCGTGTCCGTTGGGTATATGATAACCCCGCCGTTGCGCAGGCAGTCTACCACGTGAAAGATCTTGCGCTCCTCGGGGTTGTCTGGATTGATCGAAAGAAACTCTGCTGCCATACCGGAATAATTTTAAAGGTGCGCCGGGAAAATCCCGAAGACTGAAGCCGGATACGGAAATTTCGGAACGAAGCATCCAACATAGTCCGGAATCTGCTTTATTTGCAATATCAGGTGTAAAATTGCAAACTTGTATAAATAATTCCCTAAATTCACCTGTCCAAAAACAACTAACAAAAGTAGCGAATATGTCCTATACAAAGAGCGTGCTGATAGCTGAAGACAGCTCGGTTATCCAAAATCTTGCCCGTAAAATACTGGAATTTCAGCATTATGAAATTACAGCGGT
>CAZLTN010000234.1:0-1979 GCA_964562455.1 uncultured Cytophagales bacterium
CTTGTAAAAGGAGACAAACCGGTCCTGGTAGATTTCTGGGCAGAATGGTGCGGCCCCTGTAAAATGATCGGCCCGGTAGTGGAGGAGCTCGCTCAGGAATTTGAAGGAAAAGCTGTTGTAGCGAAAATGGATGTGGATATGAATGCACAGGTGCCTGCGCAGTTCGGTATCAGGAGCATCCCGACCCTGATGATTTTCAAAAACGGGGAATTGGTTGATAAAGTAGTAGGCGCAGTACCCAAAGCTGTGCTTGAAGATAAACTGAACGCACACGTGTGATGGCGGGCTTCGACTCCGCTCAGCCACCGCGACTCCGGTAGCTGAGCGGAGCCGAAGCTAGATAATATCCAGCGTACTGCCGTCTTTCACTTCCCCGTGCTCACACCGCAGCACCCTTGCAGGGTAATTCTTCAAAAAATCATAATTATGGGTCGCCATCAGGACGGCAGTCCCCGTTTTGTTGATAGCCCTGAAAACGCTCATAATCTGATCCCCCACAGCCGGGTCCAGGTTACCGGTAGGTTCGTCGCACATCAGTATTTTGGGCTCATTAAGCATAGCCCTTGCAATTACCACCCTTTGCTGCTCTCCGCCTGAAAGCTGATGCGGCATCTTCTTCTGAACAATCCCCAGGCCAACCAGTTTCAGCACTTCTGTAATCCGGTCGGCTATCGCGAAGGGATCTCGCCAGCCAGTCGCCTTGAGGACAAACGAAAGGTTCTCCTCTACGGTACGGTCGGTCAGCAATTGGAAATCCTGGAACACGATGCCTATCTTCCTTCTCAGGAAAGGGATATCTTCATGCTTTATTTTATGCAGCTCATAACCCGAAACCACGGCCGAGCCGGTCTCAAGCCAGAGATCTGCATATAGCGTCTTGAGCAGCGAGCTTTTGCCGCTCCCTGTCCTGCCGATCAGAAAAACCCATTCTCCCGGGAATATCTTAAAATTCACATCGTTCAGAACGGGCTTGTCTCCCTGGTAAATATCGGCTCCCTCCACTACAACGACAGGATCCTGCAGCATGTTCATAGTCTGAAATGATTAAATGCCTGTTTGTTAGAGATTGATTGAAAAAAGGGTCAAATCTACCTGTTCCGGCACGAATTGACCCCAATATAATATTATGTCTTAAAAAGTGTTTTACCCGTTCACTTTTTTGTAATCTGCCAGGAACTTCTCCAGGCCGGAGTCAGTAAGCGGGTGCTTGAGCAAAGCCAGGATAGCGCTCAAAGGCCCTGTCATTACATCTGCCCCGATCTCGGCGCATTGCAAAATATGAATAGGGTTACGGATCGATGCCGCCAGAACCTGCGTTTCGAAATCATAGTTACGATAAATCGCGACTATTTGCTCAATCAGGTCTACCCCGTTAAAAGAAATATCATCAAGACGACCGATAAAGGGAGACACATAAGTTGCCCCCGCCTTAGCTGCAAGCAAAGCCTGCCCGGCCGAGAATATCAACGTACAGTTGGTACGGATTCCCTTGCCGGAAAAATATTTCAGCGCCTTCACACCGTCTTTGATCATGGGCACCTTTACTACAATGTGCTCGTCGATTTCGGCCAGTTCCTCCCCTTCCTTGATAATTCCTTCGTAGTCGGTAGAAATCACCTCCGCGCTTACATCGCCGCCGACAATGTCGCAAATGGCTTTATAGTGCCCCAGGATATTATCCTTGCCGGCAATACCTTCTTTTGCCATTAAAGACGGGTTGGTTGTAACGCCGTCAAGAACGCCCAAAGCCTGCGCTTCCCTGATTTCATTGAGGTTTGCAGTATCAATAAAAAACTTCATGGATTCAGAAATCGTAATTTATAATAATGAGAAGAAATACGTAATAAACTCAGCAAAAGTAGAGAAAGAAAGACTTTAAACAAAAAAAGGCAAATCAAGAATCTCACCGCTACAACCACCTACCCTTGCTTCGGTCAGGACCTGGGGGATTCAGTAGGAGCTGGTAGTTCTGATCTGCC
>CAZLTN010000235.1:0-1815 GCA_964562455.1 uncultured Cytophagales bacterium
ACAGCCATTGTTGAAGTATTCTCTCCCTCCGATGTTCTTCTACGCTCGTGAATCCCGGTTCTGGCTATTATCCAGTCACTCGACAGGTTATTCAGCTTTGTAAAATACTCATTGCCAATTACTTCTTTAGGCAGATAATGGCTTATTTTATTTATGAACATCGTCACTCAATTTGACTGAAGCTACCTTAGCAACTTATTTCCCCGAAAGTTAAATATTTCGGGGAAATCGTGGTATTTAATATTAAAACAATTCAGCAAATTATTTTAATAAACACATTTCAAAAACTACTCACCAGCCTCCTCTTTTTCGGAAGCGCTACCTTCAGCAGGCTGATTTTCAAAAAATTCAGGCAACTGCTCAGAAAGCACGGCATACCAGGTGAAAATCTTCTTTATGTCCGAGGTATAGACCTTCGACCTGTGGAAACTGGGCAGTACATTCTCGAAGCTGTCCCGCAAATCGACATCCGAAACCTTCTTGGGATCAAATGGCAACTGTTCGCCCAGAACCTCCCTGATCTTCAGGAAAACATCGCCCAAAGGCACCGACTCCTGGTTATCATCTTCTACATAAACAGAAACATCCTTGAGAATCGAGACTTTCGCCGAAGCCGAAGCCATGCTTCTCTCGCGCTTATCGTCAAGTGTTTCAATAATCACCCCCGACCTCCCGGGCTTTAAAATACGAAACAGACCCGGCTTACCTGAAATATTTGCTATGTCCTGTAAAAAGTCTTTTTCTTTCTCTTGTACGTTCTCCTTACTTTCGCTCATGTTTTTTTAGTACGTGGAATAAATTCAGGCGCAAATTAAAAGAAAGTAAATCCTTCAAACAACCTAAACCTTCCTGCTTTCTGTAAATAATTGATTGTACTCCTGAATAGCTTTCAAAAGTTCAGCCCGTCCCTCACCACTCTCGGAGGAGGTTACAAAATAACGCGGAACCTCCTCCCAAAATTCCAGCATCTGCCTGATATAGTTTCGGATCGCCCCTTCCGCCTGGCTTTTTTTCAGCTTGTCGGTCTTGGTAAAAACCAGGTTAAAAGGAATATTCCGCTCCGCCAGCGTCTGCATAAATTCGAGGTCGCTCCGCTGAAGATCATGACGGCTGTCTACCAGGACAAACATGCAAACCAGGTTAGACCTGTTGAACAGGTAATCGTAGGTCATTTTCTGCCATTTTTCACGATCGGCCCTGCCGATCTTCGCGTAACCATAGCCCGGCAAATCTACAAGGTACCACTCCCGGTCTATTTCAAAATGATTTATAAGCTGTGTTTTTCCGGGTGTAGAAGAAATCTTTGCCAGCTTAGCCCTGCCGGTGAGCATATTGATCAGCGAAGACTTGCCTACATTCGACCTCCCTATAAAGGCATACTCCGGCAAAATTGGCGGCGGGCACTTTTCATATTCCGTATTGCTGCTGAGAAAATTCGCTTCCTTAATCATAGTTCATTAATTAAAAATTATCCTCATCCGCTCGCCCTCCTCCGACTTTCTCTTCCTTCACCCCGACGCTCTCATTCCGTCGCCTCCTCCCCGTCATCCTCTCCTACCCTTTCATCAGGCGCTTTATCTCTCATTGAAACTCCACCGGATACAATCATTTTCATAATATCGGTGCTCGACGCATCCAGCAACTTCACATGCTCCTTCGGTACAATCACCAATTGTCCCGAAAAAGCATAGGCATGCGGCAGATAAACCGCTATATGCCCCTCGATATTGAAATCGCTGAGGTCATGCTGGGTAATAAACCCGAATTTTTTAATCCCCGAATCCGGGTATACCGTTATCATAACGGGATGACTGA
>CAZLTN010000236.1:0-1778 GCA_964562455.1 uncultured Cytophagales bacterium
TATTGAATAAAGTATTCATTATATTTGTTAGAATCTACAAAATATAATCGTCAGAAGAATATGTCTGCATTAACATTACCAGAAGTCTTCGACCTCAGGCTCAGGCTGAAAGCATTGGAAGAAGAAGTCTCCTCGGGAGCATTATCTCTTTTTGATCGTTGTGAAAAAGAGGATGAAATACTCGAAATAAAGGAAAAACTGGGGCAATTCGACCGCGCCAAGGGCAATAATGAGGAGGAATGCCTTCATTGCTCGGGCTAGGGGGAGTTAAACTATGAGTTATGAACTGTGAGACGACCCTGCGGGACGATATCAGTTCTTCTCCGTCTTCTGACAGTAGAAGCGCGAAAAACGGTCTCTGACCGGTAAGTAGTTCCGGTCAGAGACCGGCTGTCACCCTCCCTTCGTCAGGAGACGAGGGAGAGCTAATCATCACATCACCTAATCATCACATCAACCTAATCGCCTCAATTTTATATAAATGAAAAACATCCTGTTCTTATCCGTTATCAGCCTTTTGTTCCTCGCGACATTTTCCTGCACCCAGCCTGAGTCGCCGAAGGAAGAGGCCCAAATCCCAGATCAGAAAATGCTGCGACACGTTGTATTATTCAAGTTTAAGGATTCTTCTTCCGTAGAGAATGTCAAGTCTGTAGAGGCTGCCTTTCGCAACCTTCAGAACGAAATACCTGAAATCAAGGGCTTCGAATGGGGAACCAATAACAGCCCGGAAGGCCTGGATAACGGCTTTACTCATGTTTTCTTTGTAAGCTTTACTTCTGAAGAAGACAGGGCGGTGTATCTTCCCCACCCTAAGCATAAAGAATTCGTAGAAATTTTAAAACCCCACCTGGACAAGGCTCTCGTAGTCGATTATTGGGCTGAAAAATGAGCAACCGGATTTCACAATTATTCGAACAGCACGCAAAAGACGCGGACGGACTGCTGAATGTTTATTTTACCGCAGGCTTCCCCGAACTGGCGGATACGCGTCGGGTTTTGCGGGCGCTCCAGGATGCCGGCGCTGACCTGGTAGAGATCGGTATGCCCTATTCAGACCCTGTTGCAGATGGTGAAACCATCCAGGACAGTAACCAGAAGGCCCTGGAAAACGGGATGAGCATACGGCTTCTCCTGGAGCAGCTTCGCGATATGCGCAGCGAAATCTCACTTCCCGTCCTGCTGATGGGTTACTTTAACCCCGTTGTCCAATACGGTGTCGAGCGTTTCTGCAGAGATGCGTCCGAAGCCGGTGTAGACGGGCTGATCCTGCCTGACCTGCCGGTCGAGGAGTACCTGGCCCATTACAAAGCTCTTTTCGATCAGTACGGGCTGCTGAACATTTTCCTTATCACCCCACAAACGAAGCCTGAACGTATCCGGCTGATCGATGAAGCAGGGAGCGGGTTTATCTACATGGTTTCTTCTGCCAGCGTCACCGGTGCTAAAACCGGGGTCAGCGTGAATATGGAAGCCTATTTCGAAAGGATTCACCAGATGAAACTGAAGAATCCGCGGCTGATCGGTTTTGGGATAAAAGACCGTGAATCTTTCCTGAAAGCGAGCCGGTATGGCAACGGGGCGATTATCGGCAGCGCATTTATCCGTGTCCTGCAGGAGAGCACCGACCTGGAAAAAGATATTGAGACATTCATTTCCGGTATAAAACCTAATAAAAACCAGGTAATGAGCGTTTAACAGAAATTAGCCCTATCAAAATTTTGCGGTATGAAGGCTTCCGATCTTCAGTTTGCTGATTTGCTCCAGAGCATTGATGA
>CAZLTN010000237.1:0-1607 GCA_964562455.1 uncultured Cytophagales bacterium
GTGAGAGTCTCCCTTTTTTATGCGCTTTCAGGTTTTATTTTGGACAGGTATGATCGAATGTTAAACGCTGATCTCTACTGCTCCGTTTCGCGGGCAGGTCAGGGTTGGCTTTGAGCATCGTTAGTGAAAGTAATTTAATCAGGTTCTACAATGGCGGCTGTAGCCCAAAGACTTTGATAAAACTCAAAGACCCATATACTAAAGTAGCTGTCTTCATCCTTAGCAAAAGAGTACTTGAAGTCACCATGAGCTATTGAAAACATATTGGTTTCTCTAAAAATGTCTGAATCAGGGAACCGGGGTTGCCATGTGACTTCAATTTGACAGTGTTCGGGTACCTTTCTGCCGAAGTGGTGAAAAAACAGGCCTCTGGCGATGCGTTCCACCAAACGATCATAGAGATCGGAATTCCATTGTACCTGATAGTATTCACGCCCCTCGACGACTACTTTTTGAGAGGTACCCATAATTTTACCGATCAGGCCTTTCTTTCGTTTGAGTGTAGGGACGGCTCCTTTCTTAAATAGCTTCTCACCATTGGCACCGGACCCGGCTGCATGAAATCCCATATACACTTTGAATAGTTCATCATCGGACGAGAATCCGTGGTTGCACGTGCTGCAAGCCGGGACGGTTATAAGATTGTCGGTTCTTGGTTTGTTGAAAATACCTTTCGGCGGAATGTGATCCCGGGTTTCGGCCGGCTTGATACCACAATAAGCGCAATAAACTATACGATCTGTTTTGTTCATAAAAATCCTACTAACAGGTTTTTCATCAAATTAGGGAAAGAGCATGGGATACAGTACTTTACGGGCAATCTGTACCGGTTGCAATCCCTAATGCCTACCCGTCCTTATACAGTATTACCTCCGTTACCCTTTATTACCTCCGTTACCCTTTCATGTGATGTAAAAGTAGTCGAATGAAAAGGGCATGCCCAGATAGTATCATTTTAATTTGTTTAACAAAAACCGAATCTAACCGTAAGGCTTATTCTCTTAGAAAAAACAATATGTATATATGCGGTTGATTTTCAGTTATTTAATATCATCCAAAAAAGTTAAAAACGGAATAAGGTGTTCGACTGTGATCCCGCTTCTCCACTTAAGGAGACACTACACAGTAGTTGTCTCCTTTTTTTATGCTCATAAAAATATGTGAATCAGACCGTTATATCGCAGTCATCTAGGGTCCGATTTTTGTAAACACAATTCTGAGGTTGCCTTGTGAGATCGTCCGAAAACCATCCTAACAACTTCCTTATAGCATCTTTTTCAGAGTCCGATTTCCTCTCAGGGGTTTGGATGGTTTTGTATTCTTCAGGCTGCTTTTGATTCTTTGCCATGAGATAGAGAAAGTCCAGGATAACAGTTATAGTTGATTGATGCTGTAACCTTCTCCCAGGAAAACGGATAAACAATATGCGTTTTGATTTTTTTTAGAGCCGATGAACTTTTTTTTTGGAAAGATCGTATATCTCTCGCAGTCAATATTGTCGGCAACTTATATAGTACATGGACCATGAGGACATATACATTAGAAGATGTAGCTGTAGATTCCGGCGATATTGACCCCCAATCCGGTGATGTTGACCCCACCCCCTT